>JBAXLB010000013.1:0-1905 GCA_037135035.1 Candidatus Adlerbacteria bacterium | reverse complement strand
ATTGTGCAAAAGTTAGGATTGTAATTCATGGTTGCAAAAACACAGGAAGAAATAGAAGGTTTGCGCATGTCGGGCAAAATACTTTCAGACGTGCTGAAAGAGCTTATTCCGCTTGTACAAGTTGGAGTGACAACTGCCGAGCTCGACTTGGCCGCAGAAAAGGGAATCCGCGAGCAGGGGGGAGTGCCGGCATTTTTAAATTACAAACCCTCTGGCGCATCGTTTCCATACCCAGCTGCACTATGTGTCACGATAAATGACGAAGTTGCACACGGTATACCAAGCGAGCATCGTGTTATTGCCGACGGCGACATTGTTTCACTCGACTTAGGTGTTTCATATAACGGCTATGTTACCGACGCAGCGCTTGCCTGCATTGTGGGCGAGGGCGATGCAGATGCACAGCGCTTGCTTGCTGCTGCACGCGAAGCACTCGACGCCGCAGTAGCCACATTGAAAGCAGGTGCACGCACGGGCGACGCAGGTGCCGCCGTAGAAGTTGTTGCAAAAAAATATAACGTCGCAATTGTCGAAGACTTGGGCGGGCACGGCGTGGGGAAAAGTGTCCACGAAAAACCATACATTGCGAACGTAGGTAAAAAAGGCACTGGCGACGTGTTGCCTCTGGGCAGTGTGCTTGCACTTGAGCCGCATCTCACCCTTGGGAAGGGTGGCATAGTTCTTGAAGACGACGAGTGGACGTATGCAACACATGACGGTTCGCGCGCAGCGCATTTTGAACAAACTGTGATGGTCACTGAAGCAGGAGTAGAAATTTTGACCCCATTTTAGTAGAAGGAATTGTAGGTAAAGGGTATATTGCGAAAATTTATATACTGTTGTAGAATATGCGCATGATAAATCCGAAGGAGGAAAAAACGTTTGTACTTATTAAGCCCGACGGTGTCCGCAAAGGGCTGATAGGGGAAATAATCAAACGCTTTGAACAGCGCGACATCAAGGTTGTGGCCCTTGAAATGTTCCAGGCAACCAAGGCCGAGATGGATAAACACTATCCTAAAGACGAAAAGTGGATACGCCGCCTCGGCGAAAAAACGTCTGCCACCTACCAAAAGTACGGCTACGATGTAAAAAAAGACTTCGGTACCGACGACTTGCTCAAAATTGGTAAGACGGTGCGCGGCTGGCTTATCGACTTTATGATAAGCGCACCTATGGCAAAAATGGTTGTACAAGGCGTGCACGCTATAGACATGGTGCGCAAAATTGTAGGCCCTACGCTGCCGTACTTGGCCGAGATGGGTACTATCCGTGGCGACTATTCTACAGACTCTCCGCTGTTGGCAAACATGGAGCGCCGCCCGGTGCTTAACCTTATCCATGCGTCGGAAACTCCAGACGAAGCCAAACATGAAATACAGCATTGGTTTGGTAAAAAAACAATTTTCAAATACAAGCGTTTTGGTATTGACGAGTAGAGAGCGTAAGGGCAAATACTTAAGGAAAAGTCTGGCCTGCTGGGAGCAGGAGATCCGAGGACTTTTTCGAAAGTATTTGCCCTTTAGCGTTTGTGATATAATTGGCGCAGGACCCTGGAAGCAAATGTCCTTAAGTGATCTACCGGGAGTTCGCTGTCGGGCAGCACCGTGGTGTGGCTCGTAGAACACCCACTTTACACAAAAGTAGACACTTGCTTCCCTGGTCCCACAGAGCACCCCGCGTCCGGCGCGGGATTTTCTGTAAAAAACTTTCAATGGAGAATAAATCAACCATATATTTTTACGGCGGCGCGGGGACTGTTACCGGTTCAAACTTTTTGTTAGACGGGGGGAGTTCAAAAATTTTAATAGACTGTGGGTTGTTCCAAGGCGAACATTCGTTTGACGACACTAACTGGCTACCGTTTCCATTTAATCCGAGCGAAATTTCATATCTTATAAACAC
>JBAXLB010000012.1:0-6289 GCA_037135035.1 Candidatus Adlerbacteria bacterium | reverse complement strand
CTGTAAAATTGAAGAACAAAATTGTCGCTTTCCTTAAAGCAAAGAAGCTTGTCGCACCAGAAATCAAACTCGACATTGAAGAAATCCGCTCGCCAGAGTCTAACGCAGCTATTGTTGCGTACTTGGTAGCCGAAGGTCTTGAAAAACGCCTCCCGTTCCGCCGTGTGTTGAAGCAGACAATTGAAAAAGTAATGGCAAACCGCGACGTTAAAGGTGTGCGTATCGCGCTCGGCGGCATGCTCGGCGGCGGTTCTATGTCCCGCAAGGAAGAGTTGAAGAAGGGCCGCATCCCACTGCAAACCTTCCGTTCGGACATCGACTACGCAAAGGAACGTGCAAACCTACCGCTTGGCGTGATTGGTGTTAAAGTTTGGATCTACCGTGGCGAAGTCTTTGCGTCCAACGCAAAAGACAAATAAAACACATCCTCTGAAATTTTTATGTTATTCCCAAAGAAAGTAAAATTTAGAAAGTCGCACACGATGCGCCGCAACACCAAGCGCGACATGGTTGCGTCACGTGGTGTTACTATCGCGTTTGGTAGCCATGGTTTGAAGGCGACAACATCTGCTCGTGTACGTTCAAACCAAATTGAAAGCGCTCGCAAGGTTATCGCACGCTCACTCGGCAAAACAGGGAAGTCGTGGGTGCGCATTTTCCCTGACAAGCCATTTACGCAAAAACCACCGGAAGTGAAGCTCGGTAAAGGTAAGGGCGACCCAGTTGGATACGAAGTCCAAATTTGGCCGGGACGCATTTTGTTTGAAGTGGACGGTGTTGACGCAAAGCTTGCAACCGCAGCACTTGTCAGTGCATCAAAAAAGCTTCCGCTTAAGGCAAAAGTAGTATCGCGTGTCGCACACTAATTTTATGTCAAAGAAAACATCACTCACAAACCACTCTGTCGAAGATTTGAACCGTCTTGTTGCAGACAAGCAGGAAGAACTGCGCACCTTGCGTTTTTCGGTCGCAGGGAGTAAAAATCGTAATGTAAAGCTGGGCCGTACCTTGCGCAAAACCATTGCTCGCGGCTTGACAGAGCTGAACGCCCGCAGAAACGCATAACCACCATGGAAACAACACTTACAACAAATAGAAAACTCCTCCGCGGCGTCGTGACCTCGGACAAAATGCAGGACACTGCAGTGGTTTCTGTGCAGCGTTATGTAAAGCACCCAAAGTACAAAAAGTACATGAAGCAGAACAAGAAGTACCATGT
This sequence comes from Candidatus Adlerbacteria bacterium, assembly GCA_037135035.1. Taxonomy (GTDB): domain Bacteria; phylum Patescibacteriota; class Minisyncoccia; order Phycocordibacterales; family SBAW01; genus GWA1-54-10. Next base: position 5,070 of record JBAXLB010000012.1, on the reverse strand, counting down.
ACACAACCCAGGCAACCGCGCAAAGGAAGGCGACCAGGTTACTATCCGTTCGTGCCGTCCACTTTCCAAAACCAAATCGTTCGAAATCGTATTTGAGAATTAATTTATGATCCAAGACCGCTCACTCGTTGTTGTTGCAGACAATTCCGGCGCCAAAATCGGCCGCATTTTCAAGATTCCCGGATCTTCAAAAAAGCGCTATGCAGAAATTGGCGAAATTGTCGTCCTTTCAGTGCAAACTGCAGAGCCCCGCAAAGCAGTAAAAAAGAAAGATATTTTGAAGGCCGTCGTGGTACGCCAGCGCAAGCCGTTTCGTCGCAAAGATGGTTCGTACCTACGCTTTGACGAAAATGCAGTAGTCATTTTGGAAACGTCCGGCAAGGACAAAAAGGAGCCAAAGGCAGGACGCATCTTCGGCCCTATACCGCGCGAGCTCCAGGAGCTTGGCTACCAGACAATTATTTCCCGCGCGCCTGAAGTCGTATAACTTATATGAATACTCTCCACATTAAAAAAGGCGACAATGTCCGCGTGTTGTCGGGAAACGAAAAAGGTAAGACCGGCAAAGTGGTCGGCGTGTTCCCAAAGACAAACCTGGTCCTTGTTGAAGGTGTAGGCATGCGCAAGAAGCACCAAAAGGCCCGCCGCGAAGGTCAGAAAGGTCAAATCATCGACAAGCATCACCCAATTCACGCAAGCAAAGTTGTAAATACTGCCGCACCAAAAAAGACAGCTACTAAGGAAAAAGCTGCACCTGTAAAGAAAACTCGCGCAGCAAAAAAATAAACCACCATGCCTAACTTAATTCAAGAACAACAGAAGACAACGTTTAAAGACCTCAAGGGCGACTTTGGGTGGACAAACGTCATGCAAGTACCAAAGATCCAGAAGGTGGTTATTTCTGTTGGTGTTGGTTCTACTAAAGACAAAAACAAAGTTAAACTTATCGAAGACCGTCTTGGCCGTGTCACCGGGCAGAAGCCTGCAACTCGTGGTGCAAAGAAGTCTATCGCTACCTACAAAACCCGCATTGGTGACAAAATTGGTTACCAAGTAACCCTCCGCGGTAAGCGCATGCAGGATTTTTTGAACCGCATGATCCACATCGCGCTTCCTCGTACTAAAGACTTTAAAGGTATCCCAACCACGTCAGTCGACGAGATGGGTAACTACACACTTGGTATTAAAGAACACTCGGTGTTCCCAGAAACTGCCGACGAAGAATTGAAAGATGTCTTTGGCATGGCGGTGACTGTTGTCACAACAGCAAAAGACAAAAAAGAGGCGCGTGCATATTTGGCACACCTCGGCTTCCCCTTTAAAAAATCTAATTAGATTTTTTCGGGCGAACAACTGAAAGTTGTTTTAGCCATTTAAGAAAACAAGCTAGTTTAGAAACTAGATCTCCTCAAAAACTCCCCACGCGGGGAGTTTTTGTTTAGGTAAAAGAAAAACGGCGCTTTGTATGCGCCGCTCCGGACTATTCCAAATTCAATTCCTGTTGGTTTGGATGTTCGTCACGTGTAGGTTCTTGAAGAACAAAGAGGGAATTGACGAAATAGAGACGGCAGAGATATTTGGCCGCTTCTGCGGGGGTTGCGTCCCCATAGTTGAAACACTCTATCAGGCCGCCATCGCTGGCCCAGCACGAGCATTTCCTAGGTGAATCCTCGCAATAAGCTTCTTCAAAGTTCCACCATATGAATCTTTTTCTCCCTAGTGTCAGGTGTTCCCCGGTGTGGCCATATTCGCGCAAGCACCCTTGGTCCGACTCCGTTTCGTCAAATATATCAACCTCTTTTCGAGGCATAACAATACCGCAACAGGGCATACAACTCTCCGTGAAAAACTGTCTGCAAACGTTATACCATTCCTACAAAATCTGAACAATTTTAGTCTAGGGAAGGGGAAGGTTTGACTTCTTCTGGGGTTCCGAGTATATTGATGCCTAGCCCAACAGGGCTCCTTTTTTCTACTAGGTGCCGCTTAGTCGCAAGGCGAGGTAAACCGGTAGAATCATAACTCCCAAAGGTATATGGGGAGTAACCACGAATAATGGCTAAAAAATCAACAGTCGCACGCTCAAACAAGGCTCCGAAGTTTGCTTCGAGGGTCGTTCGTCGTTGCTTCCGTTGTGGCCGCAAGCGTTCGTTTATGCGCGACTTCGGTATGTGCCGTGCGTGCTTCCGCGAAGCTGCAAACGAAGGCCTTATCCCTGGCGTCCGCAAGTCATCTTGGTAATTTATGGTAACTGACCCAATCTCAGATTTGATAATCCGCATTCAAAATGCGTCACGTGCTAAAAAGGAAAGCATGTCTTTGCCGTTTTCGCAGATGAAGCTTGCTATTGCAGAAGTACTGCAGCAGGAAGGCTACATTGCTGCGGTCGACAAAAAGTCGAAGAAGGAAGGCAAGCTCACACTTTCGCTTGCGTACAAAAACGGCGCATCGGTTGTACAGGGTGTTAAGCGCATTTCAAAACCATCACGCCGCGTGTACTTTAGCGTCCACGATGTAAAGCCAGTTAAACGCGGCTACGGTCTCCTTGTCCTTTCAACCCCAGCTGGCGTTATGAGTGGCAAGCAGGCAAAGATTAAACACGTCGGTGGGGAAGCGCTGTTCGAAATTTGGTAAAATATTATGTCACGACTTGCTAAACGCCCCATTGCTATACCGTCTAAGGCCGAAATTACAGTTTCGGAAGGCATGATCCGTGTCAAAGGCCCAAAGGGTACGCTTGAAAAAGCTACTCACCGCCTTGTTTCTGTCGAAGTGGGCGCAGAGGGTGTACAGGTTGCAGTACGCGGCGCTTCACTTGAAGGTCGTGCGCTTGTCGGCACATACGCATCACATGTCCGCAACATGCTCGCCGGTGTGACAGAAGGCTATACAAAAAAACTCCTTGTTGAAGGTGTCGGCTACAAGTGGGATGTACAGGGCAACAAGTTGAACCTTTCACTTGGCTTTTCGCACCCGGTTGTTATGGAAATACCTGCAGGTTTGGCGGTAAAGTCAGAAAAGTCGGCACTTACTATTGAAGGTCACGACAAAGAAATGGTGGGCCAGTTTGCTGCGAATGTCCGCGCACTTAAAAAGCCAGAACCGTACAAAGGTAAAGGTATCCGCTACGATGGGGAAGTTATCCGCCGCAAGCAGGGTAAAAAGGCCGCATAAACCTATATGTCTAACACTCTTAACAAACAACTTACTCGTACACGTCGCCACAACCGCATCCGCAAGAGCGTTATCGGTACTGCTACACGTCCACGTTTGGCCGTCTACAAGTCTAACCGCTACTTGCACGCGCAGATTATCGACGACGGTAAGGGCGTAACGTTGGTTGCAGGTACTACTAAGGACATTGCAAAGAACGCAAAAAAGATGGACGCTGCAGAAAAGTTGGGAGTCCAGCTTGCAGAAAAAGCAAAAGCAGCTGGCATTACCGCAGTAGTGTTCGACCGCGGTGGTTTCCGCTATACTGGCCGCGTTGCCACCTTGGCAGCAGCAGCACGCAAAGGTGGTCTTGAATTTTAATATATGACTGATAACGAAAACGAAATTGTAGTTGCAGAGCCGACAGTGGCAGCAGTAGAAACTGCGGATGTTACCCTCGGCCATAGCCCGGTCACGGGCGAGGCTGCTGCTCCTGTGGTGGCTGCTACAGCCCCTGTGGGTGACCGCCGCAACAACCGCGCGCCTCGTGGTGCAGGGAGAGGAGGTGACAAAGGTGGCCGCCGCCCTTCCTCACGCCCGCCACGCGCAAAGAGCGAATACGACCAGAAGATGATCAACATCCGCCGTGTTGCCCGTGTTGTTGCCGGAGGTCGCCGCTTCTCGTTTAGCGTCGCACTTATCATTGGTAACAAAAAAGGCAAAGTTGGTGTGGGCTTGGGCAAAGCAGGGGACACAACGCTTGCAATAGACAAAGCAGTTCGTGATGCAAAAAAGCACATGATAACGGTTGCACTTACAAACGACAGCTCTATCGCACACGAAGTGTCGGCAAAATACTGCGCGGCGCGCGTGTCATTTATGCCCGCACATGGTCGCGGTTTGGTTGCAGGTTCGTCAGTTCGCCCTGTGCTTGAACTTGCCGGCATCACCAACACCGTTGCAAAAATTCACTCTGGTTCAAAAAACGGTTTGAACAATGCCCGCGCCGCAATCGAAGCCCTAAAGCAGCTCAAAGTGAAATAATTTTATGCAATTAAACGAACTCAAACGCGCAACCGCGCAAAAAGCACCAAAGAGAGTCGGCCGTGGAGGCGGGCGCGGCAAGACATCTGGCCGTGGTACTAAAGGTCAGAACGCTCGTTCCGGCCACAAGAAACGCCCAGACATCCGCGAGATCCTCAAGAAACTTCCAAAGATGCGGGGCAGGGGTATTGGTGGCCTCATGTCTATCCAAGCAAAGCCTCTGGTGGTGAACGTTGCGTCACTCGAAATGGCATTTGCTGCAGGCGACACAATTACACCAGCAGTACTTGTTGAACGCGGTCTCGTGCGCACACGCAAAAATGCATCGAAGGCTCCTGTTGTTAAGATCTTGGGTGACGGTGAGCTTACAAAGAAATTTATACTCTCTGGGTGCGTAGTCTCTGCATCCGCAAAAGAAAAGATAGAAAAAGCCGGAGGTTCAGTAGCAATTAAATAAACCAAAATCTATATGAGCGGATTTGCTGAAAAACTCACACTCCTCCTCCGCGACAAGATGTTGAGGAACCGTTTACTGTTTGTGCTTGGCGCACTTGCAGTTTTTCGGTTGCTTGCGTCTGTTCCAATTCCTGGCATCAACGCGGCACAGCTCCAGCAATTTTTTAATAACAATCAATTCTTTGGGCTCCTGAACCTGTTTTCAGGTGGTGGGCTTTCTAACCTTTCGCTCGTGCTACTCGGCGTCGGTCCCTACATTACTGCATCGATTATTTTGCAGTTGTTGACCATGATGGTGCCAGCGCTCAAACAGCTCTATCAGGAGGAAGGCGAAGCAGGTCGTCAGCGCTTTAGCCAGTACACGCGACTGCTCACGCTGCCCGTAGCCGTACTCCAGGGCATTAGCTTTTTGCTTAT
>JBAXLB010000011.1:0-13602 GCA_037135035.1 Candidatus Adlerbacteria bacterium | reverse complement strand
TACTCTTGCGGTGGATAGTGTTTATTGCGCAAACCGTCGAGCATATTCCCTACGCCGCGACAACTATTGTCGCAATGCCCGGCTGGGTTGCGTGTTGTATGTATGTCCCGCTCGTTATTTTTGCGCTGTGGTCATATCGGCAAAGCGTTGCTCAAGTACCTTCCAGTTAAGATTTTTGAAAAAAGCGTCAATATATTTTTGCTTACCCGTAGCGCCGTAGTCGAGAAGGAATGCGTGTTCCCATACATCGAGCGCGAGCACGACAGGTAGCGTTGCGAAATGTCCTTGGTGCTGCTCGCCCGAAAAGCCGGCTAAAAATTGTTTAGCTTCCGGGTCCCAATACAGGAGTGCCCAACCTGGGCCGCGCATCATAGCTATAGCCGTAAGGTAGGGGACAACGTGCGCCGCATCTTTGTAGTCTTTTGCGAGTGCGACGCCTAGTGCAGAATTTGGGTCGAGTGCTTGTGCTCCTCCTTCCCACTGCGAGAAATATAATTCGTGTAAACGCATGCCGCCGAATTCGAACGAGCGGCGGCGTATCAGTTCGACCAATGCAAGGCCGTGCTTCTCCATGTCACCGGCATATTCGGGCAGCAGTTTGGAAATTGCATTGAAGTTTTTAACATAGCCGCCGTAGAGGCCAAGGTGTTGAGTTATGCCTTCTTTCGAAAGGCCCTCCATTTCTTCCGGTAAATTAAACTTTTTTTCTGTGTATTCCATAATATCTAAAGTATACACATAATAGGGCTGAATTTTTGGGGAAGTAACAAAAAACGACCCGAGTGGGTCGTTTTTATGTTGCGTATTCTGTAGAGACTAGATCAGTCCTGCTTTTTTGAGAGTGGCGTATGCGCCGTTTTTTGCGATTGTCTTAATTGCCTGGGTTGAGATAGTAAGGGTGACTGTCTTGTTCAACTCCGGCACAAAAATACGCTTTTTCTGGAGGTTTGGCTGCTTACGCACCTTGCCTGTGGGGTTAAATTTGGCTGCACGAATACGGTTGCTGTAGCCGCCAGCAACTTTTGAGCCTTTATTCGTAATAGGACAGATTTTTGCCATACAATTTTTATGTCCGAGTTATGATATCATTATTTTTACATTATGCAACCGGACCTTATCTTTAGCCTCATTGTCCTGATTATTTCTGTTATTGTGCATGAAGTGGCCCACGGCTACATGGCCAACTGGCTTGGCGACCCAACGGCGCGCTTGCAAGGCCGCCTCACGTTAAACCCACTTTCGCATATAGACATGGTGGGCTCGATTTTACTGCCAGCGATACTTGTGTTTACCGGGTCGCCATTTTTAATTGGCTATGCAAAACCGGTGCCATACAACCCATACAACTTGAAGGGGAAGTATGCCGAATTACTTGTTGCGTTTGCGGGGCCGGGCACCAATATTTTATTGGCGCTTATTTTCGGCCTCCTTATACGGTTTGGAGGGGTAGCGATGTCGCTGCCGATGTTAACGGCCTTTGCGGTTATTGTTGTCGTTAACCTGCGCTTGGCGTTATTTAACCTTATACCAATCCCGCCACTCGACGGTTCGAAAGTGCTTTCGGGACTGCTTGGTAGCAACAATGCGGTGGGCCGTGCGTACGAGTCGTTCCGTGCAAATTTTGAACAGTTTGGTGTCTTGTCCGGCACACTCCTTATATTGATTATCTTCTACTGGCTTTCACCTTATTTTTCGACTTTGTGGGTAGCGGCATTCCAGCTTATAACAGGGGTGACGTTATAAGTTTGCAGTTCTGACGTATATATAGTAGATTGTCTGCAACGCCGTCCGGGCGGTTTTTCATTCGAAATGGCACGTATATCACAACTTGTCCGCAAAGGACGCAAAATCATAAAGTCGAAGTCTAAGTCGCCTGCATTGATGCGGGGCTTTAACGTACTTAAAAACCGCCCGGTCTTTTACCCGTCACCTTTTAAGCGCGGTGTGTGCACCAAGGTGACAACCATGACCCCACGCAAGCCGAACTCCGCTATCCGTAAAATTGCCCGCGTTCGTTTGACTAACGGTTTGGAAATTACTGCATACATCCCGGGCGAAGGACACAACTTGCAGGAACACTCAGTGGTAGTTGTGCGTGCAGGCCGCGTGAAGGACATCAACGTGCGCTACCAGGTTGTCCGCGGACGTCTCGACGCAGGTGCCGTTGAAAAGCGTAATGTGTCACGCTCACGTTACGGAGTTAAAAAGCCAACTGGCAAATAAAGAATTAAGAAATTTATATGCGTCGCCCAATTAAAAACCCACACGTAGTCTCCCCAGACATTAAATTTAACTCAACTAAAGTTGAGAAGTTTATCAATTCCGTTATGTGGGACGGCAAAAAGAGCACTGCCCGCAAGGTTGTGTACGATGCCTTTGATATCGTTCAGGAAAAAACAAAAGCAGAAAGCGGTTTAGAAGTATTTGAAACTGCTATCCGTAACATCGGCCCTGCAATGGAAATTCGCTCACGCCGCGTTGGAGGTGCCAACTACCAGGTGCCGCGCGAAGTCCGCCCAGAACGCAAACAGGCTTTGGCATTCCGCTGGTTGCTTACTGCTGCACGTGCCCGCAAAGGTATGCCTATGGCAAACCGCCTTGCAGAAGAAATTATCGCAGCGTCAAACAACGAAGGCCCTGCAATCAAAAAGCGCGAGGACACCCACAAGATGGCAGAGTCCAACAAAGCATTTGCTCACTTCGCCTGGTAGTTGGAACTTTTTCTTAAAAAATATGTTACAAAGAGCGGCACATTGCCGTTCTTTTGTTTTTTTAGGGGGTGTTTCCCATGTCGTATGGACAGAAAAACGACAAATCATTCGCTCCTGCGGTGAGTGGAGGATTTCTACACAGAACATATTCCCAAGTTGACTGTACTCACGGTTCTCCAGAGCCGTCGAACTGCCGTCAATGCAGGGACGAACACGACCGCTTGTTTACAGAGCTGAAAAGGAAAAGGGAAAGCGCCAAGCCCGCCAGGTAACTGGCGGGTTTTTCTTTTTGCATTTTTTGCTAGGTAAGGTATTGTATTGGCAACGCCTAGGGCGCTTATTTTTTACTCCAATTACTTGTATTTATGCCAACAAGAGACTATCCACTAGAGAAAATCCGTAACTTCGGGATCATTGCGCACATCGACGCCGGCAAAACAACCACGTCGGAGCGTATTTTGTATTACACCGGAAGCCAGCACAAAATCGGCGAAGTGCACGACGGCGGTACAACTACCGACTGGATGGAGCAAGAAAAGGAACGCGGCATCACCATTACGGCCGCCGCTATTACGTGTTTCTGGAGCCGCACCGATGAAGCGGACAAAAAAGATATATCTAAGAAATATCGCTTTAACATTATCGACACCCCAGGACACATCGACTTTACGGTGGAAGTGAAGCGCTCAATGCGCGTGCTCGACGGCGCAGTCTGCGTCTTCGACGGCGTTGCAGGCGTAGAACCACAGTCAGAAACTAACTGGCGCTATGCCGACGAGGCCAATGTGCCCCGTGTATGTTTTATCAACAAACTCGACCGCACAGGTGCATCGTTTGAAAAGTCATACGCGTCTATTCTCGACCGTCTCACCAAAAATGCAGTTCGTATGCAGATTCCTATTGGTGCAGAAGATGTGTTTGAAGGTATTATCGACCTTCTCACATTGAAGGCATACAAAAACGAAGGCGCGATGGGTGACAATGTTGTCGAAATGCCAGTGCCTGAAAATATGATGGACGAGGCAAAGAAGTTCCGCGCAGAACTCATTGAAAAGATCGTCGAGAACGATGAGCAGATGATGACCGACTACTTGGACGGCAAAGAACCAACGCTCGAGGCGCTCAAAGCAACCCTCCGTAAGGCAGTTATCGCAAACAAAATCTTCCCGGTCTATGTAGGTTCGGCGTTGAAGAACAAAGGTGTGCAGTTGGTGCTCGACGCCGTTGTCGACTACTTGCCGTCGCCTGTCGACATGCCGCCGATTGTTGGTGTGGACCCACGCACAGGGGAGCCAACAACACGTCATGCCACAGACAGCGACCCATTCTGCGCACTTGCATTTAAACTCCAGGCTGACCCGTTCGTCGGGCAACTGACATTCTTCCGCGTGTATTCGGGTACCGTTGAAGCTGGTTCATATATTTACAACTCAACAACAGGGCAGAAGGAACGCCTCGGCCGTATTGTCCGTTTGCAGGCAAACGAACGCGAAGAAGTTAAAAAGGTCTACGCCGGCGAAATTGCTGCAGCTGTAGGTTTGAAAGACACAAAAACATCACACACGCTCTGCGACGAAGCAAATCCTATCCAGCTCGAGCAGATTAAATTCCCGGAACCGGTTATCTCGCTCCGCATCGAACCTAAGACAAAAGCCGACCAGGAAAAAATGGGTATGGCGATGAAGAAGCTTGCCGACGAAGACCCAACGTTTAAAGTGTCGACCGATACTGAGACGATGGAAACACTTATTTCAGGCATGGGTGAATTGCACTTGGAAATTTTGGTTGATCGTATGAAGCGCGAGTTCGGTGTTGAGGCAAACGTTGGTACACCACAGGTTGCCTACCGCGAAACTATCATGCAGGAAGCAGAAGCCGAGGGTAAATATATTAAACAAACAGGAGGTAAGGGTCAGTACGGCCACGTACGTTTGCGCATTAAGCCACTTGAGCCGGTCAACCCAGACAAAAAACTCGCAAAGAACGTTACACGCGAAGACCACTTCGAATTCATCAACAACATCAAAGGAGGTGTTATTCCCCAGGAATTTATCAGCCCGGTTGAAAAGGGCGTCCGCGAAGCTATGGAACGCGGTGTGGTTGCCGGCTTCCGCATGGTGGACATTTCAGTCGAGCTGTACGACGGTTCCTACCACGACGTCGACTCCTCTGAAATTGCCTTTAAAATTGCCGCATCGATGGGCTTCCAGGAAGCGACAAAGTCTGCGCGCCCTGTGTTGCTTGAACCTATTATGAAAGTGGAAGTGGTGGTGCCAGAAAAGTTCATGGGTGACATCACCGGCTCACTTTCCGGCAAGCGTGGCGCAATTGAAGGCATGGAAGAACGCGGTTTGGCACGTGCTATTAAAGCAAAGGTGCCGCTTTCGGAAATGTTTGGCTACACGACACAAATTCGTTCGATGACCGAAGGTCGCGGAAGCTTTACGATGGAGTTCGACCACTACGAAGTTGTTCCACCAAACGTCGCTGCAACAATTGTTGCCGGACGAAAATAAAAATAGTACTTCCACAAAAACCTCTTGCAAAAGCAAGGGGTTTTTGTTTTGTACACATAGGCTCTTTTTTGAGGCGGGAAGGGTGGTAAAATTACCTTATGTCTCTATATAAACTCCTTGCCGTTTCTCTAAGCGTAGTATTTTTCTCTGTGGTGCCGACTGCCTACGCTGCAACTACTGCCAGTGCAACCTCTACATGTCCTGTTCCAGTGCTATACCCATTTACGTTAACCGGAGCTGCACTTAACACTCCATGGAGTTTGCCGCTGATAGGCACCATAGAAGGTTTTAATAACACAACCGTTACCGCAACAGGTTTGCCACCAGGTATCAAGCTGGAGGACCAAAAAATTGAACTCGAAAGCACCTCATTTAAATTGCATAACTGGGTACTTACCGGCTCGCCAACACAATTGGGTACGTACACAATAAACGTGACCGCACAAAATTCCTGCGGAGGCGCATCAACTGTTATTACGCTCCCCATAAATAATTCGGTAAGTACGGTGTGTCCGACAGGTACGACAGGCCAGTATCCAAACTGCGCGCCTGGCACGGGCCCACGGGTTATCATTGACCCAAGCGCAGCATCCTTTGCGACTCCAAACCCGATAGTTACGGGGACATCGAATACGCCTTCTGTAAGCATTACGCTGCAAGACAGTGTCGGTAAGCGGTATAACAGCCAGGTTGTGCCGGTTGTAGGTGCGCGCTGGTCGGTGCCGTTTTATAACTTGGCCGGTGGTACGTACGATTTGTATTTATATGACGGCGACGGTAATTTGCTTATCCCGTCGAGACTAGTTATAGGGCTTCCCACGGCAGCTACGCCTGTGCCCCCGACGTCTGCTAGTCTTTCTGTATCAACACCTGCTGCCACGGCAGGCGGCGCATGCATGTCGATACAAAGTACCCTGCGCTTGGGGAGCCGCGGAACAGACGTGACAGCGCTCCAAAATTTTCTTATAGGTAAAGGGTTGCTTGCTGGAGGCTCTGCAAGCGGTTATTTTGGTTCACTCACACGCGCAGCAGTGCAAAAGTTCCAAGCGGGGCAGGGGCTGGCGTCGTCGGGTGACGAAAATTCGACAGGTTACGGCCTTGTAGGGGCACGCACTCGTGCAGCTATTGGCTGCCAGAGTGGGGGCACTAGCTCTTCAGTACAGTCGGCACCCCGGATAACCTGTCCGGCGTATCCACAGCCGGTCTGCGGTGTTGGGAGCACTCTTTTGGGTCTTGGCCACGACAACAACGGCTGCTCAATGGGCTACCAATGTCTGTCACAAGATGCACAGCAAAATATACAAGTGCGCGGAGCTATTTCGTGTCCTGCAGTACGGACACCCGTATGTTATGAAAACGACAAACCAATTTCCCTTGGGACTGATGCAAACGGTTGTTCGCTCGGGTCGTATTGTGAACAACTTTCTCCTGCGACCCCAGTTATTCTTATTTGCCAGATTGGATACCATACGTCGGGTAGCAGCTGTGTAGCGAATACGGCTACGGTTTTGTTTTTTGCGTCGCCCATGTCGGGCACGGCACCGTTTACTGTCTCGTTTTACCCTTCTGGCATTCAAGACGGTCAGACGTATTCGATAGACTACGGAGACGGCAGCTCGTCAGGCTCGCTGGTAATGCCAGCCGCATGCTCTGGAACCTGTCTGGCAGTTGCACAGTCGGTGACGTCAACCCAGCATAGCTATACTTCTATAGGAACCTACAAAGCGACTCTTAAAGATTCTTCTGGGAGTACGCTGGGCACTGTGACAATTACCTCATACGGTACGCTGTAGTCTAATTTGCATTTTTTGACATGTTTGCTACTATTTGTGGCAACACGTAGAGCCGTGTTTGGCTGTGCTTATATAGGGTAGTTATTAGTATTTATTGTAATTTTATATGGCAACATTTGAACGAGCTAAGCCGCACATGAACGTCGGCACAATCGGTCACGTCGACCACGGGAAAACAACGCTCACTGCGTCTATTCTCCACACCCTCGACATGCTGAAAGGAGAAGGCTACAGCGCACGCGTAGAAGGAGTTGACGGTATCGACAACGCGCCAGAAGAAAAGGCACGCGGTATTACTATTGCGCTCCACCACTCAGAATATGAGTCGCCAAAGCGCCACTACGCGCACATCGACGCTCCGGGCCACGCCGACTACATCAAGAACATGATCACCGGTGCCGCTCAAATGGACGGCGCAGTGCTTGTGGTTGCAGCAACTGACGGCGTTATGCCCCAGACACGCGAACACATTCTCCTTGCAAAGCAGGTGGGTGTGCCGAAAATCATCTGCTTCCTTAACAAAGTAGACATGGTTGACGACAAGGACCTTGTTGAACTCGTTGAAGAAGAAGTTAAAGAAGCTCTTGCCAAGCAGGGCTACACAGACGCTCCGGTTATCCGCGGCTCAGGTTTGAAAGCACTTGAAAGCACTGACGTCAGCAATGAATGGTCACAGAAGGTTAAAGACCTCGTTGACACCATGGACAGCTACTTCCCAGACCCAGTTCGCGAAATGGACAAGCCATTCCTTATGCCAATTGAAGACATCTTCTCAATTGAAGGTCGCGGTACTGTAGTTACCGGCCGCATTGAACGCGGTCAGGTAAAGGTGGGTGAAGAAGTCGAAATCGTCGGCCTCCAGCCAACCGCAAAGACCACCATCACTGGTATCGAAATGTTCAACAAACAGCTCGAATCGGGTATGGCAGGAGACAACGCAGGTATCCTCCTCCGCGGTACTAAGAAAGAAGACATTCACCGTGGTCAGGTCCTTGCAAAGGCAGGCTCAGTTACTCCACACACAGAATTTGAAGGCGAAGTATACATCTTGAGCAAGGAAGAAGGAGGTCGTCACACACCGTTCTTCTCTGGTTACAAACCACAGTTCTACGTCCGTACAACAGACGTGACTGGCGAAGTGACCTTGGCAGCAGGAACCGAAATGGTTATGCCAGGCGACACAGTTACCTTTAAGGTAAAGCTTGTAGCACCAGTTGCACTTGAAGAGAAGACCCGTTTCGCTGTTCGCGAAGGAGGCAAGACAGTGGGTGCAGGTGTCGTAACAAAGGTTGTTGCGTAACCCGCCTTGTTGGCGAGGCAGGGCAAAAGATTATTAGGAGTAAGCTAATCGAGTATAGGTTACTCCGCCTAGGGCGGGGAGAACTAGACTCAAGAACATTATGGCTACCGATGAAATTAAAAAAGCTCCCGTAAAGCGCGCAAAAAAAGTTGCCGCTCCGGCTGCAGTACAGAAACTTCGCATTAAAGTACGTGCGTACGAACACAAGGTGCTCGATGCGTCGGTACGGCAGATTATGGACACCGCACTTCGCTACGATGCGAAAATTGCAGGACCTATTCCGCTCCCGACTGAAATCAAAAAATACACAGTCAACCGCTCAACCTTCATCTACAAAGATGCCCGCGAGCAGTTTGAAATGCGTATTCACAAGCGTATTATCGACATCCTCGAGCCGTCCGGTAAGGTGATAGAAGCCCTTACCAACCTCTCGCTCCCATCTGGAGTTACGATTGAGGTAAAGATGGTCTAGTAGAAAAAATAAAATAAAAAGAAAAAACTCTCACATACGGTGAGAGTTTTTTCTTTTCCACAGAAATTTTTATTGAATAGTTATGCAAAAATTTATATACTAAAAAAAGAAGAACATTCGTTTGCAAACATTCGAGAGAAAGTAATTTCGGCCGATGTCTAGAAATCGGTTTTTTTGTTTGACGTACAACTTCAGGGCATTACCTGTAAGCCAGGCAAAGAAATTCTGCATTCTACAAACAAACCCCCATGCATGGGGGTTTGTTTGTGTACAATAGAGGGGAGGGCTTTTACTACATAAACAAAATATATGGATACAGTTGTAATAAATTAATTAGCGGTGCTTGCGTGCGGTGTTATGAGCATGGTGCTGGGCTTTGTGTGGTACGGGCCGCTGTTTGGAAAGCCATACATGCGCATGCAGGGCGTGACAGAGGCTGATGTAGAAAAGTTTAAGACTGACCCAAAAAAGAAAAGCCAAATGATGCGCAACTACGCGTTTACGTTTGTGTTGGCACTTATTACCGCATACCTACTTTCGTACTTTTTAGTGTTTGGTTCAATCGTACTTGGTCTCACGGGTGTCCTTGCGGGAGTAAAAATTGCATTCATGGCATGGCTCGCGTTTGTAGTGCCTGCAACAGCCAACCTTGTATTTTTCGACAAAAAGAAGTGGGACTGGTGGTTCTTGGTTAACGGGTACTATCTTGTGCAGCTCGTGGCTATGGGTAGCATCTTGGCAGTTTGGATGTAGGAACACCCTCAAGGGGCTAGAAAGGGGTCGGGCTTGCATGCTTGGTCCCTTTCATGTATATTCATCGGGACTCTTACATAACAGGAGTTGATCCACGTCCCGGGGAAACCCAGCAGGGACCAATAGACAACGTGAAATTCATACTTGGAACAAAACAAAAGATGGTTACTGTCTTTACCGAAGACGGTTTGGCCTATGCCGCAACAGTAGTTGCTGCTGCGCCTTCCACAGTGACCCAGATCAAAACTACTGAAAAGGAGGGCTACAACGCCGTCCAGATCGGTGCGTTTGAAGGAAAGGAAAAACATGTAAACAAGGCACAAATTGGCCATGCAAAAGGCAAAATATTGAAGCACTTTGTCGAACACCGACAGCGCGACGGCAAATTGCCAGAAGGTGTTGAACTTGGCGCAATTATAGACGTGTCTGTATTTACCGCTGGCGAAAAGGTGCAGGTTTCGGCAATCTCAAAAGGTCGCGGCTTCCAAGGTGTTGTTAAGCGCCACGGCTTCCACGGTGGCCCTCGTTCGCACGGTCAAAAGCACAGCGAGCGCTCACCAGGTTCTATCGGCGGCTCGGGCGGTCGTGCCGGAGGTCGTGTTGCAAAGGGTATGAAGATGGCCGGCCGCATGGGCCAGGACCGCGTGACTGTGCGTAACTTGAAGGTGCTTCAGGTTATCCCTGAGACAAACGAACTTGTTATTGCAGGTGCAATACCAGGCCGCCGTGGCACTGTCGTTGAAGTTCGCGGCTAGAACAATATATTTTTATGAAATTCGAAACAATCGTATACAACATGCAGGGCGAAGAGACGGGGAAGATAACACTCCCTGAGAACATCTTCGGCGTGGCATATAACGCTGACCTTTTGCACAGCGTCGTTACTGCTATGCAGGCAAACAACCGCACCCCTGTTGCACACACCAAAGACCGCGGCGAAGTACGCGGCGGCGGTAAAAAGCCGTGGAAGCAAAAGGGTACCGGCCGCGCCCGCCACGGTTCGTCACGCTCCCCAATTTGGAAAGGCGGCGGTGTTACTCACGGTCCACGCAACGAAAAAATTTATACTCAAAAAATAAACCGCCAGGCGCGCCAAAAGGCACTCCTTGTCGCTCTTTCCCGCAAATTTAAAGACGGCGAAATTATTTTTGTCGACTCTATTAACATGGAGGTGCCAAAGACAGTGCAGGCTAAGGCAGTTATTACTGGTTTGACCAACGCAGGCTTTAAATTTAAACGCGCAACAAACGCAGCACTCATTGCACTTACTGACCGTCACGCACCAACAATGAAGAGCTTTGCAAACATCGGCAATATCAACGTTGAAGAAGTCCGCACTTTGAACCCGGTAAACGTCCTTTCGAGCAAATACCTTATTATCTCGAACCCAGAAGCGGCGTTTGTAACACTCGGCAAAAAGCGCGTAGTTAAAGCGGTCGAGACAAAATAAATTATATGCAAAAACACTCTGGAAAAATTTTATTGTCACCGCGCATCACCGAAAAGGGTGCGTACCTAAGCGACCAGGACGCCTATGTGTTTAACGTTGCCCGCACGGCAAACAAGCACGAAGTTGCTGCCGCAGTATTTGAACTCTTTAAGGTAAAGCCTCGCATGGTCCGCATGTTGGCGACACCCCGCAAGCAGGTGATGACCCGTGGCACCAACCGCACTGGTATGACAGCGGGTGGCAAAAAGGCATATGTCTTTTTGAAGAAGGGTGACAAGATCGAGATAATTTAATTTATATGAAGACTTACAAGCCATATACAAAATCGCGCCGCCACATGACCGGCATCAACTTCCGTGAGAAGTTGACCGTGTCTGAGCCGCACAAGGCCCTTACAACGGGAGGTAAGCGCTATGTTGGTCGCAACAATGCAGGCCGCATTACCGTGCGCCACAAAGGAGGTGGGCACAAGCGCCTTTTCCGCGATGTGGACTTTATGTATAAGAAACTTGTTCCTGCAGTTGTTGAAACTGTGGAATATGACCCAAACCGCTCGGGCTTTATCGGCCTCGTGCTCTACAAAGACGGTGAACGCCGCTACATGTTGTTGCCAGGTTCTGCAAAAGTAGGGGATACAATCCAAACCGGCGAAAATGTTCCTCCGACTCCGGGTAACCGCATGCCACTTAAGAGCGTCCCCATTGGCGCGTTTGTATACAACGTAGAAATTAAACCGGGCAACGGTGGTAAACTTGGCCGCTCGGCAGGTACCCACATTGAAGTTATCGCACGTGACCAGGGGTACGCAGACTTGAAGATGCCTTCGTCAGAAGTCCGCAAAGTCCTCGACACGTGCTACGTAACCATTGGTGAAGTGTCGAACGACGAACACCACTTGGTGGTTGTTGGTAAGGCTGGCCGCTCGCGCTGGATGGGTATCCGCCCAACAGTCCGCGGTACTGCCATGAACCCAGTAGACCACCCACACGGCGGCGGTGAAGGCCGTCAGGGTCGCGGTTTGCGCCGTGCAAAGTCTGCCTGGGGTAAACCAACAGGCAAGGGCCAGAAAACACGCACTCCTAAAAAGTATTCCAACTACCTTATTGTCTCCCGCCGCAAAGTCGGCAAACGCGGAAGCGCTCAATAAAACAAAAGAAAAAATCCCCGCTCACAAGGCGGGGATTGTCGTTTTAGGTGAACGCTATTTGGTCTACTTGGGGCTTGGCTGGATAGGCGTAGATTTCGCTTTTTTCTGTCCGTAGGCAATGGCCTGACAGAAGTCATGGAAGGTCTCGTCTTCCGTGAAGCCGGCGCTCCCGGGCACTACAATCGTAAGGGAGATGGTTCTCCCGTAGTTTTCCTGGACGGTCGCGCCAGGCTCAGGCATCCCGTTCCGTCCAGACTGCGGGAATACGAGATCAACGCCTTCGTCGAGTCCATCGAGATGTTTCGCAGCCGTTGTCTTTGCAAGTTTCACTACAGGGTCGGTCATACCATCCTCCTTCAAAAACTCACTGCCTTAGAGTATACGGCCTAAATTTGACTCTTCAAACCTTACCTGCTAGTATCTTGGCAACACTCCGATCGGGGTTTTATTTTCGAAATATGGCTCGTAGTCTTAAAAAAGGTCCGTACGTGGACGAGAAGCTTCTCAAGAAGATTGAGGGCAAAAAACCGCAGACTGCTGCGGTTATTAACACGTGGGCACGTCGCAGCCAGATTGCCCCTGAAATGGTGGGCTTTAAGTTTGGCGTCTACAACGGCCGCGTACACGTCGAAGTCCTCGTATCGGAAGACATGGTAGGTCACCGTTTGGGTGAATTTTCGCCAACAAAGAAGTTCGTTCGTCACGGCGGTAAAATGCAGAAGGAAATGGAACAGAAGGCGAAGGAGTCTGAAATCGCATCTGCCCAGGCAGCAAAAGCAGCAACCGACACTAAAGCCGCTGCCGCAAAGAAAAAATAAACCTATATGGACGCAATTGCATCACTTAAAAATTATCGCCAGGCTCCTCGCAAAGTGCGTTTGGTGGCCGACTTGGTACGCGGCAAACGGGCAGAACACGCGCTCGCGCTCCTTTCGATGTTGCCAAAGCGCGCATCGGACCCAATGGCAAAACTCATTAAGTCTGCCATTGCAAACGCACAAAACTTGAACGAAGGTAGTGCAGCTGCTGACTTGGTTATCTCCAAGATAGAAGTTAACGGCGGCATTGTCTTTAAACGCTCGATGCCTCGCGCACGTGGCCGCGCATCAGCAATAAAGAAGAAGACCAGCCTTATCACCCTTACCCTGACCTCGATGCCTCACAAAGCACCTAAGGCAAAAAAGGTAGCCGCAGCCACAAACTAATATGTCTAAAATCGTAAATCCATTTGCACATCGTTTGGGAATTATCCATGACTGGCGTCATCGCTGGTTTGCTATGGGTGCAAAATACCAGGAATATTTGAAGGCAGACATTTTGCTCCGCGAATTTTTGCAGAAGGACCTCCGCGGTATGCACATTGGTGGTATCGAACTTGAGCGCAACGACAAAAACCTCCGCATTTTGATAAAAACATCTCGCCCGGGGCTTATCATTGGCCGCTCGGGAGAAGGCTCTGT
>JBAXLB010000010.1:0-14632 GCA_037135035.1 Candidatus Adlerbacteria bacterium | reverse complement strand
TCGTGTTACTTGAGAAAAACACCACACTTGGCAAAAAGTTGCTTATCACGGGAGGCGGCCGTTGCAATGTCTGCAACGGAGAAGAAGATGTTCGGAAACTGCTTTCCAAATTTAAGGGCAGCGACAAGTTTTTATTTTCTGCATTTTCCCAGTGGTCTACCAAAGACACGCTCGACTTTTTTCACACCCGCGGGATGGACACAAAAGTAGAAGCACTGCTACGTGTCTTCCCTGCAAGCAACACCGCGCAGTCAGTATGGGACGTACTCGTACAAAATTTAAAAAAACATGGGGTTACAGTACTTTCTAACTCACCCGTTACAAGCATACAAAGCAAAGACGGCGAAGTTGTTTCAGTAACTCTTAAAAATAAAAAAGAGGTATTGGCAAAGAAATTTATCGTCGCAACTGGCGGCAAGTCACGGCCAGAAACCGGCTCCACAGGTGATGGGTACGAGTGGCTTAAAGAGATAGGCCACAATGTAACTGGTACAAACGCTGCATTGGTGCCCCTGGCAATTAAAGACACGTGGGTCAAAAAACTTGCAGGCGTGAGTGTACAAGATGTAAAAATCACTACATTTCAAAATAATGTAAAACAAAACGTGCAGTTGGGTAAAATACTTTTTACCCACGTAGGGGTAAGCGGGCCAACAATTTTAAATATGAGCCGCGACATTGGCGAACTGCTCAACTACGGCGATGTAGCACTTGAAATAGACTTCTCTCCAGCCTTGGGGTATGACGCACTTAATACAAAACTGCAAGAAGTATTTGCCAAAAACGATAAGAAAAAATTAAAAAACTCACTGAGTGACCTACTTCCTACAGCCGTCGTGTCCGTTCTGCTTGAAAAGTTTTCTATCGACGGCGAGGTCGAGTGCAACAGTGCCACGAGGTCAACACGCCTGGCATTGCTCAAGGCAATTAAACATGCGTCCATGGATGTAGACAAACTCCTCGGGTTAGAAAAAGCTGTCATAACGTCGGGTGGCGTCGACCTAGAAGAGGTAGATTTTAAAACCATGCAGTCACGCCTTTTCCCCAACCTCTACCTTGTAGGTGACATACTAAACATAAACCGGCCGTCAGGCGGCTACAGTTTGCAGTTGTGTTGGACAACCGGCCACGTCGCCGGCACACACGCTGCCCTCGGCCATAGCCCTACGGGCGAGGCGCAAAAATAATTATTTTTCCAGGTCGAGCACTTCGTCAATGCGGATCTGCGAGACAAATTCAGGTACGTGGCTGACAAGTATCATTGCACCTTCGTAGTTGGTCAGTGCTTCGGCAATAACCGGCAAGTGACGGAAGTTCATATGGTTGGTCGGTTCGTCCAAAATTAAAAGTCCTGGGCGCAGTAGTACAAGGCGTGCAAATGCAACGAGGCCTTTTTGACCTTCAGACAAGTTGCCAATTTTTGTATGCACAAGTTCGCCGGTTATTAAAAAACCCGCCGCAACACTGCGCAAGTTTTCCTCAACCAGACGCTCCATCACTGCACCCAGTTCCTGGTGAACAGTCTTGTCGAAGTCGAGGTTAGAAAAATCTTGGCGGTAGTACCCAACACGCACACCTTTTGCTATCTCTGCGCCTTTTGCAGTGCCGTTTGCAATAGACTCGAGCAGTGTTGTTTTGCCGATACCGTTAGGGCCCTGCAGCTGCAAGTGTTGGTTTTTCTTAAGCGACATCTCTGTCTTGCGCTGTGTTGCTTTGTGGTTTTTGATAACTGCAAACGACGTAATATTTAAAATGTCGCCGATAAGGTCGGGCTGCGACGGGATGACAAACGACCGGATAGTTTTGTCTTCCTTCCGGACGTCAACCTTTTCTTCTTCCAACTCTTCGGCTTTTTCACGCATGCGCTTTGCAACCATACGCATCTGCCCTCCCTTGTTTGCAAAAAAGTTTGCCTTGTCTTTATTTTCCTGAATTTCTTTTGCGAGCAGGGCGTTTTTTCTATTTTCTTTCTCAATTCTGGCGCTGATGTCTGCAACCACGTCAAAATAGTTACCGACGTATTGCTCCACCTTGTGAGTATGTACATCTAGGTACAACACGCCCTGGGTAAACGCATTCAAAAATTCTGCATCGTGAGAAATAACGATGACCGTCTTTTTATAGTCAACCAAAAACTTTGTCAGATGCGCAATACCAGCTTTGTCGAGATTGTTTGTAGGTTCGTCCAACAACAATAAGTCTGGGTCTTGTATCAACGCCGACGCAAGCAACAGTCTAGCCTGCTGGCCACCCGAAAAAGTCTTTATTATCTTGTCGTGGTCGGCGACCAAATGCACTGCTTCAAGCACACGGTCGATGCGCGGGTCGATGTCATACACTTTTTTAGGAAATACTTTTTGGAAAAAGTCGCGTACGGAAAGTTCCATATCTTCGCGAGGTATAACCTGGCGGGCCGTCCCCACACTCAAACCTTTGGTGATATTAATAACTCCACTTTCGGGCTTTATCTCACCCATAATCAATTTAAAAATTGTGCTCTTCCCTGCACCGTTTTGGCCCATAAAGGTAATCTTTGTGCTTTTGCGCACGTTAAAATTTACCTCATCGAGGATTTTTTTCTTCGGGCCAAAGTCAAACGAGACCCCTTCAAAACGAATTATTGTTTCTCCACGCGGCATCTCACTAACGTACCGTATTTTTGCAGAAATTGAAAGGAGTTTATGGTTTCCCTCGGCCGCGTCCGTCCTACGGGCGAGGTTTTTTTACAATCAGTTTTGCATCGTCTGCGACACGCCACAAGTACCACGACGCGGCCGAAGCATGCGCGCGCCAATTTTTAGCAAGAGTTTCCATCTGCGCAGGAGTGGGAAGTTTTTTTAACCCGTATACAATTTGGAATCCTTTCTGAATCCCTAAGTCCCCTGTCGGCAAAATGTCAGGGCGATTAAGCGTAAACATCAAAAACATATGCGCTGTCCACACGCCAATGCCTTTAACTTGGGTGACGTGCGTAATAACTTCGTCACTCGTCATTTTTTTAAATGCACGATGTTTGATAGTGCCGTCTGCAAACTTCTGAGCCAAGTCTTGTATGTAGGTAGCCTTTTGGCCAGAAAGCCCTGCCTCGCGGAGCTTTATAAATGGCACCGCCAACACCGCCTCGGGCGTTGGAAATTTTTTGTTTACTCCGCCTTTGGTGGAAACTGGAAAAAGCTCCGTGAAGCGCTTAAAAATAGTTGCAGCAGCTTTACCGGACACTTGCTGATAGACAATAGAACGAACCAACGCTTGGAACGGGTTCATCCCTCGGTCTAATTCTGGCTTGGGATGTTTTTTAACAAGCGGCGCAAACTCTTTGTTGCGCTTGAGGTGTTGTATCGAATCTTCCCCCGTCATATCTCTGCTATTTTTTAAGTGCCTCTGTGTGCTTAACGCTCCATGCGTACAGTGCAACCGCAGCAGATGCTGCAACGTTCAACGACTCAGCTTGTGGGTTAATAGGAATTGAAAGTACGCGGTCACAGATTTGCGAAGTTTTTTGTGGCAAACCTTTTGCTTCGTTTCCTAAAATAAATAGTGTCGGCGCATCAAAAGCTTCTGTATGTACCGACTGCTTCCCGTTACCTGCAAGGCCATAACTGCGGAAGCCGCGCTTTTTTAAATCGGCCACAACTTGCTGAATATTTTCTATCGAAACCAAAGGCAGTGTAAACGCCATCCCTGCCGATGCTTTTATAACGGCGCCTGTGACAGGGGCCTGGTTGGTACCGGGCAGGAGTATTGCCGACGCACCAAATGCTGCAGCCGAGCGTATAACCGCACCCACATTGTGCGGGTCTTGGACTTCGTTTAAAAGCACAAGCGAGGTGTGCGGGGTAACATTAAGAGTCTCGACAAACTTTTCATATCGGAGCATCAAGTCAGGCAGCGAAAGCAGGCCGATAGCACCTTGATGTGCAGCACCACCTTCCACCCACGACGGGATTTTGCGTTTGTCTAACATTTCGACAATTGCGCCAGACTGTTTTGCCAAATTGCGCAGTTTGCCGTCTTCCATCTGTGGCAAAAAATACACACGGCGGACAGCCTGCGGTACATGGGTAAGGGCCTCACGCAATGCGTGCTTGCCGTATATATAAATCTTATTCTGTTTCACTACTCTGCTACCGTAACACTCTTTAGTACAACTGGCGAGAGCGGTCGGTCGTGCGAGTCTACGGCGACATTGTTTATCGCAGTTACCACATCCATACCGGACGTAACTTTGCCAAACACGGTGTAGCCAGAGTCGAGGCTGTGGTTGTCGACAGCGTTGATAAAAAATTGGCTGCCTTGCGTGTTGGGGCCAGAGTTTGCCATAGCAATGCTGCCAGCCACGTTGCTGTTGTTTGCACTTACTTCGTCATTAAATTTATACCCCGGGCCACCGGTCCCCCACAGCCCTTGCTTAGAATCATCCTTAGTAAGTGGGTCGCCACCTTGGTCCATAAAACCTTTAATAACGCGGTGGAATTTTGTCCCGTCATAAAACCCAGCCTGTGCGAGCTTAATAAAGTTTGCAACTGTGTTTGGTGCGTTCTGTGGGAAAAATTCGAGCGTGATATCTCCTTTGTTTGTGTGCAGTGTTGCGTGCATAATTTTCTTTGGTGAATTAGTAGTAGTGACCGGTGGCGTACTTACCGTAGCTGCAGGTGTGGTAGGCACAGAAACTTCTGGAGTAGTGGTTGCTACTTGTGCGTACGTATCTACAGTAGAACTTGTAGGCGGAGTACTCGACAAAAACCAATATCCCCCACCCAAAATAATAATAGCCCCTGCAAGACCTGCAACTATTTTCAACATACAACTAGTATACCAAAAAATACTCGTGTATCTGTATTTTTATACAACCGTTATAACCGCAGGAGTTTCGGCAAGTTGGCGAGTTTTTTCTGCGAGCTCGTTTTCCAATTCCTTTTTTTGAGCTTTCAGCACCGACACATACATGTCGTCTTTGATAAAACTCGGGAGTAACACAAGCAATGCGATAGCGACACCACTAAGCACTGCCGCAAACAATACAGTCGAAAGGGAGCCCGACATCTGCCACGCAAAAAATGTTACCGTGATAGGCATCGCATTTTCTAAAATAAACAAGACCGAAACACCGCCCAAGATAATACCGACGATTAGAAAAAATATCATAGACCTACATCGTACCTACTTCTTCATGAACATTGGGTGAAGAATCGTACAGGCACATCACCAACCGCCTGACGCCCCGCCGCCACCCGAGCGGCCACCGCCAAACCCTCCGAAGCCGCCTCCTCCACCACTACCCCCACCTCCTATCCACCAAGGGATTATTGCCCCAGTGCTTTTTGCAGCGTTGTAATGCTTGGAAACAAGGTAGTCAAACAACAGCCCTAAACCAACAAGTACCGCAGTAAGTAACGCGCCCCACAACACCGCAAACCCAAGTACCGCCCACACACCAGCACCGAGCACACCACCAACTACCCCGCCTGCCCACCAGGACTTGCTGCGTGCAAAAATTGCCGCAAGCCACTGCAGCGCAAAAAACAATACTGCAAACGCAATCTCAATTCCATGTGCAGTTACGGAGAAACCTGGCCCCGCACCGCCCGTGCCAGTATATTCATTTTGTGTTGCAAGAATAATGTCGCCCACAGCAGTAGCAACACCAGCATCATAGTTTCCCGCTTTTAAATTTGGCGTAAGGTCGTTTGCAATAATCCGTGCAGCTACGCTGTCGGGAAGCGCGCCTTCTAAACCGTAACCGACTTCAATACGAATTTTATGTTCTTCGACAGACAGCAGAAGTAAGACACCGTTGTCTTTTTCTTTTGTGCCGATACCCCACTCTTTGTACAGTTGCACTGCGTAGTTTTCGACGTAGTCGCCCTGCATGTTTGGCACGGTAACGACCGCAATTTGGTTCGACGTAGACGCTTCGAAGTTTTTTAATTGGGCATCAAGTACTTGCACGGTCTCTGCCTTGAGTACGTGGGCAAAGTCGTTTACATACCCGCTTGGGTTCCCCGGCGATGTGTACGCAAATGCAGGTGTAGCAAAGGAGCATAACAAAACTCCAATGATGCCGAAGTGAAACTTTTTGCGGTTCGTCAGAATCCGATCAAAAAGTTTCGCGCAGGCTCTCACCATATTAGAAGTTTACTGTCGGAGGAGTTGCTGCTGCGGCGTCAGCTTTGAACAATGTACGTGGAGCAAAGCCAAATAGTTTTGCTACCATCGAGCCTGGGAACGTTTGTACATTTATATTGTATGCAGCAACTGTGTCGTTGTAGCGCATACGTTCAACTGCAACGCGGTTTTCTGTACCTGAAAGTTCGGCCATCAAACTCTGTACGGTGTCTATAGACTTGAGCTGCGGATAGTTTTCCATCACGACAAGCAAACGTGCCAACGAGCCTTCAACCTGGTTAGCAGCAGCGGCCCGTGTTTCGGGAGTTTGTGCGCCTGCATACTGAGTGCGAGCCTCTGCTATAGCACCAAAGACAGCAGTCTCCTGCTTCATCGCACCTTTAACCGAGTTCACCAAGTTTGGGATAAGGTCAAAACGGCGCTGGTACTGCGACTCTACCTGTGCCCACTGCGTGTCGACTGCAACATTTCCTTTTACTAAAGTGTTGTATTTTGACAATCCAAACAAAACTACCAAAACAATAATAATCCCAACAATGACCGGCCACGTAAACCATCCACGAATTTTTGAAGTATCCATATAGAGGTAAGTATAGAAGACGCGCCGCAGTATGCAAGCACCCTTCTACATCTCTAATTTAATTTTTTCTATCAACGCACCCTGTGTACAGCGAAACAAAAAACCTCCAATATCTATGTCGTCTGTTGTATGGTGCGGCCTGGCTACATGTATAACTTTTTCAGTTTTTTCTAAACGCTCAACCATCTCGTGGTACGTGAGTGCTGTTGGGAACACTTCAATATGGTCGTAGGAGTCGGTTTGCGACCCGTCTGGTTTTTGGTCAGACAGTTCTATAAACCAAATAGGTCCGAGCACCGTTTCAATTGGTTTTTTTAATTTTATATACGCAATGCGCCGGCCAGAAATAATTGTTTGGTACAGGTAGGTACTACCCTCTTCCAGTACTGCACGCACATCTTCAAACCCCTCCATGGAACCACACTTGTAGCACAAGTGGTCGGCACCTGTTGCACCTACCAGTTCATGTTTTTGAGCAAAGGCATTAAACAGTCCTATATATGGAACTGCGCCTGTATAAAAATCTTCAATAGATTTCATATATTTATCTCCGCAACTGAGCTATAGCGTTTTGGATGTAGGGAACTACTACGTTTAGGCCAGGGAGCACGCCAAAAATTGAAAGTATCCAGCCAAGTAAAATCACCGCGAGCACACCGCCAACAATTGCACCCATACCCTGCATAACGCCATTACTAAATGCGCGCCAGGAACCCGGCGTGCGCTTTTTAATTTCTGTCACTTCCTCTTCAATATGTTTTAAATGCTCTACTCCTTCCCTGTCGAGGTCTAATTGTTCGCTCATACTGTATCTATTATATCTGTAACTTTATGTTACTACCGAGACTCACCTTCGAAGTTAGGTTCTACCACTCCCCACTGCATAGTTTCGGGGTCGAGTTTTAAGTAGGCACTTGTACCAACTGAAGGCTGTGTAGACATCGGCTCACCCTGTGCGCGTGTCGCATAATTTACGACGATGACATTTTTCTGCCGTGGGTTTTGGCTTACCTCTGTTGTCTGGGGAGCTATTCTGTCACCTAACAAATATCCGTCCGAGCCAACGTAGCCTTCCCGAGTATTGAGCGCTGCAACAACATAGTAAAACGTGCCGCTTCCTCCCGAATTTTGTGTCAGCAAAAATACAACGTCTTCTCGGCCGTCACCGTCCACGTCTGTTTTTAATTCATTACCAAAATAGCGCGTGACAACTTTTGTTGCCGAACCAGGTGCCGCCTCTTGTACAGACTCGCCGTTTATTAATGTGACCTCCTGCCCCTCTATAACGTATTCTGCGTTTTTATAATCGGATGCAAAAGTATGTGCAGGTTCTACAGGAGCCGCTGCAGGTAACAAAAAGCCTGAAGAAAATACATACGCCACTACTGCAACTACCAACAAACCTCCTGCTACCAGTGTATTTTTATTTTTCATATATCGTATCTAGTGTACACCCCGCACGATACAAAACCGTGTCTGGATGTGCGGTACCAGGTTGGAACCGTTTTATCTAAAATTCTATCTTTTACGGAATAGTATTATCCCTGTCATTACTGTATTAGTAATTATCATTGCAATTGAATGAAGGGTGGTAGCGACATTGTAAGCCTGTAACGAAAACAGGGCCAAAATATGTCTCAATACATTTGAGCCGTATAGGATAGGCGTTTCCGTGGCAGGATACTTCCAGGTTTTTCGGAGTGTTGGTACAAACGCTATCAAGTCAATACTAACTGCAGTGACCACCGACAGGGTTGGGTCTTTGGTGATTATCCAGGGCACTAATCCTAGAAGGGCGAGAATAAGAAATACTGTGTCGGTCCGCGTGACGCCTTTGAATCCATATTTAAGAGAGAATAGAAAAATAATAACGGTAAATATTTCTGATGCGCCGGTTGGCAGTGCCCCTATACCTGCCCCTTTGGCAATCTGCCCAAAAAAGATAATGCACGAGACAACGCTCCAGACAAACCATGTGTACGGATGAGGTTTAACACGACCTTTAAAAATATCCCACAAGTAAGGTAAGTTGCCTGCAATAGCCAAAAGGGCGGCTACAACCGCAAAAATCTCTTTCATATCTAAAGGGTATCACGACCCACAACGAACCGTGCCATGCTTGGCGGGATTGTGGTACAACCCGTCTCGACTCGGAGTCAATCCGAGGCGGAAGTTGGAATCGTTATTGACTAAGCCCAACTCTCTTTAAAATATCATCGACGATCTCTTCAGGCGGTCTTCCACCAGAAATAGGCTCGGCCCCTGCTTTGATAAACTTTTCTTGCTTAGACTCATGGTCTACTAACATTCTCTCAATTTCTCCTGGTAGATGATGACTTTCATGTTCGTGTGCCTCTAGCCTCTGGCGCAACGTGTCGGAGTCAACTGTTATAACAAATACTTTATCAAAAAGTGGATAGAAGTCAGCTTGGTTCGATACTATTGCACCTAAAAATACTGTTTCGTCACTCGCAAGTAGTCTCTCAATTTCTGGACGTTGCCAGTTCCACGCGTACTTAGCCCAATCTACTTTTCCTTCCGGCCACACTATCACTTCGCCCGTTTCTTTGTCTTGGAGTTTCGTTGCTTCAGGCAAGTCATCGGTGTTGTACGCAGTAAAGCCCCTCTCCTGCAAAAGTTTTATGACTGTGGTTTTTCCTGACCCTTGTCTCCCAGTAATGAAATACTTCCCCATTGCTGTATCTTAACAGAACATACTTAGGGGTGCGTGGTACGAAGCCGGAACCGTTTTGTTGGAAACTTTGGGGATTTAGGAAAAGAAAAAATTCTAACGGCAACTTCCGACCTTGGTAAGTAACAGACTGGTACCAAGGTAGTATGGTTTTTTTAAAAAGCTGGAGAGTCAACCAAATAACCACAGATGTCAGAATGCCACTTACTACACCTAAAATAATTGATGAGCTTGTATCTAGCATATTGTTCGAGCTGGCCGACTTGAGCTCGAACCGTGGTCGGCCAAGCCCTGCAAGGCGGTTTAGCTACATTTTACACTATTCAATCGACGCGACTTGAGCGCACTATTTTACGTAATTTACCTCTAAATCCATTTGATCTTTCAATTGTAAAACCCTTTCCATCATGTGATCTCCTATTTCTCCCCAATCAAAATATTTCTTGTAATCTTTCGGATCTATGAGTTCTATTTTAGTAATTTCTCCATCGTCAGGATCTGCTAAAAAAGGACCGTATGGTTCAACGATACAAACAGATCGTGTTTGAGTAGTGATTTTTCCCGGCTCAGATATTTCTTGAAAACCTACAAAGCGTTGTTTCAACACTTTCATATTTGTTTCTTCTTTTACTTCTCGTGTTACTGCGTCGCGAGCGCTTTCTCCGCTCTCTACACCTCCACCCGGCGGAGTCCAGTATCCTTTCTTGTCGGAATAAACCAAAACTAGCTTATCTTTGCAAAAACAGTATGCGTGCACGCCACTTATTTCCCGGCCCTTCAAGTCTGATTCACTGTCAATGTCACGGTAGAGAACAGTTACAGCTTGTCCCGACTTATTCGTGAGAGTTGATTTTATTTCCATACTGTATTGTATCGCTTTAAATAAGTTTGCTAAGCCGACGCGACTTGAGCGGGATAACCTAGCTCAACTTGGCTGGGGGATAGGGAATCGAACCCCAATTAAAGGCTTCAAAGGCCTCTGTCCTACCGTTAGACGATCCCCCAATATTATTTTCAAACCCCAATTACTCGCGAATAATAGCAAAAAATAGAGATTTTGCGAACAGCCGATATGCTTTAATAGAGTATGCGCACACAAACACAATATCGCTCGTACAAAAAACCTACCTGGGCGCCGCCTGCATGGCTATTCGCACCAGTGTGGACAGTGCTCTATATTTTGATAGCAATTTCGTTTGGCTACGTTGGCTACCAGTTTTTAGTTGGGACACTCCCATTTATGCTTGTACTACCGTTTGCATTGAACTTATTTTTTAACGCACTTTTTACAACCCTACAATTTCGGCTACGAAATTTTTTCCTAGCCAGTGTCGACATACTGCTCGTCCTTGTAACTCTTGCATGGGCTCTGCTCGCAATACTGCCTATAGCCCCATGGGTTGCATATATAAACCTCCCCTATCTCGCGTGGGTGTGTTTTGCGACTGTTCTTCAAATTACGGTCACTGTTCTTAACAAATATGAACACAAATAATAACCGCATGAACTACTGGCTGCTCAAGAGCGAACCAACCGCATATTCGATAGATGACTTGAAAGCCGACAAGCGTGTTGCGTGGGAAGGCGTGCGCAACTACCAGGCGCGCAACTTTATGCAACAGATGCAGGTTGGTGACCTCGCACTCTTTTACCATTCTAGTACTGAACCAATTGGTGTATGGGGCATTGCAAAAGTTGTTGCAGCAGCACACCCGGACCTTTCGCAATTTAATAAAAAAGACTCGCACTTCGACGCGAAGGCCACAAAAGAAAAACCAATTTGGTACTGCGTCGATGTCGCGTTTGTAGAAAAATTTAAAAATCCGTTTTTACTCGGTGCAATTAAAGCCGACCCAGCACTCCGCGGGATTATGGTCGCCGTCCAAGGTTCCCGCCTTTCGGTACAGCCTGTCTCGGAAAAGCATTTTGAATATATTCGGAAGGAGGCAAAACTACAGAGACCTTCAGCCTAGATACCAATACTGCCGAAGATTTTCCCAATACCAAAGGTAATGAGCATCGCAAGGATCCCTCCGGCAACAACGCGGAGCGTTGCGGTTGTTTTGTTTGCTCCACCTGCGTAGGCACTCAACACACCGGTGATAACCAACACCACAAGTACTGCGCCAAACATAACCGGAATACGCACCGCTTCTGGTGCCAACACAATGGTGATAAGTGGGATAATTGCGCCTGAAATAAATGCTCCGGCTGAAGCAAACGCCGCGTGCCACGGGTCGGTCAACTCATTTGGGTCAATATGCAACTCTGCTTCTACATGTGCGGCAAATGCATCGTGGGCGGTTAATTCTTCGGCAACTTTGTGTGCAGTTTCTTTACTGAGACCTTTTGCTTCGTAGAGTTGTGCCAACTCTTCTAGCTCTGCTTGTGGTTGGGTTTCTAGCTCAAGTTTTTCTTTTGCTAACAAGGCTCGTTCGGTGTCGCGTTGTGTACTTACTGAGACGTATTCCCCCACTGCCATTGAAAGCGCTCCGGCAACAAGCCCCGCAACTCCTGCCGTCAAGATAAACCCAGCCGATGCAGTAGCCCCCGCAACTCCCACAATAATGGAAGAAACGGAAACGACGCCGTCGTTTGCGCCAAGCACGGCAGCACGCAACCAATTTAATTTTGACCCGACACCAAGGTGAGACTCGAAGTGTAATTTAGACATAGTGTTTTTATTATTTTTCAAATACTCGGTACAACGCAAGTTCAAGCGGGATTGCGGGCATGGGCGCACGGTTCATCTCCACAAGGGCGGTTATAAGCTCTGCCAGTAATGCAGAATTTATTGACGTACCTTCTGGGCCGGCACATTTTTTTAAAAACTCCATATCGCTTTCGCTAAATTGCTCGACAAGCTCTTTTTGCAGCTCTGGTGCAAAACGTAATAACAGCACACCCCGTACTTTTGCGACAGCCAAAAGCAAAAAAACCTTTGGCTCTGTGCCTCCCTTTAGTGCTGCATGAAATGCTTTTAGTGCCTCAGCAATATTTTTCCCTGCAAGCGCGCTCAAAAACTCATTCACTGTTTTGGACGACGGCGCACCCACAACTTTTGCGACTTCTTCCTCCGAAAGTTTTTTGTCGTCCGACACTGTAAGCACTTTTTGCAAAATACCAAGCGTGTCGCGGAAGGAACCGTCGCCCATCAAGGCGATAAGTTCGGCCCCGGCAGGCTCAAGCGCTGCGCCTTCTTTTTTTGCAACGTCGGTGACTAGTTTTTTAAGCGTCTCATGCGACGGGTTTTTAAACTGAAATGTTTGGCACCGCGACTTAATTGTCTCGGGCACTTTGTCGAGCTCTGTTGTTGCAAGCACAAATACCACGTGTTCGGGTGGCTCTTCCAAAGTTTTAAGTAATGCGCCCCACGCAGCACCCGTAAGCGCGTGGGCTTCGTCTATGATGTAAAACTTGTAGGTCGACTCAAACGGCAGCGTTGTAACGCCCTCGCGCAGTTCGCGTATTTCGTCGATGCCGCGGTTGCTTGCGGCGTCCATCTCGTATATGTCGCTGTCGGCAGTTCCCACAGCCCGGGCAAGTGCGCGCGCCATCGACGTTTTGCCAGTTCCCCGCCCTCCTGCAAACAAATATGCGTGTGCAAGTTTTTTTTGTGCAACGGCTGCTTCAAGCACCGACACGATAACGCTCTGGTCGCGGAATTCGCTAAACCCGCTTGGGCGATATTTACGGTACAAAGCTACAGGCCCGCGTTCTTCCACAATAGGTTTTGCCATTAGTACTAGTATATAAAATAATCGCCCCCGCTCATAGTGTGCAGGGGCGATTATTTTATACGTTGGTTATTTAGTTATCTTCTTTACTGCTTTTTTGACGCTCTTTTTTACTCCTCCTACTGTCATACCACCTGCCTTGCGTGCAGCATCCATGTGCGACCAGGTGCTGAGGAGGTCTTTTTTCATATGAGCAATTTCTGCAACGGTTGCGCCTGCTGTTTTAGAATAGCGGGCCACTACCTGGGTGACGATATCAAGATATTTTTTCTTGTCGATATCGGTTACCTTTTCAACTGCTTCCATCACTTCCGCGCGAGCTTTTAACATCCAGCTTTTAACTTGTTTTCGGTGCTGCGACGCATGGTCCGAACCGTAAAACCAATACGCGCCCGCCGCTGCTACTGCAGCCGCTGCCGCAACTCCAACGCCCACTGCCATACCAGAACCTCCTGTTTGTTTTTTTGCCATACACCAGTATACACGAACGCAGGATGAATTTTTACTGAAGTGTCTCTTCTGCCTGGGGCTTTTGTTTGCGAGGCTGTGTCCGCCTTTTTAGGCGCGAAAGTACAAAGCCCAGCACCAAGTCGGCCATAGCCCGTACTTTTACCCCTTCGGTTTTTATCTGGCTGCGGAGCTCTTCAAAGTCTTGTTCTAACTCGGCAGTAGCTTTTGTAAGGCGTGTCGTTATCTTATTAACATCACGCACAATACGGACCACGTAGTAGAGCGCTACAAGCACGAGCGCAGTAACACATACCGTTGCCGCAGATGCGATAAAGAAAAAGATGTCTGCGTGCACTACTTCAGTCATATACTCCTAGTATACTCCTGCTTTTAAAAAATCTTCGATTATAGTTTCAATTTCCTGTGCATTGTTTGTTTCCATCAGCCTGACGCGTAATTCTTTGGCACCAGGAAACCCTTCTGCATATGCTTTAAAATGCTTTTTCATCAGTGCAAAATTTTTGATGTCGCCGAGCAGCTCTTCAAACAGCTTGGCATGTTCAACTGCAACGCGTAAGCGCTCTGGAAGCGAAGGAAAAATGTGCTGAGAAAAAGTCTGGCCGTGCGAAGCAAGGAGATCCGAGGACTTTTTTGAAGCATTTTTTTCCGTAGCGAACAACCACGGATTGCCAAAAATAGCGCGGCCAAGCATTGCGCCGTCAGCACCGCTTGCCGTAACTTTTGCACGTGCGTCGGCCAAACTTGTAGCGTCACCGTTGCCAATGATCAACGCGTCGCTTCCCACTTCATTACGAATTTCCACAGCACGGGCGACACGCTCCCAACGCGCAGGCACGGCAGACATTTCTTTGCGCGTACGTGCATGCACCGTGACTGCCGCTGGTTTTGCAGAAAGTAGTTTCGGCAACCATTCGTCCAACACATCTTTATTGTATCCAACACGCGTTTTAACCGAGACAGGTAAGTTTGGGGCACCTTGTTTTGCTGCAGCAATAAGTTCGACTGCCAACTCAGGTGTTGTGATAA
>JBAXLB010000009.1:0-15051 GCA_037135035.1 Candidatus Adlerbacteria bacterium | reverse complement strand
GCTACTTCGCGAACTTTTCTTTGTAGAGCGCAACCGAGCGGGTCACTGCGTCCATCGCTTCTGCTTTGCCTTTGATAGCCTGTATTTCAACCGGGGCCGGTTTACCTTTTAGTTGTTTATACGTTTCAAGGAAATGCTGGAACTCTTTAAGAGTGTGTTTGTTGATGTCGGCAATATCCTGCACGTCTTCCCAGCGCTTGTCTTCGACGGGTACGGCAATAACTTTAAAGTCGCTGTCGCCGGAGTCTATCATTTCGATAACACCGACCGGACGTACCGCAACCAAGATACCTGTCTGCAAGGGGTAGGTAGTAAGGACAATAACGTCGAGTGCATCGCCGTCGTCCCAAAGAGTTTGGGGCACAAAACCGTAGTCGTAGGGAAAGGCTGCGTCAGAATAATTTGCGCGGTCGAGTTTAATCAGGCCCGTTTCTTTATCTATCTCGTACTTGTTGTGCGAACCCTTCGGGATTTCGATAATTACGTTAATTTCCGCAGGTGCGTCATCGCCGAGCGGGATGTCATGCCATAAGTTCATATTCGAGTGAGTGAGAGAATAAAAGTGTACTTTTAATTCCGAGCGAGCGAAGAATATATGAGAGCGAAGCTGCTCATATAGGGGTAGTATAGCTTATTCCGCCGCAGCCTCGCCCGTGGCCGGGCTATGGCCGAGGGGAGTTGTTTTTGCGAGTTCGCCAGTTTCGTCAGTTTCGGCAAGTTTTGCGCCGCCTGTTGACTGGATGTCGATGCGCCAGCCGGTAAGTTTTGCTGCAAGGCGGACGTTTTGCCCACCGCGGCCAATAGCCAAGCTTTGCTGGTCTTCTGCGACTTTAATAGTTGCTTTGTGTTCACCCTCATCAAGTTCAACAGAAGTGATGCGTGCAGGGGAGAGCGCTTCTTCGATAAATGCTTTCGGATTTTCGTTCCACTCGATGATGTCGATTTTTTCACCGCCAAGCTCAGACGTAACAGTCGAGACGCGGACACCGCGCTGGCCAACGAGTGAACCAACCGGGTCAACGTGTGGGTCGGTTGATGCAACTGCCACTTTCGAGCGGCTGCCAGCTTCGCGGGCAATCGCTTTAAAGGTAACGGTGCCATGTGCGGCTTCTGGTGCTTCCATTTCAAAAAGTTTTGCCAAAAACTGTGGGTTTGCACGGGACAGGCGCAAGTAGATACCGCGAGGGCTTTCCTCTACTTGGTACAAAAGCCCGCGGATACGCTCACCTTGGCGGTAACGCTCACCGGGGATCTGTTCGTCATACGGCAAAATACCTGTTGCACGGCCGAGGTCGACAAAAATATTGCCGCGCTCCATGCGTTGCACAGTGCCAGCGACAATTTCGCCTTGGCGTTTGCCGAATTCTGCAACAACAGAAACCTTTTCTGCTTCGCGGATTTTCTGGATAATCACTTGTTTTGCAGTTTGTGCGGCGATGCGGCCGTAGTCGTCCTTTGTTTCAAGCGGGAAGATAAGCTCGTCGCCGACATGGGCGTCGCGTTTCATCAGTTTGGCGTCGGCCAACATAATGTGCTGCTCTGCGTTAAAACGTGGCAACTCGCCTTCAACAGACGGGTCAGCTTCCCTAAACGCCTGCGGCGTCGGGCGAACTTCGTCTGACGAAGTTTTAGCCTCTTCTTCTCCTTCTTCCACAAACCGGACGGTACTTTCGTCGACGACTTCTTTTACTTGCTGGAACTCGGTTGTGCCGGCGTTAAGGTCGAGTTTGGCACGGATAATAGTCCCGCGTTTTGCGTATTCTTTTTTGTAGGCGGTTGCAAGCGCGGCCTCAATGGCCTCGATTACTTTTTCGCGCGGTATGCCGCGCTCTTCTTCGAGTTCGCCTAACACCGAGTTCATTACTTTAAGGTCAAACATATTATATGGAGTGTTATCTAGTTAAGGTCTGGGAACAAAAAAACCGACCTTATTCAGGACGGCACCAGAGACCTTTAATATACTCTTTTTGGGGCAGAAGTCAAGCGCTGTTGCTGCCTGCGCGCTCGTGTGGTGTTAGTATAAACACACGTTATGTTAGACCAAAATACGGTCTCATGCCGGAATATCAATATCATTGCTGCATATGTAAGTCAGCAGCTTGGCAGTGACGCACTGTTGTTTGCAGACTTGGAGTACCCAGCCGACTATCTTAAAAACGAACACCACTGGATAACGCTCTCCTTATATAACGACATAATGGACCGGGCCATTGACCTGCTTAAAGACCCGCAGGCTCCGTATAAAATGGGGTTTTCGGCATTTTCGCTCGGCTCGTGGGGAGGGTTGTTTAAGTACATGCAGCAGATTTTTGTTGCGGTTGTGGCCGGCCCACCAGCTGCCTACAAGCGGATGGGCTACTACAATACACATTTTAACAAGACTAAAAATATTGCGGTCTGGGGTTTGCATGACGGCGAATGTTTTATCCAGGTTAAATTCAAAAACGACGTTAACCCGGTCGACGACTACCACAGCGACATGTTTATCCAGGGTCTGATGGCAAGCTTCCCGCGTAACTGGAAGTTACCGTCCGCAACGATAGAGTCGGTAACAAAAGAGTACGACCTGTTTTATTTGCTTACAAAAATTGGTGGCTTGTTTGAAGGTGCGGCAAAAATGCATGCCGGCGCGCTGATGCTGCAGGGCAGGGAGGTCGGAAAAAAAATACGCTTGCTCGACGTGCGGCTCGACCAAAAAACATTTGCAGGATATGTTGACGCGCCCGCGGACGCGTCGCTCGACTCTGCAGATATTGGGATAGTAATTACCGAAGAGGTTGAAATAAATAAACGCCTTACACTACGCGCAGGCGAAATTTACAACGCGCCGTTTTTTCTCTACAAGATACGGTGGGAGAAGTTGTCGTTTTTTAGCAAATTAAAGCATCTCGTGTGGCATTCGGTTGGTTCCAAGCGCGCCTATGTAGAAGGTATGGAGTCGTCGCTCAACACTATTCGCCACTACGTGGAAACTTTGGAAGAGAAAGTTATTGAACGTACACGGCAGTTGCACAAAGCAAAGTCAGAGGCAGAATACTGGCGAGACAAAGCAGACCAGTTGCTCAGCACCATGCTGCCCGAACATATTGTAAAAGCCATGATGGACGGGCGCCTGCAGGCGCGGGAAATTCAGGGCACGGTTATGTATACCGACCTTGCGGACTTTACCGCCTATAGTAAAAGTATCTCCCCGCAAGTTATTGAAAAGCAGCTGACAAAGTATTTTACCGAAATGTCGGACATCATAACTAAGTACGACGGATGGGTTAACAAATTTTTGGGTGACGGTATCTTGGTTATTTTTGGACTCGAAGATACTACCCATGCGGTTGAAAACGCCGCCAAAGCAGCGCTTGAAATGGATCGTGTGATAGACAAATACCCGTGGCTTACGCGCATTGGTATTGCAACTGGGCCGTTTGTTATCGGCGAATTCGGCAGCGACACACTGCGTCGGTTTGACTGCATCGGCCACACAATGAACTTGGGAAGCCGTTTACAGGGCTTGGCAGACAGCGGCCAAACACTGGTGTGTGCAAAAACGCACGAATTACTTACAGAAAAAGGATACGGTCTTGCCCCTGCGCGCATGGTGTATGCAAAAGGTATTGGGGAAATATTAGCCTACCCGCTTGTCTCGCTCCCGAAGGAAATTAAGAAAGGTGTTTCAAAATCCGCATCCCGTGCAGTGAAGCAAAACGTTTAAGTTTGTGGTCGGGGTGGACGGCGGTGGGATAGCCCACAAGTGAAAGGAACGGTGCGTCGCTAAAGCTGTCGGCGTAGGCGTAACTTTTTTTCAAGTCGATGTCGTGTTCTTTTGCAAAATTTATCACCCCTAGCGCTTTTGTCTCTCCGCGGCGCAGCAACATAATGTCTCCTGTATATGTTTTGCCGCGGCGTTTAAGCGATGTGTCTATGGCGCCGTCGGCTTCAAAAAATGTTGCAAATGCTTGGGCGAGGGGATGGATAGCCTCGGAGACAAACACTAATTTGTGACCTTTGGCTAGGTGGTCTTCGAGTATGGAAAAGAGCCCGTATTGGATTTTTGGGAGCGCAATATGTAGAAAAAAACGATGGATTATTTTTTCTACTGCTTTTGTGTTCCATCCAGCAAGCATCTGCATAGCACGGCGCATCATAGTTTCGTGCGAAATAATGCCGAGTGCTCCCAGCACAAAAAAACCAAACACAGACAGTCCTTGGGAGAGGGTAATGAGTTTCTTTTCTACAAGGTGGAATATAAAGTCGAGTTGGGACAGTCCGTTATACAGGGTCATGTCGATGTCGACAAATACGCCGACGTCTGTGCCTGTCAACCGTTGTTCGTGTACAGAACGGAGCGGTAGTTCTTTTAAAAATTCATGTTCAAGCCGCGCGGTTAGGTCGCGCACTTTTTGTCGTAGTGGTTCCGATGTAGTACACAAAATCGACTCTCCGTACGTGCTGTCCGGTGCAACCTTACGTTCGAAAGAAAATGTGATAATCCCTTTGTGCCATGTGCACGTGTTAGTAAGCACGGTGTGTGCGTTTTTTATAACAATAGGTTGTATGGGGGTGCCGGCCGCAAGCGACAAGCGTGCAGCCCCGGTGTGGAAGTAGTAGAGTGCTTCCAACATTTCGGTGTGTCCTTCGGGAAAGATAATGAGCGACTCGCCGCCTTGCAGCACCCCGAGCGCTTTGTCGAGCGCCTCGCGTTTTGTGTGGCTGTGTTTGTAACGCGCTTTGTCTATGTCATCGCGCAAAATATCTATTGCGCCCACATTCCGCATCCACGTGGCAATAATGGAGGGGAACTGTTCGAGCGGGGCAGTAATGGGTACGACGTGGGGCCCGAGTATTGTTTGTAGTATGAGGCCGTCATGATGTGTCGGATGGTTTGATGCATAAATATAGGGACCCTCGTCGTCCGATGACGGACGATTTATAACTCGTACACGTACACCAGCGAGAAACAACGATATTTTGATGAGAGCTATAGACATTCTGCGCCACCAGATGGGCCGCTTCTTCTTAGGCATGAGCAGCGCAACTGCCGATGTTGGGATATAAAAAATAACCGCAAAAATAAAAAAACAAAATTCTACAAAAAATAAGCGAAACATTGTGGGTACACCTACATTCTATATTAGAATAGAGACATATGTTTAGAATGCTCCAGAGACACACAGTAGTTTTGTTGTGTGTGGCTGTAGTCGCACTGTTCGCGTGCACAGGACATTTTTTATATACCGGTAAAGGTTGGTTGTTAGTGACAGGAAAAGAACGCGTTGCAGATTTTTATTTTAACCGTGGCCTGTACTACTTTGGCGGTGGTGCGTACAATTTGCGCACGGCACAGAGTAGTTTTGAACAAGCGCTGGCTCATGCCGGGGGTAGGTACCCATTTGCACACTACCAACTAAGCCGTGTGTATTTTATACAGAGTGACTTTGCTTCTGCGTTGTTTGAAGCTGATGCAGAACTGGCCACGTATCCTGACCATTTTCGTACACACTATATAAAAGGTTTGACGTATGGGTATAGAAAACAATATATACAAGCAGCTGAAGAGTTTAAGCTTTTTATCGCAGGGGAGCCAACTCCTACATGGGCTGGGTACAACGACTTAGCGTGGATCTATTTTGCAGAAGGCGACTACCAGGCTGCCTCCGATATAACAAAGAAAGGTATGGTCCGCTGGCCGGGTAGCCCGTGGCTACAAAACTCCTACGCTGTTGCACAACTCAACCTTGGTAACTACGCTGCGGCACAAACATATTTAGAAAGTGCGCAAAAACTTTTTGAAGCAATGACTCCTGCACAATGGGGAGCGGCATATTCGGGGAACGACCCTTCTGTATATGCAAGCGGGCTTGAACAAACGCGCGCTACTATTGCGCAAAATCTTATTCTTGTCCACAGCAAGTTGGGCAGCATATAACGCCCGGTGCTAAACTGGACGTAAGGCCATGAAGCATCTCCATTCTCGGATACATAAGTCTTTTTCAAAGATACTCACACCACACATGTTGGGTGGGTTTTTTTTGCTTATCGCGGTCCTCGGGTTTGTTACTGTTTCGCAATCTAAAAATTCGTATCACTATGCAGAAGTTGGTTTTTCTGCAACGTCGCCGAGCGGTCTGCCGGGGGGTAGTATTATCCCCGCATCATGCGGCTCTAACAACAATGCGGCTAACTACGGCCGGGCTTGCACTGCGGCAAATGCGTGTGGAGCGACTAACCCAGGCACGTACGATACCTGCGGCACCTGTTCGGCTGTAGCACCTGCAAACCCTGCAACATACGGCACCGCCTGCGCATCGGCGGCAAATTCATGCGGC
This sequence comes from Candidatus Adlerbacteria bacterium, assembly GCA_037135035.1. Taxonomy (GTDB): domain Bacteria; phylum Patescibacteriota; class Minisyncoccia; order Phycocordibacterales; family SBAW01; genus GWA1-54-10. The sequence goes on along the minus strand of JBAXLB010000009.1, from coordinate 8,731 downwards.
CAAACTAATGCAGGAACAGTATTGTGCACTGGCGCTTGTTCGGCCGCGGCGCCTTCCGATGCAAGCTGCCCACGGCCGCCAACGGTTACTATTGGAGGCCCTGGAGTTGTTGCAGGCCCCACGGCAAGCCTGGTTGTTGGCAGTACCGCAACTATCACCTGGTCGTGTCCGGCACCAAACACGTCGAATTCAAACACTTTCTCGAGCAATCGTGCAGCAAGCGGCTCCGCAAACGTGACGGTCGGTGCAAATGCAACGTACACGGTGTATTGCGACCAGACACATACACAAGCAACCGTGTCCGTTGTGGCACTTGTGCCGAGTGTTTCGCTTGTGGCATCTCCGTCACGCGTACACTCGGGGGGCACGTCGGTGTTGACTTGGTCTGCGACAAACGTTGTCAGCTGCACATTGGCAGGCCCAGGCACTGCGGACGCGGCAAGTGCTACTGGTGGAACTATTGCATCGCGAGATGTAGTGACCGCACCCATTGCTGGCCAGAGTACATTTACATTAAATTGTCTGACAACTGCATCTCCCGTTACTACCAGCGTGCAGGTCATGCTCGTCCCAACTGAAATCGAAATTTAGTCTGTGCTTCGACGCGCGTATCGCGATATACTTCTGTAATGCAGGTCAGTGACAATGAACTAAAAGATTTTTTATTGTCTGGTGGGTTAGTGTCTCGCACAGACCTCGAGCGCGCCGCACGTGCCTCCGAAGAAAAAGAACAGCCGCTTGCTACCGTGCTTGTCGCAACGGGCGTGCTTGGCGCCGACGAGGCACGGCGCGCACTTTCGCACATATTGGGAATTCCATTTGTTCGCCTTTCTATAGAGCAGATAGACAACGAAGCCCTCGTGTTTTTGCCAGAGTCTTTTTCGCGCGCTCACAATGCAGTTGCATTTCGTGTACAAGGTGATGCTTTAGAAATTGCAGTGCTCGACAGCGCAGATATTGCGGCAGTGCAGGCGCAGCATGACACACACCACAAACTCCTGCTGCGCCTGACCGACGCCGAGTCGATGAAGCGCGCACTCGTGCAGTATCAAAAGCATTTAAAAGATACGTTTGGTGTAGCTATTGGCATGGAAGCTGCAAACCTTCGGGCCCAAAACGAAAAAAATGTACAAGACCCACTGCAATTAGCGAGGAGCGCCCCCGCTATACGTCTTGTGGAAGTATTGCTCCGCCATGCACTGAACCAGCATGCAACCGACGTGCATCTGGAGCAGTACGAAGGGAGTTTGCGTGTCCGCTACCGTACCGCAGGAAAGTTGTTTGATGCTATGACGCTTCCACTTTCGGCATACGCCACGGTTGCACTACGTTTAAAATTGCTTGCACGTATCCCGTTTGCACAGGGAGTGTCGCAAACAGGACGATTTAAAATTGCCGTCGAAGAAGGAACTGTCCTCGAGCAGGTTTCGGTCTTAGTTTCTATCATGCCAGTTGTGAAACAAGGACAGCCTGCAGAAAAAATTGTGCTCCATCTTGCACAGGAACATACCGGTCGCCTAGGGTTTAGCCTCGGAACACTTGGGTTACACGGAGAAAATATGGAACACGTGCAGCGCGCGCTCGCCACACAGGCAGGCGTCATACTTATATGCGGCGGCCCTGGCGACGGAAAGACAACACTTGCGTATACATTGATTGACCTCCTTACGAAACCCACAAAACATATTGTGACAGTGGAGGAGGAGGTGCATAGCTCCCTGCCTGCAGTTTCGCAGACTGAACTAAACGCGGAGGCTGGGGTAACGGCAGCTTCCTCTGTGCGTGCGGCGCTCCGCAACGACGCCGACGTGGTGTTGGTAGACGCCCCACTTGATGCAGAAACTGCTGCGCTTGCGCTAGGGGCGGCACACAGGGGTACTCAAGTGTTGCTGGTGGTGGAAGCCTCTTCTGCTGCAGAGGGAATAGAGCAGTTGTACTCGCTTGGTGTTGACCCAGCTCTCCTTGAGGCAGCAGGTGTGCTGTCTATATATACGCAGCGTGTACAAAAATTGTGTGAGCATTCAAAAAAAGAATATCGTCTTTCGCGTGCAGAGCAGACACTGCTTGAGGCACATGCAAACATAGGCACAGTACTTGCGGCTCTTAAAGAGCAGCACATTGTCGATGCACATACCGCGTGGAAAGATGTACCGTTATATACCCCCGTGCCCTGTGGTGAATGCGAAGATGGATATGCAGGAGCGGTTGGTATACAGGAAGTGTGTGGGGCGGCTGCCCTTCAGGGAGATATGCCAACACGCACAGAAGATGCATTGTACAAAGCAGTGCAAGGCTTAGTTGGAGTTGAAGACCTGCTGGATATAGCGGCACATGAGGCAGAAGGGGAGATATAGTATAGTTACGTGGTGAAAAAATACATCGTTGCTGGCAATTGGAAGCTCTACATAGAGCGTGCAGAAGAGGCTAAAAAAATTGCAGCAGTACTTAAACGCAAGGTAAAACTATTCCCCGGCGTAGACATGGTGCTGTTTCCACCGGCACCGCTGTTACCCGTCGTTGCTCAGGTGCTTGGGAAAACTTCTGTTGCGCTAGGCGCGCAAACAATCTCTGTGTTTAGTGGAGGTGCTCATACAGGAGACGTGTCTGGTGCAGTAGTGAAAAATTCGGGCGCTTCCTGGGCGCTTGTTGGGCATTCGGAGCGTCGCGCTGCGGGCGAAACAAACGATACAGTGTACGCACAAGTCGAGGCGGCAAAAAACGCGGGGTTGCATGTTATGTTGTGCGTTGGCGAAACAGAAAAAGACCACGGAGGTGCACATTTTTCAGACATTGCACGCCAACTTTCTTCGGCACTCATCGGTTTTTCTAAAACAGGAGGTAAATTGGTTGTTGCCTACGAGCCTGTCTGGGCTATTGGTAAAACTCCTGCCGAGGCGATGCAGCTGGCCGACTTGGAAGAGATGGTAATTTTTATACGAAAGACTCTGGCCGAGATGCTCGACCGCACAGCGGCACTCAAAGTCCCTATACTGTACGGCGGTTCGGTTGATGGCAGCAACGCGGCACAGTTATTAAAAGAAGGAGGAGTGTCTGGATTTTTGGTTGGTCGGGCAAGCACCGATAGTGGCTCGTTTATAGAAATTTTGAACGCATGCAAGAAATAAAAAGTATCAAAGATGCAGAGGTGAAGGGAAAACGCGTGCTGGTACGTGTCGACTTTAACGTGCCGCTCGATGTACTTGCAGGCGAAGTGCGTGTGCTGGACGACTCACGTATTAAAGCAGCGCTTCCTACTATTAAATTTTTACATGAACAGGGTGCGACAAAAATAATACTTCTCACGCACGTCGGCCGGCCAGAAGGAGTAGCCGTAGAAAGCTTGCGCACTGCACCACTTGCGGCAGTACTACGCACGTTTGTTGACTACCCAGAAATTGAAATGCACGAAAATGTGCGTTTTGACCCGCGCGAAGAAGCAAACGACGAGAGTTTTGCTAAAGAATTAAGCAGCCTTGGTGATGTATTTGTAAACGAAGCGTTTCCGGTGTCTCACCGAAGTGACGCATCTATCGTTGGTGTTCCAAAATTTTTGCCTAGCTACGCAGGACTCCGTTTTATAGAAGAGATAGAAAAACTAACGCCTGCACTTACACCACCAAAAAATTCTCTGGCAATTATTGGTGGTGCAAAGTTTGAAACAAAGCAGCCGCTTATTGAAAAATTAGTTTCTCTGTATGGCCATGTGTTGCTCTGCGGTGCCTTGGCAAACGACTTGTTGAAGAGCCACGGCTTGCCCGTGGGCGCATCACTCGTTTCAGACATGCCTATGCCAACATCACTTGCAGAAAATGTGCAGATCCTTGCGCCTGTCGACGTGGTAGTGGAAGGGGAAGTAGCGCGCGCAGCACACACAGCGGACGTGCGTAAAGACGAACGCATTGTCGACATAGGTGTGGGGACTGCCGTAGCGTGGGCAGAGGAAATTAAAAAAGCCGAATTTGTTTTGTGGAACGGCCCTGCTGGAATATATGAAAAAGGGTTTGTGCAAGGAACAGATGCACTTGCAGAGGCGGTAGTAAACTCTACCTGCAAGGCTGTTATTGGTGGGGGAGATACGGCTGCAGCACTGGCAAAATATACTTTTGACCCTGCGCGTATTTTTATATCAACGGGCGGGGGCGCGATGCTCGAGTTTTTAACACATGGCACACTGCCCGGTATTGAAGTCCTCGGTCGTAGCCCCTTGGCCGTGACCGGACGGGCGAGGCCTACGGGTGAGACTCTTACAAATTCTGCGGAATAAGGTGTAGGTGTACGTGCGGGACATCAATACCTACAATTGAAAGACGCACGTAGTCGGCGTTATATTCGTTTTTTAACTTTTTGGCGAGAGTTTTTGCTTGGCGGAATAGCTGGTCGGAAAGTTCGTCCGGGACATCATAAAACCACTGATGGTGTTCTTTTGGGATAAGTAGCGTGTGGCCTGGCGCCTGGGGGTGTATGTCGAGAAACGCAACAAAATTGTCGTCCTCGTATGTTTTGTTGCTTGGAATTTCTCCTGCGATAATTTTGCAAAAGATGCAGTCTGACATGGCTTCAGTATACTAAACGAAATGGCAAAAATGTACCGTGTGCGAGAACGAGCGCACGAAGACTTAACAACCGACTTGTTGCATGCTCGTGGCATTGTAGACAGCGACGCGCAAAGTCTTTTTTTAGACCCAAATTTTGAGCGTGACTCCCACGACCCATTTTTATTGCCTGACATGGACGTTGCTGTAGAGCGTATTTTGGCAGCTGTACGCGCGGGTGAAAAAGTCTGTGTGTGGAGCGACTACGACTGCGACGGAATCCCCGGAGGTGTGTTGCTTACAGAATTTTTACGCTCTATTGGCCTGACTGTTCGACACTATATCCCGCACAGGCATAAAGAAGGATACGGGTTAAACAATGCAGGCCTTGCAGATGTTGCCGAAGGGGGAGTGAAACTAGTTATTACTGTCGACCTTGGCATTACCGACGTTGACGCTGTTGTGTTTGCGCAGAGCAAAGGGATGGACGTGATTATTACCGACCACCATTTGGTTCCCGAAATTATGCCGCCTGCGCTTGCTGTTGTGGACCCAAAACGGAAGGACAGCACATACCCGTTTGACGGGCTGTGTGGCGCGGGTGTCGCGTGGAAATTGGTGCAAGCAATACTTCTCAAAAACCGTTTCGGCATTGCAGAAGGTCAGGAAAAATGGCTGCTCGACTTGGCGGGTATTGCAACACTTTCCGACATGGTGCCGTTGCTTGGCGAAAACAGGATGCTCGCACGTTTTGGGTTGCAGGTGTTGCGCCGTAACCGCCGCCCAGGGTTTGCAGCGCTGCTTTCCATGCTCAAAATTAAGGCAAATACGCTTACCGAAGACGATGTTGGGTTTATGGTTTCGCCGCGTATCAATGCTGCGTCACGTATGGACTCGCCCGAACTTGCAGCGCGCTTGCTTGCAACGGCAGACAAGGTTGAAGCTAAAGAATTAGCAAAACAACTTGACGGCATAAATACGGAACGCAAAACCTTAGTTGCAACTACGGTAAAGGAAGTAAACAAGCGCATGCTCGAAAGCGAGATGCAGGCCAGCCCTATTATTGTGATGGGTAACCCTACGTGGCGGCCGGGAATTTTAGGGCTCGTTGCAAACTCACTTGCTGAAGCTCATAACAAAACAGTATTTTTATGGGGACGTGAGGGCGGCGAAATGTTGCGAGGCTCGGTACGTTCCGACGGCAACGTAAATATTGTCGACTTAATGCGCCTCGCCCATAGGGCTACGGCCGAGGGTGGTGCTTCCGGATTATTTGACGACTTTGGCGGGCATTTTGCAGCGGGAGGTTTTTCGGTCCTTCCAGAGCGTGTACACGAATTGCTGCCGCGCTTGGTGCAGTCGTACGAAGTGTTGCGTGCAAGCGTTGGGGCTGTAAAAGAAGTTGTGGTTGATAGGGAATTGGATTTGGCCGAAGTCGGACACGCACAGCGTGCACTTACACACCTGGCACCGTTTGGGATGGACAACCAGAAGCCGTTATTTTTAATATCTAATGTTTCCGTCGCGTCACTTCGTACGTTTGGTAAAAAACTTGACCACTTAGAGTTGAAATTAGTAAACGGGGGCGCAGCAGTTTCGGGGATCGCGTTTTTCTCGACTCCGGAGTCGTTCCAAAAACCTATTACAGTGGGAATGAAAACTGACGTCGTTGGCCATGTCGAGCTCGATTGGCGCGGCAGCCCGCGCGTGCGCATTGTTGATATACTGTGAGCATGTTGAATCCGGAACTTATCCAGCGAATTGAACGTTTTAAAGCAATCCTTGGTGATGCAGAACCTAAGTCGCTCGAAGAGACTCTTCAGCACTTTGAACAAGACGAGAATCCAGAAGGTGAAGTACGTGTGTGGGAAAAGATAGCAGGGGCCTTTCAACGTTGGTTGGCGGACCACCCAACCCAGGATATTTCAATGCGGAAAGAAACATTCTTGGTTCTCATGGCGATCTCTATGGGATACCCCTCTGAAGTGATTACTACGCTGAACGGCATTACACATATCAGTATCGAAGAGGTGAAGCAGTTAACCGAACTCTACGCAGGCTAACTATGCACACGATTACAATATTTACAGACGGAGCGTCGAAAGGGAACCCAGGAAGAGGTGGATGGGGCGCGATTGTTGCTGACAGCCAGAATGTTTTTGAACTAGGTGGCCGCGAACAACACACAACCAACAACCGGATGGAATTGAAAGGTGCCGTTGAGGCGCTGGTACATGCGCCGCACAGAGACGCGCCTGCTACTGTGTATACCGACTCGCGCTATGTGATAAACGGCATCACCAAATGGGTTAAAGGTTGGGAAGCAAACGGATGGGTAACACAAAATAAAAAACCGGTACTCAATAAAGATCTGTGGGAGGAATTAGTTGCAGCAGTGCGGGACAGGAGCGGAAAAATTGCATGGGAATATGTCGGCGGGCATGTAGGCATTGCCGGCAACGAACGCGTCGACGAAATAGCGTCGAACTTCGCGGAAGAAATTCCAGTATCTCTCTACTCCGGTCCCGCTTCTGTATACACAGTTGCTGTCGGAAATATTTCGCTAGACGAAACAAAACAAAAGGCAAAGTCAGCTTCGAGTGCTCGTTCAAAACTTAAAGCCTATTCGTACGTCAGCAAAGTAGACGGAGTTATTAAAGTGCATAAAACGTGGGGCGAGTGCGAGCAGCGTGTAAAAGGAAAAGCGGCTCGGTTTAAAAAAGCCACGTCGAGCGCCGAAGAGACGCAAATAATCCGCCAGTTTTCTTAGAGCAGACGTCTTTTTCTAGGTGTACCATTTACTGTGTGAACGGCGCGTTTGTATACGCCCTTGCGGGTGGAATATGTATAGGTGTTGCGCTGTCGTTAGTTTTTATAATTCCGGTGTGGGTTTTAGCAGGGCTTTTATGTGTTTCAGCAGTGTTTGTTGTTTTAGGAAGAGGTAATGTGCATGTTTTTGCATATGCGATTTTTTGTGCAGCATTGGTAGTTGGGTGTGTGCGGACTGAGATGTATAACACCGCCTGGGGTGCACAGACATTAGTTTCGCTTGCGCACAACTTACCCGAGGCTGGTAAAAAAGTTACGGTGGCAGGAGTTGTGGATGCCGACCCAGACCGGCGCGACACAACACTACATGCAAATATAAAAATAGAAACTATAAACGGTGCACCGGTGCAAGGGACACTCATTGCATTTTTCCCCTCGGACATGCCGCTGTTGTATGGGCAACATGTCGATGCAAAAGGGACGCTACGGCTACCCGACGCCTTCCAAGGTGATGGTGGAAATATGTTTGACTACCCGCATTACCTGCAGGTGCAGGGAATCTCAGCAATGCTTACAAGCGCGCAGCTAGCTTCAAGCACGCCGGCGCCTTCGTCTTTGTATGGAATATTATTTTTTATAAAACAAAAATTTAATATATCACTGGAGCGTGTATTCCAGTCGCCGCTCGGTACCTTGATGGAAGGTATAATTTTAGGTGAGCGGCGCGGTATCTCTCCCACCTTGGAACATGCGTTTATTGTATCGAGCCTCATACACATTGTAGTGTTGTCGGGCCATGTGTTTACACTTATCGCCGACGCGATTATGCGCACACTTTCGTTTTTGCCAAAGAAATTTCGCTACCCACTGGGCGCGCTTTTTATGTTGTTGTTTATTGGGATGGTCGGCGCGTCGTCGACGGCAATCCGTGCAGGCGGTATGGCGTTTATCGGGTTACTCGCGCGTTTTTTTAACCGGCAGAGTATTGCGCTGCGCGCACTTGCGGTTGCATCGGCCGGCATGGTCTTGTGGAACCCTGCCGTCTTGTTGTGGGACACGTCGTTTATTTTAAGTGTGTTGGCAACATTTGGGCTTATTACCTGTTCGCCCACGGTCGAACACTTGCTGCACTGGGTGCCAGAAAAGTTTGAACTGCGTGCAATTGCGACGTCGACGCTTTCAGTACAGATTTTTATTTTGCCCGCGCTACTGTACTACACCGGCACGCTTTCGTTTTTGGCGCTGCCGGCAAACGTGCTGGCATTGCCCGTGTTGCCGTGGGCGATGTTGGCCGGGTTTGCGGCAGGGGTGCTTAATTTTTTACCCGGCACCATGGGTGCGTTGCTTGCATTTGTGCCGGCATTTTTTGGGCAGCTACTCTTGCGGTGGATAGTGTTTATTGCGCAAACCGTCGAGCATATTCCCTACGC
>JBAXLB010000008.1:0-15180 GCA_037135035.1 Candidatus Adlerbacteria bacterium | reverse complement strand
GTTGATGTCTATGCCGTCAAACCCTAGGCTCTGTGCAAGTGTCGCAGCCTTCTCCATCATCTCTGGGCGCGAGCTAAAAAATTGCGCAATAATTGGCCGCTCTCTTTCGCTGTACACTAAGTCGCGCATCAAAATGTCTTTGTTTCCGAGCACCAGCCCGTCTGCCGACACAAATTCGGTCCACAGCACATCGGGCTTACCGTACTTTGCAATAAGCCGCCTGAACGCGGCGTCTGTGACATTGGCAAGCGGTGCCAGTACAAAAAACGGCTTTGGCAGTGTCTCCCAAAATCCTTTCATAGTGGTACCTTACTGACTTTTTAGCTTGTAGTAAACTTTATCGCCAAAACGCAGGTCAATATATTCAAAATCAGAAAGTGGGTGTGTAGTAAACGGCGCAGCAGTTACTGTCAGAGAAAATCGACTAAATACGTCCCCACTGTCGTCGCCACCTGCAAATAACAATTCGTAACCGCCCGAAAAATGCACGCGTACGTCACTATGTTCGTCTACGGTAACTTGCTCTGCACTGTCTGGAGCATTTTTTTTCTCAAGTGCCAGGGCAAGTGCCGACAAAGAATGGAACGTGCTTTCATTTAAAAACTGCCGGAGCTGTGTACTTGTAGCAAGAGCTCCAAAATACTTTTTATACACATCACCCGAATACTGCGGAGCCTCGGCATACGCTACCCCACCCGCATCCAGCAACATACACGTACTTGTAGCTATTGGGACTGCTCCGCACCACAACGCAAAAGGTACACGCTCTACCGCAACTACAGCCAGAGTGTGGAAGTCTTTTGCGCTAACACCAACACTTTTAAATGTCGGGTACTGGGCCAACAAATTAGCTTCAATAGTTTTTTTCGGATATAAAAATACATTACTTTTTGCAAAGAGCCAGGCGTAGGAACCTGTCATGTCAGTACGCACTGCTTGCTCTACTGCCGCGGCAGGCACTGCATTTGTCCCGGACACTTCGACATGTGTAATTGCTAAAAATGATGCATTACAAAACCACCATACAAGCAAAAAAATAAGTACTAAACACGCGAAGCTTCCTCCAAATACAAATAGCCGCTGCTTGCGACGCCGTGCGCGCAAACGCGATTCTCCTAATACAACCCGTTGCTTCATGCTGCTTTTTGTATTTTTTCTCTTCCTTGCATGTATGGGCGCAAAACTTCGGGGATAGTTACAGAGCCATCTTCGTTTTGATAGTTTTCTAAAATAGCAATCAACGGGCGTTGGGAGAGCGCCGTGGCATCGTTCATATGCACAGGTTCTTTTTCGCCGTCTGCACGCTTGAGACGAGTGTTGAGCCTACGAGCCTGAAACCCTCCTATATAGTCCGACGTGTGTGTTTCGCGATAGGTGTCCTGGCCTGGCATCCACGTCTCAATATCTATTTGCCGCTGGTCGGGAAAGCCCATGTCACCCGTACATATTGCCATCACTTGGTACGGTAACCCCAGCTGTTGCATTACATACTCTTGTATAGCAACCATTAAATCTTGTTCGGGTAGCCCATCTTCTGGTTTGGTAAATGACTCCATTTCCATTTTATTGAACTGATGCAAACGCAAAATACCGCGCGTGTCTTTACCGGCGGCTCCTGCTTCGCGGCGGAATGCGGGAGTTATTGCAAAATACCGAAGAGGCAAATCTTCTACATTCAATACCTGGTCCATGTGCAGTGGTCCAAGCGTATGCTCTGCACTGCCAATAAGCACAAGGTCATCTTTGTCGAGATAAAACCGATCTTCAATTGGGTCAAGGCGTGCCATGCGGTTCATTACTTGCGAACGCATCAACAGCGGAGGTATGACTGGGATAAATGGTTTATTTGAGACAGAAAGACCTGCACCGTCAATTATCTTTTGCAATGTTTCCTTTGACGTAAGAATGTCCGTCGCAAAATGCATCAGCGCCCACTCGAGCAATGCCAAATCTCCTTTTAAATAGGTAAATCGCGCGCCGGAAACTTCGGCGGCTTTTTCGCTATCAATAACACCCAGCTCTTTGCCAAGGTCCCAATGAGCTTTCGGTGTAAACGCAAATTGTTTTTTGTCACCCCACTGGCGCAGTACTTTGTTCCCCGATTCATCGGGACCTATTGGGGTATCTGCAGACGGAATGTTAGGAACTTTTACAAGTAACGCTACAAGCTCTTTTTCTGTCGCTTGGTGTTCTATTTCTTTTGCGCTGAGTTCTTCTTTGAGAAGTTTGCCTGCTTCAATATCACGTGCGGCCTGAGCCTCATTTCGTCTGCGGTTTATATCACTCACCTCACCAGCAATTTTTTTGCGTTCGTCGGCCAATACCAAAATACGGTCCAGGTCGACACCTTCACGATTTTTATTTTTGAGCGCGGCGCGGACAATGTCCGGATTCTCGCGAATAAACGTAATATCCAACATATATTGACTGTACAATAGTACAATGCAGTTTCCTATCCGACAACTTCCCCCAGAGGATTTTCCGGAGCTTTTAAAGGAAATCCCTGACAAGCCAAAAATGTTGTATATCCGCGGAGAACTCCCTCCGGCCGACTACAAAATGCTCTGCGTTGTCGGTTCTCGCTCTTGCACTGCGTACGGAAAGCGTATGACGCAAAAACTGATTGCCGGTTTAGCTGGTATGCCGGTGGCAATAGTCTCTGGCATGGCACTGGGTCTGGATGCCGAAGCACATCGGGCGGCGCTTGATGTGGGACTCCCAACTATTGCCGTACTTCCTTCGAGCCTTGATGCTGCGAGCATATACCCAAGCGCCAATCACACACTTGCAGAGGAAATTTTAAAACGCGGAGGGGCGCTTGTGTCAGAAAATAAAGCTCCATTTATTGCAATGATTCATTCGTTCCCACAGCGCAACCGAGTCGCTGCTGGGATGTCCAAAGCAACACTAATAATAGAGGCGGGCGAAAAATCGGGCACGTTGATTACCGCGCGGCTCGCGCTCGACTATAACCGCGAAGTATTAGGCATACCGCACGAATTGGAGCGCCCAAGTGGCATGGGCGTTAACCGCCTACTGCGCGAAGGCGCAACTCTGGTGCGAAACAGCGATGACATTTTACAAGTTCTAGGGCTCAAACCAAGTGACAAACCAGTGCAGGCCATGCTCCCCACAGACCTAACAGAGCAAGAATATAAACTGCTCGCCATACTCGTAGAGCCGCTGCTGCAAGACGAACTTATAGAACAGGCAGGACTGTCCGCACAAGAAACAAATATCGCATTGTCATCACTATTAATACGGGGACTTATACTTGAACGTTTAGGAAAAATAGAACGCGCATAGTTGTGCGTAGTGATGTGTTGTACTTTGCATAATGTGCAGTTGTGTTGTATCTATTGAATGACATGAAGCTCGTAATAGTAGAGTCCCCTGCAAAGGCAAAGACTATAGAGAAATATTTAAAAGAGATCGACAAGTCGGGAGACTTTGTCGTACGTGCATCTGTCGGCCACGTGCGCGACTTGCCGAAGAGCAACAAAAAAGCAATCGACATCCCGGCAGGCTTTGTCCCCCACTACGAAGTCGTGCCCGCAAAGATGGAAGTTATTGCCGAGTTGCGCGAACTTGCACACAAAGCAAAAGAGGTGATTCTTGCGACCGACCCCGACCGCGAAGGCGAGGCAATTGCCTGGCATATAAAGGAAGAGTTGGGGCTCAAAAAACCCGACCGCATTGTCTTCCACGAAATTACCAAAGAGGCTATCGCCGAAGCGCTGGCAAACCCCCGCAAAATTGACGAAGACCTGCGCCAAGCACAAGAGGCGCGCCGCGTACTCGACCGCCTTGTAGGTTACGACCTGTCGGGCCTCATTTGGAAAAAAGTGCGGTACGGCCTTTCCGCTGGCCGCGTACAGTCGCCAGCACTCCGAATTTTGATGGAGCGCGAACGCGAAATCCGCGCATTTATTCCGCAGACCTTCTACGTTGTAAAAGCAGACACTGAAACAAAAAAGAAAGAAGGGCTGCTTTTAACTGCAAACCGCGATTTGGGCGACAAGGCGGATGCGACACGCGTTATCGCACTTGTTACAAAAGAGGGGCTAGAAATATCTGGCGTTACGGAGACCGAAGCAAAGCGCTCGACACGTGCGCCGTTCACAACATCAACACTACAACAGACAGCCAGCTCACGCCTTGGTTTCTCTCCTGCCAATACAATGCGTATCGCCCAGAAGTTGTACGAAGCGGGCCATATCACCTATATGCGTACCGACTCCACCAACTTAGGTAAACCTGCACAAGCAGCGATTTTGGCTCACATAGAAAAGAAGTTTGGTAAAAACTATGTCGACCCCCATGTATTTACGGCAAAATCTAAAAACGCGCAGGAAGCGCACGAAGCTATCCGCCCAACTCATGTAGAAAAAGAATCTTTAGGAACAACGCCTGAGCAAAAACGTTTGTACGAACTTATCTGGGCGCGCACTGTAGCATCGCAGATGACTGATGCAAAAATATTGCGCACTAAGATTACTGCCAAAACAAAAACGAATATAGACGCATATGAAAAAGCACACGTTGAGTCACATTCGGGCGAAGATGAAGTGCAGGAAACGGAGAGCACGTCCGACTTTGTAACCTACACACTAACATTTGGAGAGAAAGCTTCTGCCGAAGCTAAAGACTTTTTCTTTACTGCAAACGGTTCCCGCGTGATGTTTGACGGATGGCTCAAGGCCGACCCTGCTGCCCGCGGCGAAGACATCGAACTACCGGAAGTTAAAGAGGGTGAAACGCTCAAGATTAACGACGTCACTGCCGACGAAAAACAAACCACCCCACCACAGCGCTACACCGAAGCAGGTCTCATTAAAGAACTTGAGAAGCGTGGTATTGGCCGCCCGTCGACGTACGCCTCGATTATGCGCACACTCGAGACGCGCGGTTATACGGTCAAAGAAGGTCGGTCGCTTATACCGACAGACACAGGTGACGTCGTCAGCACATTTTTGGAAGACAACTTCCCTACCTACATTAGTGACACCTTTACTGCCGAGATGGAAGACGAGCTGGACGACATCGCCCAGGGTAAGCGCGAATATGTAAAAACGCTCAAAGATTTTTATACGCCGTTTTTGAAAGAAGTTAAAATAAAAGACAAAGAGGCGGGCAAGCTGACCGACTTGGGGCCCACACCCGCAGAATTTCTCTGCCCTATTTGCGGCAGTGCAATGGTGTACAAACTTTCGCGTCAGGGCAAGTTTATGAGCTGTTCGCGCTTCCCCGACTGTATGGGTGCGCGCACCGAAGTGGGCGAAGTGATTTCGAACGACCCTGCAAAACCACTCGGCACACACCCTGAAACTGGAGAGAATATTTATGTATTGTCAGGGCGCTTTGGGCCGTATGTACAGCTCGGTGAAATGCCCGAAGGCAAAGGTAAAACCAAAAAAGCAAAACCAAAACGCGCATCGATCCCTAAAGAAGTTGACCCTGCTACCGTTACGGTTGCACAAGCCGCACACTACCTTTCTTTGCCACGCACATTGGGGCAGCACCCAGAGACGGGCCTAGACATTGTTGCCAACGTCGGCCGCTTTGGGCCGTACATTGCTCACAATACAAAACCCAAAGCCGACTTCCGCTCGCTTAAAACAGACAGCCCCTACGACATCACGTTTGAACGCGCACTCGAAATTTTGAAAGAAGAGAAGAAACGCCGCGGGTTCCGGGCCAAGCCTAAAGCCGAGTAACCGTATATACTGGGTCGATGGGAGGAGTGAAAGAAATTCTCGACCTCATGAACGGCCCTTCGAAGGAGGACCGCGCGCTTGTTGAAAAAGCGTACAACTTTGTTGCAGCTGCCCACAAAGACCACAAGCGGTTTTCGGGCGAGCCGTACTTGGTGCACTTGGTTGAAACTGCCAAAGGTCTGGCCGGGCTTGGTATGAGCGCTAAAGTAATTGCTGCTGGGCTTTTGCACGACTCTGTTGAAGATGTTGGCGTTAAACCCGAAGAAATAGAAAAAGAATTTGATAAAGAGGTACGCTTTTTGGTAGAAGGTGTCACCAAGCTGGGACAGTTTAAATACCGCGGTACCGAACGCCACCGGGAAAGTTTGCGCAAACTACTTGTTGCAACCGGCAAAGACGCGCGCGTGCTCATAATCAAGTTGCTGGACCGTCTGCACAACATGCGGACGCTTAAACATGTCCCGCCCGAAAAACAAAAACGCATTGCACTTGAGACATTGGAAATTTATGCAGCCATTGCCCACCGGCTTGGTATGGGCCTGGTACGCCGCGAACTAGAAGACATGGCGTTTGAATATGCCTACCCAGAAGAATTTGCACAAGCTACAAAACTTTTAACCGAACGCTCGAAGGAAACCTTTGAACGGCTCGAAAAAATGTCACGCGCGCTCAAAACAGAATTAGCTACCAACGGTATAAAAAAATTCCATATCGACTACCGTGTTAAAGGCTTGTGGAGTTTGTGGCAAAAATTAAAACGTAAAGGCGGCGACATCGACAACGTGTTCGACATCGCAGCACTGCGCGTTATTGTCCACGACATCGCCGACTGCTACCGGGTCTTGGGGCTCGCACACAATTTGTGGCAGCCACTCGCAAATAAAATTAAGGACTATATTGCCTTCCCTAAACCAAACGGCTACCAAGGCTTGCACACCACCGTGTTTTCGGGCGACGGAGGAATTGTCGAAATACAAATTCGCACCGACGACATGCACCAGGAAGCGCAGTACGGCATTGCAGCGCACGTAATGTACAAAGAGGCACCAAACCCCAGCAGCCCTTCTGCCCGTGCGGGCGGGGGCGCGCAGTCGAGTTTTGACTGGATACGGAGCCTTATACCCAAATTCCGCAAAGTAGTACCCAAAGACGGCGCACCCGAACCACGTGCACGTGCACGCTACGGCGCACCCGAGACTCCAACATGGTTGTCGGAACTTGAAGAGGAAACGAGCAACCCTGACTTTGAGACAACACTACGAACCGACATTTTTACCCACCGCGTATTTGCCTTTACTCCCAAAGGTGATGTCGTTGACCTGCCTGTACAGTCGAGCCCGGTGGACTTTGCCTATGCAATACATTCCGACATCGGCGACCATGTGTTTGGTGCAAAAGTAAACGGCAAAATGGTGTCGCTCGACACCGTGTTACACAATGGCGACATCGTAGAGATACAAACTAAAAAATCCGCGCATCCAACACAGAAATGGCTCGGCTTTTCAAAAACAACGCTTGCTCGCCGCCATATTAGAAACGCAACAGAAAAAGAAAGCGGCCCAAAACTCTAGCAGCCTAGCCTAAGTGAGCGTGGTCGTTCCAGGTACGGATATACCACGGAGCAGCTTCTCTTTCTTCGTCATATTCAATCCAAGTAATACCTGTGTTTTTCATCTTGAACCCATTGATAATCTTTCCTGCTTCTCGACGTGTAAGTTCTGGACCAAATAACACAACTCCTACCAAAATACATAGGAAAATAGCATGCGTAACAACAATAATATTTTCTTCTGAACGATTTTTAAGATATTCAAGAGATCGCAACGCACGCTCTTTCATTTCTTCAAATGTTTCTTCATCAGAATGCGTTGCATCTTCATTACCAAAATTAATTTCCAGAATACGAACAACCTCTTTTACAGTTGGGTGGCTGTGTGTCAAGCCAATTCCAATGCTTGGATACCGCCGCTCAACCAACAGATCAGATGTTTCAACAGGAAGCTCTGTTCTATCTGCAATATGCTCTGCTGTCTGTCGGGCACGTAAGAGACTGCTCGAGATAATTATGTCTGCTCCTAACTTGCCTGCTCGTTGTGCAACATATTCTGCTTGTGTATGTCCAAGCTCAGTAAGAGCAATTTCATGTGCAGGTTTTATAAGTCCCCCTGCATTTGTTTCGCTTTCGCCATGTCTAACAAAATAGATTTTTTTCATAGAGAAAAACTACTTGGGTCAAAAGTATTTTCGTCGGTTGTTTTTTCTTCAAGCGAACGGTCGTCTAAGGTCTGTGAAGAGTCTTCAACAATAGCTGCCGATTCTGGGTACACAGATTCCTTGCTAGGAATCTGCTCAGTCCTCGGGCCGTCGCCCTGTGGAGCCCCTCCATCGACACTATTGCTTTCGACTTCGACCACATCTTTCACCGCTGAAGTACTTCCTTGTGCTATACGGCTCGCGAGTGCAGAAAAAAGCACGCGCAAGTCGTCCTCGCCCATAAAGTCTATTGAAAGTTTGCCACCGTTTTCTTTCGGTTCAATTGCAACACGCGTCCCGAGCGCTTCTGTCAGTTCGCGCTCCATTTCCAAAATCTCCGGCGCATACAAATATTCTTTCTTGCGGACTTTGTCAAAGGCAATACGGCGCGCTATAGACTCGCTGTCACGCACAGTAAGCCGCTTTTGTATAATCTCGCGGAACAACACACTCTGTTCAGCAGGGCGGTCTATAAGCATCAACAGCGGGCGTGTGTGGCCTTCGGCGATCTTCCCTTCCGACAGCGCTTGCTGGATGTCCAAAGGCAACATGAGCAAACGAATAGTGTTGGAAACGTACTCGCGACTTTTCCCCACCTTTTCGGCAACCTGGGCATGTTTAAAACCAAACTCTGTCACCAAACGCGAAAAAGCGTTAGCGCGGTCCATAGGGTTTAAGTCTTCCCGCTGTAGGTTTTCAATTATTGCGACTTCAAGTTTTGTTTTGTCGTCGTCGTAGTCGGCGCGTATGATAACCGGCACTTGTGCAACGCCGGCCAAACGTGCAGCGCGTAAACGGCGCTCGCCCGCTATCAACTCGTAGTCCGTACCTAGACCACCGTCGTCTTTTTCAAATTCTCTCCGTGTAACCGTAAGCGGCTGAATGACGCCGTACTGACGGATAGACTTTGCCAGGTCTTCGAGCTTAGCTTGGTCAAATTCTTTGCGGGGCTGGTAAGGGTTGGGTTTTATCTTGTCGACTTCGACCCAAAAAATTGCATTGTTGTAAAACTCCGACATAAACGATATTCTACCATGGTAAGCCCTAGGTCCTGAAACGGGCAATGCCGGAGTGGCGGAATGGTATACGCGCGCGACTCAAAATCGCGTCTCGCAAGGGATGGGAGTTCGAGTCTCCCCTCCGGCACCAAAACACTTATTGCTCGGAGCATGTCTCCGGGCAATTTGTGATTTGCCCGAGGGAGACGAGAAAACGAGTGCGGGCACCCGACCAGCAGGGCGGGTCGCACGAGCAGGGCCGAGAAATTTTTAGACGCGACGGCGGTTAAAAATGTTCTTGGCCGAGTCTCCCTCGGTGCCCAGTTGACAACACATTCTTTTTTGATGATTCTTACTCCGAATCGTCCTTCAAAATCAGGGAGACAAAAATGCCCGAAGTAATGGTCGCACTCGATCTCAACCGCTATTGGGGTCAGGCGCCGTACGAACTTATCGGCCGTCTTAAGCGCGCAGGCTGTACGCACTATAAGGTGCATAAAAAGCTACCGACCATGGATATTGAAACAACGGCGCGTGCTTTGCGTAACGCAATTCTGCCCGGAAAGAGCGCAACTCTTATGATCGATATCAAAAAGTACGATATCGAAAGCCAATTGATCGACGCAGTTGAAGAACATGTCACTGTGGGGTTTAACCTTGTTACCGTCCATGCAAGCGTAGGAAGGACTATCCTTTCTAAAGTTGTGAAAGAGTTTGGTGACCATGTTGTTGCTGTAACCGCTCTTACAGGTATAGAAGATCAAGATTTTCTAGCAGTATATGGCAAAACTCGAGCCGAACTTGAGATAGTGCTCGGAAAGATAGCTTTCGACTCCGGAATAACCGCAGGCATTGTATGCAGCGCTCCGGGCATTCCTGCCTTGCAGCAATACGTAAAGGGCGTCCCTTTTATGACCCCAGGCATTCGTCTTGCCGGTCATGCAAGCAATGACCAAGTCGCGGTTGCTACACCCAAGGAGGCCGTGAATTTTGGATCGAGTTTACTCATAACCGGGCGCCCCATCATTGAGTCAAAACACCCCGAAAAAGTTTTTGCTGACATTCAAGCGCAAGTAGCGGCAGCCTAAGGGCTGCCGCTTTTCTTTTTTATATAAACGGTGTACAAGTGCTATATGCACAAGCCCAAAGTTATAGCGGTTGTAGGGCCGACAGCGTCAGGCAAAACTGCGCTGGGTATTTTTTTGGCGCAAAAGCTAGGGGGCGAGATAATTTCTGCCGACTCAAGACAAGTGTACAAAGGCACAGCCGCTATATCACGTACACCAAACAAAAAAGAGCAGGCGGGCATCCCCCACCACCTTATTGGTTTAGCTAACCCAAAACGTTTTTATAGTGCCGGCGAATTTGTACAGGATGCGCAAAAAATACTTACCGACATTGGGGAACGGAACAAAATCCCTATTGTGGTTGGCGGCACTGGCTTTTATGCCGACTCACTCTTGCGCGGGTTGCAGTTGCCCGACGTGCCCCCAAACAAAAAGTTGCGTACAGCACTTGCAAAAAAAACTGCCCCACAACTTTTTGCGATGCTTCAAAAACTAGATTCAAATACCGCCGCACGCATTGACCGGCACAACCCTGCACGTCTTGTGCGAGCAATAGAAATTGCCAAAGCCTTGGGCGCTGTGCCCGAGATTACCTACAACTCTCCGTACAACGTGCTGTGGTTCGGATTGCTCCCCGAGAAAAAGAAACATGAAAAAGCAATTCGTGCGGGAGTAGCTGCGCGCGTAACCAAAATGATTACCGAAGTAAAAAAACTACGCCCCACCCTTTCTAAAAAACAATTTGCAACATTAGGGTTTGAATTTGTGCCACTGGCAGACTACATCGACAAAGAAATAACTAAAAAAGAATTGGTGGAAAAACTAATACGAGAAGAGCTTGGCTATGTAAAGCGGCAGATGCGCTGGTTTAAGCGCCACAAAGACATTGTCTGGGTCAAAAACAAAACCGAAGCACTTAAACA
Source organism: Candidatus Adlerbacteria bacterium (assembly GCA_037135035.1). Classification (GTDB taxonomy): domain Bacteria; phylum Patescibacteriota; class Minisyncoccia; order Phycocordibacterales; family SBAW01; genus GWA1-54-10. Next base: position 4,222 of record JBAXLB010000008.1, on the reverse strand, counting down.
AGCAAAGGCTTTTACCTCTACATCAACGAAGCTTTGATAAAATTTTCGTGCATCTCGGCAAGCTCTTTCGCATCCATTTGTTCAAACGCAATAGCGGTAGTTTCGGCCTTATCGCGGAAGAGGTCGTCCTGCTCTTTTACCTCCGGGTGGACTTCCAGCGCGCGCTCGTTAAACCCGAGCAAATACAGGCCTTCAAGTGTGCGCACACGCGAAAGCGCTACGTAGCCCTGCCCATATTCAAAGGCCTGGGAAAGGTCTATAACTGCGGCGTCCAGAGACATTCCCTGGCTTTTGTGTACAGTAATGGCCCACGCAAGCCGTAGGGGCAGCTGTTCGATGCTCGCGAGTTTTTTAGCGCCGTCTTGCACTGCCCATTCGACCGTATCCACTTCGAGCACCCGACCATTAAGTAATTTTACAATTGGGTGTCCGCTCATTTTTGAAAACTCGAGTACGTGGCCCATAGTGCCGTTGTAGTAGTCACCCTCGGGGTCGTTTTTTGTAAACATAACTTTTGCCCCAACCTTAAGCGACAGTGCTTCGGGTGAGAGGCAGTTGCGTTTAAGCGCATCCACAAGCGGCAGCGAGCCTTTGCTGCGCATTTCATACACACGGGGCATGGTTGGTAAATTTTGCAATTCAGAGTCGTTGAGACGGTCGACATTTGCATTGTGGGGGAACAATTTTGTATACACACCCTTTGGCGGTACAGGTATTGCCCGCGCAGAAAGCGCCGACTTTAATTTAGACGAGACATTCCCCCGCCGCACGCTCGAGAGAATTTCCAAAAACAGAGGGTCTTCCTGGCGATGCTGTTCGGTCAAGTAACATACAAGCAAGTTGGACTCTTTCCACGCCTTGGCACGAAAGGCAAACGGCGACACGGGCAGGTCGTAGCTGATTTCCATGGTGTCTTCCGTGCGTACTTTCACAACCGGCGGGAGTTGGAAGAAGTCTCCAACAAAAATCACTTGCACACCGCCAAATGGTTTTTGCGAATTGCGTAGTGTCCGCATTACTAAGTCGACAGCGTCGAGCGTCTGCGCCGAGAGCATGGAAATTTCGTCGATTATTAAAACCTTTGAACGCGTGACACGTTTTACTACTTTTTCTTTTTGGGCAATGGCGTCTAGGTCGTAGTCGGTCAAAACACTTTTAACACCGATACCCGACCACGAATGAATGGTGTAGCCGTTGATGTGCGTGGCGGCAATACCGGTAGACGCACAAATTGCAGGCTCTATACCCTGGCTACGCAAGTACGCGACGTAGCGGTTAATGGTGTGGGTTTTCCCCGAACCCGGCTCGCCTGTTAAAAACACATTGGCCCCTGTTTTTAAAATGTCATACGCCTCGTCCTGGGTCATTACTTCCTAGTGTACTCTATGCAATTGAAAGTAAGAAAACCGAGACAAATGCAAAGACAATACCGATGACTCCGAGTAGGCTGAGTTTTTCACCAAACAATATAACCCCTATAAGTACCGTTGCAAGCAAACTCAATACCGACCACAGTGCGCCTACGAGTGACAGTTGGTTTTTCTGAAGAATTGCAGGCAACCACAGGAGAGTCCCGAGCGCATACATACCCAATATCAAAACAACATACCCAAAGCCAGGAGCAAGCGCAAATTTCTTTGAAAAGAATTCGCCTCCTGCAAATGCAAGCGCCGAAAGCACGAGCCACACTAAGTAAGGTACCGAAAAAATAAAACTCATACCTGCCTTATTCTATCGCACAAAACTGGTCCCTTCGGTATACTTGACAATATACCAATTATATTACTTCCATTGGATAACGTAAGCGAAGCGTCTTGTGCGCAATAACCTAGCTCTAATTGGCGGGCCCACCAGGATTCGAACCTGGAAGTCCTCTTTTGGAGAGAGGCAGTTTACCATTGAGCTTATGGACCCTTATATTTGAAGGAAGGCTCTAGCCAGCGCGTGCACTTGCCGAGCAACCTTCACATCATGATACCGTATGCTTGCACATCCTGCATATCCCTCACGTATATTCTTACCTGAGTTCATTTTTTGATAAGGTTTTACGAACTGTTCAAGAGGGATACTAGTTACTTTTGACCAAAAAAGCAATTGTTTATCTTTATTGTGATAACTATGCAAATGGACACAAACTCTAAATTTCTCTTCAGAAATGGGGAATCCTGCTCGTAAATTTTTTAAAAACGATTTAACTAATAAAGGGTCAGAATTTGTAAAAGTTAGTGACTTATCATTCTTTGATTTTTCTCCTTCACACCAGTACATAAGTGCACAAGAAATACGTGAAAGTTCGGGAGTAATAGCAACAACAGAAAGAGTTTTTCCAGCAAACAACGAGGCTTCCTTTAATCGTTCGGTTGTTTGTTTCAAGTGGGCTTGTCGAGAGTTTGCTGCACCTTTTGCACGTCTTTCTTTAATTCTACTTTTCCCGACCGAAGATATAAGTACATGCTTAAGCCACAAGGAAGCTGTGCCTTTGGATATATTAAGCTTGGTAGAAATTTCACCCAACGAATACCCCTTCTTTCTTAGCCGAGAAGCTTCTTTCTTTTCCAGGATCTTTATCTTCATTTGAACCTATTATAACAGTTGTATATATGCATAATCCTGTTATACACAGAAATAGCAAAACAGCCCCTTGTGGGAGCCGTTTACTACTTCTTGACCTCTTTGTGGACCGTTTGGGCACGGCACCATTTACAAAACTTTTTGAGTTCAATTTTACGCTCCACCAGCTTCTTATTTTTAGAAGACCAGTAGTTTATGCGCTTGCATTTGGTGCAGGCCAGCTTTATGAGTCTGTCTTGTGACATGAGGCACACTATAGCAGAAGGCTTGTATTTGGTCAAAACCAACAACATGGCTTTGTTTGAACATCTATGAGACTAGGAAAATATGATAGCATAGAGTAAGTATTGGGCTAAAAACAGCAATTCCATGCCGGAACAAAAAACAAATCTGCTCGCCATAGTATCCGCAATAGTAGGAATATGTATTATTGCGGGAACATCATATTATCTTTGGCAACGAATCACTAAGGTGCAAACTCCTACGGATACTGTCCAGACTCCTATCCAACCAGGAAATACGACTTCATTCGAACCTCTCTCCCAGCAATCAATACAACAACCGGCTAACGACATCAAAGTCGAAGCCATTGCAACTTTGGATCAAAGTTCACTTATCTCAGATTCGGCGACGCCGACAATAACCGGCACATACTTAAAAACAACCGGCCTTGAAATAATTATCGCAAAAGGCAACCTCCCTCAGACAGCCCCTCTTATTGAGCCTGTACCAGGCGAGGTATGGAGTGACCGCAGCGACCATGGCGGAGGCATAGTCTTGTCGGGAGATAGCTCTGGCGCATTTAGAAGCACTGTTACAACTTTATTACCCGACGGCACTTATACCGTCGGTGTGTATTTCGATAGTGTGTATTATCCTCAGACAGAGGAAAACCTCGCTCGAGATTTGCGAACACTACTTACCCAAGGAACACTTGTTGTTCATTCAGAAAGATAGTACCCGCTTTGTTAGCGGGTAATGACTTTGCCAGGGTTATACCCTTCCATTTTTTGAATTGCATTTCCTACCTGTACAAGTTGTGCACGATCAAGAGAACTCATCGGTGTATTTGCGGAGATCCCCGTTTCCCTCTGTACGAAGGCTGCATATGCCGCAGGGTTATTTATTCCACCGGGATCATTTCCTACGCCGCCTCCAGGTGCCCACAACTGCAGGGCGCCTGCCACCGTCGTCGCTTGATATTGTCGCGTTTGAAGATTGGCGACCATAGCATCAAATCCTGTTTGATAGTCAGGAAAGACTGCGAAGCCTGCGTTACTCCCTATCGATGGATACCCAGTAATACCTGAAATCATATTCCCAGGGTTATTATTTCGCCACGCGATTGAACCCCCATCCATTGTCGTCTGCGTACCATCACTGTTAGTAATTACTGTTGGCACATTAGTACCGTTCCCCCCGCCCGACGCACTCGATGCCTGCGGTCCCACTGACGTCGCACCCCCAGTATTTCCCGTAGTTGCAGGCGGTGCCCCAACAGACTGAACAGGCTCCAAAATACTATTAATCTTTTTGTCACGAGGTCGTAAGTCTTTTCCTGGAGAGGTAATGCTGTGACTTGGGTCTACACATTGGATATTGGTCCAGCTACTACCCACAAAGAAGTTACTGTTGGTAATACTCTGGAGGA
>JBAXLB010000007.1:0-21917 GCA_037135035.1 Candidatus Adlerbacteria bacterium | reverse complement strand
GTAGCTATGTCGGGATTGGATAAGCGCTGAAAGCATCTAAGCGCGAAGCCGACTCTAAGATGAGTATTCATTAAGATCCGTTAGAGATGATGACGTTGATAGGCTTTAAGTGTACGCACCGCAAGGTGTTGAGCTGAGAAGTACTAATCGATCAAATGTTCCTTTCTCTCAAAAAGGGGGGAGAAAAGGGTCTGCTTGAGAATCGCAATAATTTGTCGTTTATTTTCTTACCTGATTAAGTTTTTTGTCTTGGTGACTTGGCGATGGGGTCACACCCGTTCTCATTCCGAACACGGAAGTTAAGCTCATTTGCGCCGATGGTAGTGGCCTTTACCGGCCGCGAGAGTAGGTAGTCGCCAGGACTAAGAACTGAATCTCCTTTCCAAATTTAACCCTTATATTGTAAGGGTCTTTGGTGTTTGACGTTTTTTATAAAATTTGGCATAGTATCCACTGGAAAGTGAACAGTATATTGGGGGAATAAGATATGTTCGACGCGCCGTCGAGTGACCACGTACGAACTCTCGTAGAGGCTCTCGGTGGCAAAATGCCTACCGAGCAAGAAGTGCGGGATGCATGGAAAGCTCATTATCCCAATTTGACCCTGCGTGCGGTGTGCGCACAGACGAAGGGCCTTAATTGGCGCAAAGAGAAGCCGGTCAAGATCGGCTGTTGCGTTCTTGGCCATGATGGTCGGGGCAATTTCGACTCTCGATCCGTTGGCTGGAACAATACCCCTCGTCGTTTGAGTGAAGCGGAGAAGCAATATTTCAAGCCGTGTGCTGAAAAGTATGCGGTCCTACATTGTCTGAAGCGTGGTCTGATACCGGTTGGGATGATGATCTTCACCGATCATAACCAACCCGATGATGTTACCGGCTTGCAGAGGCCTGCCTTCTGCTCCTGTAGCTACTGCGCTTCTTGGATGGAGACAATTCGTCTCCCTTCTGAATTCCTTATCGAAACAATGCGTCCCCGTCTTGGAACGGACCCTCCGAATAAGGATCTGTTTGTGAGCGATCGCTATTCGCTCGGACGATTGATCGACATGCATAAGGATGCATTCGGTCAGAAGCAGAGCTGAAACTTCAGAATCACCCCACCTTCCTTTGTGTCGGTGGGGTTTCTTTTTTGCTACAATGATGTAATGGCACTTTCGTGGAGCGACAGGAGGCGGTATACGTATTCGGCAGCGGCGATTTTTATTTTATTGTTACTTGGCTGGGTTGTATGGGCAACATTTTTTTCTACACCTGCCACCTGCTTTAATGCAAAACAAGATGGCACAGAAATAGGTATAGACTGCGGCGGCACGTGCGCTTTGTTATGCCAAAACCAAACACACGAACCCCTCGTCTCGTGGGCCCGTGCATTTCGCGTTGCGTCGAGCACCTACGTGGCAGCGGCATATGTGCGTAACCCAAATGCAGGTGCTGGCGCGCACGCAGTAGTGTACTCGTTCCAATTGTTTGACGCCGACAACCAGCTTGTTGTCGAACGTGACGGCGTGGCTGAGCTGCCTCCCATTGCAACCATCCCCATTGTTGAGTCGAATGTTCCTGTGGGTAACAGGACGGTAACGCACGCGTTGTTTGCGTTTTCGAGTTTGCCTGCGTGGTACACCGTACCAAAAGCAGCACTTCCTAACGTTCAAATCACAAACCAAGTGCTTGCATCCGACGGTACGCGCCTTTCGTTTACTCTGCAAAACGACACAACAGCTGACGTTACAAACCTTGCGGTGGCAGGAGTGTTGTTCGACTCGCGGGGTATAGCGCTCGCGGCATCAAAAAGTATTGTCCCCATGTTGGCCCACCGGTCGCAGCAGCAAGTTGTTTTTACCTGGCCGCTTGGTAACCCAAACGCGCTTCGTGCTGAAATTACACTGCTCCCTTCGTTTTAATTTTCTATGTTTTTGGGTACGTTTGTCTCTGCAGGCTGGTTAAAAAAGATCCGCTCTATAGACTGGGTGATTTTTTCCTGTGCTGTGACTTTGTCGGCACTCGGCTTGTTGACGATGAACTCATTTACAGGGCAAGACTCTCTTTTTATTAGGCAACTTGTTTGGCTGGGTTTGGGCACGTTGGTATTTTTTGGCGCGAGTTTTATTGACTGGCGTTTTTTACGGCGCAGTGGAGTTGCGGCAAGTATCTACGGCCTTCTTATCGTTCCGCTGTTGTTACTGCTTGTACTCGGCCGCGCGGTCAAAGGGGCAAAGAGCTGGATAGCATTTGGGGGCCTGGGTATTGAGCCGGTCGAATTTGTAAAACTCGCGCTTATTATTGCGCTTGCAAAATACTTTTCGCGCCGGCATATCGAAATACATAACATACGGCACGTTATTGTGTCGGGTTTTTATGCTGCTTTTGTATTTTTTTTGGTTGCGCTCCAGCCGGACTTTGGCGGCGCGATTATTATATTTTTGGTGTGGTTTGGCATGGTATTTTTTTCTGGTATTTCAAAAAAACATGTTGCAACCGTGGTGTTGCTTGGGCTCACCTTGTTTGCGGGGTTGTGGTTATTTGGCTTCCACGATTACCAAAAGCAGCGTATTTTAAACTTTGTGCATCCTGCGCGAGACGTCCAGGGCACGGGCTACAACGCGTACCAGTCGATGGTTGCTGTTGGTTCGGGCGAATTGTTTGGTAAAGGCATTGGCTACGGCACGCAAAGCAAATTGCGCTTTTTGCCCGAGTACCAAACCGACTTTATTTTTGCTGCGTTTGCCGAAGAGTGGGGGTTTGTTGGTATTTTGTTTGTTTTTTTACTGTTTGGGATTTTATTTTGGCGCATTATACAAACAGCGGCGCGCGGTGCTACCAACTTTGAAACGCTGTTTGCGCTCGGCGTGCTGTGTTACCTGGCGGCACATTTTACGCTCCATGCGGGTATCAACCTAGGTATTTTGCCTGTCACAGGTACAACTATTCCCTTTATGAGTTACGGCGGCTCGCACATACTTGGCGAATTTTTGGCGCTCGGCATGCTGTCTGGTATGCGCCGTTACGCCCGTGCTGCGCACCGCGATATGCTCGACCGCGAGTTCTCCGGCGGCTACGACAGATAATTACCTATATAGAGCAAGGGTTTTTTCGACCATTTTTTCTTTTGAAAATTCTTGAAGAGGCAGGTCGAGTGCTTCGCCGACGCCACCAACACGGTTTGCAATAATAGAGAGGTCAGCGGCTCGTGCTTCGAGTATAACGTAGCCTAAAGATTCTTTTATTGAAGGCAGTTCAAACACGTCAAACCCTTTCATCGCTTCGCTCGCAGGCACAAAACCAAAAAGTTTAACTCGGTTTTCTAATCCATACTCTTTTATTTTTTGCTCGAGCATCGGCCCTAATTCGCCTTCGCCAACAATGGCTACGTACATGTCCGGGTTGTTTTTTGCTTGCTCAATAAGTGCTACCTGATTTTTATTTTTGTTAAGTTCTCCTACGGTGCCAGTAATTTTTGCGCCCGCAGGAAATGCAGAACGAATACGCTCACCCGAGCCAAACTGCATTTGCAGGTCAATGCCGTTGTAGATACGAACTGCTTTCTTTGCACAGAAGGGCATGTGCTGAGTGAGCCTCAGTTCGTCGTCAGAAACTGCAATGACACGGTCGACAAGTACTGCGGTTGCCCACGAAATAATCCACGTAATGGCGCGGATAGGAAATGAACGAGCCTCTTTAAACATCCATCCATGGTCGGTAAAAATGACTCGTGGAATGTTGGAATTTTGTGCGGCCCAGGCGCCACTAATTCCAACAAGGGAACTGTTTAAGTGGACAACATCTGGCCTCTCTTTCACAAAGAGTTTTTGGAGTATTTTTTTTGTTTTTATAATTGCGCCGAGCGATGCTTCGTTTTGTATATCAAGCGAAATAGTGCGAATGTGCTCCGCGTCCAGCCGGTCTTTTAGCATGCCGTTCCCGCCATAGGCAACTGCCACATCAAACCCTGCTTTTTTGGCAGCTACGGCCATATCAAAGACATAGCGTTGTGCGCCGCCCCAGTTAGATTTCGTTATGGCGTATAGGATTTTCATGAAAAATTGAACGTGTTCTTATTGAAACTCTCCTAGACTATAGAAGGTTATATGGTATACCTTACCACAATGACTTTCGGTCGAAGATATGCCCTAACGCTGCTGTTTGCAGGGGACCTCGCGGTTTTCGCTTTTTCGCTGTGGCTCACACTTGCGTTGCGCTACCGGGAGATACCCCCGTACGAAATTTGGGGCCCCTATGCAGGGTCGTTTGGTTTTTTGTTTTTAGTTTGGGTGTTGGTGTTTTATATGGCGGGGCTCTACAGCAAACAGGTGCTTTTGTTCCGCAGTGCGCTGCCGCAGATTCTTTTGCGTACACAGATTTTTAATATTGTTCTTGCGGCGTTGCTGTTTTTCTCTCTTCCACAAATTGGTATTGCGCCCAAGACAAATTTGGCAATTTATTTAGGCATCTCACTCTTTTTAATTTTTCTCTGGCGTTTGGCACTTGTGCCAAAACTCACCAAGCCGAGTGTTCGCGAACGTGCGGTGCTTATAGGTTCGGGCCCCGAGGTGGAAGAGCTGCTCGCGGAAGTAAATAATAATTCTCGCTACCATATAGAATTTCGCGTGGTTGCAGACCCGGCTGAGTTGCGCACGGGTGACTTTGGCGCGTTTGTAAAAAAGCTCGACGAGGAACATGTGTCGCTACTTGTTGTCGACGGCGAACATGACTCGGTGCGCACGCTCCTGCCACGTATATACAACCTTACTGTTGCACAGCGTCGGTATCAGTATGTCGACTTTTACAATTTGTACGAAGAAGTGTTTGACCGTGTGCCGCTGTCACTGTTGCGGTACGACTGGTTTTTAAAAAATGTTACACCTCCTCGGTTTAATTTTTATACCGCAACAAAACGCGTGGTGGATATTGTCGGCGGGCTGTTGATGGGCCTCGTGACAATTATCGTCACCCCGTTTCTTTTTGTATTTATGCGCCTTGAAGGCCCAGGTGAGGTGTTTATCGCCCAGACACGTTTGGGCCAGGGTGGCACACGCATGCGTGCATACAAATTTCGCAGTATGCGCGTCAATAAGTCAGCTTCGAGTGAATGGACCACGGAAGAGAAAGCAACAAACCCTGTTACGCGCGTGGGGAATATACTCCGCAAAACATCGCTCGACGAGTTCCCACAATTCTTAAATATTTTGAAAGGCGAACTTTCGCTTATGGGGCCCCGCAACGACATCGAAGGTTTGGGGAAACGACTAGATGAAGAAATCCCGTACTACTCTGTGCGCTATGCGGTAAAGCCGGGCATCACCGGGTGGGCACAAATTAACCAGCGGTACGAAGCGGGGAATGTTAGCCCGCAGTCGGTTGAAGAAACAAAGACTCGCCTTGCATACGACTTTTACTATATTAAGCATCGCTCGCTTGGGCTCGACTTGGTTATTGCGCTCAAGACCGTAAAGCGGATGTTTTTCCGCGTCAGCTCTTGGTAGACTACACAGTATGAAGCACACACTACTTATAACAGGGGCGGCTGGATATGTTGGCACCATGCTTGTGCAACAATTTGCACAGCGCGACGATGTCGAGAAAATAATCGGTATCGATAAAGAGCCCCTGCCAGAAATAATTTCAAGTGAGCCGAAGCTTGTATACATACAAAGTAACTTGTCGGACGCAGGCTGGGAAGAACAAGTTGTTGCCTATAAACCCGACATTGTCATACACAGTGCGTGGCAGATTCGCGAGATGTATGGCGAAAAAGAAAAACAGTGGCAGTGGAACGTCGACGGTTCCGACCGCGTGTTCGACTTTTGTTTTGAACATTCGTTTGTGACGCGCCTCGTACATTTTTCGACCGTGGCGTCATATGGAGCAGAGAAAACAAATTCAGTAGACCATCGGTACAAAGAAGAGGAGGGGTTCCGGAAGAGTGACTATTTATATGCTGAAGAAAAGCGCATAGTTGAGCAGCATTTAGAAGAGAAATTTACAGCAGCAAAGGAGCGTGGGAGAAATATAGAAGTTGCTATAGTGCGCCCGGCGGCAATTACCGGCCCGCGTGGCCGCTACATGCGCATACGGTTTGGCCTGCAGGCGGCGTTGTCGGGCCAACTCAAAGAATCCCTCGGCCGTGCCCGTCCTATGGGCGAGGCATTCGTACACAAACTAATTTCTTTAATGGTGTCGTTTGTTCCGGCAACACACACGTGGTTGCGCCAGTTTATCCACGAAGACGATGTTGTCCGCATTGTGGAACTTCTCGCATTTTCGCCGCTCAAAAAACAATACGAGGCATTTAATATCTGCCCACCGGGCGCAGTTGTCCGCGCACCCGACATGGCAAAGGCAGTAGGGAAGAAGGTTATATACGTGCATCCACAACTTATTCGTTTTGTATTTTTCTGGATGTGGCACGGTACTCGCGGCCGTGTGCCAACAAGTAAGGGTGGGTGGAAGAGCTATTCGTACCCAATTGCAGTTGATGGCTCCAAACTTACCCGCGAATATGGTTTTGAATATTCCGCCCCGTCCCTCGATGCGTTTTATTACACGAACGGGAAATATGAAGACTTTGTCCCGGCAGAAAACAGAAGGCATAAAAATGCTTGACAAATAAGCTATTAAGTGCATAATAAAAATTAGCTGATGGGTGCGTGTATGTGCCCCAGGACAGCTCTTTTACAGACGAGACGAAAGGAACAGCCCATGACGTATGGGACAGTCCGACCGCTTACCAGCGGGGAAGCCCTCGAGTTGGGTGCTGCTGTCATGCAGCAACTCGGCCGGGATATCGACCCGGAAAAGGCTCGTTACTACATCGGCCACAAGAGTGAGCTGGGTGCGGATCTGCGCAAACTCGGCCTTCACAAAATGCCGGAGTTCGACTCTATGAAGTGGGAAATTTTCTACAAGAGCCACTTCAGCTATTGTGGCGGACTCGAAGGGCTGCATATCCCGCAGAAGCCCGACTACCCCTGCCGTGGAGTTGTGGTGGTGCCCATCATCACCAACAACCGGGTCTTCGACGCTTGCAAGGCGGCCTTCAAGTCTTGGCGGTACAGGCACAGCCTCGATACCGTTACGGATATCGTCAAACGTCCCGCCACTCCGTACGTGGTCTGGGTGCGCGACACAGCCGAAGCCGATGAGAACCTGAAGAACAAGTCGGCAGATGACATTGAGCAAGAGGGACTCAATACCTTTACGCTCAAGGAGCGGATGCTCCTGGAACTCGCCTACTACGTCGAAACGGCTAAGCATCTCGACCTGCAGAACTGGACGCTTTGTGCGGGCTCGCGCTACTCCGACGGCAGCGTGCCGTTTTGCGGTTGGAGCGGCGTCTGGTTCTTCGTCTACTGGACGAGCGTCGGCTATCGCCATGCGAACTTGCGGTCTCGCGTGGCGGTTTCCTGACCCTTTCGATTTGTGTCTTGTTTAACTTCGGCTCCGATGCTTGCATCGGAGCCGCTTTTTTTACTTGGTATACTTTGTATGGCTACTACAATCGGCTCCGCTCATTGGTGGGAGTATCGGTTTGCCATATTGAAACTACGTATCGCGCCTTAACGAAGTAGCGCTTCGGCATAATCCCGGCGACCGCCGGAAGGGAGGTATAACCTTTTGCTACAGTGTTGGCAATAACGCAGGAAATCGTGCAAACGATTTCCGGTGACATGGATGGGGTGCGGTACAAGCGGGTTCGCGCAACACAGACGGCAACGTGCCGAATTGCAATTGGAACGACGACAAGTTCAACGTCAACTGGACGAACGTCGACAATCGCAATGCGAACTTGCGGTCTCGCGTGGAAGTGTCAGGAATGAGAGCCCTCCCCAAAGGGCTCTTTTCTTTGCAGATAGGTCAGCCAGCCATGAGCCATTTTCGATGCTTCGACAAGCTTTTCCTGGAGAGAAAAATACTTTGTATCTCCGATAATAGATAGTTCCTGGCACACACGTACAAGGCGTTTTGTAATATCTATATGTATGCGTAGTTTCTTTACTACGGTTATTTTTTCAGCTGGCTCCATCAATGCCGCTTCAATAGAAAGGGTCATACATACGAGCGATGCATCTTCGACGCGTGCATATATTCCGTATCGGTCGCGCTTAGGAACTTTTTTGCCCGTTTGATACACTTGTTTGTATATATCCGTAAGTATATGAACAATAGGAGCCAAAACATCGTTGGGGGGGATTGCTTCATAGTGATTTGTTTAAAAAAATAATTTCACTTAAAAATTTACTGGGCGCGTGGGAAGAGTTTAAGCGTGGCAAGAGCAAAAAACCAGATGTGCAAGAATTCTATTCTACGTTAGAAGAGAACATTTTTGAATTGCATAAAGGTTTGAGGACTAAAACCTACCGCCACAGTCCGTATCATCATTTCCGTATCAGCGACCCCAAACCCCGCGACATACACAAAGCGTGCGTGCGTGACAGGCTCCTGCATCATGCCTTGCACAGGGTGCTGTATACGTTCTTTGATAAAAAATTTATCCACGACACGTATTCTTCCCGTGTTGGAAAAGGCGTGCACAAAGCAATGTGTCAGTTTTTCGCATATGCGAAAAAATGCTCACAAAATCACACAAAAACAGTGTGGGTATTGAAATGCGACATCCGAAAGTTTTTTGCATCTGTCGACCATGCAGTGTTGTTTTCTATACTTGAGAACTATATCCACGACAAAGATGTCCTTCGGCTTTTACACGAAGTAGTCGGCAGCTTCACTTCAAGGTCGAACCTTGAAGAAAGTAGCAAGGGTAGTCCTTGCTACAAAGTGGGCCTTCCACTGGGCAACCTTACTTCGCAGCTTTTGGTAAACATCTATATGAACGAGTTCGACCAGTTTGTAAAGCACAAACTGAAAGTGAAATATTACATTCGGTATGCGGACGACTTTGTGTTTCTTTCTCAAGACAGAAAATATTTGGAACAGATACTAGCAAATAGTGCGGTGTTTCTACGAGACAAACTAAAACTCCAACTGCACCCCAACAAAGTGTCTATTCAAACATTTGCGCCAGGTGTCGACTTTTTAGGCTGGATACATTTTCCCGACCACCGTGTGTTGCGTACGAGTACAAAACGGCGGATGTTGAAGCGGACGTACGGATTAGAAGAGGACAGTCCGACTGTGCAGTCGTATGTGGGGATGCTGGGGCATGGGAATGGAGAGAAGCTGAAACAGGCAGTTAAAAAGAATTTAATAGGTTGAGTTATCATATCTAATACGACATACTTGTTTCTACTCACTTTTATGATTGTTGACGGCAAGGAAATAGCGCGGGAGATCCGCGAAGAGTTGAAGGTTAAATTTGCAAAACTTGGGAAGCCAGTAACCTTAGGTTTTGTGCGTTCGGGTAACGACTTGCTTGCAAAGAAATTTGTTGACCTAAAAGCAAAAACTGCACGCGAACTTGGCGTACATGTTGTCGAGTTTGCGCTGCCTGCGGATGCAACAACAGAAGATGCTCTTGTGGCTGTGCGCGAAATTGCAGAAACGAGTGATGCAATGTTGGTGCAGATGCCGCTTTCAAAAACTATTGATGCAGAGCGTGTGCTTGCAGCAGTACCGCTTGAGAAAGACGTCGACGCAATGGGAGACCGTTCGGGAAAGGTTGTGCTCACCCCCGTTGTTGGGGCGCTTAAAGAAATTCTTTCGCGCAATTCTGTCGAGAGTAGAGGAAAAAAAGTTACCGTAGTTGGTGCAGGAAAGTTGGTGGGTGGGCCTGCTGAGACATGGTTTACAAGGGAAGGCGCGGATGTAGTTGTTGTGACAAGCACCAGTGGAGACCTTTCATCTTCGGTTGCCGATGCAGACATTGTAGTGCTTGGTGCAGGGCAAGAAGGAATTTTAAAAAAAGAAATGTTGAAAAAGGCTAAAACCGACGGAGTCGGTTCGCCCGACGGTTCACAAAACGAACCGTTTAGGGGAGTAGCTGTGTTAGACGCAGGGACATCTGAGTCGGGAGGCACTATAAAAGGCGATGCAGACCCAGCGTGTGCTGACGTCGCGTCACTTTTTACCCCGGTCCCCGGCGGCATCGGCCCCATTGCCATTGCTATGATTTTTAAAAATCTCCTTACGTTGGCCAAAAAGATCCCTTTGCGGTCCGAGGTGTAATCTGGTATCCTCACAGACATGTTTGCAATGCGTTATAGCGCTGTACTAGTTCTGGTTGCCGCCTTGGCTGTCGGGTTTTTTGTATGGAAGACCAATGTTCCGGAAAGCCGTTTTGCGTTTAAGCTCGGCCTCGACCTTTCGGGCGGTACCCACTTGGTCTACAACGCCGACACAAGCAAGGTCCCGGCTGCACAAATTAACGACTCGATGTCTGCTTTGCAGCAGGTCATTGAACGCCGCGTTAATGCCTTTGGTGTGGGCGAGCCGGTCGTACAAACCCAACAGGCAGGCGCCCTCGGTACCGGTGCATACCGTCTAATAGTTGAACTCCCCGGGGTGACCGACGTAAACCAGGCGGTTGCAATGATAGGCCAGACTCCCACGCTTGAATTTAAATTACTAAAACAAGGCGCGCAGGCGTCGACTACACTGGCAAACGGCACAGTTAACCCAGCTGCATTTGAAGACACAGGACTTACAGGAAAATATATCTCAACTGCGGCGCTCCAGTTTGGTAACGGTGGCAGCGGTGCTCTCGCAACTGCGCCTGTGGTGCAAGTTACGTTTAATACAGAAGGTTCTCAGTTGTTTGCAGACATTACAGGCAAAAACGTTGGCCGAGAACTAGGTATATTTTTAGACGGCAAGCTCCTTTCGCTTCCGGTTATTCAGGAAAAAATTAGTGATGGCAGCGCAGTCATTTCAGGCAGTTTTACCGCCGAGGCGGCGAAGGAACTTGCAACCAACTTAAACCTTGGCGCCTTGCCAGTACCTATTACGCTCGACAGCACGCAGTCAATTGGTGCAGCGCTTGGCGACCAGGCGGCACACGCGGGTGTTATGGCCGGGTTGCTGGGCTTCCTCATACTCTCTATCTTTATGATTCTTTGGTACCGTTTGCCGGGGTTGGTGGCGGTAGTGTCGCTTGTTATCTACTCGCTCATGATGCTCGCGCTCTTTAAACTTATTCCTGTCGTGCTGACAGCCGCAGGGTTGGCCGGGTTTATACTTTCTGTTGGTTTAGCCGTTGACGCAAACATCCTTATCGCCGAGCGCATGAAGGAAGAGTTGCAGAGTGGCCGCCGTGCAGCAGAAGCTATTCGCGAAGGGTTTACTCGCGCATGGAATGCTATACGCGACTCAAACATCGCACACATTATTGCTGCAGTTATTTTGTTCTGGTTCGGTACATCTCTCATTAAGGGTTTTGCGCTTGTCTTTGGACTCGGCGTTATTATTTCGCTGCTTTCGGCAATTGTTATCTCGCGCACATTCTTGCTTGCGCTTGGCGTAAATGCAGAGAGCCGCGTTGGTCGCTTCCTTATGCGCTCGGGAATCAACTTATAAATTTCTATGGATATTTCAAAAAACTTAAAATATTTCTTTATCTTCCCTGCGGTACTTTCGGTACTCGCACTCATCGCAATTGGCTTGTGGGGTTTGAAGCCGGGCATCGACTTGGCGGGCGGCTCGCTTTTGGAAGTGAAATATCCGGCCGGCCGGCCTTCAGTTGAAATGATCCAAAGCAACGTCTCTGCCCTTGGCCTTGGTGAAGTTAGGATCCAGCCAACAGGGGACACGGGCTACATTTTGCGCCAGCGCAACCTTACGGAAGTTGAACGTCAACAGCTCTTGCAGCCGCTCCGCAATATGGGCGAGATGGAAGAGGTTCAATTTAACTCGGTAGGCCCCGTGCTCGGCGCCGAGCTTCTAAAAAAAGGTCTTATAGCGCTTACGCTCGTCATTGTCTGCATTATTTTGTTTATCGCATTTGCATTTCGCCATGTTTCAAAACCGGTTGCGTCGTGGAAGTACGGCGTGGTTGCAATTGTTACACTCTTGCACGACGTGCTCGTGCCGGTAGGGCTCTTTGCATTCCTTGGGGCGTTCCACGGCGCTGAAGTCGACTCGTTGTTTATCGTGGCGCTCCTAACTATTCTTGGTATTTCAATAAACGACACAATCGTCGTCTTTGACCGTATCCGCGAAAACCTTCGTATCAATATTGACCACAACAAACGCGAAGAGTTTGACCATGTTGTAGGCAAGAGCATTGTGCAAACATTGGCCCGCTCTATTAACACATCGCTCACTGTTGTTATCATGCTTGGCGCGCTCTACTTTGTTGGGCCAGCATCAACAAAAGACTTTGCTCTCACACTTATCGTTGGTATGGTTGCTGGAACTTATTCGTCTATTTTCCTCGCATCTCCACTCCTTGTTGCGTGGGAAAAATTCTCCCGCCTCGCCCGTGGCCGGTCTACGGCCGAGGGCCGCAACGCGTAGTAGAATAGAAAAATGATAATCGGCATTACCGGAACCTTGGGCGCAGGGAAGGGAACTGCGGTTGAATATTTGGTAAACGAAAAAGGATTTACGCATCTTTCTGCGCGCGAATTTTTTATTGAAGAAGTTACCCGTCGCGGGCTGCCCGTAAACCGCGACACCATTACTGAAGTTGCTAACGACTTGCGCACCAAGCACGGACTGACCTACGCAGTGGAGCACTTGTTTGCACAAGCAAAGGAAAAAGGAGGGGACGCTGTCTTAGAGTCTATCCGTACCCCAAGCGAAGGAGAATTTTTAAAAGCTCATGGGGCATTGTTGTGGGCGGTAGATGCCGACCGTGAGCTGCGCTACGAGCGCATTGTAAAGCGCGGCTCCGAAACCGACCACGTTACCTTTGATGAATTTGTTGCGCATGAAGAACGCGAGATGCACAGCACCGACCCAGCCAAGCAAAGTATTGCACAAGTAATGGCTATGGCTGACCATATTTTCCACAGTAATGGCTCAAAAGAAGAGCTATATGTGGAGGTGGAAGAAGCCTTGCAGGAGGCCGGTTTTAAGGCTTGACTCCCTCCCATATATGACTATACTGTCTTGACTGCCTTTGGGCGGTTTTTGTTTACCCTGAAAGGGGAATGAAGCCGGAGCCAAAGCAGACTTTGACAACATTAAATAAAAATCTTCTCTAGCTATAGCGGCTAGAGAAGACAGCATCAATATCGAATTGATAAACATTGATCATTCTATTTCTGGTCACCTAGGAGCGACTGGAAATAGAAGCAAGAAACAAAAGTCCTGCTACCGTTCCGGTAGGAGGCAGGAACAAGATTTTAATTTTCAACTTAGTGAGGTTGGACGCTTTTCTCTTGTTCCGTTCATTACAGTAAAAAAGAAACATGACACATTCAAATGTGAATTGTCTCTTATATTCAGAGTTTGATCCTAGCTCAGGATGAACGCTGGCGACGTGGATTAGGCATGCAAGTCAAGGGGGCCGCAAGGCAACCGGCAGACGAGGTAGTAATACGCAGGTACGCACCGAAAAGTCTGGCATAGCTAGCCGAAAGGTTAGGTAATTCCAGATGGTACGGCGACGTTAAAGGGGTAACCCGCTTTTTGAGCGGCCTGCGCAGCATCAGGTAGTTGGTAGGGTAATGGCCTACCAAGCCTATGACGCTTAGAAGAGCTGAGAGGCTGACCTTCACCGATAGCACTGAGACACGGGCTATACATCTACGGATGGCTGCAGTCAAGAACTTTCCACAATGGGCGAAAGCCTGATGGAGCGACGTCGCGTGGTTGATGAAGTCCTTCGGGACGTAAAGACCTTTTATGGGGGAGGAAGTAATTGACGTTACCCCATGAATAAGGGGCTCCTAACTCTGTGCCAGCAGGAGCGGTAATACAGAGGCCCCAAGCGTTATCCGGAATCACTGGGCGTAAAGGGTGTGTAGGCGGTCGTGTTAGTCGTTTGTGAAAGACCTTGGGCTTAACCCAGGGGACGCAACCGAAACGGCACGACTTAGAGGATGTGAGAGGTAAAGGGAACTCATGGTGTAGGGGTGAAATCCGTTGATATCATGGGGAACACCAAATGCGAAGGCACTTTACTGGCACATTCCTGACGCTGAGACACGAAAGCGTGGGAATCGAACGGGATTAGATACCCCGGTAGTCCACGCCCTAAACGATCCGAACTAGTTTTGAGGAGTATCGACCCTCTTCGAGACGTAGCTAACGCGTTAAGTTCGGCGCCTGGGTAGTACGATCGCAAGATTAAAACTCAAAGGAATAGACGGGGACTTGCACAAGCGGTGGATCATGCGGCTCAATTCGATGGCAAACGAAGAACCTCACCAGGGTTTGAAACCCAACTGTAAGCCTTAGGAAACTTTGGCCCTCGCAAGACTGTTGGGCAGGTGATGCATGGTCGTCGTCAGTTCGTGGCTTGAGTTGTTCCCTTCAGTGGGGTAACGAACGCAACCCGCGTTGCCTGTTTTCTATGTCAGGCGAGACTGCCCCCTCACGGGGGAGGAAGGTGCGGATGACGCCAGATCAGCATGTCCCTCTGATATCCTGGGCTGCACGCATGATACAATGCACTCGACAACGGGTCGCGACGGGGTAACCCTGAGCCAATCCTTTAAACGAGTGCTCAGTTCGGATTGAGGTCTGCAACTCGACCTCATGAAGCTGGAATCGCTAGTAATCGCAGGTCAGCTATACTGCGGTGAATACGTTCTCAAGTCTTGTACTCACCGCCCGTCAACTCAAGAGAGCCGGGAGTGCCCGAAGTCCGCTTAGGCGGCCCACGGCAAGCTCGGTGATAGGGAGTAAGTCGTAACAAGGCACGGGTAGCGGAAGCTGCTCGTGGAACAATTCAATTGAAATGCGTTTCTGTATCTCGTACGAGTACAGAAACTGAATCGGCGATTATTCTCGCAAGAGAATAGAGTGATAGTGCTAACTCTAAATTGCACTCGGTTCTCCCATACACGTAAGGGACTTAGTGAACGGAACAAAAGAAAGGTGTGTTTCTAAAATCGGTATTGATGCAAAAAGGATAGATACAAAACTCCACGAAATTCAGGAGTGTTTTTGCGTTGCCGAAGATTATGTATGCTGGTAAAACACAATAACTTTTGGTACTATCGCACATACGCGCGACCATATCCTCGCTCGTTACTCGCGCGCATAGCTCAGTTGGTAGAGCATTCGACTGATACTCGAAAGGTCCTTGGTTCGACCCCAAGTGCGCGCACAAAAGCAAAACACCTCCCTTGCGGGAGGTTTTTTGCTTTTGTGCGAGCCTGACCACGTAGTGCGGGGCGGAGCATAATAAGGTATAAATGCACTGCGGTCATGTGGCGGAACTGGTATACGCGCACGTCTCAGAAGCGTGTCTCGCAAGAGGTGGGAGTTCGACTCTCCCCATGACCACTCAGTTTGGGAGTTTTGAGTGTCTGATTTCTTCATGCGTTATTCATTAACAAAGGCGTAATATGTCTTCATATATGAAAAACAATAAAGCATGGATGTGGGTGGCGGCTGTAGCAGTTCTTATTATTGTAGGTTTTTGGTGGTGGAATATGGTACGTCAGCAAGCTGACGTACCTACAGATGTGGGCTACGCTAGCCCCACAGCGTCGACAACAGACGCGCTGGTAAGCCCGGCACAACCTGTGGTTGCAGAAGTCCGTACTTCATCGACCGTAGCGGGTATTATTGCCAGCCTCTCGGGTGAGTCGCGTTTTGCGGCACTGCTTTCAACAACAGGAGTTTCGGCATCGCTTACAGGTAAGGGTCCATACACCGTGTTTGTTCCAACTGACGCAAGCTTCGGGCAACTGCCTTCAGGCACCATTAACAACTTGAACGCGGCGCAGTTGAAGCGCCTTGTGCAGTACCACATTGTTTCGGGCAAAACTATCGACGTAAACATACAAAAGGCAGGAAATATACAGGCCTTGTCAAAAGACATGCTGAACTTTAGTGTTCTGGCAACCGACAAGAGTGCACGCGTTAACAGCTCTGTCGCTATCCACGCATACAAAGCCAGCAACGGCATAGTCTACGTTATTGGTAGCGTCCTCTTGCCACCACTTCCACCGCAGAACTAATCAAAAAAAATAAGTGTTGCCGCGCGGCCGCTATTCAGAGCGGCCGCGTTCGCGTAAGAGCTTTTGGTCGTTATTCCAGTGTGTGCCGTCCCACCACTGCAGCGGCTCAAAGTTGGTTTTGTAAAGCGCCTTTTCTCCGTATACGGTGCCAAGATAATAATAGGCAAAGCTGTCTTCTTGTGCGGCGCGTATGCAGTCGAGCATAAGCCAAAGCCCCAGTGATTGTTGCACATACCGTATGTCATAGAAGGAATACCAAAAATGCCGGATAGTGCCGTCCTCGACTTCGAGCACATAACCGACTATCTCTTTATCGTGTCGGTAAACGACCACGGTCGTAAGTATCCCGGCAGCAAACAGTGCTTCGATGCGTGCTCGCGGCATGGCCCCCGGCCCGTGCTTTTGGGCAAAGTACGTGAGCGACAGGTTCCAAAAATGATTATCTGGTTTGAATTGTGTGAAGGGAACGAGCTCTTTTTGAAATAGTCCATCAAACCGTTTGGCAATGCGACGATTTTCACTGCTCAAGGAGAAGTCTGAAAGGACTACCCGTGCACTGCGTCCTGAATAAAAAATGTCCTTGCTGTTGTGCGCGCCTGAATAGGGGAGGTACCCCTGTGTATATATTTCAGCAAGTGGCTCGCCTTCACGCAGGAGCCACCGAGTGTCCGGCCGCGCTATATAGATGTCAAAATCTTTTGCAGGAAGAGGGATAGATTTCATGTGATAGGAAATTTCTTCTCCACTAAAGCAGGAATAGTTTCTATTAATCCATCCAAGTTTCCTGACGTGAGTAAAAGCACTGTGTCATCTTCCTTTAATTCTTCCCCCAATATGTTAAGTGTCTGTGCAGCACTTGTAACAGCGAATGCTGAAAAACCGGCGTCTGTAATTCGTGCCACAATTTCTGCTTGGCTTAATTGTGCATGGGTCTCATGGCCTTGGGTCGCGGGTTCGTAGATATACACTATGTCTGCACCTGCAAATACACTGTCGTACCAACCGATAGACTGTCGGTTGCGCCAGCTAAACGTATGCGGTTCAAACACCACAAGAATACGTTTGTTTGCATAATGATTTTTCATTGCAACCAGAGCACTGCGAGCTTTTTCGTACGATGAACCAAAGCCTTCAAGGACGGGTATGCGGGAGCCAGGGCTTAGTAACTCCAAACGGCGTTTTACTCCTTGGAATGATGCTACTCCTCGAGCGACTTCAGCGGGGGTTAGTAGCTTTTTTTCTAATAGTAGTGCACAGACACCGACGATGTTTTCAATATTGTGGGTACCAAGAAGTGTTGTTGAAATAGAAATAACTAACTCATCTCCCTTCATTAAATCAAACGTAGTTGTTTCTCCGTATCCAATATTTGTTGGATGCCATTCGTGCACACTGTCTATGCCATAAAAAACTTTTGTGCCGGTATACTCTTCAGTCAGCGCGCGAGCATGCTCTTCGCCGCCATTGGCTACCACAAGCCCGTTCGCAGGAAGGGATGCAATAAGTGCGCGGAAGGGCGCGAGATAATCTGCGTGTGTCGGGTAGATATTTATATGGTCATGCGTCGCTGATGTAAGTAAAATATTTTTTGCATGGTAGTGTAAAAACTTTGAACGCGGGTCCCAATTGGAAGAGGGATATTCGTCGCCTTCAAGTACAAACACATCACTCGCGCCTTTGTGTGCATGTGCAGTAAACCCTTTGGTAATTTCGCCGATAAAATAGCTCGGATCTTTACCGGCTTCTTTCAAACACCAGGCAAGGAGGGCTGTAGAGGTCGACTTGCCGTAGGAGCCTGCAACAATAATGTTGTCGGTATTCTCTGTCAGCTCTTCTAATATATCGGGGAACGAGCAGACGCGCACGCCACTTTCCAGTGCAGCTTGTACCTCGGCATTTGTTTCAGGAATTAATTTTGCATTTTTGCCGATAATGATACGATCGACATCGGCTGGAATATTTTCTTTTCTATATCCATGCGCAAATCCAATTCCGGCTTCTGTAAGGTAGGTACTGACAGGTGGGTAAAAACCTTCGTCGGAGCCTGTTATCTCCCACCCTTGCTCGCGTAACAATAGCGCGGTAGCGCTCATGCCTTTGCCGGCGATGCCAATAAAGTGGGCCTTCATACTACTGCATGCTAGCACCCTCGCGGTAAAAGAAAAAACCGCCTCCCCTTTGGCTGGGGAAGCGGTGTGTGTCAGCTGGTGCGTACGACTCCGACGAGATAGCGGCTTTTGCCGTCACCCGTGCGGGTCGTGGGGAAGCTCTCGGGCAAATACGCATTGTCGAGGTCGATGTTGCCCACAGGGACCCCCAGTTTTACCAACTGGCCTTGAATAATTGCCGGGAGGTCCAGCCAGACTCCATTGGCATTTTGCATCGCAGTTCTGTCGCCAAACTGCCTCCTAACATAGTCGGCTGCGGCCCGGTTCCAGCGCCCATGTGTGGGGTGGGCAAATTCGTGCAAGAAGTTATCTGGCTGTATGGACCAGTAGACCCATACCTCAACCTTGCGCGGGTCGAAACTGTCTGGAAAGGCCGACTTTTTCTGCAACATCTCCATAAGGGAATTCACGACACTTTCGTGCGGCCGCCCCTTCTTCTTGCCCGCTGTTTGGACACGCGCACGGTCGAGTATGCAGTCTCGTCCCGCATGAGCAAAGACAAGGCTGTCTTCATAGGCTGCGACAATAAGAGGGCAGCCTGCAGCACTTAAGATGCCAGCATCTCCGACGCAACTGATAGGTGTGCCGTCGGCAGGAACGTGCCTGTTGCGGTGGAGGGTTGTGAGTCCACTGAGAGGAATCTCAACGTCCAATTCTTCCGGCTCGATAACGAGCCCGTTGAACTGGGTAGGACTTGGTGCATAGACACGGCTTGCCTTAAGCGGTGCCAAGGCGGCGGCAAGCCGGGTCGCAAAGGCAGGTGAGTCGCCAGGGTTGTAGAGCCCGGCGAGTGACCACGTTTCAGGACCACTGTAGCAGAAGGCAGTAAAACCGATGCCTCCTTGGGTGGTGTCCGAATGCTCGAGCTGAAGGATAGGGGTGCTCATGACTGAATCTCCCGTCTGGTTGATTGAAAAGGATCAAGTGAAAAAGTATTCTGCTTCGATAATGCTGTGTATATAAATTAATGTCAATATTACATAAAAACCTTTTATATCCGCTGTGCCTCTGGTGTGTAGCTCAAAACCGCTGTACCCTCAATACATGCAAAAGCTCTCTATGGTCGCAACCCCCATTGGCAACTTGGAAGACATTACCCTGCGCGCCCTGCGTGTGCTTAAAGAGGCCGACGTTGTGGCCTGCGAAGACACGCGCGTTACCAAAAAACTTTTAGCGCACTACGACATCCACACACCCACCGTTTCCTTCCATGCAAACAGCGGCGAAAGAGG
Source organism: Candidatus Adlerbacteria bacterium (assembly GCA_037135035.1). Classification (GTDB taxonomy): domain Bacteria; phylum Patescibacteriota; class Minisyncoccia; order Phycocordibacterales; family SBAW01; genus GWA1-54-10. The sequence goes on along the minus strand of JBAXLB010000007.1, from coordinate 2,487 downwards.
TTTTGAAAAGATTTTGAAGTTATTGGACGAAGGCAAGCACGTTGCAGTAGTTTCCGACGCGGGCACCCCCGGAGTTTCCGACCCGGGGCTCGAGCTCGTGTCTGTCATGCGCGAGAAATTTCCTGACATGCCGCTCGAAGCAATCCCCGGTGCATCTGCGTTGGCTGCGGCACTGTCTGTTGCGGGTCTGCGTGCTGCGTCGTTTATTTTTTATGGATTCTTGCCAGTCAAAAAGGGGAGAGAGACGTTGTTTAAAGAAATGTCGGTTAGCGAGCAAGCAAGTATTTTTTACGAGTCACCGCACCGCATTATAAAAACACTCACATCTCTGGCGGCACATTTGCCTGTCGAAAAAAGGGTAGGGGTGTTTCGCGAGCTGACAAAAATGTTTGAACAGCATGTAGTTGGAACCTCTGCAGAGGTGTTGGCATATTTTGAAACACACGAAGACAAGCAAAGGGGTGAATTCGTCGTCATTGTTGAAGGCCGCTAAGGCCGTGATAGAATAGGCATATGTCTCGGGAAATGGGTATTATCGTCCTCGGGTTTTGGGTCATTATTGTCCCGTACCTCGGTATCCCTGCGTCATGGCGCACTGTGTTGCTGGTGCTTGCGGGTGCCGCTGTTGCATTGCTCGGGTTTTTGCTGCGCGGACAAACTTTTTTACAACCATCTAAAAAAACAGAACATCACCCTTTTGCTGAAAGCACCGGCCGCGTAAACGACATCCGCGCTGTAGAGTCTGTTGACACCGTGCAACTGTAAACACTGTCCATGCAGTAAAGGCTGGTATACTTTCCATAGTATGCAGCAGGACGATGAAAAAATAACATACTTCGCCCAGACCAACTCCCGCGGCAAACAGACGCCGTTTGGCATTAAGCGCCGTGACCGTACACGCCACATGTATGTCATTGGTAAGACAGGCATGGGCAAGTCTACCTTGCTCGAAAATATGGCGATCCAAGATATTCGCAATGGCGAAGGGATGGCGTTTATAGACCCGCACGGCTCCACAGCCGACCGTATTTTAGAATATGTGCCCGAACATCGCATTAAAGACGTGGTGTATTTTGCGCCGTTCGACATGGAAAACCCAATAGCCTTTAACGTCATGGAAGACGTTGGCTACGACAAACGCCACTTGGTTGTGTCGGGTCTGCTTTCGGCTTTTAAAAAGTTGTGGGTGGACTCGTTTAGTGCACGTATGGAATACATTCTTTCAAACACGCTCTTGGCGCTGCTGGAATATCCGGGCGCAACTCTGCTCGACGTTAACCGCATGCTCGTCAACAAAAATTTCCGCAAAAAAGTTGTGGAAAATATCGGCGACCCAACAGTCAAATCGTTTTGGGCTGAAGAATTTGCAAACTATACCGACCGCTATACCCAGGAAGCGACACCCGCTATCCAAAATAAAATTGGGCAGTTTACTTCGAATCCGCTTATTCGCAACATTGTTGGCCAACCCAAATCATCATTTGATATAAGGCAGATGATGGATGATAAAAAAATTCTTATCATCAACCTGTCTAAGGGGAGGGTGGGGGAAGTAAACGCCAACCTGCTTGGGAGCATGCTCGTAACCAAAATTTATTTAGCCGCCATGTCGCGCGCCGATGTGTCGGCAAAAACATTGGCCGAATTACCACAGTTTTATTTTTATGTTGATGAATTCCAGAACTTTGCGAACGAAAGTTTCTCAGACATTTTGTCTGAGGCTCGTAAATATAAATTGAATCTCATAATCGCGCATCAATTTATAGAGCAGATGGAAGAAGAGGTGCGCGATGCTGTGTTTGGTAACGTTGGTACAACAATTTCTTTCCGAGTTGGGCCATTTGACGCAGAAGTGCTTGAAACAATTTTCCAGCCGCAGTTTACGCAGGCTGATTTGGTGAACCTCGGTATGGCCCAGATTTATTTGACACTCCTGATTGATGGCGTTGGTTCACCTCCATTTTCGGCAACAACAATGCGTGCCTTTGACCCGCCTCCGAGCAGCTTTGTTGAACAAGTAATAGAAAATTCGCGTGTGCAATTTACCAAGCCTCGTGCCGAGGTTGAAAAAGCTCTTGTCGAATGGTCCGAGCCCGACTCGATGGCTGCAAAAAAAGCCCCTGCAGCAAGTACGTCTACGGCATCAAGTACTGCACATAGTTCTGTCGCAAGCGCTCCTGCACACAGCACTAGCACACCTGGTGCTTCTGCTCCTGCCTCTACTGCCACGCCGCGTTCGGCCCATACGGCGCCGGTGCCTATAAAAGAAGTAGCGTCCCGGCCGGTTGCTGTCCATGCTCCCGCTCCTGCACCAGCTCCAGCCATGGCTCTGCGTCCAAAGCCGGTGGTGCCTGCGCCGCGCCCCGTAGAGCATCAGGCAAAACCGCCGCTTGGCGGGACAAACAGTTTGCGCGAAGCACTTGCCTCGGCTATGGGTAAACCTGCTGGGGTAGTGCAAGAGCCTGTGCGAGCGCCTACACAACTCCA
>JBAXLB010000006.1:0-33588 GCA_037135035.1 Candidatus Adlerbacteria bacterium | reverse complement strand
GCCATCATGCCAGCAGGGCCGCCGCCTATAACGCACACGTCCCACACTATCTCCCCAGTGTCTTTCATGAGCGCATGCTAGCATGCCGGCGCGCAACTTTATATACTGCTGTATATGCATCTAAAAATTCCGCACAAATTTACACAAGAAGAAGCCGTTACAAAAGTAAAGACTAGTTTAGAGGCAGCACGCCCACAAATGGCGGGCCAAGTAGAAATGGAACAAGAAGAATGGGCGGGGAACACACTTACCTTCGCATTTACTGCACAAAAAATGCATATCACCGGTACGCTGCTTGTTGAAGAAAAAGAATTTGTTATTGATGCCAAACTCCCGCTCATGCTCCGCATGTTCGAAGGCAAAATTGAACGGACCATTATGGAGCAGGTTAAAACACTCCTATAAAAGCCAAAATGCTATACTAGAGATATGACGTATATCATCCTTGCGCTGGTTATTATTTTCCTGTTTTTGTCGTTACGTATTGTTAAAGAGTACGATCGGGGCGTTATATTTTTCCTTGGCAAAGTCACCGGGGTCCGTGGCCCAGGACTTATCATTTTGATCCCACTGTTTGAAATGATGACGAAGGTGACATTGCGTACGATAACGATGAATATCCCGTCGCAGAAGATTATCACCAAAGACAACGTTTCCATCGACATCGCGGCGGTTGCGTATTACCACATTACCGACCCGCAAAAAGCAGTTGTTGCTATTGAAGATGTCTACAGCGCGGTCAACCAAATTAGCCAAACAACTGTGCGTAATGTCGTGGGGCAGTTTACGCTCGACCAGCTCCTGTCCCAGACTGCGGACATCAACACGCAGATAAAAGAAGTTATTGATACACATACTGAGCCGTGGGGTGCCCAGGTGACGGCAGTTGAAATTAAAGACATTACATTGCCCGACAACATGCAGCGCGCCATGGCAAAAGAGGCCGAGGCAGAACGCGAGCGCCGCGCAAAAATTGTCGCAGCAGAAGGCGAGTTCCAAGCGGCAGTAAAACTTGGGGAGGCAGCTGACATAATCAGTAAGCACCCGGTGGCGTTGCAGCTACGCACATTGCAGACCATGGCGGAAATTAGCGTCGAGAAAAATTCGACCATTATTTTCCCTGCGCAATTTATGACAACGGTAGGGGAAGCAATAAAGATGATCAAAGGCGATAACGCCTAAGGGGTTATTTGCATAGGGCGATTTTTCCTGGTACTCTATATATACGAGTGCGGGGCAGCCCGCCTTTTATATTTAACTTACCGAACGGAGATGGAAATCAGAAATATTGCAATTATCGCGCACGTGGACCACGGCAAGACTACCTTGACCGACGCTTTGATGCGCCAAACAGGAGTTGCGGAAGAAGGTGTCACCATGGACTCTAACGACCTCGAGCGCGAGCGTGGTATCACCATTTACTCCAAACCTGCAGCAATTTTTTATAAAGATGTAAAAATAAATATCGTAGACACGCCCGGCCACGCCGACTTCGGTTCGGAAGTGGAGCGCGTGCTACGTTCTATCGACTCGGTGCTGTTGGTTGTCGACGCACAGGAAGGTCCAATGCCACAGACTCGCTTTGTGTTGAAGAAGTCATTGGAGCTCGGATTGAAGCCAATTGTTGTTATAAACAAAATCGACAAACCTGCCGCCGACCCTGCACGTGCAGAAGAGCAAGTACTCGAACTCTTTTTGGAACTTGGTGCATCCGACGAGCAGTCAAACTTCCCAGTAATGTACGCTATTGGCCGCCAGGGTATTGCTAAGCGCAAACTGACCGACGAGTCGACCGACCTTACACCGCTGTTGGATATGATTTTGGAACATGTGCCAGCTGCAGGCAAAGGTTTGGAAGACAAACCACTCCGCGCACAGCCATTTAACCTCGGGTACGACAACTTCCTTGGCCGCCTTGCTGTTGCCCGCATCTACGAAGGTAAAATTTCCACTGGACAGACAGTTATAATCAAAAAACCAACCGGCGAAGTCCGCAGTGGAAAGGTGATAAAAATGTTTAGCTTTAAGGGTTTGCAGAAAGTGGAGGCAACTGAGGCAGGCGCTGGCGACATTGTACTTATTGCGGGGCTTACCGACATTTTTATTGGTGAAACTATTTGCGACAACGCAGCCGCAGAAACATTGCCTGCAATTGCAATTGACGAGCCAACAATTACGCTTAACTTTTTGGTCAACAACTCTCCATTTGCAGGGCGCGAAGGTAAATTTGTTACCACACGCCAAATTCGCGAACGCTTGGTGCGCGAGTTGGAAGTAAACGTTGGTTTGAAGGTGGAATTTGGTAACGAAGCGGGCGGTTCACAGGGCGGAGGAGACGTGTTTAAAGTGTCGGGCCGTGGCGAGTTGCACATCGCTATCCTTTTGGAAAACATGCGCCGTGAGGGATACGAAATGCAAGTTTCCCAGCCGCAAGTTATCTTCCGCGACGTAGATGGCGAAAAACAAGAACCGTTTGAAGAAGTCGTTATCGACACGCCAGCCACCTTCCAGGGCGCAATCATCGAGCGCTTGGGAACTCGCAAATTTATTTTGAAAGATATTGCAACTCACAGCGAAACTGTGCGTCTCATTTTTGAAGGCCCAACACGCGGTCTGCTTGGGTACCGCAGCCAGTTTGTTTTGGACACTAAAGGCGAAGGAATTTTGTCGTCACGCTTTTTGGAGTTCCGCCCGTACGCAGGGGAAATTGTAAAACGTGTTGTTGGCTCGATGATCTCGATGGCGTCAGGTAAGACACTCGGCTTTTCTCTTTGGAGCTTGCAAGACCGCGGCACGCTCTATATTAAACCTGCAACCGAAGTGTACGAGGGTATGGTCATTGGTAACACTTCGAAGGGTGAAGAAATGTCCGTAAACCCAACCAAGGGTAAACAGCTCACTAACATGCGTGCGTCGGGTACCGACGAAGCGATGAACTTGGTTCCACCGTACGTACTTACAATTGAACGTGGACTCGAGGTAATGGTTGAAGACGAATATTTGGAAATAACTCCGCTCTCTGTACGTCTACGTAAGCAGGGCCTCACAGAAATGGAGCGAACCCGCGCAAAGCGCTAGTCTGGCTAGCAGACAGGCCTGCTATACTAAAATTATGAAATGGATATTCTCAGTGGCTTTAAGCCTGTCGTTTTTTGGCGTTGCACACGCTGCAACAGTACCGCAACCAAAACTTGAATTTGGTGGTTGGATGCCGTACTGGCACGAAAATGAAAGTGTCGCTGATGTTACTCCGCATTTAAAACAACTGACAGAAGTCAGCCCGTTTGTGTACACCATGAAGTCCGACGGCACGTTAAACGACGCAGCCGGTATGGACGGCGAGCCCTGGGTGTCATTTATGGCGGCTGCAAAAAAGAATCATGTGCGTGTTATCCCGACTATTATGTGGGGTAACGGTGACACGGAACATGCAATTTTGAGTAATACCAAAAAACGTATTGCGCTCGAAGATGCAATAGCAAAACTTGTAAAAGAAAAAGGCTACGACGGCATCGACATCGACTTTGAAGCCAAGCATGCGGAAACGAAAGACTATTTCTCTACATTCCTAAAAGGTCTGTATCAGCGTATGGGCAACAAATGGGTCTATTGCTCTATTGAAGCGCGCATGCCGCTTGTGGACCGCTATGGCATTGGTGTGACACCTCCTGCAGATGCAACCGAATATGCCAACGACTATGTTGCATTAAACAAATACTGCGACCGGGTGGAAATTATGGCGTACGACCAGGGCCACATATCTGCAACGCTTAATGCCGCGCGTGCAGCACCCTATGTGCCTGTTGCTGACCCTTCGTGGGTAGAAAATATAGTTACGCTCGCGGCAAAAACTATATCAAAAAAGAAGATACTCATTGGCGTGCCAACGTACGGGTACGAATATTCTGTAACTCCAAATGGGGCAGGGTACACCTACAAACTTTTGTGGGCATTTAATCAAAATTACGCTACACAACTTGCGTCGTTGCTTGGCACAGTACCAACACGAAACAGTGCAGGCGAACTTTCGTTTATTTACAAGTCGACTCCTGCTACAGCGGCATTGTCCGACCAGGCAAGCGTGCCGGGCAGTGTTGCTGCAAACGGTAACACGACAGCGCCGCCTTCAGACGTCTATTCTCAAACAGCATTGGCTACATCAGTACCGCCGCCATTTAACATTGTGTGGTGGAGCGACGCGCAAGCAATTGCAGACAAAGTCGCACTTGCTAAAAAACTAGGGGTTCGAGGTGTTGCGGTATTTAAATTTGACGGGAGCGAAGACCAAAATATCTGGAACGTGCTGAAATAGTCAGAGCAACATACGCTGCTGTTGTATACTGTGTAGATGACTCTGGCGGGAGAACTTAAAAAAGTACTACGCGGTGAAGTAGAAGACGCTCCACAGATATTGGAGGCATATTCGCGCGACGCAAGCTTGTTTGCGGTAACACCAGAGGTGGTGGTGCATCCAAAAGATGCAACCGACATCGGTATTTTGGTGCGATACGCCACAAAAATTAAAGAAAAACCGGGCGGCCACATGTCGCTAACTGCACGCTCGGCTGGTACCGACATGTCGGGTGGGCCGTTGAACGACTCGGTCATTGTAGACATGACCAAGCATTTTAGCCGTCTACTTGAATTGGGAAGCGACTATGCTGTAGTCGAGCCGGGGATGTACTTCCGAGACTTTGATAAAGAAACAAAAAAGAAAAACTTAGAACTGCCAAGTTACACCGCGTCGCGCGAGATAAACACGGTGGGTGGTATGGTGGCAAACAACTCGGGCGGGGAGAAAAATTTAAAATATGGAAAAACCGCCCGCTATGTACAGGAGCTCGACGTGGTACTTGCCGACGGACAAACCTATACACTAAAGAATTTAGAAGGGGAGGCGCTGCAGCAAAAATTAAATAAAAAAGATTTTGAAGGTGATATATATCGTGCTGTTTCAAAACTAATTTCTACACACAGGGCAGTTATTGAGGCAGGAAAGCCGAAGGTGGAAAAAAATTCGTCTGGCTACGCACTCTGGGACATGGGTGACCCGTCGGGGGCCGAGGCAGGCGGCATTCCTTCGCTTAACCTGGCGCGGCTTATGGTTGGCTCGCAAGGGACACTCGGCCTAATCACCAAAATAAAATTTTCGCTGGTGCACCCACAGCCTTACTCGGCAATGACCATTTTATTTTTGGACTCGCTTTCAGAGTTGGGGAAGATTGTGCCCCAGGTATTAGAGAAAAAACCTGACAGCTTTGAGTCGTATGACGACAATACATTTAAACTTGCAGTAAAATATTTCCCTGAATTTGCAGGTCAGATGAAAGCGGGGATTATTTCGCTCGGTATTTCGTTTCTGCCAGAACTGTGGATGCTGCTCACGGGCGGTATTCCAAAACTTGTACTGATGGTCGAATTCCGTGCTGACACACAAGAAGAGGCGCTTAAAAAAGCGGTAGAGTTAGAAGAAGAGATTAAAAAAACACAACCTAACATTGGCAGCCGTGTTGCAAAGAACGAACACGCAAGTAAAAAATATTGGGCGATACGCCGCGAAAGCTTTAACCTGTTGCGTAAAAAGATCCGTAACAAACGCACCGCACCGTTTATCGACGACTTTGTTGTGCCGCCTCGGACACTTTCAGAATTTTTACCAAAACTTGAGGCAATTCTAAAACCCTATGAAAAGTCTATGCAGTACACAGTTGCGGGACATGTGGGGGACGGGAATTTCCACATTATCCCGCTTGTGGACCCTGCTAACCCAGACACTGCAAAAATAATAGACGAGCTTTCGCACAAGGTGTATGACTTGGTCATTTCCTACCATGGCTCTATTAGTGGGGAACATAACGATGGGTTTATCCGCACACCCTATGTCGAGAAAATGTTTGGCCCAGAAATGTTCGCGCTCTTCTTGCAAATTAAAAAGATCTTCGATCCGCACAATATCTTTAACCCCGGTAAAAAAGTCGGCACTACTTTTAGTGACGCCTTTGCACATTTGGACCTGCCAAAAGGGAAATAAAAAAGCACGCCCACCCTTCCGAAGAAGGGGGGGGCGGTGCTGTCGAATGGGTGGAGGTTGAGAGCTACGCCTTGAGCACAGCGTAAATACCCTCAAGCGCGAGTCTTGCCTGAGTGGTCTTACAGCCGACTCCGAGAAGATTCGAGGCGAGTGTCTCTGGAGAGGCAGGACGTTCGTCCACCTCCTCTCGTTCACAGCGACCCATGCCCATCTGCACGGTTTCGATGAGATCATTCTCAACCTTCCGACGCTCGGCAGGGTTCAGGGTGCCGAACTCTTTGAGCTCTCGTTCCAACGCTCCGGCCAAGAGCCGACGTGCCTTGGTCGAAACGTCCTGCAGGACGTCGTCGGAAATACCTTGCCCTTTCAGATATGCGTCGGCTTTTCTAACCTCAGCATTCAGAACTGTCCTTGAAAGTTTTGGCACTGACTTCTCCTTTATTCCCGTCTCACCCTGGGAGCAATGATTATTTTTTTGAAGGGTGGTGAGCCCCAAACTCTTCAGAGAGTATTTTACATATTAAATAAATTTTGTCAATTTCTAGGCAAACCCAGGGAAGAAGTCGATTTTTATTTGTTTGCCCGGCACACCAAGGCTTTTTAGTGTGTGCTCAAACGCGAGAACCATTGACCGTGGGCCCGAAATGTAAAACATATGGTCTTTATAGTCGGGCACCTCGTGCATAAGTGTTTCTTTGCTTATAAGTTGGTGGTAAGACGCCTGTACCCCAACGCCCTGTGCGGCATCAAAAACCTCCTTGTAGGCAACCTCGCTCGGTGTTTTTGTAGAGTAGAGTAATATCGCATCGCGGCTCTCTTTTGTATCGATCATGTACTGGACCATAGAACGGAACGGGGTAATGCCGATACCACCGGCGATAAAGACCAATTTTTTGTTTGTGTCTTTCGGCAGAGTAAATTCACCAGCAAGCTGCGCGACAGAAAGTGTCTGTCCTGGCTGCATAGTAAGCAACGCTTTTTTAAACGTACTTGAAGGTTCGTACACCTTAATACCTAAATGCAATTCTTGTTCTGTTGGAGAGGAGGCGATAGTAAAGTAACGCCGGTTGCCGCGGTCGTCTGGCTTTGTGTGGCCGAGCGTCCATTCTAAATATTGCCCGGGTATAAAACTAAGCGGTTTGTCGGGCATAAACGCAAAGTCGTAAATACCCTCGGCGATGCGTGTTGAACGAACAAGTGTAAGTATTCGCCGACTACTCGGGGCTACTATGTATGCGTATACGTTGCCCACCAAGAGCGCGAGTTCGGGTGACGTGTAGAAGGAAAAGATATGAACGTGGGGGATAAAAAAGAATCCGACTATAGCGCCGTACACCAGGCGATGCGCACGCGCCTGCGGGCTAGTTAAGGGCTCGGTGAGCATAATGCAGCCGAGGAATATAAGTGACGAATGCAGCAGTGTTTGCCAGACAGAAAGTAGTGGGTTTTGCGGCAAAAAGGTAACACTTATACCAACTGCGGCTACTGCGGCAAAAGCGCAGAGCAGGTCAAAGCGCTGTAATTTGCGTACGACAAGTAGCCCGCCAACAAGTACGAACGGTAGCAGTGTCAGGGTGCCGCCAACCCACCAGCTTGCATACTTCCCAAACAGCAACGCAGTAGTAACAACCGCAAATGCTGCAGGGTTAAAGATATGCTTTTTATGTAATACAAGAATATATTTTGATGCCATCGCAATAACACTTGCAGCAATAAGGAGTGGCCAGGCTGCAAATGCTGTGGGGGAGACGGGTGAAATGATAAGCGCCAAAATAAATGCCGTAATGTACACCGACTCAACGTTCGGTGTAACCTTCCATGCGCGTGCAAACGCTTCGTTTGTGCCCCAACACACTGCGGTTATAAGTGCTGCCGAAAAAAGTATAGAAATAGGCGAATAGCGCAGTACGCCCACAGCTCCAAGTACTGCTGCTGCGGCAAGCAACACGGTAAGGTAGTACAGTGCCAAACGGTACATGGTGATGCGGTTTAAAAAATTGTCGATATATTTCATATGGGTAGTGTTAGTTTTTCAAAACCGCTAGTCATCGTTGCAATGCCGACATTGTCTATTGAGTATGCCTCAAAACCAGGCATGTTTTCAATGAAGTCCACTCCTGCGGCCCCCATGGCAAACGCGGCTGTTGCAAAGCGGTCGGCTTCGAGCACATTTGGCCCCACCACAGTAATACTCACAACGTCTTTTATTGTCTGTTCAGGTGCGAGCGGGTTGTAAATATGGTCGCCACGTTCAGAGCTGCCCGATGTTGCCACCCCGAAGCCGCGAGGATATATAATTTTTACAATTTCTTTTTGATTAAACGGGTTGCGTATACCCACGCTCCATTCCTTACCTTCAGAGTTTTTGCCATGTGACTGTATGTCGCCGCCTGCATCAATAAAAAAATTTGTAACACCGCGGGCGAGCAGCATTTCGGCCCCATTTTGTATTGCCCAGCCTTTAACGATGCCAGACGGGTCTAGTGTGCCGTCTGGTTTTTTGATGTCAAAATAACCATTAGTTTCTTGTTTTGTTTTATCAGCTAACTCTAAGACCTCTTTCATTTCGGCACTAATTTCGAGAGAAGGTTTTTCATGAAGATTTTTATTCAGTTGTGAAATCTCGCTGGTTTCTTTGTACGTGCTAAACCTCTCATTGACTTCAGTAAAATACAAAAAAACTGCATCCAGCGTGTCTGGCGCAGTGTCTTTGTCGACAATTTCAACCGTGATGGGCATGCCCATTATCAGCCGAGTGTCGCGCATAGTAATTTAGTTTTGTGCAGTAGCGAGTGCTGCGGCAAGCGACTGCTGAAAACCTTCGCTGTTTTGTGTTGCGCCCGAAATGATATCAACTTTTGCGCTTTGTATAGTTAATGCTTGCTGTACAAGTTTTGGAAAAGTTGCTGCACTAAGTTCATCGGTGTAGCCCGGGCCGTTTGGCATCTTCAGCACGTTAACCGATGCTATATTGCCTCCCGAAATGACTACACTCACCTGGACATTGCCGTAGGGTGCAGCACTGCCAACACTGCCGGTGTAGGCGCCGTCTTTGTATTTCCCATTTATAGTGCCTGGGTTTGTAGTTTCAGAAGGAGTAGATGTCGTGCTAACTGGTGCAGGTGCCTGTGAGCGTGACGCGCTCCAGAGCGCATAGCCGCCTAATAACAAAATCAAAACACCTCCAAGTATATATTTTTTCATACGTGAAGATAATTCTAACATATTTTGTATACTTACAGCTATGGAGCCACTAGCCTCAAAAATAAGGCCTAAAAACCTAGATGAATTTTTTGGGCAAGACCATTTGGTGGGGAAGGGTAAACCGCTGCGCGAAGCTATTGAAGGTAAACATCTTTTTTCTTTTTTATTGTGGGGGCCACCAGGCAGTGGTAAAACAACCCTCGCCCGTATCTATGCAAACGCACTGGATGCAGAATTTTTTGAACTTTCCGCTGTTGATTCGGGGAAGGATGATATTAAGGCTGTTCTTGGTCACTCACAAACCACAAAAAGAGTGCGCTCCGGGCCGCTAGGCCAAGTCCAACCCTCTTTTTCTGGCTCGTTCGCGCCAAGAACTAAGGTGCTGTTCATTGACGAAATTCATCGTTTTAACAAAGCACAACAAGATTTTTTATTGCCCTTTGTAGAACGTGGCGAGTTGACACTAATAGGTGCAACGACAGAAAATCCATCGTTCGAAGTGATACCCGCACTTCTCTCGCGGTGCCGTGTATTTGTGCTGCAGGAATTGAAGGAAGAGGACATGGAGCAGATAGTAAAGCGTACAAAGTTAAAAGTGCCAAAAGACGCACGCGACTGGCTTATACAGCTGGCACAGGGTGACGCCCGCCAAGCTTTGGGTGTGCTTGAAAACGCCCATAGTTTGTATGGAAAGATAACAATCGAGACATTGCAGGAAACGGTGCAGTCACGCCACTTGCGGTACGACAAAAAAGGCGAAGAGCACTACAACACCATAAGTGCATTTATAAAAAGTATGCGCGCCAGCCAGCCTGACGCAGCGCTCTATTACTTGGCACGTATGGTCGACGCCGGCGAAGACCCGCTGTTTATTGCTAGGCGTATGGTTGTGTTTGCCAGCGAAGACATTGGCTTGGCACAACCAACGGCACTTGTTGTTGCAAACGCAGTGTTTGAGGCCTGTCAAAAAATTGGCTACCCGGAAGCGCAAATTAACTTGGCGCACGGTGTTGCGTATTTGGCCGAAAGTAAAAAGTCTCGCGCGAGCCACGATGCATATTTTGAGGCCTTGGCTGATGTACAAAAATTAGGCAATTTGCCCGTGCCGCTAAAAATTAGAAATGCCCCAACTAAGTTGATGAAAGACTTGGATTACCACAAGGGCTATAAGCTGTACGACAAAGAAAGTTATTTGCCTGAAAAGTTAAAAAGCAAAAAGTATTTGAAATAAAAAAAAGACCGACACACGAGGTGTCGGTCGGAGAAAGGAAGGAAGTTGGGGAATTAGTAACGACAGCGTAGTGAGCGCAGGGTGTAAAGAGCTTTTGAGAGCGTGCGTTTACCCTTCGGGCCGTCGAAACCTGACTAAACCAACTCCAGATGAAAGATAATAATGCACATGGTGTAGAATGCAAGGTGTGGATAACGAAATGGAAACAATAGGTTTCGGTGGAGGATGCTTTTGGTGCACGGAAGCCGTGTTTGTGATGCTCAAAGGTGTGAAGTCAGTCGAACCGGGGTACGCCGGTGGCACTGTACTAAACCCTACGTACGAACAGGTGTGTGGCGGCAACACTGGCCACATAGAAGTTATTAAAATTGAATACAATCCAGACGAGATTGCGTTTGAAGAATTGCTGCGCGTCTTTTTTGCAACACACGACCCTACAACCCCAAACCGGCAGGGGAATGACGTAGGGCCTCAATACAACTCGGCAATTTTTTACACCACTCCGCGTCAGCAGGAAAAAGCACAGCACTATATTGATGTCTTAAATAAAGGAGGCTTTGTAAAACCAATTGTGACGCAGGTTCGCCCGCTTGAAAATTATTTCCCCGCGGAGGACTACCACAAAAATTATTACGAAAAAAATAAACAGGCTGGGTACTGCCAGCTGGTTATTGCACCAAAAGTTGAAAAGGTAGAAGAAAAATTTAAACACCTGCTAAAGTAATGTATATGGAGAAAAAAATCTTACTCACCCCGTTTTGGCTTATTGCGACAACCTTTCTTGGGTTGGGTGACACGCTCTACCTTTCGTACGAAAAATTTCAGGGTGTTATCCCTGGATGCGCTATTTTAAACGGCTGCGAACGTGTACTGACAAGCGTTTACTCCAACGTGTTTGGTGTCCCGCTTGCGTACATTGGCCTTGTTTTTTATGCGTACATGTTGGCACTGGCGGTACTGCTTGTTATTGACCCGGCGTCAAAAGGTCTACGTTTTGGATTAGTTGCGTACACAACTATTGGTTTGCTGCTTTCAATAGGGTTTGAATTGTTTCAGTACTTTGTTATCGGTGCGTTGTGTATGTACTGTGCAATTTCTGCAGCAACCACACTTGTACTATTTGGCCTCGCACTGTGGCACTGGCGCGCTTCAAAAAACTCTTAATAATTTGGGCGGCGGTAGCGTTTGAAAAGTCTCCATAGAATGTAGAAAAATAGCAAAGCAAAGACAGGATAAAAAACTCCTGCATTCCCAACTACATAGAGAAGTACAGAAAGTACGTACAGAGAAACAGTGGCAAAAATTGTCCATGCGGTATTTGTTGCTTTTGTCTGCATGGTGTCCGTGTTTTGGTCCGCCGCGCTACTTGTAGTTTTTGTTTTTTGTTTTTGAGCTTGTTCTGCAAGTTCTTTTTTAGACCAGTCGATGCCGTCGTTAATAGTACTTGCGCCAAGGACGCGCCCTGCGTCAATTGCTTCAAACACAGGAGCTGCATATGTTTGTGCGGTGGGCGAAACGCTCCCGATACTTTCTTGAATCTGGGTAGACGGCTCAACAGTAGCCGAGGTGTTAGAAGGCTTATTTTTTGAAGCAGGTGTTGCAACAGCTTTTGCTGCGATGGTAAATGTTTGCGAGCTTTCTTCAACCACCGTGCCGGCGCTGTCCTCTAAGTTAGCAAGAACGGTATGTGTGCCTGCAAGCGGCTTCCACGACACCGACACGGCGCCTGCTTCACCCGAGCCTAGTGTTACGGGCACTGACCCAATAGTTCCGTCTTCGTCATGGAGTTTTAATGTACCGGTAAATTTTGCAGCTGTGTCGTTGGAGACAGTTGCGTGGATAAGAACTGTTTCGCCTTCGGTCACGGAACTCTTCGACAAAAATAGTGACTGCTTTGCAAACCCTGCAGCACCTACGATTGTCGGCAACAGCAATAACACTCCTGCAATAAAAAATTTCTTCATTACGTTCTAGTATATCGTAGGTTTGGATGTGCTAACATAAAGTGCATGAATTCTCTGGGGAAATTTTTGCATAGACATTTCCTGCCGTCTAAACACAATGCATATCGACCGCACGTGTTGCGTCGCACATCGCTGCTGTTTTTTATAGCTATTATTTTTGTCAGCGAAGGATTATTTGTCTCAAGTTTTTTTGTGGGGGAGGGAACAAATGTTTCTGTTGCCGCTGTTGGTGCGGCATCTGCCCTGCAGCCGCATTCTTCTTTGCAAACACTCGAACGTGAGCTGATAAAATTTATAGACAACTCTAAGCCTGCAGTGCCGTGGATACTTGGAACTATTGCGCTGTTGTTAAGTATTGCCGTACTTTTTGCATTTTTTGTACATATACAAATACAACAACCCCAGATGCTATTTAGTGCGGCGCTTGTTGCATTATTTGCACTGTCACTTATTGCCACAAACGTGCAGGTCGCGACGATGCTGTAGATAAAAAACTTGCCGAGCAAGGGGAGGCCTTGTATTGTTTGCATATGAACCAAAAAAAGCTCATAACAGGTATTGCGGTAGTTGTCTCTTTATTTGTGGTTGCGTTTTTCTTTATTTTTGTAAATCCTTCTTCTATGAACGAGTCTTCAGCCGTTACAGGGCAGCCGGGCAATGCAGGGCTTATTGTGCAAGACCAAGCTATAGGAACGGGCGTTATTGCTACCGCAGGTGATGTTGTAAGCGTCCACTATACGGGCAAGCTCCAAGACGGCACTGTGTTTGACTCGTCTGTTGGTAAAAGCCCAATACAATTTACGCTCGGTGTCGGTCAGGTTATCCCCGGGTGGGACCAGGGTTTGCAGGGGATGAAGGTTGGTGGCAAGCGTTTGCTTATCATCCCACCGTCATTGGCATACGGTACACAAGGTGTTGGCCCAATACCTCCAAATGCAACTTTGATTTTCGAAGTTGACCTTGTTGGTGTGCAGGCTGCAAGTTCAACTCCAGTTGGGGCAGGTTCAAACTAGTGCGACCAGTATTCCTTACAGTTGAAAAAAAAGATTCCCGCTCGGGCGCCCGAGCGGGGGTTTTGCATACGCCACATGGCAACATTTTGACTCCTGCCTTTGTGCCGGTTGCAACTAAGGCTGACATTAAGGGGATAGAGTCTGCAAAATTTGAGTCGCTCGGCATGCAGACATTTATTTCCAACACGTACCACTTGTATTTGTCGGGACTGGATGCCGTCGAGCAGGGTGGAGGACTGGCAAAGTTTATGAATTGGAAGGGTCCAACAATAACCGACTCGGGCGGGTTCCAAGTATTTTCTTTAGGGACTGGGTTTGGAAAAAAAATTTCAAAGTTCACTCCGGAAGAACTTCCTTCGGAAAAGTCCTCGGATCTCCTAGGCTATCGCCACGGCCAGACTTTTCCTCAGAAAGTTCTCCCTGCGTTCTACGATGAAGACTTGGCATCTAGCCACGGCAAGCTCGCAATCATCGACGACGAAGGAGTTTCGTTCACATCACATTTGGATGGAAGTTTGCACCGGTTTACTCCAGAGCGTTCGGTAGAGATCCAGCACAGGCTTGGAGCTGATATTTTCTTTGCATTTGACCAATGCACGGCGCCTACCGACCCGTACGAATTCCAAAAAGATGCGATGGAGCGTACGCATGCGTGGGCTAAGCGTAGCTTACGTGCCCACAGGCAAAATTTAGATGCTGACCGAACACAGGGAATCTACGGCATAGGGCAGGGCGGCCAGTTTGATGACTTGCGCCGCGAAAGTGCCCGCACTATTGGCGATATGGGTTTTGACGGGTTTGGCCTCGGTGGCTCATTTAGTAAAAAATACGGCGACCACTCGCTTGAGTCTGCTTTGACGATGCTGACAGAACTCCCAAGCGACCTGCCAGTACACGGGCTTGGGGTGGGCGAGCCGGAAGATATATTGCTTGGTATTGCGCATAGTGTGGACACGTTTGACTGCGTCACGCCTACACGCAACGGTCGCAACGGTGGCCTTTATACGTCGCGGGGGAAAATCCAGATCCCAAATGCACAGTACCAGTACGACTACACTCCGCTCGACGAAGGGTGCGAATGCCCGACCTGTCTCAACCACACTCGCTCTTATATTCATCACCTCTTTCGTACTCGCGAAATTTTGGGCCCAATCCTTGCAAGCATGCACAATATTTTTTTCCTTACAAACCTTTGTAAAAAAGCTCGCGAAGCAATTTTGAATGATGAGTTTGAGCAGTTTAAAGATTCGTTTTTAGAGAAGTACAGAAATTAGCATTAATTTGCTATAGTACCTTGATGTCCGGAGGTTTTAAACTCAAATCACAATACAAGCCTGCGGGCGACCAGCCAAAAGCAATTGAAGGCTTGATGGAAGGGCTAAAAGCAGGGAAGCGCGACCAAACACTTTTGGGCGTTACTGGCTCGGGCAAAACTTTTACCATTGCCAATGTTATCGAAAAAACGGGCAAACCGACGCTTGTTATAGCGCACAACAAAACACTTGCGGCACAGTTGGCGCAAGAGTATAAGGAATTTTTTCCTGAAAACTCGGTACAGTACTTTGTTTCTTACTACGACTACTACCAGCCCGAAGCATACGTCCCACACTCCGACACCTACATAGAAAAAGAGGCGCAGATAAATGAAGAAATCGACCGCCTCCGCCATGCATCGACGCAAGCGCTCCTTTCCCGCAGTGACGTAATTATTGTTGCATCAGTGTCGTGCATCTACGCACTTGGCAGCCCTGAGGAATATAAAAAAGTGCACTTGGAAATTGCTCCCGGGTTAAAAAAGAATCGCTCGGAACTTATCCGCGAGCTTATTTCTGTCTACTTCGAACGTACAACGGCCGACCTCTCTCCCGGTAAATTCCGTGCGCTGGGCAACAGTGTAGAAATTATGCCAACAGGCGAGCGAGTGTTGTATCGTGTCGAATTTTCCGCCGGAGGCGGATCCGCCTCCGGCGGAGAGAGTGTCATAAGTAAAGTGCGTGTTATTGACGCCATTTCGCGCGCTGAGCGCGACTCGCTTAAGTCGCTATTTCTTTTCCCTGCAAAGCACTATGTAACGCCAGAAGCTGAGCGAGGCCGGGCAATTGAAGATATTAAATTTGAACTTAAGGAGCGGCTCGCTGTGCTTGAGCGTGCAGGCAAAGTGCTGGAAGCAGAGCGTTTGAAGCGCCGCACCAACCACGACATCGCACTTATCCGTGAAATTGGTGTCTGCCCAGGTATCGAAAACTATTCGCGCCACTTCGACGGCCGCAAACCTGGTGAAGCACCATTTACCTTGATGGACTACTTCCCACACAAAGCCGACGGCACGCCCGACTTTTTGACTGTTATAGACGAGTCGCACGTAACAGTGTCCCAAATTGCAGGCATGTATTCGGGTGACCAGGCACGTAAGAAAAATTTAATAGACTTCGGCTTCCGCTTGCCGTCGGCGATAGACAACCGCCCTCTCCAGTTTGATGAATTTGAAAAACGCGTAGGGCAGACAATTTATACTTCTGCAACACCGGGCGTGTATGAAAAAGAAAAATCGGGAAAGAATGTTGTTGAACAAATCATCCGCCCAACAGGGCTTATTGACCCGGAGATAGTAATCAGGCCTGTTACTGGTTCGAAAGGATCTTCGCAGAAACCAACATCGCCTCAACGCAGAAAATCATCTGCTGATGATTTTCCTATGTCCGGCACCGTCGTGCCTACCAACGTTTCGGACGACGTTGTTTCTGCTTCGGTTTTAGGCCAGGTACAGGATTTCTTAGACGAAGCCGAGAAAGTAATAAAACACGGCGGGCGTGTGCTGGTGACGACGCTGACCAAAAAGATGGCAGAAGACCTTTCGGAATACTTAAAAGACAGAAAGTTTAAAGCGGCCTACATCCATAGCGAAGTTTTAACCCTGGATCGCATCACTATTTTGACCGACTTCCGCAAAGGCCTCTATGACGTGCTGGTGGGCGTTAACTTGCTGCGTGAAGGTTTGGACTTGCCAGAAGTAGAGTTGGTTGCAATTTTGGATGCCGACAAAGAAGGCTTTTTGCGTTCGGAAACATCACTGATACAAACAATTGGCCGTGCTGCACGCAACGTGCACGGCCGCGTTATTTTGTATGCGGACCAAATGACCGGCTCGCTCGACAAAGCGATAGGTGAGACAAACCGCCGGCGCGCTATACAAACAGCGTATAACACAAAACATGGCATCACACCGATGACAGTTAAAAAAGCTATTACAGACATTACCGACCAGCTGCGTACCGAACACGGTAAAGCAGTTGGCGTACTTTTGGATATCGATAAAGAACTGTACAAAAAGAATCCACGCAAATTTATTGCAGACAAAAAGAAGCAGATGTCTGAAGCGGTGAAAGACTTAGACTTTGAAACTGCCGCCATATTGCGTGACGAAATTGCAGTACTTTTAGGCAAGACAGTAAAGAAGAAGACTCTTCACTAGTTTTGTGTTATAATTGCTCGCTCACTCGCTAGAATATGGAAGATAAAATCACAATAAAAGGAGCAAAAACACACAACCTTAAGAACATTTCGCTGTCTATCCCGCGAAACAAAATGGTGGTGTTTACGGGCTTGTCTGGCAGCGGCAAGTCGTCTTTGGCGTTTGATACTATTTTTGCCGAAGGCCAGCGCCGCTACATTGAGTCGCTTTCGGCTTATGCGCGGCAGTTTTTGCGCCAAATGCAAAAGCCTGATGTGGAAGAAATCACTGGCCTCTCGCCGGCCATTTCTATCGACCAAAAGTCACGTTCCAATAACCCGCGTTCAACTGTTGCAACGATTACCGAAATTTACGACTACATGCGCATCTTGTTTGCGCGCGTGGGCAAGCCGCACTGTATCACCTGTGGCCGCGAAATTAAAAAACTCTCCAACGAAGAAATAATCCACAGCATTGTGGAGGGTGTTACAAAAAATGCACCTAAAAAAGTCCGCAGTGTGATGGGTGTAGACATTAACGAAGATACGGTAAAGATTTTTGCACCGGTGGTTGTGGGCCGCAAGGGCGAGTACTACCAAATGCTGTACGACATGCTTGGTAAGGGGTACGAGCGTGCAAAAGTAGACGGTGAATTAAAGAATTTGCGTGAGCAGATTATTTTGGCAAAACATAAAAAGCACGATATTTCTATTTTGGTTGATGAAATTTTAGTGTCCGAATTTACGCGTGGGAAAGGTGCAGCACTCGAACGCCTTTCGGAAGCGCTGGAGCGTGCTCTGGAAGAAGCGCAGGGCCTGGTACAGATAGAAGATGCTCACGGCACGCGCTTGGTGTCGGCAAAATTTATGTGCCCATACGACGGCTTTTCCTTCCCCGAAGTTGAGCCACGTTTGTTTAGCTTTAACTCGCCGTACGGTGCGTGCCCTGCCTGTAACGGCTTGGGAACCAAACATTTCTTCAGCGACGAAGCGTGTCCGGTCTGCCATGGTGCACGCTTGCGACCAGAAGCATTGAATGTATTTTTAGGCGGAGCAAAGCAGATGCCTCTTGAGGAGGGTAAATCTCGGCCTAGCGGCCCCGAGCGCCCTCCGAAAGGGGCAACTGCGAGCGATGGAATAAACATTGTTGATCTCACAAATCTTTCTATTGCGAATGCTTACAATTTTTTTACCGAATTAGAGTTAAACAAAAAAGATCTCGAAATTTCAAAAACAGTTATTAAAGAAATTTCTGCGCGCCTAAAGTTTATGTTGGATGTTGGGCTCGACTACCTGACACTCGACCGCCGTGCCAACACTCTTTCGGGTGGGGAGGCGCAGCGTATCCGCCTTGCGTCGCAGTTGGGTAGTGGTTTAGTAGGTGCGCTCTATGTGTTGGACGAGCCTACAATCGGTCTCCATCAGCGTGATAACGAACGCCTGATAAAAACGCTCATTAACCTGCGCGATTTGGGCAACACAATTATTGTTGTTGAACACGACGAAGACACTATCTACGCAGGCGACTACTTGGTAGACATAGGGCCCGGCGCTGGTGTGCACGGCGGCAACGTTGTTGTTGCAGGCGAGATGGACAAATTACTCACTGCAAAGAAAAACGACAGCGGCTCTTTAACACTTGCGTACTTGCGCGGCGAGAAGGAAATCCCAGTGCCGGAGCAGCGCCGCGAAAAAGACAGAGGCACACTTAAAATAAAAGGTGGCAAAGCGTTTAACATCAAAAATCTCTCGGCTGAAGTGCCCTTGGGTAAAATGGTTTCTATTACCGGAGTATCTGGTTCGGGTAAGTCGACATTTTTGTATGAAATCTTGTACGAAAACTTGCGTGCTCGTTTTGACAAGCGCTACCGCACCAACAAACTCTATAACGTTGCTTCCTTCGAAGGGACGGAGCATCTCTCGCGTGCAATTTTGATTGACCAAAGCCCAATCGGCCGTACGCCGCGTTCAAACCCGGCAACCTACACAGGTTCCTTTACGTTTATCCGCGACTTGTTTGCATCGACAAACGAAGCTCGTGCACGCGGGTGGAAGGCGAACCGGTTCTCCTTTAACGTTCAAACAGCGAAGGGTGGTGGGCGCTGCGAAGCATGCGAAGGTAACGGGACTATTGCTGTTGAAATGCACTTTTTGCCGACGGTGTATGTTACGTGCGACGTCTGCAATGGAAAGCGGTTTATGAAAGAGACGCTCGAGGTTAAATATAAAAATAAAAGCATCTACGATGTACTGGAGATGACCGTTGAAGAAGCTCTTGCTTTCTTTAACGATATTCCTGCAATCCATGACCGCCTCAAAACTCTGGGCGAAGTGGGGTTGGATTATTTAAAGCTCGGACAGTCTGCAACAACCCTGTCGGGTGGTGAAGCGCAGCGTGTCAAAATCTCTGCTGAACTTTACCGACCGCATTTGCAAAAAACAATTTATTTGTTGGACGAGCCGACAGTCGGGCTGCACTACGAAGACGTGCAAAAGTTGATCGATATTTTAAACCGACTTGTACAGGCAGGGAACAGCGTCGTGCTTATCGAACACAACATGGATATCATTAAGAGCTCTGACTATTTGTTGGACTTTGGTCCCGAAGGTGGCGTAGGGGGCGGCCAGCTTATTGCAAAAGGCACGCCAGAAGATGTCGCAAATAATAAAAATTCTCACACCGGTAAATATTTAAAGAGGGTTTTGAAGGGGAAGTAGTAATGTATACACATGATTCTTTCTGATTTTCAAAAGAGAAAGAAGAAAATTCCAGAGGCCCCTGGGGTATATTTCTTTTTGGGAAAAAATAAAGAAGTGCTGTACATCGGCAAAGCAACATCGCTCCGGAGCCGGGTGCGGAGCTATTTTTCGCCCGACTTGCCAAAAACACGCGGCCCAATTTTGGTCGAGATGTTGGCAAAAGCAAAATCTATCGATTGGCGCGAGACAGACTCGGTGTTGGAAGCCTTGTTGCTTGAAGCAAATTTGATCCGCACCCACAAACCGAAACACAATACCGATTTAAAAGACGACAAAAGTTTTAACTATGTAGTTATTACAAAAGAAGATTTTCCACGGATAATTTTAGTGAGAGGCAAGGAGCTTGCCACAAAAAAATTTGAAACTTCTTTTATTGCGCAATACACCTTTGGGCCTTTTCCACATGGCCTGCAACTTAAAGAAGCTCTCAAGATAATTCGCAAAATTTTCCCGTACCGGGACACGTGCATTCCAAATAGTGGCAAACCGTGTTTTAACCGCCATATTGGCTTGTGCCCCGGTGTATGTACGGGTGAAATTTCAAAAACAGAGTACGGCAAAATAATTAAACGCATTGTTTTGCTCTTTCAAGGTAAAAAAAGTGTTCTTCTTAAAAGTTTAGAGCGTGACATGAAGCGTGCCGCGAAAGAAGAGAATTTTGAAGAGGCTGCAGGGCTACGCAGACAAGTGTTTGCGCTTAACCATATCCAAGATGTTTCGCTTATTAAAGACGAATATAGGCGGCCGACAGCGTTGCCAGGTGTACAAATAACAACCCGTATCGAAGCATATGACATTGCACATATGGGCGGCAAAGCAACTGTGGGGGTGATGGTAGTTGTTGAAGACGGCGAAGCGCAAAAAGACCAATATCGAAAATTCCGTATTAAAACTGCAAAGGCAGGCGACGACCCAGGTGCATTGCGCGAGGTGTTGACCCGCAGGTTTGCACATGAAGAATGGGCGCTGCCGCGCGTTGTTGCGGTAGACGGCAGCACGGCGCAAATTAATGTTGCAAAAAAAGTTTTGGAAGAATACGGTATGCAGATACCAGTTGTAGGTGTTGTAAAAGACGAACATCACCGCCCGCGCTCTATTGCCGGCGACAAAGATGTTATTGCTGGCCGCGAGCGTGATATTTTGCTCGCCAATGCCGAAGCACACCGGTTTGCAATTACCTACCATAAGAAACTTCGTAACCCACTTCGAGGTTTAAAATAAATATGAAACAAACAATCGGTTTTATTGGCCAGGGGTGGATAGGCAAAAATTATGCCGATGACTTTGAAAACCGCGGATACAACGTTGTACGTTATGCGCTTGAAGAGCCATACCGGGGGAATAAGGAAAAAATAAAAGAGTGCAGTATTGTGTTTGTTGCTGTCCCAACACCAACCACTGCCAAAGGTTTTGACGACTCTATACTGCGCAGTGCTGTGGGGAACACGGCGCCGGGCACTGTGGTGGTGTTGAAGTCGACCATGGTGCCCGGCACAACGCGCTCGGTGCAACAGCAGTACCCCGACCGCATTGTTGTGGTGTCGCCCGAATTTTTAGTAGAGTCTCATGCTGCATACGATGCAGCGCACCCAGCACGTAACATTATTGGCCTGCCAGAAGAGTCGCAGAAGTACCGTGACGCTGCAGAACAGGTGCTTGCCGTGTTGCCCAAGGCCCCGTTTGAAAGTATCTGTACGTCCGATGAAGCGGAGCTTGTTAAATATGCAGGGAATATGTTTTTGTTTACAAAAGTTATTTTTGCCAATGTGATGTATGACATTGCGCAAACGTTGGGGGCCGACTGGGAAAAGGTGAGTACGGCGCTTGGTGCCGACCCGCGTATTGGACCGTCGCATTTAAAAGTAAGCGCCGCAAGCAACCACCCAGGCGCGCCCGTAGGCCGTGGTGCCGGGGGCCACTGTTTTATTAAAGACTTTAAAGCCCTGCGCGAGCTGTATGAAAAACTTGCACCCGCAGATGCGACTGGAGTCGCTGTGCTGAAAGCACTTGAGCAAAAAAATATCGAACTGTTAACCAAAAGTGGTAAAGATTTAGATTTGCTGAAAGGAGTATATGGAAAGTAACCGCCCAGAAAATGCAGAAAAGAGTGCGCTCCGGGCCGCTAGGCCAAGTCTAACCCTCTTTTCTGTCACTTTCTGGGCTATAATAAAATCATGAGAACTGTAGTTGGAGTATTGCGTGGTGGGCCGTCGAGCGAATATGAAGTCTCGCTTAAGAGTGGCGCCACTGTGCTTGAAGCGTTGGATAAAGAAAAATACGACGCACGCGATATTTTTATTTCGCGCGACGGTGTGTGGCATGTGCACGGCGTCCCACAGCTGCCCGAAAGAGCCCTCCGCGGTATCGACGTCGCCTTTAATGTTATCCACGGCGAATATGGCGAAGACGGCCAGCTCCAGCGCATCCTCGAAGCCACCGCAGTGCCCTACACGGGCTCGGACGCATTTGCGTCGACACTCGCATTTAATAAACACAGCACCAAAGATATCGTTTCCAAACTTGGTATTAAAGTTGCACACGGTGTACTGCTCGACCAGGCCGACGACATCGAGCAAACGGCACTTTCTTTGTTCCGTAGCTTTCCACATCCAGCAATTGTAAAACCCGCTATCGGCGGCTCGTCTGTGGGGGTAAGTATTGTGCACACATTCCACGACCTGGAGCCCGCGCTTGCAAAAGCATTCCGCGTGTCGCCAAAAGTGTTGGTAGAAGAATTTATCAAAGGCAAAGAGGCAACCGTAGGGGTTATAGACAACTTCCGTGGCGAAAAAACCTACGCACTGTTGCCAGTTGAAATTATCCCGCCTAAAAAACACGGATTTTTTTCCTACGATGCAAAGTATAGCGGCGAAACAACTGAACGTGTCCCGGGCAACTTTACCCCGGCCGAAAAAGAGCAACTGATGCATCATGCAAAAGCTGTCCATGAAGGGGTAGGGGCGTCGCACTACTCCCGCAGCGACTTTATCATCTCCAAGCGAGGCATCTACTTTTTAGAGATCAACAACGCCGCAGGTGTGGGTATGACAAGTGAGTCGATTTTCCCCAAGGCAGTGGCGGCAGTTGGCGCCAAACTTTCGGACTTTTTGGACCATATTATTACCCTTGCCATGAAAGGCCGAAAAGGGTAATCTGTTTTTCAGGGCACTATGAGTAAACTGTCAGAAAAAAAGTGTATCCCGTGCGAAGGTGGCGTCCCGCCGCTAACGCATGCAGAGGCAGAGGCATATATGCCCGAGCTAGATGAAGAATGGTCGCTCGTTGACGGTGCAGGCTTGTTGGCAAAAAGTTTTGTCTTTGCGAACTTCAAAAAAACGATGGAGTTTGTAAACAAAGTTGCTGCCATTGCCGAAGAGGCAGGCCACCACCCGGACATGACTGTGTCATACGGCAGTGTTGGGGTAGAATTGATGACGCACGCAATAGGCGGGTTGTCCGAAAACGACTTTATCGTTGCAGCGAAGATAGACGAGTTGAAAGCGTAGGTTCCGTTTTGTTCTAATTATTGGGCCCTTAGCTCATTTGGTAGAGCGCCTCATTTGCAATGAGGAGGTGACCGGTTCGATCCCGGTAGGGTCCACAAAAGACAGAAACACCGCCACTGCTGGCGGTTTTCTGCTTTTGTGGAAAGCGGAGCCATGTTTTTACAGCAGTAAAAACAGGCGAGCTAGGGTCGTGCGGCCAGCCAAGTGACGACGAGGCTGGAACGCCTGACCACAAAAGTTTTGGTGGAAGGCGATAGTGAATATTGACAGATTATAAACTTGTAATTGTATAAAACAGGAATTCTCTCCTGGGCAGTTATGACCTCGTGAACTCATGATGAGGTCTATCTGCAATTCCAGGAGAAGATGATGAACGTTCAAATCAAAGATTCAGCTGCGTTCGAGCGCAACCAACATGGCCACATCGTGGTTACGATGACAGGTTTCGATCTTACGGGCCTTCAGGAGGTTCAGCGGCTTGAGACTACTGATGTCTATGTTATGGCACATACCAAGTCTTGCCTCGTCAGTCGGTTGGCTGATAGCTACAACGCAAATCACCGACTCGAAACCGGTGAGATATATAAAGTAGCATTCATGCCGGGTCGCGAAATTAAGGATGACGCGGAACGTACGACGAGAAAGCTCTGGAAGCGCGGCATAAGGAAATATGGGTATAGCAAACCGATTGCCGGCATCATTCCGCGCATGATGAGCCACTCAATCCCCATAAGGGAGGTGGCCGAAACGGCATCAGGATTCTGGTACGCGTCTATTATTTGTCTCCATGACCCCCTTCAGGACTACACCGGCGACCCGTGCTTCCTCGGCGTGGAGTGTTACAACAATTGGCTCCGTGCCTATTCTGCGGAACCACAGAATAAGTGGGTCAGTTGCAGTTTGTTTGCATTCCTTGTTCCCGATTGATAATGCCTTCGTTGCAAATTCACTCCGCGTCCTCTATGGCGCGGGG
Organism: Candidatus Adlerbacteria bacterium; assembly: GCA_037135035.1. Classification (GTDB taxonomy): domain Bacteria; phylum Patescibacteriota; class Minisyncoccia; order Phycocordibacterales; family SBAW01; genus GWA1-54-10. The sequence goes on along the minus strand of JBAXLB010000006.1, from coordinate 9,456 downwards.
TTTCTTTTTCCACCAGTTCAATACACCTATGGTGTACCTGAAACAAAACAATTTCTATACTCCACCTAAGGCATTCTGTAGGGAAGTGCTGGGTTGATAGTAAAACCAAAACGCAGAAAGGTAGTTATTTAAGCGGTTCGAAGTTTTAAGGCGTGTATCCACATTACTTGACAGAATAGACATAAATATTGTATAAAGAATACTGAAATAGGTTCTAACAAAGGATAGTGCGATGTTGAGCTGGGTTCTCATAATGTTTAGCTGCGTTGGAACAGCTTTCTTTTTCCGTAAGCAGCTCCGCGAAGTAGCTGCAATCGACCGCAGTGTCGAAAAAATTAAGGCCGACGCGGCAAAAATGTAAGCGTTGATCGACCGACCCTAATATCCTCCTTGTAGCTTCGGCTGCCCGGAGGATTTTCTTTTTCTATAGCTCAAACCCCTTGCTATACTACCTACATGTTTAGGGCGGGGAACAGTTTATTGGCTTTTGCACTTGTGTTAGTGCTGTGTGTCGGTGGGCTTGCGCATGCAGTTATCCCGCACGACGACGGCGACCACGAGCATTCTTCAACTGAAATCATTTGGGGCAGCCTGCACAGCGCGATGCAGCACGAAGATAAATTTTTAGTTACGGCGGCAGTCGAGCTTTTTATAGTAAGTATTTTTATAGTCGGCATATATTGCCTGCAGTTGTTTGTACCTGTCGGTATAGAGGCACGTGACGCGCGGCGCGTGCACCTGCGGCGTGGGGTCGCTAAGTATAGGAAGTTTCGCTAGCGGTAGACGAATAGTTTTTTATTTGTATATCAAAAGTAACTTCTAACTAATGAAAAAATATATAGCCCTCGTGCCCTTGTTGGCACTCTGTATGCCGTTTGTTGCAAGCGCACACCAGCATGCAATGTTCACTGTTGGGAAAAGCACCTACACATTTACAATAGGTTCGCTTAACGAGCCACTCGTTGTTGACGACAAGTCGGGAGTCGACCTCACTGTTACAAAAGGTGCTGGGATGGCAACAATGTCTGCCGACGGTGACATGGACGGCCCTGCAGCTGCATCTGTCCCAGTAAGCGGATTGGACCAAACACTTAAAGTAGAAATTTCCGCCGGAAGCCAGAAAAAAGTTTTGGCACTCGCACCTCAGTACGGTAAGCCGGGCGCCTTTGCAGCAGCATTTTACCCAACAGTTGCCACGACACTCTCGTATCGTTTCTTTGGGACGGTAGATGGAAATGCTATCGACGTAACGTTTACCTGTTTACCTGAAGGTGCGACAAAGGCTGCAGACGACACTACGCACCACGATGTAGGTGGTGGAGTTATGCAGACTATGAAGTCGGGCGGTTTTGGTTGCCCGATGAACAAAGAAAGTTTGGGATTTCCTGAACCTTCTACGTCAATACATTCACTTGCAGGCGATGTCGGCAGTGCACGTACGTACAGCTATGTTGCTATTGCGCTTGGTGTACTTGCACTTGGGCTCGCTGTGTCTCGCCGCAAACACTAGACCGTATGCGCCGGTATATATTTATTGCGCTGCTCGCGCTTGTACCTATATGTGCAAGTGCTCATGCTACACCGACTCAAACTACGCCGGAGCCTTCTGCGGTGGTTGAAGCGGCTCCTGCAGAGGTTGTTGTGCATTTCAGCGAGCATGTAGACCCACACGCAAGCGCTATTGTAGTTACCGGCCCCGCGGGAGAAGTAGTGTCACAGGAAGCTGCGCGCATCGCACGGGATGATGCGCGTGTGCTCTCTGTGCTAGTAAAAAATGATGGGGTAGGAAGGTACCTCGTGTCGTGGTCTGCCGTGTCTGCCGATGACGGACATTTTACTAAAGGAGCGTACGCATTTGTTGTAGGAAAAGGCCAGTCTGCTGGTACGGCAAACTCGTCCACTGTAGAAGTTGTTGATGTTAGTGCAACACCTGAAGCGGTTTTTTCTGCACTGGAACTTATGGGTGACGGGGTTATATGGGGTGCGTTGTTACTTTTTATTTTTTGTATACGGCCACTGTTACGCACTGCACGCTTTACAGACGAGCGGCGCACTGTAGAAAAGTACTATAAAAACTTTTTGTATGTTGGGGTTGCGTTCGGGCTTATAGGAGGCTTGTTGCAGTTGGTGGTAAAAGCAGGAGAGCTTGCCACGCTCACCTCTGTACCGTTTGCTACGGCTTTTCCACTGTATGTGGGCACTGTTGCAGGTATGGCAACTATGTATAGGGTGGCGGCAGTAGCCGCGGTGTGTATTTTATTTGTATACGCTAAAAAGAAAATCTGTAATTCTCCAGTATGTACGTGGCAAGAAGGCGCACTGCTTGCTTTGATGTGCGTGTTTGCTTACTGGCGTGCGGTCATTAGCCATGTTGCTGCCAACCCGTTCCATACCAGTTTTTCAATTGTGGTAAATTTTTTCCAGGTGATAGAAAAAGACTTGTGGTTCGGCATACTTTTATTTTTGTGCGTGTTTGCAGTATCTGCACGGCTGCGTAGCTTTTTGATGGAGTTGTTGCCGCGTGCTTTTGTATTACTTGGTATAAATTTTGTCGCACTGTCCCTAACTTCGTCGTATTTGGTGTGGCTGCACCTTAAGAGTTTTGAAAATATTTTTACCATGCAGTGGGGCAGTGTGTTTATACAGCTTATAACTGCCGCTATGTTAGTTGTTTGTTTTCGTGCATACCATGTCTGTGCTCGCCTGTGGCGAGGCGAGTTGTTTGCCAGGTACATGCCTCTGACATTTGCCGCCGAACTTGCGTGCGCGCTTTTAGTTATTTATTTTTCGGCTCTTGCGACTGTCACCCCGCCACCGTTTGTGCAGCCACACACGCCGGTATATTCGGCAACTGACCAAAGACTTACTCTTGCGTTGCAAAAAGACATATACGAAGACGGTATGCTTTTACTTACTGAAAAAGGTGGGCATGCATCGCTCGGGACCCCCACACTTACAGTGGAAGATACAAACACATCTACGGGGCCGCAAAGTGTCGAACTTGCTAAACGCTGGGAGGGTGGATACGTCTTTCCCGAGTTGCTACTAACAGGAGTTGGGTCGTTTGCTGTAGATATTGTCGCGCCACAAACGGGCGCCTATGACGCACATGCCGCTTTTACTATTCCAAAAAATGCGTTTGACTCGCCGCCGGGCTGGGAGAGTGCGCGCACATTCGACTTCTTTACCGTCTGTATGATTTTGATAGCTCTTGTTGCCGGTGCGTTCGCGCTTGTGCTGCTATATTTTTCCGCACGTGAAAGTGTGCCTGTATTGCTGGTGGGTCGATACTCATTTAGACAAGCAGCAGGAGGGTTCGCTCTAGTTTTTTGTGCAGGTCTTGTTCTTACCGTGGGAATTGCGGCAACGGGTAGTACCAACCCGTTTAAGGCGCAGTGCGAAAGCGACGGCAACCTGTGGCATGTGATGTTGCCTACGCGCGCGGGTGTCTCGCTTGCTATGCAGCCAACCGAAGGCTGCATGTGGGGGATGGGCAACTTTATGTATCTGTTTCCCGACCAGCGGGAATATGACTATGTGCGTGCACTCGGGCCTGCAGTCGTACAGTTGCAAACAACCCCTGCGCGGCTAGTTGCGGGAGTGCCTGCAAAATTAAATGTCACGCTAAAAAATGCCGACGGTACGCCAGCGACGCTCTTTGTCGACATGGACAAGTTGCTGCATATGGTAATTGTTAGCAAAGACCAAACAGAATTTGCGCACATACATGCCGACGACCATGTACCTCTTACAGATACAGAAATTAAAAATTCTAGTTTCAATTTTGCCTATACATTTAAAAAAGCCGGAGACTATCTAGTGTCTGTCGACTACGCTCATGGCCTTACTCTCGAGTCAAAACAATTTACGGTGACAGTAGCAGGCACTCCCGCGCAACAGGCGCAGCCTAAAACATATCGGGCAAGCGGGACATTTGGTGGCTATGGCGTGTCGCTTAAATACGCGTTGCCTATAGCCGGCGAGGTGGTGACGTTGCAATACACAATTACCAAAGACGGTGTGCCGGTTACAAATTTGGAACAATATCTTTCGGCGGCGATGCACATCTCGGTTATTAAAAATGATTTTTCAAACTTTCTGCACTTGCATGGGGAATTACACCCGCCTGGTGTCCCACTGCCTCCGATTGTTGTTAAAAATGGGCAAGTAACGCACAGCATGAAGGCGATGATGAACGTGCCTGCACAGTTTGGCCCTACAGTGGAGGCGCATCTTATTTTCCCCACGCAGGGCGCCTACACCGTGTGGGGCGAATTTAAAGTAGGTGGGGCAGTAGTGCCAACTGCATTTACCGTAAAAGTAGAATAAAGAAAAACCGCCCACAGGAGAAATAGGGGCGGCTGTGTTTGGGCTGTGTAGCTATTCGAGTTTGTGTGGGGCGGTGACCAGAAGCGCTAGTATAAATAAAACGTAGCCACATATGCAGAGCACCCTGATTTCCCCAGAGTGACGAGCTAAGAAGTTCCAGACGAACATCGCATCCCTCCTCTGTTCAGTTCTACTCTCAAGCATATGCTGCAAATAAATATGTGCAATGGGGAAAACTTTTGCTATAGTTTGGGCGGAGTTCAAAAGCTTTGTCGGGGTGTTGTATAGAGGTATTACATACGATTCGGGTTCGTAAGACCCGAGTTCGATTCTCGGCACCCCGACTAAGTTTTGGAAACTATTTATTTTGTTGCGCCTCCTTCAATAGTGCCGTTTAGGGCAGAGACAGTGTCGAGCGTGCTTTGTACGTGGGCAATAATAGGAGTAAGCAGTGTTTGCATGGCTGCTAAACCTTCTGTGTTAACGCTCGAAAATTCTGCGATGCGTGTCCCCAGCTCTGTTTGAAATTTTTCAGCATTACGAGACGCGTTTAAAAGGTCGCCGGCGGCATGCAGCTTGCCTACCAGTGTTGCTGCGCGCGCAGCCTCTGTGTCAAAGGCACCTATAAGTTTGACCGAGGTCTCCGATGTGAGTAGACCGGTTGAAACAAGCAAGCCTATTTCTTGCAATCGTTCGTCTGCAAGGTTTACCGCCAAGTCTGCTTGTGCAGAAGGCGAAAAGGCAAGGAGATGTTCTATGCGTTCTGTCACGTCAATTTTAAATGGATACAAAATATCGCCGGGCGCAGTGTCGTGTGCTGCAACTGCCACACACCCGCCAAGCGCTGCTATAAGGAAGAGAGATAGGATAATTTTTGGCATAGTAAATATATCTTTCCCGTACGTTTTCCTTATGATATCATGCAAAATATCAGTATGGACCAGGGACTGCACATAGCGCTCGCCGCAGAGCGCCTAGGGACTGTGTTTGGCGTGCCCATTACCAACACGCTCGTTTCCTCTATTGTTGTACTTCTCACGCTGGTGCTTGTTGCTGTGTTTGTGGGCCGCAACCCGAGGCTTATTCCGGGGCCGGTACAAAACTTTTTCGAATTCTTGTTTGAATTTATTATTAAATATATGGAAGATATTTTTGGCAGCCGCCAGCGCGCGCTGAAATTCTTCCCGTTTATTGTCACCATTTTTCTTTTTATAGGCACGTCAAACCTGTTCGACTTTATTCCATTTTTTGGGAGCATTACGTTTACCCACGCAGGGGAAGTGGTGCCGCTGCTGCGCCCCGTAAACACCGACCTAAACACCACCCTCGCACTCGCTATCATTGCGGTGCTTACGATAGAGGTGTCCGGTATTGTGGTAGTTGGGTTTTGGCGCTATTTTTCAAAATTCTTTAACTTTTCTTCGCCACTTAATTTTATTGTGGGGCTTATAGAATTTATCAGCGAAATGTCGCGTTTTATTTCATTTTCGTTCCGTTTGTTTGGTAACATTTTTGCGGGGGAAGTGCTGTTAGCGGTTGTTGCGTACTTTATGCCGTACGTGTTGCCGGTGCCGCTGTTGGCGTTTGAAACGTTCGTAGGGCTTGTGCAGGCAGCCGTGTTTGCGATGTTGACGCTCTTCTTTATAAAGCTCGCTGTCACCGACCCGCACGGGGCCCACTAAACGTGGCAGGGAGGCGTGTTTTGTGATAGAATGGCGCGACAATAATTAGTTATTAATACAGTTAAAACAAACAGGTATATGGACATTGAATCAGCACGTTTGATAGCTATGGCATTGGCTGCGGGTCTTGGAGTTTTGGGCCCGGGTATCGGTATCGGTCTTATTGGTGGCCGTGCCATGGACGCTATTGGCCGCAACCCAGACGCATCGGACAAAATTGTTTCAAACATGATCTTGGCTATTGTCTTTACTGAAGCTCTCGGTATTTTGGCACTCGTCGTTTCATTCATTATCAAGTTCGTCGGCTAAGCAGCACATAGAAGCGCATGAGCGAACTATTTTCGGCTTTCGGTATCGACTGGCGGTTGCTAGTAATAAACTCCGTTAACTTCGGGCTCCTTTTGCTTGCGTTGTGGTATTTCCTGTACGGCCCACTGACAAAAATGATGGAAGCCCGCCGCGAGAAAATTGCCCAGGGTGTTGCAGATGCTGCAGATGCAGAAGCTCGTTTAGCAGAAATCCAAAACTCACGCGGCGCAATACTTTCGGATGCAGGGAAGGAAGCTGACACTATTGTTAGCGCTGCACGCCAGGCTGGTGCTGCGCGCGAAAAAGAGCTTATTGCCGCAGGCGAGGCTACTGCAGCCAATATGCTTAAAGAGGCTGAGGCCCAGGCACGCGAAGCAAAAGTGCAAGCATTAAACGAAAGCAAACAGGAGGTTGCAAAACTTATTGTGCTTGGTATGGAAAAGCTCGCCCTCGGTCGTAGCCCTATGGGTGAGACTAAAAAGTAATTATGAACACCGCTCTCTATTACGCACGCGCCCTGTTTGCGCTTATAGAAAAAAAGCCAAAAGATGGTGCCACATACCTGCATAATTTAGACGCGACCTTAAAAAAACGCGGTCATCAAAAACTGCTACCGAAAATTTTTAACGAATATCGGAAGCTGGTAGACCACAAAGAACGAGTCGAGTCACAAAAAGCAGAAACTCCCGAACAGACACGAACCAGACATTTGCTTGAGCTCTACAGGACACTAACGAAAATTGCATGAACAACTTTATCGAACAATTTAAAAAAGAAATAGAACACTTTACGCCAACTGCGCGTGCAACAAACACGGGCGTTGTCACAAAAGTGGGTGACGGTGTTGCCGAGGTGGAAGGGCTGCCGGGCGCTGTGATGTCTGAAATGGTGCGTTTTAACACGGCGGGAAAGAAGTCGCTCGAACACGCTATCGCAACCCCAGCCGAAATATTTGGCCTTGTTTTGAACTTGGAAGAAGAGTCCGTCCGCGTGATTATTTTGGGCGATTCAAGCCTTGTGTCTGAAGGTATGAGCGTCGAGTCGACAGGGCAGGTGCTTTCTATCCCCGTAGGGGACGCATTGCTCGGCCGTGTTGTCTCGCCCCTTGGCGAACCTATCGACGGCCTGGGTGCTATTGCTGCAACAGGTAAAAACCCCATTGAACGTGAGGCATACGGCGTGATGGAACGCCAAAGTGTTAACCAGCCGCTCCACAGCGGTATTAAAGCTATCGACTCGATGATCCCTATTGGTCGCGGACAACGCGAACTGATAATTGGTGACCGTGGCACGGGCAAAACAACCGTTGCCGTAGACACAATTTTGAACCAAAAGTCTGAACCAAAAGAGACCCGCCCGATCTGTATCTACGTTTCTATCGGCCAGAAAGAGTCTAAAACTGCACGTTTGGTCGGCATGCTCCGCGACCGTGGTGCGCTCGAATACACAATTGTCGTCGACGCAGGGGCTTCGGCTCCAGCAGCACTCCAGTACTTGGCACCATTTGCAGGCGCTGCGATTGGCGAATATTTTATGGACTCTGGACGTGACGCACTTATCATTTACGACGACCTTTCGAAGCACGCCGTTGCATATCGCCAGCTTTCGCTGTTGCTCCGCCGCCCACCGGGCCGCGAGGCGTATCCGGGTGACGTGTTTTACTTGCACTCCCGCTTGCTTGAACGTGCCGCAAAACTAAGTAAAGAAAAAGGTGGTGGCTCCTTGACTGCACTCCCAATTATTGAAACCCAGGAAGGCGACGTGTCGGGCTACATCCCAACAAACGTAATTTCTATCACCGACGGACAGATCTTTTTGGAAACAGAATTGTTTAACAAAGGTATCCGCCCGGCTATTAACGCAGGTATTTCCGTGTCTCGCGTAGGTTCAAGTGCACAAACCAAAGCGATGAAAAAAGTGTCTGGCCGCATTAAGCTCGAACTTGCGCAGTTCCGCGAGTTGGAAGCCTTTATGCAGTTTAGCCAAGACTTGGATGCGGACACTAAAAAGCGCATCGACTCGGGTCAGCGTTTGATGCAAGTGTTGCGCCAGAAAAATGCCGCACCTCTACCGTTTGAGCGTCAGTCGGTGATTATTTACGCCGCAGTAAACGGCTACTTGGCAAAAGTCCCCGTAACACGCGTCCCTGAGTTTGAAGAAAAATTGTTCGCGTTCCTCGACGCAAACCGCCCAGAAATTTTGGACAGCATCAAGCGTGCACGCGAAATGGCGTCGCAGACAGAAGAGGAGCTGAAGACACAGTTGGAAAAATTCCAGGACACGCACACCGACCTGTTTGTCGCATAAACAACTACTATGGCGGGACTAAAAGCTATAAAATCACAAATTCGTTCCTACGAAAAAACACAGACCGTGACAAAAGCCATGGAGGCTGTTTCGGCTGCAAAAATGCGCAAAGCCCAAGTGCAGGCGCTGCATGGCCGGCCGTACGCCACAGCTGCAATGTCTATACTTGCGCGGGTGTCTGGTTCGCAGGAACTACGCAGTGCACCGCTTGCCGCTGTTCGCACTGTTTCGAACGCCTTGTATATCGTAGTAACGAGCGACAAGGGTTTGGCAGGTGCGCTTAACAGCGCTGTGTTGCGTGCCGTGATGGCCGACATTCAAACATCGGGTCTTTCTGTGGGAGATGTAAAGATAGTAGCGATAGGCAAAAAAGCAAACGACTTTTTTACCGCACGAGGGTTTGTCGTAGAGGCGTATCACCCAAACAATGACAAAATTACTTCTGACATTGTTCGCGAAATTGTTGACGAGGCCGCACACCGCTTTACGCTCGGTGTGGTCGACGTGGTAAAGGTAGGCTACCAAAACTTTGTCTCTACGCTAGAACAGCGCCCGGTGTTGCATACAGTCTTTCCACTTTCACTGACAGAACTTTCAAAAGTGGTGGAAGCTATCACCCCGACTCGTGGCGCGTTTGCAGGGCAGGCACATACTACGCAGTCTTCGGCAGGGTACACTGTCGAGCCGTCGGAAGAAAAAGTGCTCGAAACCCTTATCCCCAAACTCGCTGCTATTTTTGTCTATCACGCGCTGCTTGAAAGCAAGGCGTCCGAACATTCGGCACGCATGGTGTCGATGAAGTCGGCGTCGGACAAGGCGGGGGAGATGG
>JBAXLB010000005.1:0-37226 GCA_037135035.1 Candidatus Adlerbacteria bacterium | reverse complement strand
GGAGCACGAATTGACACTGGAGTTTAACAAAGCAAGACAAGCAGCGATTACCAGAGAAGTTTCGGAGATTATTGGTGGCATGGAAGCAATGGCACAGTAGAAATTAATTAAAAATTTTATGAACAAAGGAACAGTAAAACAGATCATCGGCCCGGTTGTAGACGTCTACTTCGAAGGAGATGTTCCGGCACTCCGCAACGCGCTCAAAACAAAGGTTGGCGAAAGGAGCATCACTTTGGAAGTTGCACAGCATGTGGGGCTCGGCCGTGTGCGCTGCATTGCTTTGCAAGACACATCTGGCCTTGCCCGCGAGGTAGAGGTGCAAGACACCGGTGCGGCAGTTTCTGTGCCTGTGGGCGAGAAAGTACTTGGCCGTTTGTTTAACGTAATCGGTGAGCCGCTCGACGGCAAAGGTGCTATTGCTTCGTCTGTACCACTTTCGTCTATCCACCGCGATGCGCCTCCGTTTAAAGAACAGCGCACCAAAGCAGAAGTATTTGAAACTGGTATTAAATCTATCGACCTCCTTGCGCCGTTTCTCCGCGGCGGTAAAGTCGGCCTCTTCGGTGGTGCTGGCGTGGGTAAAACTGTGCTTATGCAGGAATTGATCCACAACATCGCAAAAGAACACAGCGGCTATTCAGTGTTTGCCGGCGTGGGTGAACGTGTGCGTGAAGGTAACGACCTCTATCACGAAATGACAGACTCAGGCGTTATCGACAAAATTGCACTTGTTTTTGGCCAAATGAACGAAGTTCCAGGTGCCCGCGCACGCATTGCGTTGACCGGCCTCACAATGGCAGAACATTTCCGCGACGAAATGGGTAAGGACGTATTGTTCTTTATGGACAACGTGTTCCGCTTTGTGCAGGCAGGTGCTGAAGTGTCGTCGCTCCTTGGCCGCGTGCCGTCGGCAGTGGGTTACCAGCCAACCTTGGCCGAAGAAATGGGTCAGTTGCAGGAGCGTATTACCTCAACCAAAAAAGGTTCAATTACCTCAGTGCAGGCAATTTATGTGCCGGCCGACGACCTTACCGACCCGGCACCTGCAACAACCTTTGCACACTTGGACTCTACAATTGTGCTGACCCGTGGCCTTGCATCACTTGGTATTTTCCCTGCAGTTGACCCGCTTGAGTCGTCATCGACAGCGCTCGACCCCGACATCGTCGGCCAGGAACACTACGACATCGCGCTTGAAACAAAGCGTGTGTTGCAGCGCTACAAAGACTTGCAGGACATTATTGCAATCTTGGGTATTGAAGAACTTTCCGACGAAGACAAGCAGTTGGTGTACCGCGCACGCAAAATCCAGCGCTTCCTTTCGCAGCCAGTGCACGTTGCCGAAGTCTTCTCCGGTATCCCAGGTGTGTATGTGCCAGTTGCCGACACTATCCGTTCCTTCCGTGAGATTTTGGACGGCAAACATGACGACAAAAACGAAAACGACTTCTACATGAAGGGCGGCATTGATACAGTCGGAAAATAGCTAATGAAGCAAAAAGTTCTATGCACCTTACAATAGCAACAGTAACCGAAAATCTTTTTGACGGGGAAGCCGTGTCTGTTACAGTGCCCGGCACCGCAGGGGAGATGACAGTGCTTACCCACCACGAACCCATCATCACAACCTTAAAAAAAGGAACTATCATTGTTCGTGAATTAAACGATATAGAACCTCGCGAGTTTCCTATAGAGTCGGGCGTGCTCGAAGTTCGCAGCGACGGCGCGACTATCCTGTTGTAAAAATAAAAATTGCCTTGCACTGCAAAAACGTGTGCTACACTTTTTGTATGTCGTTTGTACTTTCGTTTAGTTTTGTCAGCTTGTTGTTGTACTGCGTGCAGCAGTTTGGTATGGCGCTTGGTGTAGGGGCACAAACAGTGCTGCTTTTGGCATATCTGCATTCTATGCGCGACGGCGCCTTCGACGACCAAGAAAAAAAGTTTGCCAAAGCGGTGCGCCACGTGATGGACTTTGGGTTTGTATGTATTTTACTGTCAGGGCTTGGCATTGTTGTGTTAGCGTACCTTGCGGGCCAACAAGAAGCGTTTTTTTCTACAATTTTCTTATTTAAATGGAGTTTGATAAGCATACTTCTTGCACTCTCCATACTTAACCGAGGCACGTCGCTTGTGGCAGGTTTGTTGCAAGGCCTCACTGCAGGTACCTGGTACGCGTTGTTTGTTGTGCACATTTTGGCACCAGAGGCACCGTGGTTGCAGTTGGGTGAATTTTACGGAGCATGGCTTGTCGGTTTTACTTTGTGTTGGACGCTTGTTGTGTTTGCTCTGCGTGGCAAACCTACAACGTTTACCAGCAAACCTGATACGCAAACTCAAAGACCTTCTCCTTCTACGGCCCCACTCCCAAATATGGTCAAACCAGCTGTTGTTATAAATGTTGACCGCCAACCAGTCGCACGCATTGTTCAACAAGTCACTAAGCCTGTTTTTGTACCGACTCCAATACCGGTTCCTGTGCCTACTCCTGTTGCTAGTACTCCAAAAGCCGCACTTATACCTGACGTGATTATCAAACCAGACCCTATTGCCGTGGTGTCGAACCCAGCACCAGTAGTTACTCCAGTGTTTGCACCTGTGCCTCCACCTCCAACACCGACGCTAACTTCTACTCCTGTTTCAATTTCGATACCAACATCTGCACCAAGCGCAGCACCCGCACCCGCACCAGCTCCAGCAAAACCTATAGTGTCATTTGCGCCTCTTGCTACGTCGCCTGTTACAGCATCTGCACAACCGGCCTCACCAGGCGCTACAGCATTATTTACTGGCTTGCATGTTATGCCACGTACTGCCGCCGAATTAGAAAAACGAAACGTCGGGAATGTTTAACGAGCGCCTGCAGAAAAAAATAGTGCTCTTAGTTGGACACCCCGACACGGGGCAGACACATACGCGTGAGCTTGCCGTGTTGTACGAAGCTGCTGCTAAAAAAGCAGGTCACGAGGTGCAAAAATTCCATGTAGGTGAGATGCATTTTGACCCAATTTTGTACAAGGGCTACAAAGTAATACAGCCGCTCGAACCTGACCTGCAAAAACTCCAAGACGCTATACGCCAGTGTGACCATTTTGTCGTTCTCTACCCAAACTGGTGGTGTACGATGCCCGCACTACTTAAAGGGCTTTTTGACCGTATATGGCTGCCAGGGTTTGCATTTACTATGCGAAAAAATAAACAGGGCGTCCGCACTGTTGGTTGGGACAAATTACTCAAAGGCAAAACTGCACGGGTTATTGTACTGTCGGGCACACACCCCTTGCTTGTGAGGCTCTTTTTTGGCAATTACACCAACGAACTCGCGCGCGGCGTGTTGTGGTTTGCAGGTTTTAATGTTCGCACTACCTGTTTTGGGCCGTCCGAACATGCCCCAGAATGGAAGTTAAACTCGTGGCGCCGTCAAGTTATCCGTTTGGGTAGGCTAGGGGAGTAGGCAGTAAAACCCTGGTACTATTACTGTATGCGTTCCTTGAAGAAGTTTTTTTTGCCGCACAAACATAACAAGCGGCACCCGCATGTGTTGCGTGCACAAATGGTGTACACAGTACTTGCACTTGTGGCCTTTGCTGAACTAGCTTTTTTATTTCAGTCGTTTGTACTGTCGCATTCAACTACGCAGCTAGGTGCAGTGTTGCCAGCGGTCGTGGTGGCGCTTACTAACCAAGAACGTGCGTCCGACCAACTTTCAACCCTTACAACAAACAACCAACTGACAGAAGCGGCAAAACAAGTGGCGCAGGATATGGCAAGCAGGGGGTACTTTGCCCATGAAAGCCCCGACGGAAAGTCGCCGTGGTACTGGCTTAGAAAAGCAGGTTATGCGTACCAGTACGCAGGGCAAAACCTGGCGGTAAATTTTGACGACTCTTCGCAACTTTTAACCGCGTGGATGAATTCGCCGGAACATAAGGAAAATATTTTGGGTGTGGACTATACGGAAATTGGGGTGGGGATGGCAACCGGTACCTATAACGGCAAAGAGGCTGTGTATGTCGTGCAGTTTTTTGCATCACCCTTGAAACATGCTGCCGTGGTCGCCAAAAAAACATCTACTCCTAAAAAACCAAAAATTGCTGTAGAAAACGCGACGACAAGTGTTGTTGCGGTGGCGCCCACGGGTGCTGCGGTGCTTGGGGCGGAAGTAGAACAGCCAAAGCCAACCCTACCGCTTTCCGTGTGGGAAAAGATTCTCGCTTCTCCTGGTAAATATGCAACAATTGCGCTCGGCCTGCTCGCACTCTTCTTTATATGTATGCTGTTGCTTGGGTTTTTGCCATTTACCCCAGAAATGCTGCACCACAAGGCTGCACTTAACGGTATTGCCTTGGTTGCAGTACTGGTAGGTATCATTATAGTAAACCAGCGGTTCCTTACCGCTCCTTTGTCTCTTCCTACCGACTCTCAGAACGCTGCGGTAGTGTTGGCGTTGCCAAACTAAATGATGTCATTTCTTAAAACATTAAAATACAAAATAGGTAATACACCACTACCTATCGGACTACCTTCTGCATACGGTACGGTATATGGTTGGACCCTTCACGGGTGCACAAGGTGAAAGTTTGAGCGGACTCGATTTTTCAGCCACTGCTCACACCGATGCAGGTACTTATCCATCAGATGTATGGACTTTTACCGACACGACTGGAAATTACAATGACGCAAGCGGAACCGCTTACAACACTATTACAAAAGCTGCCCTTACGGTCACTGCAGATGCACAGACAAAAGTTTATGGCGCCGCTGATCCTTCTTTGACCTATACGTATAGCTCTCTAGCAACAAATGATTCTGCAGCTGTTTTCTCTGGATCTCTTGTTCGTGCCTCTGGTGAAGTTGTTGGGTCATATGCAATAACCCAAGATAGTCTTTCGGCAGGTAATAACTACACACTGACGTATGTTGGAGCAAACCTTACTGTCACTACAGCGCCGCTTACCGTTACATCAGTAGACGCATCAAAACTCTTTGGTGGCACAGACCCTGTGTTTACGTACACCTACAGTGCGCTTACTAACAGCGACACAGACAGTGTATTTACCGGCTCGCTTGCACGTACCGCAGGGGAGAGTGTTGGCACAACAACTATTAATCTCGGCACACTTTCTGCAGGAAGCAACTACGCAGTAACCTTTGTACCGGGAGTGTTTACTATTAACGTAAACCCAGCAAGCACTGTTGAAAGTATCGCAACTTCAACCAACCCAGACATGACAGTTTCGGGAACAATTACCAACGCGAGCCAAACATCGGGACACGGTGTTGGGCTTACCGTAGTGGTTGACATCCCTGCAGACATTACTGTCACGGGTACCTCGACATGGGACGGTACGTTTACACTACCGACAGTAACAACAAATGCGTTTATCGTAGGAACGACGGGGACTGTCATTACATCTATTCAAGCGATTGAAATAGGTGCAGGCGATACTCCACTGAGTCTCGACAAAGCGGTAAAACTCACCTTTGCAGGTAAGGCAGGTACGTTGGTAGGGTGGTCGCAGGCAGGGAGCTTCCATTCGATTACAAACACGTGCGACAGCGCGACGGCACCGACACTTGGGGCAGATGCAGACTGTAAAATTGATGTAGGGAACGACCTCGTTATTTGGACCAAACACTTCTCGACATTTATTTCCTACAAAGAAGTAAGCGACCACATTGGTAGCACTGGCGGTGGCGGAGGTGGTGGGGGCGGCATAGTCTCTGGAGCTGGTTCAGTTGGATACCAGAATACTCCAAACGTCTCTACTTCAGGTTCTACAGGCGGCGGGGCGGTGCTTGGTGCAAAGACATACAACTTTACTAAAAATCTCTCACTTGGCATGTCTGGAAATGATGTAACTGAGTTGCAGAAATTGCTCACTGCACAAGGTTTCTACAAAGGTCCAATAACCGGTTACTTTGGCAAACTAACCTTGGTTGCTGTTAAAGCCTTCCAAAAGGCACACAACATTGCCCAAGTAGGTTCTGTTGGTCCTCTGACCCGCACAGCGCTTAACGCAAACTAATACAACGCACATATAGAAAAGAAAAAGGCCGTCGTCTCGAGTTGAGCGACGGCCTTGTGCGTTGGGGGCGGGAACTTAGTGCTGCTTCGCCAGCAACGCGGCGACTTGAGCAAGGAACAGAGTCGTAGCGTTCTTGGCCTCTTCCGGTCTCCGCTTAGCAAAGGAGCGAGTGAGCTCCAACTTTGCCTCGGTCAGTTGCGCGCTGGAGTAGTCCTCCTGTTGCTCCCCAAGGTCCGAAATGCCGAGAATTTTCTCCTTGGGTATGCCGGAGAGTTCGGCGACCTTCCTTCCGGTGTCGCCAGCCTTGTTGAGGTTGTGGTCCAACAGAACCAGGTTGGGATTGAATGCCGCAATGGCGGCCGCAGCCTCTGTGGCATCGGTAGTAAAAAAGTCGATGCCTTTCTTTTCGTCTTCTTTCTCGGCGTAAAGAATGGCAAATACCTCGTATCCCTCATCCCTCAGGATGTTGGAGATTCCGGTGAGGTAAAACTCCCCGTCATCCAAGACGACAAGCTTAAACGGTTTCGACATACGCACTCCTTAGTTGCGCTCGGTAAATCCAAGCTCCATTTCAAACTGTACTATTATATATGGAGAATGTCAAGTTTGGTTATAAAAAAAGAAAGAGCCCCGCGTTGAGTGGAGGAGCGGGGCTCTTCCGTCAACGCGGGGCTCGGGCTAGATTTCGATCCACGCGGCCAGGTTGCTGCTATAGGTGCAGCGGATCGTTTCGCCAGTATCCTTCAGTCGGACACTTGCGATCGGAGGACCGTTTAGGTCGACCTCTTGGAAGATCCCCTGGCGGTAAATGCCGCCTTTGTCCAGGATCAGCTTCACAGCTTCGATCCCCTCGATGGGAAAATATTTCCCCATCTTGTTAGTGCGTTTTGCCACTTTTTCGTTACTCCGAGTTGTGCTTACTCACGTATTAAATACCTAAACAACAGGTTTGTCAAGTAGTATCGTAGGGAGCTATACAACATAAGGATTTTTTGGCATAGTGTGAGTAATGGCTTTAAGTATAGGAATTGTCGGGCTCCCAAACGTGGGGAAGTCGACACTGTTTAACGCACTCACCAAAAAGAGCGTCTTGGCAGCAAACTACCCGTTTGCAACTATCGACCCTTCGGTGGGAGTTGTGTCGGTGCCCGATGAGCGTGTCGACAAACTTGCGGCATTTTCTAACTCTGCAAAAAAAGTTCCGGCAGCGGTGGAGTTTGTCGACATCGCAGG
This sequence comes from Candidatus Adlerbacteria bacterium, assembly GCA_037135035.1. GTDB lineage: Bacteria > Patescibacteriota > Minisyncoccia > Phycocordibacterales > SBAW01 > GWA1-54-10. Next base: position 29,962 of record JBAXLB010000005.1, on the reverse strand, counting down.
TCTTGTAAAAGGCGCGTCCGAAGGCGAAGGCTTGGGCAACACCTTTCTTTCGCATATTCGCGAAGTAGACGCAATTGCACACGTGGTGCGTGTTTTTGACAACACAAACATTTTGCATGTCGACGGCGAAGTAAACCCCTTGCGCGATATTGAAACAATAAACCTCGAACTTATTTTGGCCGATATTGAAACGGTGGGGAAACGACTCGACTCGCTCGGACGCGATGTAAAGCAGGGCAAAAAAGAGGCTCTGGTCGAACACTCTGCTGTCAAAAAAGCGAACGATGCACTGCAAGCAAGCGCCATGGCACGCACTGCCGCCTATACAGACGAAGAGTTGTTTGCGATAAAAGGTCTGCATTTGTTAACGATGAAGCCCATGTTGTATGTATTAAACCGGGAAGCCGGTGGCCACAACATAGACGAAGCGGCAGACGGCCGGTGGGACCGCTTGCAAGAATTTATTGCAAGTTCAAAAGCGTCGTACGTAACAGTCGACGCCAATGTCGAAAGCGAGCTGCGCGAGTTGCATGCAGACGACAAGCAATCCTTCCGCCAGGAATACGGCGTCTTTGACGACGGTGTGAGCGGCCTTATTAGCGCTGGCTACAAACTGCTAGGGCTTATGAGCTTCTTTACCACCGGTGCCGACGAGACACGTGCCTGGACAGTCCCCGTTGGCGCAACTGCACCGGAAGCTGGTGCTGCAATACACACCGACTTTTTTAATAAATTTATCCGCGCCGAAGTTATTTTTTGGAACACACTTATTGAAGCAGGTTCCTATGCAAAAGCGCGCGAATTGGGAGCACTTAAAACAGAAGGAAAAGAATACATTGTCAAAGATGGCGATGTGGTAGAATTCCTACATGGATAACAAAACAACGCCAAAAGACTTCTTTATGTGGGCAGGGGCAATGGTCGCACTCTACGGAAGCGTTATAGCGTTTATCGGTTTGGTGTTTGACTACATAAACTACGCGCTACCAAACCCTCTTGCATATTATTCTGTCGACCCCTACCAAGGTGGCATAAGCTACGAGATGGCGGTGCTGATAGTACTTTTTCCACTCGCAGTTATTTTGATGCGCGTTATACATGCTGACATTACAAAAGACCGGACACGCGCAAACATTTGGGTGCGTCGCTGGGCGTTGTTTCTAACGTTGTTTGTTGCGGGTGCAACTATTGCAGTGGACCTTATTGTTTTGCTGACATCGTTTTTAAACGGTAGTGACATCACGGCAGCGTTCCTCCTTAAAGTGCTTGTCGTATTCCTTGTTGCGGGTGGCAGCTTCTTGCACTTTATAGCGGATTTTAAAGGCTATTGGGACACGTACCCTGGCCGTTCGCACGCAGTTGGCTACTCCACCGGTGCACTTGTGTTGCTAACCATTGTCGCCGGCTTCTTTATTGTCGGAACTCCTGCACACGCACGTTTGCTCCGCTTGGACCAGCAAAAAATTACTGACATGCAGCAATTGCAGAGTGAGGTAATGAACTTCTACCAGCAAAAGCGCGCACTCCCGACGACACTTGCAGCTCTAAACGACCCGCTGCTCTACAACACTGTGCCTTTAGACCCACAGTCGGGCCTTTCGTACGAATACACTAAAAATGCGGACTTAGGGTTTGAGCTGTGCGCGACCTTTAACCTCGCAGGCGAGCAAAGTGGCGGCGCACGCACCATGCCGGTTGTCGTTGGAGGCAAACCACAGCAGGACAACTGGTCGCATGCAGCAGGACGCCAGTGCTTTGTCCGCTCTATCGACCCAGACCTCTTTCCACCGTTGAAGTAACTCCATGGAGCCGTACGACCACAAAAAAATTGAACAAAAATGGCAACAGCGATGGGAAGAGTCGAACGCTTTTCGAGTTGACGACGCCAGCGACAAACCAAAAGAATATCTTCTTATAGAATTCCCATACCCTTCAGGTGACGGGCTTCACGTAGGCCATGTGCGGTCGTGGACGGCGCTTGATGTTGTTGCGCGTAAACATCGAGCCCAAGGTAAAAATGTCCTCTACCCAATTGGGTGGGATGCCTTTGGTCTGCCTGCAGAAAACTACGCTATTAAAACAGGTGTACATCCAAAAATTACAACCAAACAAAACACCGACAACTTCAGGCGTCAGATAAAAAATCTGGGGATCTCGTTTGACTGGTCACGAGAGGTAGACACGACAGACCCAGCGTATTACAAATGGACGCAGTGGATTTTTTTGCAGTTATTTAAAAAAGGTCTCGCCTATAAAACAAAAACATTTATTAACTGGTGCCCTAAAGACAAAGTAACACTTGCTAACGAAGAGGTTGTCGACGGAGCGTGCGAGCGTTGTGGTACTCCAGTTGAAAAACGTGAAAAAGAACAGTGGATGCTTGCGATAACTAAATATGCACAGCGTCTGTATGACGACCTAGACACGGTGGACTATATTACTGCCGCAAAAGTTGGCCAACGTAATTGGATAGCTCCAAGCGAGGGCGCAGAGATAGAATTTACTATCGCTAACAGTAGTACAAAGATAGTAGTTTTTACTACACGGGCTGACACACTTTTTGGAGCAACGTTCTTGGTGCTTGCGCCAGAACATCCGTTACTTAAAGAGCTTTCTGTTGAAAACACAGACGAGCTCGCTGCATATATCCTAGAAGCTAAAAAGAAAACAGAAATAGAGCGCACAAATGACGAAAAAGAAAAAACAGGAGTTGAGTTGAAAGGTGTTAAAGCAATAAACCCCGCAAACGGGGAAGAGATCCCAATGTTTGTTGCCGACTATGTGCTGGGCCACTATGGCACCGGTGCCATTATGGCCGTGCCTGCGCACGACGAACGCGACAACGCGTTTGCAAAAAAATTTAATGTACCGGTCAAACTTGTTGTCTCATCGCGTATACAAGTTACTCGTACAAAACTTGATACTACCGAAGGCTACGATGCAACATATCAAGTAGCAGAATATAGCTCCCCACTCAATGAAAAAAATCTTCAAGATTTAGCAAAAGCGGCTCAAGAAAATTATGAGAATGGTTTCGAACATCCGCTGGGTCCCACTCTTTATACTAACCCGGGCATCCTTATTAATTCCGGCCAGTTCGATGGGCTTACATCAGAAGAGGCTAAGAAAAAAATCACTGAAGCAGTTGGCGGAAAAATAGTGACGACATTTAAACTGCGTGACTGGGTATTTGGCCGCCAGCGCTATTGGGGCGAACCTATTCCACTTGTGCATTGCGAAAAAGACGGATGGGTAGCCGTACCCGACAGTCAGTTGCCCGTGATACTCCCAGAAACTGATATTTTTTTGCCGGGCACAGAAGGTGAGTCGCCACTCGCTAACATGGACGAATGGGTTAATACAACGTGTCCAACCTGCGGCGGAGCTGCCAAGCGCGAAACGGATGTTATGCCGCAGTGGGCAGGCTCGTCGTGGTATTACCTGCGCTATGCCGACCCGCGCAATGCAGACGCATTTGCATCGGAACAATTGCTGAGGCAGTGGAGCCCGGTCAATTGGTACAACGGCGGGATGGAACATACAACGCTGCACCTTTTATATTCGCGTTTTTGGCATAAGTTTTTGTACGACATTGGCTTAGTACCCACAACCGAGCCGTATATGAAGCGCACGTCTCACGGGCTTATTCTTGCGGAGGACGGTTCAAAAATGTCGAAGTCAAAAGGTAACACCGTTAGCCCTGACACATTGGTGGAGCAGTTTGGTGCAGACTCTTTACGTTTATATGAGATGTTTATAGGTCCGTTTGACCAGCCTGTGTTGTGGAATACAAATAGCGTTGTTGGTGTGCGACGGTTTTTAGAGCGTGTTTGGAAATTACGCGAAAACGTCACCGAGGTACATATGGACGGCGCAACAGAAACACGTATGCATCAGACGATAAAAAAAATCTCTGACGATATTGATGCATTAAAAATGAACACGGTAGTTTCTGCGCTTATGATGTATTCAAATCATTTAGCTGAATTAAAAACAGTACCAAAAACCGCGTATGTAGCACTGTTGCAATTACTTACGCCAGTGGCACCGCATATATCACACGAACTTGCCGAAGGTATAGAGTTGGAACATGCGGCGTTGGAAAAATGGCCTGTATATGACCCAGCAAAGCTGCAAGCAGAAACAGCGACAATTGCGGTCCAAGTAAACGGCAAAGTGCGGGGTACTGTAGAGCTTGCGGCAGATGCTACAGAAGATGAAGCGTTGGGTAAGGCGCGTGAGCATACAGATGTAGCGGCATGGTTAGCTAAAGGGAGGGAAGTAAAAGCAGTGTATGTGCCTGGGAGAATCATAAATTTTGTAGTCGAATAAGGGCATTTGACCCCTATAATAGAGTGTGATATAGTAGACCACATCAAATATATGGCCACAACAAACGATAAAACAGCGGACAAAACAGGTTTTAAACCAAAAGCAATCGCAAAAAAACTCCTTTCAGCGCTTCCTGAGCGCTCACGTATTGTGCTTGAAGCCCGCTTTGGCCTAGGGGTAAGTTCGGAGCGTGTCACGCTTGAAAGCATCGGCAAACGCTACAGCATCACCCGCGAACGCGTCCGCCAGATAGAAAACCACGCCTTGGCATCACTCAAAAAGTCTCCTGCCTTTGGCGAAGCAAACGCCGCATTCCATGAGCTTGAACGTATCATCGACTCGCTCGGCGGCATTGTCTGCGAAGACGACTTGCTCGACTTCATGATCAAAGACAAGAGCATGCAGAACCACATTTACTTCCTGCTTGTACTTGGTGACCCATTTAAATTTAAAAAAGAAGACGGTGAAGCACAGCGTTGCTGGTATGTAGACGCCGAACTTGCAAACAAAGTTGAAGCCGCGCTACAAAGTTTGTACAAAGGCCTCTCCGACGAAGACCTTATCCCTGAAGGGGAGATGATCGACCGTTTTTTGAAAGAGCTCCAGCACATAAACGACAAACACCGCAACAACGAAGTGTTGAAGCGTTGGCTTTCAATTTCTAAAAATATCGGCAAAAACCCGCTCGGCGAATGGGGTCATTCTGCATCTCCAAACGTTAAAACAAAAGGCGTTCGCGACTACGCATACTTGGCTGTTAAAAAGCACGGCTCGCCGCTGCACTTCCGCGAAGTTTCAACTCTTATTGAAAAGATGTTTAACCGTGCGGCACACATTGCAACAACCCACAACGAACTTATTAAAGACGGCCGCTTTGTGCTTGTTGGCCGCGGTATGTATGCGCTTAAAGAGTGGGGATACACTTCCGGTGTTGTCCGCGATGTTATCCGCGAAATCCTCCGTGCAAGTGGCCCCCTTACTAAAGACGAAATTATCGAAAAAGTCCTCAAAGAGCGCCATGTAAAGCCGGGCACTATTGTTGTAAACCTCCAAAACCAGAAATATTTCAAACGCGGCAAAGACGCACGCTTCTCGCTCGTAAAGTAAATAAAGGATATTAAACCGAAACAAATACTCGGTTGCGGAGCAGAGCAAAGCGACAGGGCGCAGAGAGTGTTTGTATAGGTCTCAGTTAATGCCCGCCACCTCCTCCGCTGGCACCAAAAAGATTTTTCTTAATAAAAAGAAATAGCCAGGTTGCGGCTATAGCAATTACAAACCACATTCCAAGTGTGGTGTCACCCATAGGGCCCCCGAGCCACGACGCAACCATACGCAAAATTTCCCACAGGACAAATAGGAACACGAGCAACAGCACACCCCAGACAGAGCGTGTGCGGGCATGCAACAAATGTTCGTCGTGTCCGTTCATGGTAAAGACGTTACCAATACCACCTAGGAACCCGCGTAAAAATACCAAAAAAGAAATTGCGGCAAGGCCCGCAAGCAACACTTCTACGTAGTAAAAAGGAACGGCGAGGACATTGTTCCAAAATTGTTCCATGGCAAATGTTTCTGTGCTGTATACTATATCACGTATGTTGTTGCACGATGCTGCGCACAAGGTAGAAAAATTTCTTTCGGGTTGGAGGTTTGACCCAACTCTTGTTATGCCGGGTTTCCTTTTGTTGTTGGTACTCTTTGCGGCTATCACTGACCCTGCAGTTATTTCCGCATCATTTTTTATGATTGTCGCATTTTCGCCGCTGTGGTTACCGTTTTTTTTAGGGACGGCACTGTGGCTGGCATGGATGCACTACGTCCGTTACCAGTTTTGGTTTTCGCGTAAGCGCACGTTGCTACAAATCCAACTCCCTGCAGAGGTAACAAAGTCACCGGCAGCGATGGAGTTTTTTCTCGTGTCTATTTACAGTACCGGCAGTGAGACAACCTTTTTACATCGGTTTTGGGGAGGCGGATTCCGCCCTAACTGGTCGCTCGAAATTGCCTCGAACGAAGGACGCATAAACTTTTATATTTACGGGCTTAAAATTTGGCAGACAGCGGTTGAGGCACGTATTTACGGCCAATACCCTGAAGCCAAAATTACGGAGGTAGACGACTACGTTACTAAGGTCCCATTTAACTTAACGGACTACGACATTTGGGGCGCAGAATATAAAAAAGGTGATATAGGAGCACTTCCTATTAAAACGTATGTAGATTTTGAACTCGACAAAAACACGGACACCCCCGAGGTTACTGCCGACCCTCTCACCAACATACTGGAAATAATGAACGACATGGGAAAAGACCAGTACATGTGGGTGCAGTACATTATTAAAGCGCGCAGTAATGAAGAGTGGTACGGCATCTACGACAAGTCTTTTGACACGTACAAAGACTCAGCGAAGAAAAGAATACGTGAAATTATGGCTGGTGCCGCTGCACGCGCACAACTCGTACTTAAAGAATCGGACGTTGTTGAAGGCAAAATGAATGCATTGTTGACCGATGGTGAAAAAAAGATACTAGAGGCGATAGAACATTCAATGACAAAAAATTTGTATGAGTGTGGCATTCGTGCGCTGTATATTTCTAAACGCGAAAAATTTGAAGGTATTAACGGTGCCTTTATGTACCGCTTGTTCGAATTTGTTAAAAAACAAAACTTTAATAGTTTAAACGGCACCCGCGGCATGGTGGCGTTCGACTTCCCGTGGGAAGACTTTAGAAATATACGCGAAAACTTTATTAAAAAGCTCCTTTTCTTTCACTACCGGCATCGTGCGTTTTTCTATGTGCCGTACGACCAGGTTCCTGTGTTTTTAAACGTGGAAGAGTTGGCAACGCTGTGGCACTTCCCGAACTCGTCTGTCAAAACACCAGGGCTCGACCGTGTGCCGTCTAAGAGTGCTGGAGCTCCTTCAAACTTGCCGGTATTGCCACAGTAATATGAACAGACGTGTTGCCCTAGGTATGGCCGGGACAGGGGTGGTGTGTGCGGGGTTACTATTTTTTATATGCGCTGGCCTGTTTACGTCTACTACGGCAACGCTGGTACATGTGGGGGCGGGGGAGACGCTCGGCGATGTTGCGCAGAATTTACAAACAGCACGCATTATTAATTCAAAAACTCTGTTTGAAGTGCTTGTGCGGCTGCGCGGTAAAGACACGGGAGTTGTTGCCGGGGAGTATTTTTTTGCAGAACCGCAAAGCGTCTTTACCGTAGCGACGCGTATTGTACGAGGAGACTTTAATTTAAAACCGGTACGTGTCGTTGTGCCTGAAGGTACTACCGCAAAAGAAATAGCAACATTACTGGCTCGTGTACCAGGAGTAAACCCTGCCACATTTCTTGAACGTGCGTTAGAAAAAGAAGGATATTTATTTCCCGACACCTACTTTGTCTACCCTGGCGAAGATACCGACACACTGTTAAAAAGGTTTGAAACAAATTTTAACCAGCACATACAAGAAGCGTCTCTGCAAAATGCAGTGGCTTCGTTTGGGAAACCTCTTGCAAGTGTTGTTACTATGGCCTCCCTGCTTGAAAAAGAGGCACCTGATGCCGCAAACCGCCGCATCATTGCGGGGATCTTGTGGAAGCGTTTGCACATAGGCATGCCATTGCAGGTAGACGCGGTGTTTGCCTATATTACAGGCAAAACTCCAGGCGATATTAGCCACGCTGACCTTGCAAACAAGTCCCTGTACAACACCTATCTGTATAAAGGCTTGCCACCAGGCCCCATTGGAAACCCCGGGGTCGACTCTCTTTTGGCTGCAGTAACACCGACAGATACAAAATTTTTATACTACTTGTCTGACAAAAACGGTGTTTTCCATTATAGTGCAACCTATGCTGGACAGGTGGCGAACCAAACTAAATATCTTCGGTAAGAAAAGACAAAAAGTTTTTGTAGGGCTCTCTGGTGGGGTCGACTCTGCCGTGTCTGCGGCGCTTTTGGTGCGTGCAGGATACGACGTAACAGGCGTGTTTATACGTATTGCGCTGTCAGGGTATGCCTGCTCTGCTGGGGAAGACAAGATACAGGCCATGCGTGTTGCTGCACATCTGCGCATTCCGTTTATAGAAATCGACTTGTCGGCAGAATATGGCGCGCAGGTATTTGCGCACTCACTTGGTGAATTTAAAAAAGGTAACACACCAAACCCCGACACTCTCTGCAACCGCGAGATAAAGTTCGGTGCATTTTATACGTTTGCCCGTGCGCGCGGTGCCGACTATGTTGCAACCGGCCACTACGCACAAACAAAGGAAGGGAAGTTGTATGCAGGCGCCGACCAAAACAAAGACCAAAGCTATTTTTTATGGATGGTTAAAGAAGATATTTTAAAACACACACTGTTTCCAGTAGGTGGTATGCAAAAGCTAGAAGTCCGAGCACTCGCCACAAAGTTTGGTCTACCAAATGCACGGCGGAAAGACAGCCAGGGTTTGTGTTTTTTAGGTGACATTGCGATGGAAGACATGTTGGCGCGCGAACTAACTCCTGTACAAGGGGACGTGCTTTCTGAAAGCGGTGAGGTTGTGGGTACACATGATGGCGCAGTGTTATACACGCTTGGTGAGAGACACGGGTTTACGCTATTTCCCCATACAAAAGAAACACTGCCTCATTTTGTTATTGCAAAAAATATTGAAAAAAATACTATTACGGTTTCTACCGACCGCTTTCCCCAGCACGCAACAAAAACACAGGTTCAACTTTCAGAAACAAATTGGATAGGAGGTGCGCAGCCTTCTGTCGCACAGGCTCGGTTTCGCTATCGGCAAAAACGTATGCCTGCAGAAATAGCTGCCAACAAAAACAACATCACTCTTTTGGAGCCACACTACGTGCCGGCAGGGCAGTCGCTGGTGTTATATACAGAAGAGGCGGGTATGCTGCGCTGTTTGGGTGGAGGCATTGTTAACAAGTCGGAACTACTTTCTTAATTGGGGCGTATACTAGCCGTATGGGAAAACAGAGGGCGGCGCTCGTGTTAGTTGTCATGCTCCTAATGCTTTTTGCTGGATGGTGGGGAGTTGCAGCACTGCAAAAAACATCTTCTACATCCGGGGCTACTGCCGCGATACCTACACACACAACGACTAAACTTCCTGCATATATTGCTGCCACACTCCCGCTTACAATAGTGCATTCTAAAACAAAAGGTGTGGATACCTACGGCGGCACACTAACAGTACACGCAGGCTGCAGCGTACTTTCCAGTGGTATTTCTGCAACAGGGCAGCACCCGGCACACATCACGGCAGTGTTAACACTAAAGGAGACTGCTATTCCTTGTTCCGGCACGGCAACAACTTCTTCGAGTACGTTTGCAGTGTCGTTTGAACATACAGACACGGCGGTACCTGTGTTTGACGGTGTGATGCTTAACGGAGCACTTGCTGCATATTCGCTCGTGGAGAAAAATTAATTTCTATAATGCCACTTCATGTTGCAAAAGCCGACGGTACACTCGAAGCGTTTGACCCGCTAAAATTACGCGTGTCGTTGCACAAAGCGGGCGCCAGCGAAGAAGCGACAGTCACCATTGTCGAGGAAATAACAAAAGAATTGTACGAAGGTATTTCAACTGAAGAAATTTATCGTCGCGCGTTTGCGCATTTACGGGAACACCGGCACGAAGCCGCGGCGCACTACTCGCTTAAGCGGGCATTGCTCGAATTTGGACCCTCCGGATTTCCGTTTGAAGCGTACTTGGCCGAGCTGTTTCGAACGGAAGGATACACAGCGCAGATTGACCAAATTGTTGCCGGCGCGTGTGTCGAACACGAAGTAGACGTCGTAATGAAAAAAGGAAATACAACAACCTATGTCGAAGCAAAATTCCACAATACTGCTGCATTTAAAACAGACCTAAAAACAACGCTGTATGTAAAAGCCCGTGTCGACGACCTGCGTGCCGCCCACCCGAAAGAAGACATGCGCGGGCTCATTGTCACCAACACAAAGCTTACATCCAAAGCGATACAGTACGCGAGTTGCGAAGGCCTTGAATTACTTGCGTGGGAATATCCCCACAAAAACAATTTGCATGACCGCATTGAGGCTGCGCGACTCTACCCGGTTACGGCGCTCACCACCTTGTCTACGCACGAAAAAACCTTACTTCTGGCCGAAAAAATAGTTCTTTGCAAAGCCTTGGCAAACGACACGAATGCCCTTGAAAGGGTAGGGGTGCGCGGCAAGCAGGTAGACGCTGTACTACACGAAGCCGCCCTATTGTGCGCCCCCGGGAAAGATATATTATAGTGGTGGGCCTATTTACTTATTTTAACTGAAACGATGTATGGACGGAGCTAACAGCGGACAGAATATTCAGAAGAACGGGCAGCAGAAAACGCAGTTGTCGTGGTCGCAGCCTTTGCAGACCAATACACAAAGACCACCGATGCCTCAAAATCAAAACAACAAACCACCTGTTGTTATTAACAACAAACCTACACCCACACAAAATAATACTGGAAGAAATATCACTATAGCCGTTGTATTGCTTGCAGTTGTCGGAATTGTTTGGGCAATTGCTGCGCGTAACAGTGACGACACCACGAACACACCTCCTGCTACAACAGCGACAAGCACCCCTGGAACAACAAATACAAACACCGCCGCTACTGTTACTACGCCGGCAAGTTTGAACGACGGCAGTCTTTCTATCATGACACCGCAAAATGCAGGACTACAGGTTGTTGTTGCAAACGCTGTGGTGACTGTGCCGACCTGGGTTGTGGTGTATGAAAGTTCTAACGGACAGCCTGGAAATATTTTAGGTGCGGCACTTTTTGTTGCTGGCCGCACAAGCGGTACTATAGAGTTACTCCGCGCAACACGCCCGGGACAGATGTACTTTGCGGGTGAGGCGCGTGACGACGGCGACCATATGTATTCGGCAACAAACGACCCTGCCCTTCGTGACGCAGACGGCAACCCTCTGTTGATGCAGTTCCAAACTAAATAAAACTCATGAACTTTTTCTCTCATTTGAACGACTCCCTTGGCGGCTTAGAAATCCTCTTTAGTTGGAGGCTTGTTGTCGCAGCACTTCTAGGCATGTGCATGGGCCTTGAACGTTCGATGGCAGGTAAACATGCTGGTATGCGGACCTATGCCATGGTTTCTGTTGGTGCGGCACTTTTTGTCACACTCGGCACGTTGGCGGCGTACGCACTGTCCGTATTCCCCAACGTTAACCCACTTCAAATCGCAAGTTCTGTTGTTGTTGGAATTGGCTTTATCGGCAGTGGCCTTGCCGTATTCCGTGGCGACCACCCCGTCGAGCTAACAACCGCAGCCGGTATATGGGCAGTGGCCGGGGTAGGGATGGCCTGCGGCTTTGGGTTTTACCTTTTGGCAACCACCGCAACCATTGTCTCAGTACTTGTGTTTACCTTTTTCTCTCGAATTGAACGAAAATTGCGTGTCCGCTACGGAATAGAAGTGAAGTAGGGTAGAATAGTGAAATCCGAAAGGAAACACTTTACTCTCTATGAGTTCATTCTACAAACCAAATCGCAGGCCCGACTACAATTACGGCGGCCCAAAGTGGACCCTTTCACGTTCTAAAATCGACCTCTTTATGGAGTGTGCACGGTGCTTCTATATCGACAATAAACTGGGTACGGCACGCCCACCAGGGTTCCCATTTAACCTCAACTCCGCTGTTGACGCATTACTTAAAAAAGAACTCGATGCACACCGCGAACAGGGGAGCCAGCATCCGCTCGCAAAAGAATTTGGGCTTGATGCAATACCACTCAAACACGAAAAAATGGATGAGTGGCGTAACGCACTTAGCCAAGGTGTTAAATATGTACATCCGGCAACAGGTTTAACTGTGCGTGGTGGAGTCGACGACATTTGGATTAACCCAGCAGGCGAGTTAATTGTTATCGACTACAAAGCAACCAGCAAAGACAGCCGCATTGAGAGCTTGGACGAAGACTGGCATCGTGGGTACAAACGGCAGCTGGAAATTTACCAATGGCTGCTACGCATGAACGGTTTTACCGTGTCAGACATGGGGTATTGGTTTTATGCCAACGCAACTAAAAACCGCGACGCGTTTGATGCGCGGCTCGACTTCGAGATGACATTGGTGCCATACAAAGGCTCAACTGACTGGGTTGAAGAAGTGCTACTGAAGTTAAAAGCATGTTTGGATAGCGACGCACTCCCCCTGCCGGGGGAAAATTGCGACTATTGCACCTATAGAGAAACAGTTGGTAGAGCACTTCAAAAATTTACCCAAACCACTCCCGTTGTTACTGAACCTGTTACAAGTAAACCGGAAGTGTCGGAAAAAATTAAAACAAAATATGAGAACCCTACAACAAATACCCTCTTCTAAATTTGCCATTGCAGTCCGTGCGGTCGTTTCCAAAATTCCAAAAGGCAAGACCATGACCTATGGCGAGGTCGCAAAAAAAGCTGGCAAGCCCGGTGCTGCCCGCGCTGTGGGCTATATAATGTCTAAAAACTTTGACGAAAAGGTCCCGTGCCACAGGGTAATTCGCTCCGACGGCAAAATGGGCGACTATAACCGCGGCGGCGCATTCCGCAAACAAAAATTGCTGGAGGAAGAAGGCGCTCTTAAAGTTTCAAAACCGAAAAAGAAATAATCTATTTCCAGTCAATTTCTCCACGTCCGTGTTGTTTTAAATATTCGTTTGCTAGTTTAAAATGGTTGCAACCAAGGAAGCCGCGATGTGCAGACAAGGGTGAGGGGTGCGGGGCTTTTAATATGTAGTGCTTGTTGAAATTTATTTCCTCTTCTTTTTTACCGGCAAACGCACCCCACAGCATAAAAACAATATGTTCCTCTTTTTCAGACAGCGCTTTAATAACCGCGTCGGTAAACAAGTGCCAGCCGTAGTCGGCATGCGAATTTGCCAAGCCGCTTTTTACTGTCAGTGATGCATTTAGGAGCAACACACCTTGCGTGGCCCAGCGTGTTAAGTCAGGATTTTTATTAATAGGCGCGCCGTATTCAAGTTCAATTTCTTTAAAAATATTTTGAAGTGACGGCGGCACAGGATTAGTACTTTCGGTCGAAAAAGAGAGGCCATGAGCCACACCAGGCGTGTGGTAAGGGTCTTGCCCTAGAATAACTACTTTTGTGTCTTTAGGGTCGAAGTAGTCGAATGCGCGGAATATTTTAGACGGGTGCGGAAACAATCTTTCTTTCAAGTACTCTCTTCGCACTTTTTCAGTAAGTGCCACAAAATATGGCTTAGAAAATTCTTCTTCAACCAAAGTTTTCCATGCGGGCGGTATTTTAATTTTTTCTGCAATGCTCATAGTTGAGTGTGCCTTGATATATCAAGGCAGTCCCATATATGGGGCTATTACCAAATTTTGGCGCGCTTGTTTGGTTCGCGATACAGTTTGTCTCCTTTTTTGACCCCATAGACTTCATAGAACGGTTCAAAATTGGAAAGAGGTCCGTTGATACGGAACGGAGCATCGCCGTGTGGGTCTGTGAGTGCTCGCATTTTACGAATTTCTGGACGTGCAATCGTTCGTTCCATCTGGGCAAACGCCAAAAAGAAGCGCATCTCTGGTGAGAGACCTCCAACAATCTTTCTCTCTGTTTTATTTAGATGTTTTTGATATGCATCCCAACCGATAACAAGCCCTCCAAGGTCGGCGATATTTTCACCAAGCGTAAGCTGTCCGCTCATGTTTACGCCGGGCTGTACTTCATGTGCATCTGCCTGGACCACAACAAGCTTTGCTTTTGCTTCGAATTTTTTCTTATCAGCGGACGTCCACCAGTTTTTCATATTGCCGTTGATGTCAAACTTTGCACCGTTGTCGTCAAATGCATGCGTCATCTCATGACCAATAACAGTACCTATGCCTGCATAGTTCAGCGCATCGTCTGCAGAGAGGTCAAAGAATGGCCATTGCAGAATGGCAGCAGGGAAGGCGATATCATTCAATGTCTGACTGCAATATGCATTAACTGTTTGTGGTGACATAAACCACTCGTCACGGTCAACGCTCTTCTGTAATTTTGCAAGAGATTTTTTATGGCTATGAGCATGTACCCGCTCAATGTTGCCGAAATAGTCATCAGGCATAATTACAACGCCCTTATACATATCCCACTTGTTTGGATATCCAATTTTGCGGCTAATCGCACGAAGTTTTTTTACAGCTTTCTTTTTTGTTGCAGGACTCATCCAATCAAGCTCTTGCATCCGCTCCTCGTACACATCGAACAAGTCGCTTACGAGCACATCCATCTTTTTCTTAGCCTCGGCAGGAAAATATTCAGCAACATAGAGCTTGCCGAAGGGTTCACCCAAGGCTCCGTTAGTAGAACCGAGCGCGCGGCGCCACAGCGGTTTCATTTTTTTGGTGCCGTACATAACCTTGTTGTAGAAACGGAAGTTCTCTTTTACAAAAGCTTCCGACAAACTGCCAGCAAAGTCGTTGATAAGGTGCCATTCGAGGTATACCTTCCAATCGGCAAGTGATACTTCTTTAAGCATCCCTAAAGCTTCTGTAAAAAATTCAGGTTGTCCAACAATCACATTCTGAACATCTTTTGCACCTATGCGAGCAAAGTACTCCTTCCAAAATGGCGTGAGACGTACTTTGTGATAGACCTTTTCGGGATCACGTGCGTCTTCTTTTTTCATAGAAGCCTTGGCGAGCCGTGTTTCAATGCGCATCACAACTTCTTTTGAACACTCAACATCTTTCTTTGCAAAGCCAGCGAGTTTCAACAACTTCTCTATATGCACAACATAGGCATCTCGTACACGCTTTTGCTCTGGCTCATCTTTTACGTAGTAGTCGCGTTCAGGCAACCCCAAACCACCTTGCCATAAGTGCAAGATATATTTTGTGCTGTTTTTAGAATCCTGATCAACAAAGGAGTTCCATACACCCGACACTCCCTCTTTATGCAGGTATGCAAGCGTCTGAAGCAACGTGTCTTGTGAGGAAATCTGCGCAATCTTTGCACGCATCGCGGCAAGGGGAGTAATTCCTAACTTGTTACGACCCGGCATATCAATTGCAGCGCGATAATAATCAGAAACCATCTGTTCAGCGCTTCCTTTTGGATAGGATTTCTTCTTCAACAAAGCGTCCATAAGGTTTTTAAGCTTATGTTCGGTGTCAAATCGAAGCATGTTAAAACTGCCCCACCACGCCTCTTCCGGAGGGATCTTTGTCTTCTTGATCCAGCCACCGTTTGCGTACTGATAAAAATCGTCTTGCGGACGGACGCTGATATCTATGTTTTTTGCATCAAAACCCCAGCCTTTTTTATTTGCTTTCATTGTGTAAAGATAATACCCTAAACGCCAAGAAATTGGTAAGATATCTTTTATGACCATAGGAGAAGTGCGACAGAAGTATTTAGAGTTTTTTAAAGCCCACGGACACGTGGTTATTCCGTCGTCTAGCCTGGTACCGCAAAACGACCCAACAACTCTTTTTACCGGAAGCGGTATGCAGCCCTTGGTACCCTACCTTTTGGGTAAAAACCACCCAGCAGGAGCGCGTCTTGTAGACTCGCAGAAGTGCTTCCGTTCTATGGATATCGAGGAAGTGGGGGACAACCGCCATACAACCTTTTTCGAGATGCTCGGCAACTGGTCCTTGGGTGACTATTTTAAACAAGAACAAATTCCGTGGATGTTCGACTTCCTTGTTAACGAACTCGGGCTCGATGCAAACCATCTCTATATAACCTGTTTTATTGGCGATCAAAAATACGGTATTTCAAAAGACACAGAAGCTGCTGAACTGTGGCAAAAACTTTTTACAGAAAAAGGCATTCACGCAGACATTGCCGATATCGACACAGAAGAGAACGGTTATAAACGCGGCATGAAGCCGGGTGAGCGTATTTTTTACTACGAAGGCAAAAAAAATTGGTGGAACCGCGGCAAAACAGGCCCGGAAACTACTCCTGTTGGCGACCCATGTGGCCCCGACTCGGAAATGTTCTACGAATTTACCGATGTCGAACATGACACCAAATTTGGTGAGCATTGCCACCCAAACTGCGACTGCGGGCGCTTTATGGAAATCGGTAACAACGTGTTTATGGCGTACCGCAAAGAAGACGCAAACACATTTACCCCACTTGAACACCCAAACATCGACCACGGCTCAGGGCTCGAGCGTATTGCAGCTGCAGTTATGAATAGTTCGGATGTATTTCCTGTAGCGCACGCAACGATACTTTCGTATTTGGAAGAAATTTCAAAAAAAACATACGCGAGCGACAAACGGAGCTTCCGTATTATTGCCGACCACATGAAAGCCGCTGTTTTTCTTATTGCCGACGGTGTGCTGCCAAGCAATGCCGACCAGGGCTATTTTGTGCGCCGCCTTATTCGCCGCAGTGTCCGCCAGGCAGACAAGCTTGGTATAAACGTCGCGAGTTTCGCAAAAATAGTGCGTCCCGTTGTTGATATGTATAAAGACGCCTACCCGGACATTGGCACAAAAGCTGAGGAAATTGAAAAAGTAATCGGTGACGAAGAAGAGCGTTTCCGTACAACGCTTAGCCGTGGGATGAAAGAGTTTGAACGTTTTATCGGGCAAGGAAATTTGTCTGCGCAAGATGCATACCAACTTGTCACAACCTACGGCTTTCCGCTCGAACTTATTATCGAAGAAGCGGGCGAGAAGGGTATAAAACAAATAGACATAGAAGGGTTTAAAGAGTTGCTGAAGGCCCACCAAGATCTTTCACGTTCAGGAAGTGAGCAAAAATTTAAAGGTGGCCTTGCCGACACGGCGGAAAAAACAGTTCGTTTGCATACCGCACACCACATTTTGCTTAAAGCCCTGCAGATAGTACTAGGACCAGAAGTGCACCAGCGCGGCAGCAACATTACCCAAGAGCGTTTGCGTATCGACTTTAATTACGTAGGGAAGATGACCGATGAGCAAAAGCGGGAAGTGGAACGCATCGTAAACGAAAAAATCCAGGAAGATATTCCGGTTGTCCGCACTGAAATGTCGCTGGAAGAGGCGGAACAGTTGGGTGCCGAACACGAATTTGGCGCAAAGTATCCCGAGCGCGTGTCTGTCTATTCTGTCGGGCCCCTCGACAGTGCGTTTTCGATTGAATTCTGCGGCGGCCCACATGTCGAACA
This sequence comes from Candidatus Adlerbacteria bacterium, assembly GCA_037135035.1. Taxonomy (GTDB): domain Bacteria; phylum Patescibacteriota; class Minisyncoccia; order Phycocordibacterales; family SBAW01; genus GWA1-54-10. Next base: position 12,468 of record JBAXLB010000005.1, on the reverse strand, counting down.
TACCGGCGAGCTTTTAAAATCGGGTTCTACATTTAAAATCCAAAAAGAAGAAGCTGTCGCACAAGGTGTCCGCCGCATAAAAGCAGTACTTGAATAAACTCGTTGTATACTTAGGGTCATGGCAGGGCTCTTTTCGAAAAAGAAACCGGCAGATAAAACGATACTCGTCGTTGATATTGAAAATGCGTCCGTTGGGTGTGCGCTTGTGCGGGTGTCTCCCGGGCAACAACCAAAACTTTTTGCAGAAGTCCGTACGGCGCTCCCTATTTTTTCAACACTACAAACTGACGCTCTTCTGCGCGAAATAGACAAAAACCTCCGTGCAGCACTGTTGCATGCAAGCACCACTGCCGCACGCATGCGCGGACACATGCAGCTAGGAACTATGGGTGTGGTTACCGAAGCGGTCGTGTTTTTAGCACCACCGTGGGCCGACAGCGTTGCACACACCAAAGGCCTGCGCTGGAATTTTGAGCCAGATGTCACCGACATGGTGCAAACTGCCGTGGAAGATGTTTTTGGGCTGTTGCGTGTCACATTCCATGCCTTGGGCTCTGCCGCAACGCACACAACCAACAAATTGTTTGAAGACGGCAGCGGCTTGCTGTTGTGCACCGTCACCGGAGAAATTACTGAACTCGCATTTTTACAAGACGGTCGCATACAAGGCCGCGCAACAATCCCCACAGGGAAGCAGTTTTTGATACGCACATTGCAGTCGCATGGAGGCTTAAGCACAGCCGAAGCACATTCAGCACTTTCTCTAAGCCAAAACGCGGGGCAGGGCTCGCACCACGCCGCAAACGAACCATTGTCCGCAGCAGCAACCCAGTTTGCGCGCCATTTTAAAGACGTCACCCTTGCCATGAACCAGCACAAAGATGTGCGCGGTATTTTAGTTATCGCAGCCGAACCTGTGGGGGAGTGGGCGGCCCAGGCACTTGCAGGACACGAGCCACTTACCGACCTCTTTGCCGAAGGTACAACTGTCCGTGCGCTGCACACCCACCACTTAATGCCGTACTTGGCCGCGCACGCGTCAAAGCCCGACCTTATTTTTATGTTAGAGGCACTTTTTATCGACGGAAGGAACTAGTATATAATTAACAATATGCAAGATATGACCCCACCAAACGAACGCTCTATACGCAATGTTTCTGTCTCGGCCGGGCATCATCGCAGAACAGCTCCACCACCGCCAGACGAGCGGTTTGAAGAAGATATACCGCTCCCAAAACGTCACAAGTCAAAACGTTCGCGCACACTTTTGTGGTGGGGGTTGGCAGTTGTTACTATATGCGTACTAGCGGGGCTACTACTTTCAACTTTTTTCCAAGGCGCCTCTGTTGTTATTTATCCAAAAACTCAAGTTATAAACCCTCCCGCGAGTTTCTTGGCATTACCAAATGCACCGGCAGGCACACTGGGGTACCAAACAGTCTCCTTTTCGCAGACGGCAACAACCACCGCAGTAGCCTCTGGTACACAGCATGTGTCTAAGCAAGCAAGTGGTGTCGTAACTATCTACAACGCATACAGTACGGCTGGCCAAGCGCTCGTAACAAACACTCGCTTCCAAGCTGCCGATGGCAAAATATACAAAATACACAGCCCTATAAAAGTGCCCGGGGCTACTAAAGTGGCTGGCGGAGCTCTTACGCCAGGTTCTGTTACTACTACTGTATACGCGGACGTTGCTGGGCCAGAATATAACCGCACCGACGCTACAACGTTTACTATACCCGGGTTTAAGGGCGACCCTCGGTACACCAAGTTTTCGGCACAGTCGAATGGAGCTATAAGTGGAGGATTTGTTGGCGAACAGCCAGCAGTGTCCGCAGCCGACATGCAAAAAGCTGGGGATTTGTTAAAACAGCAGCTCGACACATCGCTCGCCGGGGCACTCGCAGCTGCCGTCCCAAGTGGTTTTGAAGGTGTACAAAATTCCCTTACAACAACCTTCAGCGAAATCACTGCAGTTGCGGGCGAAGGTCAGAACGTCTCACTTTCACAAACTGCTAACGTTGTTGCCGTTATGGTTAGCCGCAGCGACTTGGCAACAACTCTAGCTAAGTTGCTTGTAGAAGGGTACGCAGGCGAAGCAGTACAATTTGATCCAGAAAAGACTATCACGTTAGCAGTGGCAAGTAGCAGCCCAAAAACAAACACAGGCGCACTTACCGTGGTGCTTGAAGGCTCCCCAGTACTTGTCTGGCAGTTTGACCAGAAAGCACTTATACAAACCTTGCTGGGCAAGAACAAAAAAGACTTCGAGGGTATTGTTGAAACCTTTGCACCTGCTATTGTAAAAGCCGAAGCCAGCATCCGTCCGTTCTGGAAATCGACCTTCCCGACAGACGAAAAAGAGCTGTCTGTTAGCATAAAAAAGTAGCTATGCACAAGGAAATATTGACTACAAAAGGAGGTTCTGCTATTATGACCCGCGTCGCTTAGGTAATGGAGAATGCTATACCAGAAGTCCAGGGTGTCGTAGAAGAAGCCCTACCTAATACCTTATTTCGGGTATCTCTCGAAAGTGGAGAAGTGATATTAACGTACCTCGCCGGCAAGATGCGCTTACATCGCATTAAAGTGCTGGTAGGGGACAAAGTTCTGGTAAAGTTAGACCCGTACGGAGGCAAAGGCCGCATCACACGCAGACTGTAAAAGCAGAAACCAAATGAAAGTAAAAGCATCCCTTAAAGTACGTTGTGCAAATTGCAAGATGCTCCGCCGGAAAGGGCGGGTCTATGTTATTTGCAGCAACCCGCGCCACAAGCAGCGCCAAGGCTAAATTTATATATGCGTATCTCAGGTATTACACTTCCAAACAAACACGTTGTATTTGCATTAACTGCGCTCTATGGCATTGGTAATGCACGCGCTATCTACATTTGCGAACAAACCAAGATCGACCCGATGAAAAAAGCGGACGACTTGACTGCCGAAGAAGAAAACGAAATCCGCCGCATTGTTGAAACATACAAACTTGAAGGTGACTTGAAGCGCGAAGTCGCGGGAAACATCAAACGCTTGAAAGACATCGGTGCGTACCGCGGCACACGCCACAGCAAGCGCCTCCCAGCACGCGGCCAGCGCACTAAGACCAACTCTCGCACTGTCCGTGGCAACGTCCGCAAGACCATGGGTAGCGGTCGTCGCAAGGTTGAAAAAACGTAAAATATATTGTATAACCACTAAGACATTCCTATGGGTAAGAAACGTATAGTCAAAAAAGGAGGCGACGAGGGGGCAGGGGGCCGCGGCTCTTCAGCACGCGCGTCACGCCGCAAACTCGATGCAGGTATGCTGTATGTTGAGGCTACCTACAACAACACTAAGGTGTCTATTACAGACCCTAAGGGTAACGTTGTTGCGTGGTCGTCGTCTGGCTCGCTTGGCTTTGCAGGTGCTAAAAAAGGTACCCCCTTTGCAGCTGCTAAGGTAGGCGAATTGCTTGCCGACAAAGGCGCAGTTATGGGTCTTAAGGAAGTGTCAGTAGTTGTGTCGGGCGTTGGTGCTGGCCGCGAGTCGGCTATACGCGCATTCGCAAGCAAGGGTATCCACATTAGTGGTATCAAAGACACAACCCCTGTGCCCCACAACGGTCCGAAACCACCAAAACCTCGCCGCGTATAAACATCACATTTTTTAATTATTCTATATGTTAGTTGGACCAAAATACAAAATCTGCAAACGCTTGGGCGCTTCGGTATTTGAAAAATGCCAAACGCAAAAGTTCCAGCTTGCGGAAGCACGCGCTCCACGTCGTTCTCGCCCAAAGCGTGGCGGCAATAGCGACTTCGGTGCGCAACTTTTGGAAAAACAAAAAGCTCGTTTTACGTACGGCCTTACAGAAAGCCAGTTTTCACGCTATGTGCACGAAGCTATGGAGAAAAAGGGCAAGGAAAGCTCTTCTGCTTTGCTCGTACGTTTGGAAAGCCGCCTCGACAACGTTATCTACCGCGCAGGGCTAGTTAAAACACGCCGTGCAGCACGCCAGCTTGTAAGCCACGGCCATGTTGTGGTTAACGGCCGCCGTATGACAATCCCTTCCTACTGTGTGTCGGTTGGAGACGTTGTGTCAGTACGCCAGGAGTCGCGCACATCACCATTGTTTTTGGGCCGCGCAGAGCAGCTTGCCGACATTAAGACTCCTCACTGGATGCAGATGGAAGAGGGAGGTCTGTCGCTCAAAATTTCCGCACTTCCGAGCCTTTCTGAAACGGAACTTCCATTTAACGCCGCGGTTATCATCCAGTTCTACAGCCGTTAATAATGTTGTTAAGAATTAATAAGTAATTTTGTATTTGCGTATGATGGAATATTCAATCACATTGCCAAGCAAGCCCCGCGTCACTGCCGAAGAGGAGCACTCGGGCACCTACGAGATAGACGGCCTCTATCCGGGCTACGGTCATACGTTGGGCAACAGCTTGCGCCGCATCATACTTTCCTCCCTCCCAGGTGCTGCAATTACCTCTGTTAAAATCGAAGGTGTTGAGCACGAATTTTCGACCATGGACAGCGTTCGCGAAGACGTTGTTACTATCCTTTTGAACTTGAAGAAGCTTCGTTTCGAAATGCTCACTTCGGAAGCGCAGACTGTCACTATCAAAGCAACAGGCCCAAAGAAAGTCTCTGGTGCCGACTTGACCGTACCTGGCCAGGTCCGCCTCTTAAACCCAAACTCATACATCTGTGAGTTGACCGACAAAAATGCAAACTTTGAAGCAGAGTTCCGCATTGAACGCGGTTTGGGCTACGTACCGCGCGAGGCACTTAAAAAAGACCGTGTTGAAATCGGCGAAATTTCTGTCGATGCAATATTTTCACCTATCCGCCGCGTAAACTACGAAGTAGAAAACATGCGCGTTGGTGACCGCACCGACTATAACCGCCTCCGCATCTCTATCGAGACCGACGGCACCATTACCCCACGTGCCTCGCTTGAACAGGCAATTGAGGTTATGATAACCCAGCTTAAGGCTATTGTTGGCTTCCGTGAGGAAGAACTCCCAGGCTCACAAGCAGCTGTTCCTGCAAGCACCACTGATGCGTCTGCTGCAAATGCAGACAGCTCGGCAGAAGCCTTGAAGACCCGTATTGAAGACTTGGACTTTTCAGCACGTACTATTTCTGCGCTCGAAAAGGCAAACATCCGCACTGTTGGAGGTCTTGCCCGCAAGAAAGAAAGCGACCTGCTCGAAGTCGAAGGCCTTGGACCTAAGTCGATACAGGAAGTTAAGCGCGCACTTGCAAACTTCGGCATCATACTGAAATAAACTTATATGCGTCACGGAAATCACAACAGAAAATTTGGCCGAGAAACAAACCAGCGCGCAGCGCTTTTGAAGTCTCTTGCACGTTCCTTGGTTATCAAAAGCAAGATAACTACAACCGAGGCAAAGGCAAAAGAAATCCGCCCGCTTGTTGAAAAGCTCGTCACCCGTGCAAAGACAGTGACGCTTAACAACCGCCGCTTGCTTATCGCACAGTTGGGCGATGCACGCGTTACAAGTAAGCTGATCAAAACTGCAGCTACCTACACCGAACGCAAGGGCGGTTACCTACGCATCACCAAGATGGGCCCGCGCAAAGGCGACGGCGCTGCGATGGCAGTAATCGAGTTCGTATAATAAAACTTTTATGATAACTATTGATGCAAAAGACAAAATGTTGGGACGCGTAGCTTCTGCTGCGGCAAAAGCGCTGCTCGGCAAGCACTCTGCGTCATTTGCAAAAAACCTTGTTGACCAGGAAGGTGTCACCATCATAAACGCATCGAAAATAAAACTTTCAGGCGTTAAAGCAAAGGACAAAACGTACGTACGCTATTCGGGCTACCCGGGCGGGCAAAAGACCGAAACGTATGGTATGCTCACGGCGCGCCTAGGTGAGAAAGATGCTATCCGCCGCGCAGTCCTTGGCATGTTGCCAAAGAACCGCCTCCAGGCAAAACGCATCAAAATGCTCACAATCGAAAAATAATTTGTATGGTAACTACTAAAGAAAAAACAGAAGAGCGCTATATCGAGGCAGTTGGCCGCCGCAAAACGGCTATTGCGCGTGCTCGCATCACTCCTTCAGCAAAAACTGCCGTCATCATTAACGGCAAAGACGTAAACGACTACTTTGTTACAGAGCCGCTTCGCGTTACTGCACTTGAAGCATTTTTGAAAGTGTCTCTTACAACACAGTTTGCAGTTAAAGTTGTGGTGTCGGGCGGCGGTATCGCAGGCCAGGCAACAGCAGTGCGCCACGCAATTTCCCGCGCACTTATTGAATATGACATAAACCTCCGCGGCGCACTCAAGAAGGAAGGCTTCTTGAAACGCGACCCTCGCGCAAAAGAACGCCGCAAATTCGGCTTCGTCAAAGCGCGCAAGCGCAAACAGTGGAGCAAACGCTAACTCAAAAGTCCCCGAAAGGGGATTTTTTCTTTTTCTAAATATTTTCTGGTATACTCTTTGTCTACTTACTAACTATTTATCTATGAACCCTGAATCAGTTTACGAATTTACACTTCCTGTTTTTATTAAAATGCTCGGCGGGTTAAAAGGTGTTTTAAAGAAAGCAGGGGAACACGGCCTTGATGAAGCTACACTCCTAAACGACAAACTCGCAGAGGACATGTTCCCATTGGTAAAGCAGGTGCAGGTTGCAACAGACAATGCAAAAGGTTGTGCTGCACGCTTGAGTGGTACAGAAAATCCAAAATTTGAAGATACAGAGACTACGCTTGCAGAGCTTGATGCCCGCATCGACAAGACCGTTGAATATTTAAAGACGTTTACAAAGGAGTCCTTTGCAGGTGCCGAACAAGTCCAAGCAACCTTCCCGTACTTCCCGGGCAAGTTTATGCCGGGCTTTGACTACGCGCGCGAGTACGCTATCCCAAACTTCTTCTTCCATGTAGCAACCGCATACGCTATTGTTCGCAAAAACGGCGTCCAGGTTGGCAAAGCCGACTACATCAACGGTCTCCCACTCCAGGATTTATAAAATACATACGCAGCAGAAAAAGCTAGGGGTAAAATTTGACTCCTAGCTTTTTTTGTGTAAAATGGTGGAATGTTAACCGACTCTGATGAAGAATTTGTAGAGGAAGAAGAGGAACAAACTCCCGCCGCCGTTAAAAAACTCCGCGAAAAACTCGAAACCGCAGTAAAAGAAAAACAAGAATATTTGGACGGGTGGCAGCGAGCACGAGCCGACTTTGCCAACTTTAAAAAGGAAGAAGCGCAGATGATGGCCGAAAAGGAGGAGAGGATTAAGGCCGACTTCATAGAGGCTTTGGTACCCTCACTAGACTCGTTTGAAATGGCACTTAAGCACGCCCCGACGGAAGAGTTGAAAATAGTCCACAAACAACTTCTAAGCTCGCTGGCACAAATGGGTGTCGAACAGTTCGGAAAGCCGGGGGAAGAATTTAACCCCCATAAACACGAAGCACTGATGCAAAAAGGGGGAGGCCACACTATTGAAACAGTTGAACGCAGCGGGTATAGTGTTGGAAATAAAATTATTAGGGCCGCTCAGGTAATAATTTAAATTAAATTTATAGAATGCAGGGCATTATATAAGCGTCGTTCGTTCGGAACTAAAAGTAAACTTTTATTCACTCACTTCACTAGCTTATGGGAAAAATACTTGGAATAGACTTGGGTACTACAAACTCCGCAATGGCAATCATGCGCGGGGGCGAGCCACAGATTATCGAAAATGCTGAAGGTGCACGCACCATGCCGTCTATTGTTGCAGCAAGCAAAACCGGCGAAAAGTTGGTTGGTTTAATTGCGCGCCGCCAAGGAGTTACAAACCCAAAAAATACTGTCTACCAGATAAAGCGCTTTATCGGCCACAACTTTGACGAAGCCTTGGTACAGAAGGACAAGTCGGCTGTACCGTTTGAAATGCGCAAGTCTACAAACGGCGGTATTGAAGTAGAAATGGGCGGGCAGTGGTACCGCCCGGAAGAAATTTCCGCAATGATTTTGCAGAAGATGAAGGTAGATGCGGAAAAACGCTTAGGTGAAACAATTACCGAAGCGGTAATTACCGTACCTGCATACTTTAACGACGCGCAGCGCGCCGCAACCCGCGACGCAGGTAAAATTGCGGGCCTCGACGTTAAACGCATCATAAACGAGCCGACAGCAGCAGCGCTTGCATATGGCTTTAACAAAAACAAAAACGAAAAAATAGTTGTCTTTGACTTCGGCGGTGGGACCTTCGACATTTCAGTATTGGAAGTAGGGTCAAACGACGGAGAAGATTCTATCGAAGTTAAGTCGACTGACGGCGACGCACACTTGGGCGGCAAAGACTTGGACCAGAAAATTATCGACTGGCTTGCAACAGAATTCCAGAAAGAATCGGGAATTGATGTGCGCAATGACCCACTTGGCCGCCAGCGCTTGGACGAAGCAGCTGAAAAAGCAAAAATAGAACTTTCGACTGCGATAGACACAGAGATTAACATTCCGTTTATCACCTCCGACGCATCAGGTCCCCGACATCTTTTAATAAAGATGTCTAGGGCAAAGTTGGAAGAACTTTCAGCAGAATTTATCGAACGCGCAATCGCAATTACAAAGCGCGCAATGGAAGCGTCGCCGTTTAAAATTGCCGACATCAACCAGGTAATACTTGTCGGCGGCCAAACCCGCATGCCAGCACTCCAGGCAGCCGTGGAAGCGTACTTCGGTAAAAAGCCAAACATGTCGGTAAACCCAGACGAAGTAGTGGCCATTGGTGCAGCTATACAAGGCGGCATCTTGGGCGGGGAAGTCCGCGACGTGTTATTGCTCGACGTTATCCCGCTGTCGCTCGGTATTGAAACCATGGGCGGCGTCTCGACCAAACTTATTGAACGCAATACAACAATCCCAACAAGCCGCTCACAGACATTCTCGACTGCGGCAGACAACCAAACGAGCGTAGAGATCCACATTACCCAAGGCGAGCGTGCAATGGCAGGTGACAACAAGTCGCTTGGACGGTTTGTATTGGACGGCATCCCACCGGCACCTCGAGGCTTGCCGCAGGTTGAAGTAACCTTCGATGTTGACGCAAACGGCATCCTTTCTGTAAAAGCAAAAGACAAAGCAACAAACAAGGAACAGTCTATCCGCATTGAAGCATCGTCAGGACTTTCCGACGCCGACATCGAAAAGATGCGTAAAGACGCCGAGGCAAACGCCGACGCCGACAAACAAAAAGTTGAACTTGCCGAAGCCCGCAACGTGGCAGAACAAGCAGTGTATGCCGCAAAAAAGGCGCTTGATGACAACAAAGACAAACTTCCTGCCGAACTAGTTGCAACTATTCAAGAAAAAACAAAAGCAGTTGAAGAGAAAAAAGGTTCTGACAACGCTGCGGAAATAAAAACAGCAACCGAAGAGCTTTCAAAAGAAATGTCTAAAGTATACGAAGCGGTGCAGAAAGCTGGCGCACAAACTGGCCCAACGGAAGAACAAACTCCAGAAGCAGGCGAAACCCCTCCTGCAGAGCCGGAAAATCCCGCCCCCCAGCAGTAATTAGCCGTTCAATATAAACACTGCCTCTCCGACACAACGGGGAGGCTTGTGGTATTCTAAAAATTACATGAAGGAGACACAGAAAAAAGAAAGAAAAATGGCAAGTGCACGAGCTGTGTTCCGTGTGTACTGGAAACATATCCGGTCGCACCCTTTTGCTGTGTCACTTGTTGTCCTTGCAGCAATCACACTCCAAGTTGCAACCTTGGCGGGGCCTTTGTATTTGCGAAAATTTTTTAACATTTTAGCAACACAGCCTCAAAACCAACACACTGTGTCGTTACTAATACCTTTACTGGTGCTGGTAGGGGGTATGTATCTTTTGGAATGGATCGCACGCCGCACGCAAACCATTAGCATGATACTTGCCGAGTCGGAGGTAATGACCAAACTGTTCGACAGCAGCTTTGTGTACCTGCTTGGCCATTCATACCACTTTTTTTCATCGAGTTTTTCCGGCTCTCTAACGCACAAGATAAGTAAATTCTCACGCTCTTTTGAAGTACTGTTTGACAGTATCTTTTTCCAATTTCTCCCAACCTTTTTGTTTGTAACTGGTGCCGTAGGTATTTTGTTTTTACATAACCACACCCTAGGGATAATGTTGGGCGTCTGGTCGGTGTGTTTTATTTTATTTCAAATATACGTCGCCCGTTTGCGCCAGCCTGTTCGCGAAGCACAGTCCGAAGCCGACACAAAAATTACTGCAACTCTTGCAGACGCAATTTCGAACCAAAATGCCATTGCACTTTTTTCAGGTATCCCATTTGAACAAAAACATTTCGCTGCAGTAGTTAACGACTGGCGCCAGAAGACTATTAAGTCGTGGTTGTCGGACGAATATATTTGGGCATGTATCGGCATTTTTATGCTTGCTATAGAAATAGGGCTTTTGTATGGCGCTGTTATTTTCTGGAAGCAAGGGTTACTTACAGTCGGTGACTTTGTGCTTATCCAAGCGTACCTGTTTACTACATTTGACCGCCTCGTGGCTATAAACCGAGAGTTGCGGAGATTCTTTAGCGCGTACGCAGACGCCAGCGAAATGGTCTACATACTCGACCTCCCGCACGAAGTGCAAGACAAGCCAAAAGCAAAAAAACTAAAAGTGACCGAGGGGGCTATTACCTTTTCGGACGTATCGTTCCACTTCAATAAGGAAAAAGTTATTTTGGAGCACTTGAACCTTGCTATTGCCGGCGGGGAACGTGCCGCGCTTGTGGGGCCGTCGGGCGCAGGCAAGTCTACTATTACCAAACTCTTGCTCCGCTTGTTTGAAATTAAAGGGGGCTCGATAGAAATTGACGGGCAAAATATTGCAGATGTCACACAGGAAAGTTTGCGTGAAGCAATTTCGTTTGTACCGCAAGAACCAATTCTCTTCCACCGCACATTGCTCGACAACATCCGTTACGGCCGCCGTGACGCAACCGAAGCAGAGGCAATAGAGGCTGCAAAACAAGCGCACTGCCATGAATTTATCTCGCAATTAAAAGAGGGGTACCACACATTTGTAGGCGAGCGTGGTGTTAAACTTTCCGGCGGCGAGAGGCAGCGCGTAGCAATAGCCCGGGCAATACTTAAAAATTCGCCAATTTTGGTGTTGGACGAAGCAACGTCGAGCTTGGACTCCGAGTCGGAAGCCTTGATACAAGATGCGCTTAAAACCTTGATGGAAGGGAAAACTGTTATTGTTATTGCCCATCGGCTTTCAACAATTATGAACATGGACAGAATTGTCGTAATTGAAAACGGCGTAGTCGCAGCAACCGGCACCCACGACGAACTACTCGAACATAAAGGTTTGTACCACAAACTCTGGAGCATCCAGGCCGGAGGTTTTATTACCGACGACGGCAGCGGCACAGAACCTGCCGAAGAAGCAGAGGAACTTGCGGAGGAAGAATAAAATCAGTACTATGTAGCTAATTATGGCTACTAAACGCGACTATTATGAAGTGCTGGGGGTAGCAAAGAGCGCCTCAAAAGACGAAATTAAAAAAGCGTTCCACAAACTTGCGCACAAGCTGCACCCCGACAAAGCAACGGGGGATGCAGACAAATTTAAAGAGGTAAGCGAGGCATACAGCATCCTTTCTGACGACAAAAAGCGCGCCGAATTCGACTCGTACGGACGTGTCTTCCAAGACGGCACAGGCCCGGGAGGTGGAGGCTTTGGCGGGCAGCAAGCAGGCGGTTTTGATTTTTCGCAATTTGGCGATGCCTTCCAGCAAGGGTTTGGAGGTTTTGACTTTAGCGACATTTTTGGCGATGCGTTTGGCGGCGGCTCACAACGCCAGCGCCGTGGCCGCGACATCTCTATAGACTTAGAACTCAACTTTAAAGAAAGTATTTTTGGTACCAAGCGCCGCGTGTTGTTGGCAAAGACAGCGCAGTGCGAAACATGCCACGCCACAGGTGCAGCACCCGGCAGTAAAATGCAGACATGCAAACATTGCAACGGCACCGGTAAAATCCACGAAACAAACAACTCCTTCTTTGGCACGATAACCATGCAGAGCCCGTGCCGCCACTGTCATGCCACAGGTAAAGTGCCAGAAGAAAAGTGCCACACCTGCCGCGGCGAAGGAGTCTACAAAAAACAAGAAGAAATTGAAATTGCCGTACCTGCAGGTATTGAAGGCGGGGAGATGATCCGCCTTACAGGTGCCGGCGAAGCGGTACAAGGCGGAGCATCCGGCGACCTGTATGTCAAAGTGCATGTGCAACCCGACCCACGCTTTAAAAAGGAAGGTTCAAACTTGCTTACCGACCTTTCGGTCAAACTCTCCGACGCTTTGCTCGGCACCGACTATAAAATTGCAACTCTCGACGGGGAAGAAAATATTTCTGTCCCGGCCGGCGTCACACACGGCGAAATGCTGCGCGTCAAAAACAAAGGTGTACCAAACAGCCACGGCAAACG
>JBAXLB010000004.1:0-60403 GCA_037135035.1 Candidatus Adlerbacteria bacterium | reverse complement strand
TTTGTGCAAAGGCTACGAGGGGGATGAAAAGGGGTACTGCGAGTGCAAGGAGGCGTTTGAAGGAGGGCATAATAGTGGTTACAGATTGCACGACGGGCTAGCGCTCGGGCTCATATACAAAGAAAAGTGTCCGTTGGTCCCGTAATTAGGAAGACAGGGTTTTACTCCGGCCGGGCATTGATTGGGCACTCCGTTTACTACACCAGGCTCCCATACCGCACACTGACCTTTTGCTTGCGCTGCTTGTATAACAGAGTTGATCGCATCAGAATTGAACTTCAAAGCATCATTTTGGAAGGAAATGTCGACTGAATTTCCATTTGTTTGCTGGCTGTTTTGATGACCCACTTCGTTGCCGCCGGTAACTTTAATACTTTGGCCAGAATTTTGTGCTACCTGAATAGTGGCGTCAATAATATTTTGATTTGCTCTATCAAGTGCGGTGCAGTTACTCTGTGCCGGATTGTTACAGTTACCACTTGATTCAACTGGTATACCTGCGGCAGTTAATTGTCGTCGATTCGCAGCATCTTGTTCGGGACTACCAACAGGGGTGGTGTCGACTTCTGTCGGTCCAGGTGGTGTAACCGGCTCCTGCCCCAACTCAGGCATAGGTGCTCCAGAATTAGCTGGTGCAGGCGGTGGAGTCTGTGCCTTTGTGGTATCAATAGGCTCCAAAATACTATTAATCTTTGCCTCACGAGGTCGCAGACTGCTGTACCTGTTGCCGTCAGTCGCATGTTTGGGGTCTACACACTGAATATTGGTCCAGCTACTACCCACAAAGAAGTTACTGTTGGTAATACTCTGGAGGATAACTTGGACAACAAGCCAGCCTGAGAGTGCAATGCCGAATCCAATAAAGACAGCGGAAAAGATCTTCTTTGCACGAGCAACACCTTTAGGGTTTGCTGCAGAGGTGAAGTACAAAATACCTGCCCACGCAAACAGCGCAACACTAATTGGTATGGAGACCATGATAAGGAAGTTGACGATGTTTTGTACCAACGTGACCAAGTCGCAGAGGTTGCAGGCAGTGGCGGTGAGGTAGTTTTGTTTGGCTGTTTCTTCGCTAATGCCACCAAGGGCTACGTAGTTGCCCGAAGTGTTGCCACAAGGTACGAGGCCAATTGTTTGTGCAAAGGCTACGAGGGGGATGAAAAGGGGTACTGCGAGTGCAAGGAGGCGGGGGGTGAGGGAGCTAAACAAGGGCATAACAAAATTAATTGTAACATCATAAATAATCGACAATATGCAGAAAAAAAGGTACCTTGATAGTGTTCCGTAGCACATATGCGTCGGTGGTAGAGTGGTCAATTACACTTGGCTGTAAACCAAGCGGCTTCGGCCTACGGAGGTTCGAATCCTCCCCGGCGCACCAAAAAGAAAAGTCCTGCTTCTTGTCGAAGTAGGACTTTTTGCAAACCAATTACGGCTTGCGAAAGATCATGTAGTCTGGCTCCTGATCGAATTTCTTTTTTTGAGAAAGGTTCGGAACGCCCGAATACGTTTCGGAATGGGTCGGTAGTCGCATACTAATTTCCTCTATCGTTAGACCTCTAGGTTCAAGGTCTATCGGGGTTCGGATACCAAAATGCGAGATGCCGTACATTTTCCAGAAATATTGAATTATCCCCAAACCACACTTCTGCGCTTGCAGATGATCTCCCATCTGAAAACCATTCCAAACGAGCAGACCACCTGGTGCAAGGACTCGCGACGCTTCCTTGATGATGAGAGGTCGCACATCTCTGATCATGCAGGAGGCGAAGACGACTGAAAGTGAACTGTCGCGAACTGGCAACAACTGACCATCAGTACGTAAGTCGAGTAGAATATGACAATCTTCTCCAATTTTATGATTTTGAGGAAAGAGATTGCTTACAAAAACCGTCTTTCCTTTGGCACGCCAAGGTCGGATATCACATATTCCTCTCTTGGTAGGCCCACCAATTTCAAGCATCGGCAGTGTTTGTTTTTCGATCTCTTTTTGGAGATTAAAGCCAGGGCTCAAAGAATGTCGTTTCCAGACATAACCTCGTTCCCCGATCCGAGCAAAAACCTGAGAGGCCTTAGCAAGGTCATCATCATTGACTTTCATTTCTGTCTCCCTCAAAAAATGCAAATGTTCGTTCTTTTATATTATGTCATTTATAAACTTATTGTCAATATATCCTTAAAAAATCGTTTTCGCCGGACTCAGCATTTTTGGCGCAATCGTCATCGGTTGCCTTGGATATGTCCTTTGGCAGGATGCCAACGATCCGGCCCGATGCCATACACCCCGGGTCCTCTATCACGAGGAAAACCAGCGGGTGTGGATCCAGAAACACGACGGCCGCACGGGGCAGAGCTGCCCCGATGGACAGGAGGCCGTTATCATTCTGTGGAAGGACGGCATGAGCAAGTAAATTTCGGCCCGTTTTAGAAACGGGCAAAAGGCGGCACAAGTTAATGTGACCGCCTTTCCCTTTTTATATACACCACCTCTACACCGTCTGCAGGTCGCTTTGGATGGTGCTCTTTACACGCTTCGCGCCTTTTTTTACATCAAACACAAATTCGTCGCCCTTCATATCTACTGTCACTGTGCCACCCGAAAGCACGCCGCGGGAAACCATCAGAGATGCAACCTTTGTAAGAATTTTGTCTTGTATAAGCCGGCGGAGTGGGCGCGCACCATAGTGCGGGTTGTACCCTTCTTTTGCCAAGTAGTCATACACAGCTGGGTTTATAGTGAGCGTGATATTTTTCTGCATCAAGCGTTGCACCACCTCTTTAACCTGTATACCAACAATATCTTTGACAGCCTCGCGTGCCAAAATGTTGAAGATAATTATCTCATCAATGCGGTTTAAGAATTCTGGGCGGAAGTAGTCTTTCAAAGACTGTTGCACACGCTCCTTTGCCATAGTGTAGTTGCTTGCGTCCGATGCGCCGCCCGCGGTAAAGCCGAGCTGTTCCATCTTGTCGATGTACTGCGCGCCGATGTTGCTCGTCATGATGATGATTGTGTTGCGGAAGTTCACGCGGCGACCTTTTGCGTCCGTAAGAGTACCGTTGTCCAACACTTGCAGCAAAATGTTAAACACCTCGGGGTGCGCTTTTTCAATTTCGTCGAACAACAACACCGAGTACGGCCTGTGGCGGACAAGTTCGGTTAGCGCTCCCCCTTCTTCGTGGCCCACATAGCCCGGTGGTGCACCGACAATTTTTGATACGGAATGTTTTTCCATATATTCCGACATGTCGACACGAATGAGCGCCTTGTCATCGTCGAACATAAATTCGGCTAGGGCTTTAGTGAGTTCTGTTTTACCAACACCCGTTGGGCCCAAAAACATAAATGACGCAATGGGGCGGTTTGGGTCGGCAATGCCTGCACGCGAGCGTTTAACCGCGTCGGCAACTTTTTGTACTGCCTCGTTTTGGCCGACAACGCGTGCCTCAAGCACCTGTTCGATACGCGAAAGTTTTTCCGCCTCTTCTTCGAGCATGCGCGACACAGGGATACCAGTCCATTTAGACACAACTGCGGCGATGTCAGTTTCGGTAATTTCTTCCTTCAAAATGCGACGCGTGCTTTGCAATTTTTTAAGGCGTTTTGTTTTTTGGTCGAGCTCGCGTTCAAGCGAAGGTATTTCGCCGTAGCGAATTTCTGCCGCACGCGAGAGGTCAACAGCCGACTCCGACGAGTCTGCTTCCATGCGCAGGCTTTCAAGTTCTTTTTTAATAGCTTTTATTTCGAGCAAGACTTGTTTTTCGTTCTTCCAGCGCATTTCAAGCTCGCCGGTTTTTTCCTTCAAGTCAGCAATGTCTTTTTCAATAACACCGGTGCGTGTTTTTGCTGCTCCCTCGCCGTCTGCAGCAGCTTCCTTGCGGAGGGCCTCTTTTTCAACCTCTAAGCGCATTATTTTGCGGTGTGCATCTTCCAAAACCGGTGGTTTGTTTTCGAGCGATATACGCAGCGCCGAAGACGCTTCGTCTATCAAGTCTATTGCTTTGTCGGGCAAAAATCGGTCTGGAATGTAACGGGCCGAAAGTTGCACCGCGCCCACAAGTGCGTCGTCAGTAATATGCACACCGTGGAAGAGTTCGTACTTTTCTTTAAGCCCACGCAAAATCGCCGTTGCATCATCGAGCGAAGGCTCGAGCACATACACCGGCTGAAAGCGGCGTTGGAAGGCCGGGTCACGTTCGATATGTTTTTGATATTCGCGGAGTGTTGTAGCACCAATAACGTGTATGTCGCCGCGCGCAAGGGCGGGCTTTAACATGTTCGACGCGTCCATGGCGCCCTCGGCCGCACCTGCGCCTATCATGGTGTGGATCTCGTCGATAAACAAAAGCACTTTGCCTTCGGAGCGCTCGATTTCTTTCATTATTGCCTTCAAGCGTTCTTCAAATTCGCCGCGGTACTTGGTGCCGGCAATAAGGGCCCCCAAGTCGAGCGAGACAAGTTCTTTGTCGCGGAGCGAGTCGGGCACGTCACCGCTTGCAATGCGCGAGGCCAAGCCTTCGGCAATGGCTGTTTTGCCTACGCCGGCCTCACCTATCAAAATTGGATTGTTTTTTGTACGGCGGGAAAGTATTTGTATAACGCGCTGTATTTCTTCGTCACGGCCAATGACCGGGTCGAGCTTATTTTCTGCAGCCATCTTGGTCAAAGACCGTGTGTATTTAACCAGTGCGCGGTTTTTCTTTTGCTCGCCGCCGGCAGAGGTAACTTTGCTTGAGCGCAGTTCCTGCAGCGCACGCAACACCGACTCGCGCGAAATACGGAAACGCGACAACGTTTCGCGTGCAGTACCCGGCACGTCGAGGATAGAAATAAATAAATGTTCGGTCGCCACAAATTCGTCGTGGAGTTCTGTTGCAACTTTTGCAGACCGCTCAAGTGCCTGCACAAGTTCGGGAGTTAAATACAGCTGGTAGGACGGCGAAAGTACGGAACCTCCCGGCACGCCTTCAAGCGCTTCAAGAACGGTGTCTGTGAGCAAAATCATGTCGACTTCAAGTTTGTCGACAATAGATACGACCAATGACTCCTCTTGTATAAGGAGTGCAGCAAGCAGGTGCAACGGACTCACCTGGTTTTGACCACGTTCCACCGCAAGTTCGTGTGCGCGGCGTACGGCCTCTTTTGCTTTTGTAGTGAAGTGGTTAAATGGTGGCATATATATCTATATATTACGGCTTAGGAGATGTTTTGGTTGCAGGTGGCGCTGCGGGCAGTGTCGCTACTGTGTAAAACTCGTTACTTACTAACGCAGAGTCTGCAGTAACAATACCAATTATTTGGCCGAACAACGTTATAAGAACAGAGCCTGGAGTTACTGACGGTACACTTGCCTCAATCATACGGGAATTCCCCGCCCCCACAGCTAGACTTGCAATAACTCCTTCACCCACAGTGTCGGCGCCGGTGCCCCCGATACGTATAACGCTTTGGCCCAATTGCAGTTTAGATGTGTCTGCCAGTGTCGCTGGGGCCGCTGCTGTCGATGTGCCAAACGTAACATTTACAAACCCAATTGGTGTTGTTGTGGCCGATGACATCACCGTCACCGGGACACGTGTGCCGTCGGACAATATGGCTTCAAACGCTTCTGCACCGGACGCTGCAAGTGCAGCAGAGTCGGTTAGCGTAGTACCTTTTGCGTCGACAATGACCCCACGGGCCACGAGCTCGTCACCACCTTTTGCGGTAATGCGTACAATGCTTTTTTGTACTGCAGCGATAGACTGCGCTGTCAGGTCGTCGTCTTTGACAATAACTGTTTTTTCCGTTGTGACAACTGCGGCACCTTGCGTTTGCGGTACTACCGTTTGTACGGTGCGTTCGACTATTTGGTTAATAGTGCGCGTCACACTTGTTGGGGCTTGGCTCATCAGCGACACGGTCACAATACCTGTCGCAATGGACGTCACAAAACTGACCAGCAGCGTGAGCAGAATTATTTGGTGTTTGGTCAGCTGCTCAAGGTCCATTAACTCTATTATACAACGCTGCGGTAACGTCTGGCAATTTCTGTAAGTGCACGCGCAACACGGCGTGCGTCGGCATGAGTCGCGTCGGGTAAAAAGGTAATTCGTATAGCAGTGGTGTGCAATTCTTTCGGAGTTCCAATTGCCTCTATGACATGTGACGGGTCTTTGTCGACAACATTGCAGGCCGAACGTGTGGTTGCAGCAACGCCTTCTGCATCGAGCCCTATGACGGCCATTTCCCTATCGAGCCCGGGCACTGAAAGGTTGATATTGTTTGCCACCCGATGTGGAAAGGCCGGAGCAGAACCCGGTTGCGGAACCGCAGACTGACGCAGAGGGTTCTGCGCAGGCCCGTTAATGTGTACGTCGGGAATATATTTTTGTATTTCAGCAATGCATGCGTCGCGTACCGCTGCTATACGCGCTGCACGCTCAATTACTCCTTTTTGCGCAGCGGCAAGCGCAACTGCAAAGCTACCTACAAGCGGAGTGTTTTCTGTCCCACCACGGAGCCCCCGCTCTTGTTTACTGCCGCGCATCATAGGTTCAAGCACAACGCCACGGCGCACATACAACGCTCCCACCCCTTTTGGCCCTAAAATTTTTTGTGCATCGAGCGTTAGTAAGTCGACGCCTAATTTTTCCACATTCACCGGTAACCACAGCGGTGCCTGCGACGCGTCGCAGTGGAAATAAATTTTATGAGATGCGCGACGCAACACTTTCGCAATATCGCGAATAGGTTCTATCGTTCCTATTTCGCTATTTATAAGTTGTACTGAAACAAATACTGTTGTGTCGGTGATAGCGTTTGTGACTTGTTCTGCTGAAACAAGACCCTCGCTGTCGACAGGTAGTTCCGTAAGTAACAGCCCTTCGCTCTGGAGCGCTCGCAGAGGTTCTAATACCGAATGGTGCTCTATGACGCTTGTTATGGCATGTACCCTCGGCCGTAGACCGTCCACGGGCGAGGCTTTTTTTCCTGCGCGCAACAGTGGTAGGAGCACCCCGGTAATACTTAAATTATTCGCCTCCGTTCCGCTTGCGACAAAAATAATTTCGTCTGCGTGCGCACCAATAGAAGCGGCGATACTGTCCCGTGCCAGGTCGAGCTCTTTTTTTGCCTCAACCGCTTCTTTGTGCAGCGCACCCGGGTTGCCGTAGAGGTCAAGCAAGCGCACCAGTTCCTGCTTGGCGCGGGGCGAGATAGGCGTTGCCGCCGCTGCGTCGACATAGAGCCGCTTCTTTCTAAACCACATAATTTTCAGTATACTTCTTTTCATGTCGTTCGCATCCCTGCATCCGGTATTTTCTACTATTCCCTGGTACCTCACCCTCGCCGCACCATACGCGGCCGTCGGGGCATTACTGTTTTCGGTCATTGCACTCTGCATGCTTGTTTCTTTGCGCCGCCGCCTTACACGCCTCGCACTTGGTCGAAACGGCTCAATTGAAGAAACAATTTCCATACTCACACGCGACACTAAAGAGCTGCAGCAGTTCCGTGTCGAGTTGGAAAAATATTTAAAACTTGCCGAAGTGCGCTTGCGCGGCAGCATACAAGGTGTGGGTATGGTCCGGTTTAATCCATTTGCAGGAAAAAGTGCCGGCGGCAACCAAAGTTTTTCTGTCGCGTTTCTTGACGAACTGCATTCCGGCGTGGTATTATCAACTCACTACGCGCGCGACCATGTAGGGGTGTATGCGAAGCCGCTGGACAAAGGCATGTCCACATTTGAACTCACCGACGAAGAGCGCGGTGCAATACAAAAAGCAAAGCACCATATTGCCGAACACCGGACGCGTACGAACGCATAACGATTTTATATGAAACAAGAATCCTCTCTAACGCGGGAACGCCCGCCTATAGTTGCTATCGTTGGCCATATTGACCACGGCAAGTCGACGCTGCTCGACTATATCCGCAAAAGCAACACGACCGAAGGTGAAGCGGGTGGTATTACCCAGCATCTTTCTGCATACGTTGCCGAACATACCAACGCAACAGGCACCCACAAAATTACGTTTCTCGACACACCCGGACACGAAGCTTTTCGTGCGATGCGCTCACGAGGTTTGGAAGTTGCCGATGTTGCCGTGCTTGTTGTCGCAGCCGACGACGGCGCAAAACCCCAGACACTTGAGGCAATGAAATTGATAGACGAAATAAAAATCCCCTATATTGTTGCGCTCACCAAAATAGATAAACCTGGCGCCGATGTCGAAAAAGCAAAAATGTCGCTGCTTGAAAACGGCATCTACTTGGAAGGGCTCGGCGGCGAAGTCCCCTATATGCCTATTTCAAGCAAAACGGGCGAAGGCATTCCCGAACTACTCGACCTTATTTTGCTCGCAGGCGAACTCGAAGGCCTTTCCGCAGACCCGTCGCTCCCCGGGAGCGGTTTGGTCATTGAAGCGCATCTCGACCAAAAACGCGGCAACACCGCAACGCTTATCGTACAAAACGGCTCGGTCGAAAGCGGCGAATATATTGTCTCGGGCGAAAGTTTTGCACCCGTGCGTATTATGGAAAATTTTTTAGGGAAGCCTGTAACGGAAGCGGGCCCCGGCAGCCCTGTCCGCATTGTCGGTTTTTCAAAAATGCCCACTATTGGCGCCATATGGAAAACAGTCGAGTCCAAAAAAGAAGCAGAAATAGACGTTGCCGAGTGGAGCCGCATTTCCAGAAGCGAGGGTAAGACTCGGCCTAGCGGCCCGGAGCGCCCGAGCGGTGGAAATGCGGCGAACGAAATTCCTGAAGACGGCATTTTTTTAACGCTCCCGCTTGTTATCAAAACCGACTTTGCCGGCACAGGCGACGCGGTTGTGCACGAGCTCGAAAAACTGCCCGTGCATGAGCGCCTCGACGTGCGCGTTGTTGCGCGTGCGGCAGGCCCCGTGTCTGAAAGCGACGTGCGCCTTGTAGGCAGCGGCAAACACCCGGGTATTATTGCCGGCTTTAATGTAAAAGTAGAGCGCGAAGCAGCCCAGCTAGCTGAACGCCTCGGGGTTGAAATCGGCGTCTTTTCTATAATCTACGAACTCACCACCTGGCTCGAACAGCAGATGGACAAGCACCGCCCGCGCGCCAACATGGAAGAACAGACAGGTTCTGCAAAAGTGCTTAAAGTCTTTAGCACAACAAAGGGCAAAGTTGTGCTTGGTGGCAAAGTGGAAGACGGTGCATTGTCCGAAGGCGAAGAGGTTAAACTTATGCGCCGCGATGTCGAACTGGGCCGCGGAACAATAGTTAGTTTGCAAACACAAAAAAACGCGGTAAAAAAAGTTGAAGCTGGTAACGAGTTTGGCGCTATGGTAAAAACCGACATCGAACCTGCCGCAGGCGACACGCTCCACGCGTTTGAAGTCGTGAATAAATAATTTTGTATGTTGAACAACCGTAACGAAAAAATCCAGGAAGCTATCCGCACCACTGCGGCCGAATTTTTAGTACGGGAAGCAAACCCACAATCACTGATTACCGTTACCCAAGTGGTACTGTCGGGCGACAGTAAACGCGCAAATATTTACATTACTGTACTGCCCGAAAGTGCCGAAAACGCAGCTCTTGGGTTTGCCAACCGCAACCGCCGCGAACTTGCCGACTTCTTCCGCAAGCGTATCCGCGGCGCCTTCCCTCCCCACTTTGAATTTCTAATCGACAAAGGCGAAAAGACGCGCCAACGCCTCGACGAACTTTCATAAAAAAGAGGAGTGCGTTAAAGTGAGTGTCTAGGCCACGTCGCCAAGTAGTAAGGCACGGGACTGCAAATCCTGAATACGCGGGTGCGATTCCCGCCGTGGCCTCCAGGGAAGACAGTGCTCAGGCACTGTCTGTCGGGAATCGCAAGCCGGAGCGGGACCCAGATCAGCAGATCTGGGAGCGAGGCAGGGTCGTGCGGCAAAAATTGCGACGGCAATTTTTGAACGCCTGACCGATTCTTATGGCCTCCAGGGAGCAAGGTTCTGTGACCGATCCCCACAGCCTCCAGAGTTAGTGCGTAAACAACGTAACTTTATTGACTCGAAAGAGCCATTGTTTTTTGAGTGTTAGGTACTTCGAAACATAGTCTATTGATTCAAAGCGGTGAACGGCATTGAGTATGTACGTACCATCGGGAGCAAGCAGTCGAGTAAGTGTTTTTCCAAACGTTGGGTCATCTTCAGCACCCTCAGGAGCATCGTTGTAGAACGCATCACCGAGAATAAGGTCAAACTGTCCCTCAAGCGTTGGAAGCACTGCGCGCAAATCGCCATACAGCATAGTGACTGGTTTAAATCTCTTAAGCTCCACAGCGAGGTCAATCATTTTTTTGTCCCACTCGATGGCTATTATTTCGGCATTTTTAAATCGCCGCTGCGCTAAACGTATATTGTCGCCTGCACATACACCGAGAACCAGAACTCGTTTTACAAGATTTGGATGATGTATTTTTTTAAGGGCCTGTTTCCACAGTGCCGTTACATACGACCCCGATTGTTCAAATCCGCCTCCGTATACCTGTGCTGACCAGAGCCATTCCACAACATCTATCCTTCCGTTTTTTTCTGACTCAAAACTCCAGCTTTTGGGGAAAATTTTCATAGTGCTTGTATAAATACGTCGGCAAGTGCATGCAGTTCGTCGACTGTTTCTGTACCGAGTGCAATGCGTACAAACGGCTCCGTAAGGTCAGTTGCATAACGTGCAGTCACATAGAGGCGTGTTGTGTCAAACCCAAAGCTCGTGCCGCCAATAATATGAACATTCTTTTCTTTCCCTATTTTTTGCACACGCAAAACAAACGCATCGTAGTGAGAAACACTTCGTTTACCATCGCGGAAACGCAGCGTTACAAAGGGACCCTGAAATGCTGTGTCTTTTGTCCACGCGTATCCTTCATAGTGCGACAAGCCCGGGTGCACAACTTTTTCAACCACGGTTACATGTTCGCGCACAAACGAGTCGAGCAGTGTTGCAAGCAGGTGTGCATTGTGGCCAATGCGGATCAAGCGCGCGTCCTGCAATGCGCGGTTGGGTTCGGGCAGTGCAGACACGGACGCATCAGGAATGATAGTACCCATATGCATACGGGCTTCAAACAAACCATTTTCAACTAAGCTTGGTGTCCATATAATGCCACCCGACACTCGGTCTAGGCCAAATTGGTGGAACTTGAGCAAACTTTCTACGACAACCACATGCATCCCAAACGGGCTCCAGGGCAAGTCGCGTAGCGGCTGGTACATGGGCCCGAGGCCTGTGTTGTCGAGCACAAAGGTTGAGGTGTTAGAAAGTATTTTTGAAAGTGCGGGGATCAGCACAGGCAAATTTGGCACTGGCAGCGACTCAGCGCCGCACAAAGAGTCCAGGAACACGAGAGGCGGCCGCAGTTCCTTCGCAAGCCGTATAATTCGGTCTGTATCAAACTCGTCGACATAGCGCACACGTGTACCAAACAGTTTTTGTAGCAACCATTTATTTTGAAAATAGCTCGACTTACCCGCCAACACGATGTCGCTATTTCCAACTTTAGTTTGCAGATGTGTCAGCACTGTAGTAACAGCGCTCATACCACTACTTGTAGCGTAGGCGAACGGTGCCAAGCGCAGTGGGTGGTCGACATATTCTTTAACAAATTTCTGCACATACTCTTTTTCTTGCCGATGCATGTCGCGTTTGTAGTCGCCCGACGAAGCAGATACAAACCCTGCATCAGTTCCCGCCTGCGGCAGGTGCGTATGCCAAAATGACGGTGACTGCCAGTTAGGGGCAGAAAGGCACGCCCCCACCTGTGCATCAAGCACGCGTAGCAGGTCACCATATTCTTTTTTTTGTTGTATCGAAAAGTCGCTTCCGCGCAGTTCATCCTGTGCGCGAGAAAAATGAAGTATAAAATTCTTTGTCTGGTTTAGAAGTGCACCATATGCGAGCGGTGTGTATTGCTCGCGAAACTTCTCCAACTGCACTTCCAACACACCTAAACGTGCAAGTGCCGACGCATACAACGCTACTAGACGCGCCTTGTCTTCAGCCAATTCTGTCTGCGCACTTCTTTCCATGCAGTGGCATTTTAGCACGCGCACCACCATGCTAAAGTACGCTCATGTTTTGGTTTTTTAGCGCGCGCAAAAAGGTAGAACGTATGATACGTGCACTGCCTGTGGCCGACATTATAGGCAACAAAGCGGGCCCCGTACTTTTAGTCACTGCTGGGCTCGACGGCGACGAGTACGCCGGTATTGAAGCCGCCTACGCCGCGGCAGAAAAATATAGTGACGGCAATTTTTCTGGCAGGCTTATTATTTTGCCCCTCGTAAACATGCCTGGTTTTGAAGCAGGAGTGTCACATAACCCGCTCGACGGGAAGTTCCCAAAATATTGTATCCCTGGGCAGGCACATGGCTCCCCCACAGAGAGGCTTATGCAGCATATTGTGCAAACATACGCACGCACAGCAGTACTGTGGCTCGACCTCCACAGCGGTGCACTCGGCGAAATTACTACCTCTTGCATATGGAGCAGCACTACAGGAATAGCTGCAGTTGATGCGCGAGGCAAACACTACGCGCGAGTGTCAGGTGCGCCAGTTGCAGTATGCACGCCTGCACATACAGGAATACGAATACTAGCACCATATGGTTGTACCTATGTGTTAGCCGAGTCGGAAGATACCACACAGCACAGCATATATATTGAACGCGCGATGCAACAACTGGGTATGTTGCCGGGGAACCCGCCCGAGCATACCATGCGAATTTTCACCAAAACGCGCGACACGTACTCGCAGACCGAAGAAATTAGAAACGACGAATTACTTTTGTGGTATAAAACAGCACCGCCCACACGCCAGGGCGAGCGCGTGGGTGAAATAGCATACGACGAGAAAAAATATTAATGGTATACGTGGAATAACTTAAATGATACTATGTAAACCTATGAGTGCTCGCAGACGAAAATGGAATGATCAAGAATTGCGAAAAGCAGTAGAAACTTCCTCAAGCTTACGCAAAGTCATCCATGCTCTAGGATTAATACCAGCAGGAGGAAACTACGAACAAATAAAGAAACATATTCAGGAACGCAATCTAGATATTTCTCACTTCAATGGGAAAGGGTGGAGACTTGGCTCTACCATACCAACAGTACCGGCAAAGTCACTTCAGGCACTTTTACGTAAAAACACATTCGTTCAAAGTTTTAAATTGAAGAAGCGGCTGTTTAGTGAAGGTTTAAAAAATGCGGCATGTGAATTATGTGGGTGGGCAGGAAAATCTTCTGACGGAAGAGTGCCTGTAGAACTTGACCATATAAATGGAGACCGAAATGACAATCGACTAAAGAACCTACAAATTCTTTGTCCAAACTGCCATAGCCTTCAACCCACTCATCGTGGTAGAAATATAAAGCGCCGGGATGGCGGAATGGTATACGCGCGACACTTAAAATGTCGTGAGCTATAAATGCTCATGTGGGTTCGAGTCCCACTCCCGGCACCACATATGTACGGCACAATAGTAACCGAAGCACCCGAGGGCTTTGTCCCCTACCACCAATGGCCAGAATATAGTCTTGTAAGCGACGTACCAACGTTTTTAGCACCACGTAAAGTTGGTATAGACCCTGTGGGGATGTATCGGCGCTTTTGGCCCCTTGTCGTCGAAGAGTACATATCCGACAAAGAACCCGTGTTGGCAGACTCAGACCCGGAAGGCATTTCACTCAACCGTGCGCTCATTTGGCAACGTCTCTTTCGTACAGACACCCCAGGCGGATGGCGTGTATTCTCCCAAAAACCTCCGCAGCTTGAAGGCTTCGTACTGCTTGACCGCGCCGACTACTTTACTACCTGGTCAGAGTCGGCACGCAGGTACCGTAAAAAATGGCGAGAAAATTTTTTAGATAGAAAATTTACTGTTGAAAAAATTTCTGCCGAAGAATTTAAAACAAACTACACCGCGAGTGACATCAAACCACTTATCCGGAAACTCTACACAGACACTGTGGCACGGAAGCTTGCAGGCGGGGCACCTATGCAGTTTTTTGCAGCACGAGAAATACATACAAAAATAATCGCTGCGGCAATGGCTGTAGTTAACTCCCCCACACATAAGGGGTCACATTACTTGTGTGGATTTATTTCACAAAAGTACGAACATGTGCCCGCAATGGTTGGGTTGATGGACACATGGCACGAGACAAGTTTAGCAACAGGAATACGTTTTTTGCATTTTGGGCGTTTTTGGCAAAAAGGCGACCCAGAAGACTGGAAAGGATTTTCGACCTTTAAAGCAAAATTTGGTTTGCAGTATATTTCCTACCCGCCAGCACTATGGCGTTTTGTACGCGGAAGGCTTTTTTAATAGATAAAGTAATGGTATTGTTTTCTCTACGCGGCCTATATCTGCGTTCGCGCCTATAGCTCAGTTGGTAGAGCAACTCCCTCTTAAGGAGATGGTCCCTGGTTCGAATCCAGGTGGGCGCACAAGGTTCTACATAATATATGCCGGGGTGGCGGAATTGGTATACGCACCTGCCTTAGGAGCAGACGGGGCAACCCATGGAGGTTCAAGTCCTCTCCCCGGCACAAAGCGCAGCTTTTGCAGGACTTGAAAGACGGAGCGATGTTCTGCAAGCTAGCAGAACCGCGAGTCGGGGTCGAGAAAAAACGTTGGCGACGGCCAGCGTTTTATTCGTGACCAAGTCCTCTCCCCGGCACAAAACATAAGCTTGACAAGTTTTTTTAAAAGTGTTATATTGACTTCGTCAAAATTCCAACAATAGGAAAGGAATGAGATGAGATGAAGTACATTTTAATTCTGGTCGTAGCGGGGATTCTTTTCCCGCTGGGCGCCTACGCCCAAAACCCACCGGCCCCGGCGCCGCAGACAACCCCAATAACAGGCGCCTGCATCAACCCCGGCGATCCGACAGGAACCGATTCCAGGTTCCTCAAGTTTACCTGGAAGCAGAAGTGCAAGCCTGACAAGCACAACTCGGACGGCGTGCGTCAGTCGGACTGCGAGTGGGTCTGCACGGTGCCATGATGGTGAAGGAGATGAAAATCGGCTTCACTCTCTTGGCGGCGTTGGCTGTCGGCGCCTGCGGTGAAGGCCCCCGGTATGGGTATGTCTACGGAGCCTACTACGCACCGCGCCATGTCCCCATCGAAAAACAAAAGTGCGCACCCGACACGTTCGACGTGAACGGGGTCCGCACTTCCCACTGTGTGGGTACTAGAGTAGGCCAGAACCGAGCAAAAGGCGGAGACTATCCCGCCTTTTTTCTTTTCCACCCTTATTTTTGAATACTTTTTTTGCTTGACAAAGAAGCAATAAATATGCTATAATTCTAAAGAATACCGTAGGTCTACTTTACGTAGCCTACGGATGACATTCACTTCACCCGCGGCCTGATGCCGCACAGAACGTTGACATTGAAAGGAAAGGTTATGAATCGCAGAGAAATGGTAGTACTGATCGCAGTGCTTGAGGTTGTAGCTCTCTATATCAGCTATAACCTTGGGGGCATCTACGGATTCCTCATCGGTTTAGCAGGGACCGTTGGACCTTACATACTGAAGCGTCTTATCGTTCGCTACCGTCCGCGGTTAGCGCGACGTTTCGAGAAACGCTTCACCGTAATGTATAAACGGACCATGCGGGCAATACGAAAGCCTTCTGGTCCGACGACACCAGCTTCGGCGACGCCTACAACTACGGCCGCAGCGGCTTCGGCCACACCTACTTTACTGGACGAAATCGAAAAAATCCGAAATTCAATTACCTACACAGAGCAAGCACTTGTGGTTCTGTGTGGAATATCAATGCTCCTGATTTTTACGGGACATTGGTTTTTCGGACTAATCGCCTTCGGCATCACTGTCGCTCTTGCGGCCAACTCCGAGTACACCATTCCGGCAAATCCGCCGAGCGTTGGGGTGCCTGTACTATGGGGCACACCAGTAAATAAGGTAGTCGGGGCACGGATCGCGTTCGCGCTCCCACCGTTCGAAACGTTTATCGAAATCGACGGGTCGTTAAAGAACAAGGATACTACCTTCTCGGGTGTTCGTTGTTCTGACTTGCCTGACCCACCTGCCGCAGGAACTCCTGCGGCTGCAACACCTCCAGCACGCCGCAGTGGTGGTTCGGTGTCCATTAAGGTGGGCACTACCTTCGAGCCGGACACGGCTGACCCTACTCGACTGCGCCAGTACATCAATGCTGGCATGGAAGAAAAGGTGAACGGCATCCTCTCCGACATCATTGGCGAAACCATTCGTGAGGTCGTCGCCGGGATGAGCTGGGAGGAAGCAGCTCTGTCGAAAGAGCTGCTCTCGGTCCTAATAATTGGCAAAGTTGTCGGCGCTCAACCGACCGAAAAAGTAAAGCAGGATGCGAATAAAAACCCGGTTCGCAACCCGCAAGACCGAAACAAGCCGCAATATCAAACGGAGGGACTGATCGACCCGGCGACTCCGATTGCAAAATTGGAGAAGCCGGAACTCGAGCACTTCCTCGACTCGATACTGCGCGATGGGCCGTCCGATGTCCGCGGTTTGGGCATTCGGATTCGCCGCCTCAACGTCATCGAAGTCCAGCCGGAAGGCAAGCTTAGAGACGACGCTGAGTTAGGCGCTCGCGAAAAACAGCAGCGGACCGGAGAACAAACCGATTTCGAGACGGAGCGGGGGCTTATTAAAGCCTATCGCGACGAAGCGAATGAGGGATTAACGAAAGGGGAACCCGGTTGGGTTACCTATCCAATGGCGGCCGAATGGGTTCGAGTAAATCGCGGCCGTGCAAAAGAAAATATCGTGCGTTCCGACAATCCGCTTGCTGGTGCTGCATCGATATTAGGTCAAAACCCTCTAAACCCGAAGGGATAAGTCATGAGAACCCGTACTCTCCGACCTATTTTGGGTCGGGTATTCTGGGGAGTTGCAGCAGTCGTTATTGGCTATTACAGCTACAGCTGGTGGAATGCACCCCCGACTCCAAACACGGCGGCCAACGCGCCGGCGCAAAACCAGAGGGAGGTCTATCCAGACCCTCTCACTCTCCAGGCCAATGCATTGTGCAACGGCGAAAAGAAGCAGATGGAGTACAAAAAGCTTCCAACCCGCGTGAATCCTAACGGCCACTGTGCGCCAGGGTTCTGGCACGAAAGGCACTGCATCTACGTCTGGCAGGCCGGCAAGACGGACGAGTTCCAGAAAATTAAAGTCTGCCACAAGCCAAATGAGCCAGACGAGAAGAGACGATACGACCCGATGCCAGTAGACGTCGAGTTCGTGGCGACCGCAGACACGGTCTTCACCGACTACTACTGGCTACTGCCTCGAAAGGCAGTTCAGTTCTTTCGATAACGACAAACGCCAGGACCTTTCGGGGTTCTGGCGTTTTTTCTTTTATGTGTAGCTAACTATCCGATTGGCTGCCCCACAGTGCTTGCAATAAGTTTAAGGATGGCGTACGCAGACACCATAATAAACATCCCTACAAGCCCCCACAACATATGTTGTTTGCCCGCTTCTTTTGAACCCTGGTTCCCTTGTACATTAAACTCAAATAAAAACTCAGCAATCCCAAATATAAACACTAAAAGCCCTATTCCAAATAAGAGGGCTAGCAGTGGCTTAATGATTATGCCGGAGAACACTTTTACAAGATTCCATAACTGTAACTGGGCTTGAGCACTCATAATCGTTAAGAAACCAGGCGAGAGGTTTTATATCTGTGGAGGAATTGCAGGTGCGGTAGGGCGACCAGCATTACCTTCACCGTTTATACTGATACCAATTGCGCTTCCTGCAAAGCGTATAATGCCGTACAAGGAAACCATGACGAACAACGATATAAGACCCGCTATCATGATATTTTTACCAGCTGAAGCATCTTTGCCTGATGCCTGTATATATTTGATTAAACCCCAGAAGAATACGATGATTGCAACACCCACCAAAAGCGGTATAAGCCTGTTTACAATCGTACCAAGCGCATTAATTATATTTATAATATTGTCCAAATTTGAAGCCGAAGCAATAAAAGGGACAAGTAAGAAAGTAAGGGAACCGAAAAGTGATATCTTTTTCATATAAATTTATATTAATACCCCTTTAGTGTAACAAGCAATACTCTCTTCACAAGGAAGACATGTGGATAATATTACGCAGTGGGGTTCTGTGTCGTAGGGAAACGCGGGTTACCAAGGTCGTTAATTTGCCCTACGGTATTAGGAAAAAAAGCAATCTGAAGAAACCGTAGTATTCCCCACAAAGTAAATATAATAAACAACC
The DNA here is from genome assembly GCA_037135035.1 of Candidatus Adlerbacteria bacterium. Taxonomy (GTDB): domain Bacteria; phylum Patescibacteriota; class Minisyncoccia; order Phycocordibacterales; family SBAW01; genus GWA1-54-10. Next base: position 42,131 of record JBAXLB010000004.1, on the reverse strand, counting down.
CTATAAGCCCCCAGATGATATTGTCGCGCCCAGCAGCACGGCCTTTTGCGTCTCCTGACTTATATATGTAGCGTATAAGGCCTATAAAAAAGAATATTATCGCAACTCCAATAAGGAGAGGAATAAAACTATTCATCAGTTTAATAAGTTGATCAACTAGATCCGAAAATTTAGCCGTGGTGGAAGTAAAAGGCATAGAAATTATATAGTTTATTTACACTGACCAATTTGTGGGTTTGGGCTGCCAGCACCTTGTGCCAACGCATTTAGCGTGTTTGCGACAACTTGTCCCAACAACCAGGCACCAACAAATATCCCTACACCTAGTACTACATAAAAGAGGTTAGCCCTGGCTTTTTGGAGACCTTTTGGGTCACCGCGTGCCCATATAAACAAAAACCCTGCATAGACAATAAACAGTACTGCAACGGGGATAGCCAATGTAAGAAGTACTGTTAAAAACAATTTGAGTGCGCCACAAATGGTTTCGGCTGCAAGCGGGTTAGTAAGCCGCGTGACGGAATTACCTCCTTGATTTGGAGCGCTAGTACCTCCTTGGTTCGGTAAGGAATTACCGCCCTGATTTTGTGCAGCCACAACAACTGGCAGCAAAAGAAACAAACTTACCAAAAATATTTTCTTTAGAGAAATCATTGTGTATTTTGCGGAACAAGCGCTTGCAACGACGCATGGGCCTCTTGGACAGCACCGCCTGGCGATAACTTGTTGCTTGTTACAGAGTTTATCATTGTTTGAAACAATTCGTCTGTCGCTTTGGTGTTTGGGTCAAGCCAACTACGAGCAACAAGTGCGGACTGATAAAAAACCTGCGCCGCAGTGTTAGCCGAAGTGTCGGCAACTACGTCAAAACGTACCGCAGGAAGGCCAAATATTTGCGAAGCGGTGGAAATACCGTTTTGACTCGTGAGTCTTTGCGCCACAGCAACTGCACCTGCAATGTTTGCAGAGGTCCGTGGGATAGCCAAACCTGTTAATTGTCCAAAGGTCAAATTAGTACTATTCCCTTGTATTTGGGGCAATAGCGCAACTCCAAAACGGAGGTTTGGGTTGCGAGTAATAAGTTCTGCATAGTCACTTGCAAAACCAACATATAACGCCAAATCACCTGCCACAAAAGAGTCTTTTGAGCTTGGCAGTGAGCGGTTCCAGGAATAGGTTACCTTAGAAGGGTTAGCGAATTCAGTATAAAACTGCAGAGCAGAAGCTGCTGGGTTTTCAGTAGCACCCTCCGGAGTATTACCAAACACAGCGACCGGATAACCGTTTGCATTGGGTGCCACAATAGCATCCCCTGCTTGCATAAACAGGGTTGCAAGTATCGCTTTTGCATAGTAAATGTTGCTCCATTCGCCAAGTGCTACGGCACTTTTTTTAATGTTAGCTGACTCAAGCGAGGTTAATTTGGGCGCCATCACAAGTAGGTCGTCCCAGAACTTTGGTGGCTGTGGTAATTGTGCAGTTGCAAACATATCGCGATTCCAATACAGCACAAGCGGGTTGACTATAAAAGGCATCGCTACGGTACCCTGGGAGTTTAAAAACAAACGGGCTTCGTCTATATACGACGAAGTATAGGTAGACTGCGATATCGTACTGTATGGAATGGTAAGTAACTTATTTGAAAAACCGCTAATGTTGTCTTGTGAAAGCAAAATAATATCCGGCCCCGTACCACTCGCCATAGCATTTATGACATCATTTATATATGTGTCGGCAGGTTTTTGCGTATAATCTACACTTTGAAAATCTTTATCTTGTTGGCGCATTGCTTCCAAAAGCTTTTGCATGGAATCACCGCTTACCGTCCCCCAAATTTGTACTGACCCCAAGCTACTACCCTTAGCCGAATAAAGCGAAAATGCGATAACCCCACACACGATAAAAGCGACAAAAATGCCGGTAAAAACAAGTTGGAAATTTGTCATCTTCATAATACTGTTTGTAATTGTACTATTGATTTAATTTCCGCCCGAGACGGATCCGCCTCCGGCGGATTTGCGAACGACAAATCCCCAGTGGTAGGCACCGGCGGAAACATCTTCGACATACGCTAACCCACATTCTTCAAACAGCTTCTTTGCAGTTGCAGCGGTAACCACATGGCCTTCGTGTGGCCCCAAGCCCCCAAACGAGCCCGACCAGTCGACAACCAGGGCGCGGCCGCCGCGTTTAAGCAGGCGTTTTACCTCGCGGGTGACAGCCTGCTTGCCTTCGGTAGAAAAAAGGACATTGGAAAGGATACAAAAGTCAAAATGCGCTTCGGGCAAGCTGCTGCCTTTTGGCTGTTCTATGTCGCCATGCATCACTTCGACATTGTGCAAACCTTCAGCGGCGGCCAAATTTTTAAGCCGCGGCAACATGTCGCGGTGCACGTCGACTGCCCACACGGTGCCGCCTTCGCCCACCAGGCGCGCTGCGGCGCGGGTAAAAAAACCACTCCCGCACCCGAGGTCTGCAACCTGCATGCCTTCGTGCATGTGTGCCGCGGCAAGCACGGCAGTCGGGTTTAAAAAACTACTCTCTTCCATCTTCCATATTGTACCCCATAAAAATACGGCGCTACTTCACCGCCAAGCTCTGTGCTACATGTTCGCTCACTGTATTTGCTTTATAGCCACTTAAAATACTCGCACCCCAGAGCGAATATGCCAACACAACTGCAAGTACAAGCAGTATCGCGCCCCATGAGCCTTTATAGTCTGCAAACTTTTGCATCATCTATATATAAACGCACAAAGTGGATGATTCTTACATGAATGTAAAAATAATTGCGAAAAAATAAACAGACTGTATAGTGCCACTACCCATAATCCACAGGAGTAAAGGGTGGAAGTACACGTAACGGTCGCTTGGAATAAGGTCGGAGAAGTCTCTGAAATATTGGACTTGATCGCTGGCAAACCTCCGTCTGCCACCAAAGATGGCAAAACCCCCGAAGACCCGAAAGTCCTCATCTACAGAAGTCCGAACAACCTATATTTCCTCGCAGCTCGGGCGCTCGGGGCTGGTGCAATAAGCGTCGGCTGGTGATGAAATAAGGTCGGACCCACCCCATCAAGCTCCTGCATCTGCGGGAGCTTTTTTCTTTACTGCAACTTGCTGCCAATATCTACTGAGTCTTTCTTTGGCTGGATAAGTACCCACCCGTCCCCTGCGTTATGTTTAAACCCAAGCGTTAACACTTCTGAAATAAACGGTCCAACTTGTTTTGGAGGAAAATTTACAACACAGCACACCAACTTCCCTAGCAGCTCTTCTTTAGTATGCGCACCCACTGCTTGGGCGCTAGAATTTTTAACTCCAATGTCTGAACCAAAATCTATTTTAAATTTATACGCGGGTTTCCGTGCTTCAGGAAAATCTTGAATATCAACAATTCTCCCCGCCCGAATATCTACCTTTTCAAAATCTTCCCACGTAATCATAGCTCTACTCTAACAAAGAAAAAGGCCCACGAGTAACCGCGGACCTTAACGGCTTTTAGCCGGGCAGTAGCCAAAACCTGCCATCGTGGCTAAAGGTGTAACTGGGATCGGCTGCTCGCCGCGCTGCCACATACGCATCAAGGCTTTCATAGTCCTTGAGCTCGGGCCAACCCATACCGCACCCCCACGGCACTTTGGAAACTTCTTGCGGCGGCTTTTTCCTCCGCAGTTTTTCTTCATGACGCTTGATAGACTTTGCCACTGCATCCATCGTTCGCTCCTGTTGAAAAACAAAAACCTCGTCACTACAAAGAACTATTGTTCCGTGTAAAGACGAGATTTCTCGTGGTACCACTTTACTGTTTGCCCAGACATTGCTGTCTGAACCTTGGTAACTAGCTCCGGTATACCGACACTAGTGTCCCTGTTTTACGGTTAGGCTTCCGTCACTCCTTTCGGGTGCAGCTCTGGGGTAGGTTCAGCTTGCGCTTACTATTCCCCTTCATCGCTTTATATATAAATAATACCACGCCTTAACTTTTAGTCAAAGTTGTAGAAATTTACGAAGGTTTTCGATGTCAGTAAAAAAGTGACTCGCGATTCCAAGAGATTGAGCAACGTCGACATTCTTCTGGTCGTCGTCTGTATAGGCAACATCTGATGCCGATACATTCAGTTTTTCTAACACTTTCTTAAAAAATTCCGACTGTGACTTGGTTGCGCCTAACTCATAGGAGAAAAAGCAACCGTCAAAGTATTTGTCGAGCCCAATTTGTTCGCGGAAGTATATGGCGCGATATTTTTCCTGGTCGGTCGCTAAATAACATTTAATCCCTTTACCGCGACATTCTTCTACAAACCCTAAAACCTCATCATCCAAAATAACATCAGTCGTAAACCAATAGTCCAAATACTCCTCGACCGACTTATCCCAGCCCCATGCAGGCAAAAGCGGCTCAAGTTCTTCTTTTATATCAGCTTTCCCAATTTGACAGGCATGAAAACGGTTTTTGAAAAATGAATTTATCCCTTCAGACGAGACACCCTGTTCGCGCACAAACGTATCACTAAAAAATTCTTTCCGTTTCTTTATGACCACCCCATCTGCATCAAACAAAATTACTTTTTTCATCTTCAAAATCTTTAATGATGAGTAGATGCAAATGGAAGTGTGCAGGAATAGATTTTACCTTATATGTAGCTTCTATAATAAACTCGTATTCTTTTTGGATATAAGAATTTTTTATTTCATGTAGCTCTTTTAATTCTTCAACCGTAAGATCGTCTTCTATCGAATGCCTAAGAGGAACGATCATGTCATGCACCTTAGCTATACGATCGTATGGAAATGCATTAGGCATGATTTTCCAATGTGTAAAAGTCTTTATAGATTCACTAAGACATAGAGCGCAGCCTTTCTCTAAGATTCCTTGATCAATGAGGTCTTTGTATTTTTTCTGACCCTCAGGAGTTCTTAAAAGTGCCATATATTCTTACAAACACACGAAGCTTGCAATAGCATCACCGTCGCGGAGTTTCATGACGCGGACGCCTTGAGTGCCGCGGGAGAGGGACGGAATTTCGTTCACGCCTGTGCGGATGACCTGTCCGTTTTTGGAGATGATAACAATTTCGATATCATTTTCTTCTGTCTTGCTGATAACGCGTGCAGCAATTAAGTTGCCGGTCTTTGGAGTTACTTTTACTGTTTTAATTCCCGAGCCGCCGCGGTTTTGTACTTTATATTCTGCAGCCGGAGTTGTCTTGCCGTATCCGTTTTTGGAAACTACCAACACCTCGACATTTTTTGCACCTTTGCGGATAACGTCCGCGCCGACAATGCTGTCGCCGCTTCCGAGCTTCATACCGCGTACGCCACCGGCGGTGCGGCCCATGGTGCGGATGTCACTTTCTTTAAAGCGAATTGATTGGCCTTTTGCGGAAGAGAGGAATATCTCGTCGCCTTTTTCCACAAGCAGCGCGGCGATAAGTTCATCGCCTGTTTGCAACTTCATTGCAATCAAACCGCTACGGCGCACATCGTGGAACGCGGTCGCATCAACTTTTTTGGTAACGCCTTGCTTGGTTACCATGTACAAGAAGCGCTCACCTTCTTTGTCATTTTTGCGCATCGGCAACACCGACGATATTTTTTCTGCATCGGTTATTGAAAGGAAGTTCACCACTGCCTTACCCTTGGTCGAACGTTTGCCTTCGGGAAGTTCGTAAAATTTAATTTGGTACGCCTTACCAAGGTCCGAGAAAAACAGCAGGTCGCTGTGGGTCGACGTTGTAAGGAAGGTGGTAACAAAGTCCTCTTCCTTGGTGTTGAGGTCGATAACCCCAACGCCGCCACGCTTTTGGCGCTTATATTCTTCTGGGTTGGTACGTTTTACATAGCCACCCGCGGTCAACACCAACACTTGCTCTTCGTCGGCGACAAGGTCTTCGACATTAATCACACCGGCAGCGCCTTTGATAACTTTTGTTTTGCGGTCGTCACCAAAGCGGCCAGCGGCTGCAACAATTTCGTTTTTAACTACACCGAGCATTTTTTTGTCGCTTGCAAGGAGCGCGGTCCACTCGGCAATTTCTGCCTGCACTTCAGCAAGCTCGTCTTCGATTTTCTTACGTTCAAGGTTGGCAAGGCGCGACAGGCGCATTTCCAAAATCGCTTGGGCCTGCAAGTTGCTGAATTTAAATTTCTTAACGAGGTTCAGCTCTGCCTCGTGGACGTCTTTCGACGCTTTAATAGTTTTGATAACTTCGTCGATATGGTCGAGCGCTTTCGAGAGGCCAAGCAAAATATGCTCGCGTTCTTGTGCTTTACGTAGGTCGTACTCCGTGCGGCGTTTAACAACTTCCCTGCGGTGCTTGATAAATTCTTGGAGAATTCCTTTGAGCGACAGTGTCTGCGGCACACCGTCGACAAGCACAACCATGTTGAAGTGGAAAGTGTCTTCAAGCGCTGTGTGCTTGTACAAATAGTTGAGTACTTTTTGCGGGTGGCCACCAACCTTCAGTTCGATAACAACACGAATGTCTTTGGTCGACTCGTCGCGGAGCCCACGAATACCTTCGATTTTTTTGTCGCGCACCAAGTCGGCAATGCGCATGATAAGGTCAGCCTTGTTAACACGGTACGGGATGCTGGTGACAACAATCTGGAAGTTGCCTTTTTTGTCTTCAACAATTTCTGCATTGCCGCGTACGACAACACCACCTTTACCGGTTGAATATGCGTGCAACAAATCTGTTTTATTAAACGCGACGGCCCCTGTTGGAAAGTCGGGACCTGACACAAACTGCATCAAGTCTTCCACTGTTGCGTCAGGGTTTTCTATCAAATGTGTAAGAGCCTCGGTAAGCTCGCCCAAGTTGTGTGGTGGGATAGACGTTGCCATACCAACGGCAATACCAAGTGTGCCGTTAAGCAAAATGTTTGGCACAGCTGCGGGCAATACTTCCGGCTCCTGCAAGGTGCTGTCGTAGTTTGGGCGCCACTGCACCGTGTCTTTTTCCAAGTCGCCGAGCAAAAGTTCCGCGATGCGGGACATTTTTGCTTCGGTGTAACGCATTGCAGCGGGAGAGTCGCCGTCGATGGAGCCGAAGTTTCCCTGGCCAAGCACAAGCGGGTAGCGCATCGCAAAGTCTTGCGTCATTTTTGTCATCGCGTCATACACCGACGCGTCGCCGTGCGGGTGGTATTTACCCAGCACATCTCCAACTACTGCGGCCGACTTACGGAAGCGTGCGCCTGGGGTCAAACCCATACGATGCATGGCGTACAAAATACGGCGGTGCACCGGCTTTAGCCCGTCGCGCACGTCAGGCAAGGCACGCGAGGTTATAACCGACATTGCGTAGTCCAAGTACGACTCGCGCATCTCTGTCGAAATATTGCGCCCTACGACGCCTGTACCTCCGTTGTTTTCTGAGTCGCCTGTGGGCGAATGAATTTCTTTAGCCATAAAAAGTCGTATCTATCTTATTGTGTGCCTCCGTAATCGCTGTAATAACTGTTTGGCACTGGTGTCATAGTGTCAGCGCCTGCACCAGCACTTGTATCACTATTTGTATTTGGTGCAGCCCCCACTGGCACCAATGTGTTTTCTGCTGGTGAGAGGCCGTCAAAGACGCTTGCCGTTTGCGACTGCCCATCTGCGCCCGCAACAGTTGTGGGGCCATTTGCCGTAACAGAAAAACGGAAGCCGAGTGTTGTTATCCACACAACAAATGCAAGTGCTGTAAACACGCCCGCAACCTGTGCAGAATGTTGTCTGCGCTGGTGGGGCGTCTGCAACTTTATGTGGTTAAAATATCGTTTCATACAATATTAATAGAGTGATTATATTATGCCGCAAGAACGACAATTTCGCCTTCTTTACCCTCGAGGTCTTTTTTCTTGACGGTAAATTTGTCTACCGCTTCTGTTTTTTCAGACCCGGCCTCTTTCAAAAAAGACTTCAGGGCCGCGGCGTCGTAGTGCATCGGGATAATTACCTTCGGTTCCAATTGTACCGCCAGTTTGTACGCTTGTGCGTAGTCGAGCACACCGTTACCGCCTATCGGCAAAAACAACATGTCGATGTTGTCGAGCTCTTGTTTGGCAGCCAATGGTAAGTCGGTTGTACCCAGCGAGCCCAAAAAGCAGAGGTTCATACCTTCAAACGCAACACCATATATAGTGTTTATGTGTACCCCCCCACCGTAGTTTGTTTCTGAACCAAAGCCACGGACGGCGATTTCTTTAACTTCATATTCGCCAGGGCCTTTAATAACAAACGGTTCGCGTTCGCCAAATGCTGCAAACTCGACTCCGTTAAAATCTTCGTGGTCTTGGCTGACAAGCACAATGTCGGAGCCAAATTTTACGCTTTTTTGTTTGGAGTTTTTACCGGGGAGGTTAAACGCGAGTGTAAGTTCGCCTTGCGAAATTTTAAAACATTCGCCTCCCATGTAGCTAATGACCATATGTTAATTATAGCATGAATTTTATGAAAATAATATCGATTTGACACAAAAAAGTAAGCGTGTATAGTACCCCGTACTTCGTAACACAGAGGAGATGCAGTAGTGACAGTGAGTTCTTCAGACCAAGCCACCGAGACGGACCCGGACGAAAGCCGAGGGATTACCGGCACCGTAACGCCCTCCCCTGTGCAGAGCATGTACGAGCCTGTCCGTCGGCAGATGCAACAAATGCAGCAGCAGGACATTCAGGACCAACAACAGAGCGACCACCCCTGACCGACGGCAACACCAGCATCACGGCCGGACGACTTCTTACAGTCGGACGGCCTTTTCTTTTTCACATCGACCCACTCGACAAAAATTTTATACTTATGGTACTGTGCAATTGACCGTCGTAGATTTTGGCGGTCATGAGCGAGTTCTTGAGCAGGAGGGAGTATGACGCAAGTGGCTTTCGACAACATCGCCATTCACGGTCCTCCCACCCGACGAAAGGAGGCTCCTTTCGGGTTCAGCTAGGGCTAACGGGCTTCGGCCCGTTCCCACGCGAGGTGATCCCTTGCACAATACGTGTCTACTATGGGGTCCCGGCGAGTAATATCGCCGGGACTTCAAACTTTTCATACCTTCCTTGCAAAATCCTCTATATCTTGTATATTTGGAGCAATTACATCGGTTCGCGAGTAATTATCAATTAAAGCGCATGGAGGTAGCCTCGGGGTCTGACCCGAAACCCCATCGTACAAAACAATATGCAAACTACTGAAGAAGTCATTGCCCCTACCCTTATGTCTGCGCTTGCAGACAAGGCCGTTATGCCGCCCAAAGAAGGCGACATTATAGAAGGTCACGTTATCGCACTCGACCGCGCACGCCTCTATATCGACCTCCCACCGTTTGGTACTGGTGTCATTTACGGCCGCGAATACATGAACGCGCGCGAGGTTATCAAACGCACCAACGTTGGCGACACCGTTTCGGCAAAAGTTATTGCAACCGACACCAAAGACGGCTATATCGAGCTTTCACTCAAAGAAGCTCGCCAGGCAATTTTGTGGGCCGAGGCGGAAGACGCAGTTAAAAACAAAACTCAGTTTGACCTTACTGTTAAGGAAGCAAACAAAGGTGGCCTTATCTTGGAATGGCAGGGTATCGCCGGCTTCCTCCCCGCATCTCAACTCAAAGCTGAACACTATCCACGTGTTACCGACGGCGACAAGGACCGCATTTTGGACGAACTTCGCAAATTGGTTGGTCAGAAAATTCCTGTATCCCTTATTTCTGCAATTCCAAAAGAAGGTAAGCTTATTTTTTCTGAAAAAGGCGCGGATGATAAAGAAAAGAAGGAAATCATCGAACACTACATGGTTGGCGACGCTGTCGAAGGTGAAGTTACCGGCATGGTGGACTTCGGCGTCTTCGTTAAACTCGAAGAAGGCTTGGAAGGTTTGGTCCACATTTCAGAAATTGACTGGGGCTTGGTGGACGACCCACGCCACTTCTTTAAAGTTGGTGACAAGGTAAAAGTAAAAATTATCGACATCAAAGACGGCAAAGTTTCGCTTTCGGTCAAAGCACTTAAGAGCAACCCGTGGACAGACGCTGTGGGCAAATACAACAAGGGCGACAAAGTCGAAGGTGTTGTCATTAAGTTCAACAAGCACGGGGCACTCGCAAGCATCGAAGAAGGTATTGCGGGCTTGGTACACGTGTCGGAGTTTGGCTCGGAAGAAAAACTCCGCCAAGCACTCGAACTTGGCAAACGCTATCCATTCACTATCTCTTTGTTTGATCCAAAAGAAATGCGCATGGCACTTTCGTTTGGAGGAGATAAAAAATAGACTGCTCTATTTTTTATCCGGTGCTGTCCTACAGCAAACACCGTTATTGAGCGAAGCGAAATAGGTGTTAGGGGAAGAAATAATTTCTCAAACCATCTAAAACAAAAAACTCTCAGCTTAAAGCTGAGAGTTTTTTGTTAGTCGATAAGATTTAGCTCTTTCAACTTTGGAAGCACGTCGTGGTGAAAAATTGAACCCAGTTCAACGCCCGGAGGCAAAACAGAATTAATCCACATCACTTCTTCTATTTCGCTCGCAGGAGCAATAGTTCCACTCCATTTGGTGACCAAAAAGACATCCGACTGGAGATATTTATTCTCTTCGCCAATTGCCGGGGCATAAAATGTTCCGAACTCCTCTAGGTCAGAGACGCCAACGTCTATCGTAAGTTCTTCTTTCAATTCCCGTTTCAGTGCGTCTACTACAGTCTCGCCTGCTTCTACCCTGCCGCCTGGCGCCACAAAAAACTTCTTTCCTGTTTGGCGCACAATAAGAAATTTTCTATCTTGTATCAAAACTCCTGATGCTTTATGGATGTCTATGGCGCGCTCCATGTTTAGTTACGCGAATGAATTTCCATTGTTGCTTTTTCGCGGCCTTCGGTCACAAGTAGTTCAAGTGCGTCGCGAACAAGTTTTTTAGCTTTCTTTAATTTGTCCTGTTCCGTTGCTTTAAATTTCCCCAATACAAAGTCAACTACCTTTTCTTCGCCTGTCGGTTTTTTGAGTTTGCCGCTTGGAGTAGCTGGAGAAATACCAATGCGGATACGCACAAAGTCTTTAGTTTTAAGAGCTGTATGAATAGAATTAATGCCGTTGTGTCCGCCAGACGACGACCCGAACGAAAGTTTTACTTTGCCAAGAGGCAAGTCGAGTTCATCTTGCAACACCACAAACTGTTCGGCCTGCTTTTTAGAAGTCACGAGCTTCTTAAACGCGAGCCCGGAGTTGTTCATGTACGTATCAGGTGTGACAATGGTAACTTTTTTACCAAACATCTTGCCGTTTTCGCATTCTTTTTTCTCAATTGCTTGCAAAAACTCGCGCCCAACGTTGTGGCGCGTGCCAACGTAGTCATCTCCCGGGTTGCCAAGGCCTGCGATTATCCAGTTCATGTAAAAACTAGTCTACCATATAGAACCTGCACAAAAGCTTCTCTCAAAAAAGTCCTCGTGTCTCCTCGCTTGGGCGAGGCCAGACTATTTTTTCAAGAACTTTTGCTTCGGTTCTATCAAAAACTTGCATCTTCCAAAGAGTGAACTACAATGTTCTCATGCCAGAGGAAAAACGTGAGAATTTTTTCACAGAACTCCTCAAATTCGCTCTCGTCGCACTTGTCATTGTCCTCCCTACGCGACTGTTTATCGCGCAACCGTTCATTGTGTCGGGTGCATCGATGGTACCAACGTTCGAGGACGCACAATACTTAATAATCGACGAAGCAACCTACCATTTTGAACAACCCAAACGCGGCGACGTTATTGTTTTCCGTTATCCTAAAGATCCGACACAATTTTTTATCAAACGCATCATTGGTTTGCCGGGTGAAACTGTTCATGTGTTAAACGGCACAGTATCTGTTTCCAAGGCTGATGGCAGCACAGTGCAGCTAGACGAGTCGTATGTTGTTAACCAAGGCGACGGCTCCAACAAAGACTACTCAGTTGGCGCCAGCAACTACTTTGTGATGGGCGACAACCGGCCGGAAAGCTCCGACTCACGTTCCTGGGGAACCGTGCCTCGCGAAAATATTGTTGGCCGTGTCTTTTTACGTCTGCTCCCCATACAAACTGCAAATATTTTCCCGGGTAGCATAGTCGAACCTCAATAACATATGTCACCACAAGAACTCTCTCCCGCGCTGTTTATCAAACATGCTGCCGACGTTTCTTCCTTTTACGGGTTCCGCCCCATGAGAGAAGTTGAACGTGGCATCCCCCGTGCCGACCGCGTGCGCGGCGTACATTCTTTTGGCTCAACTGCACAAACCTGCGCCTCATGCGTCATACAAAAACCAACCGACCCCGTACTCGCTTTTTATGCAACCCCAACTCCTTCGCACGTGCCTGCAAGCTACATTCCAAAAGACACGGGCGAATTTGGACTTCAAGTGGTTGGCTCACCAGAGAGCTTAGGCGAAGTTATTTTGCTCAAAACATTGTTTGCAATTATGACCGAGTGGGGCGCAACTGTTTCGCGCGTACGCGTTAACGCACTAGGCGACCGCGACTCCAAAGCACGCTTCGAACGCGAGCTTTCGGGCTACGTCCGCAAACACGCAAACAATTTAGACGAAGGGTGCCGTGCGATGTTGGCAAAAGACCCACTTGCTTTGTACAACTGCACCGGCGAGACATGTCGCCAAATTTTGAGCGACGGCCCGCGTGCGATGAACTTCCTTTCCGAAAAAAGCCGCGGCCATTTCCGCGAAGTGCTCGAACATGTCGAGAGGCTCGGTTTCCCGTACGAACTCGACGACCTACTTGTGGGCGACGACCGCGAGCCGCGCATTGTCTTTGCGCTCGACCTGGTAGGCGAAGACGCAACGGTACTTTCGGCTATGGGTGGCCGCTATGACGAATATGTTCGCAAACTAACCGGTAAAAAAGACGGCAGTGCAGTCTCTGCGAGCGTCTTCTTCCGTAAAAAAGGCACAGTCCGCGCCAACTTTACCCCAGCCCCTTCGGCAAAAATGCCAAAAGTATACTTTGTACAACTCGGCCTCCGCGCCAAGCTGGAAGGCCTCCAGGTTGTCGACATGCTCCGCAGTGCAAACGTGTCTGTCTCGCAGTCATTTGATGCAAAGAGCCTCGGCACCCAGCTCGAGTCGGCAAAAGCACAAGGCGTCTCACATCTTTTAATAATGGGCCAACGCGAGGCCTTGGACGGCACCATCATTGTCCGTTCGTCTACCAATTCCTCGCAAACAATTTTGCAGCTCTCCGCCCTCCCCCGCTTTCTTAAAACAATTAAGGCCTAGGCACTGGTCTCCTGTTTCTCAAACCCAAAAAACCCTTATTTTGCAAGGTTTTTTGTGTATGTAGTAGAAATACTTGACATAAGTATCAATATATGTAATAATACATAGGTCGTTCTTTAAAAGGCCTATTTCGGGCCAACCGACCTGCAGGTTGCAGGACTCCGTTTCGAGGAGAAAGACTATGAATGCTGCACTTCCCCGCAAAGTTCGCCGCGCGATTTCCAACATCAAGGCAATCGTCAACCATGAGACGGTCTGGTCGCGTTTCACCCAGACCGTCTTTCCAGGCGAATGCCTGTGGAAGGTCACCGGTGGCAACGATTGGCCAACCGAGTTGGCCGAGACCCCAGTGTTCCTCTGCGCGACGCGCTACGACGGCATTGCCGTCATAGGGATGAAGGAGGTCGGAGACCTCCTAATCATCCGCCGCAAGCAGATCGAGGGCTACGACTATGGCGTTCGCGACTACGCCTCCGTCGCCAACGAAAAGGAGGCGCTGGAGGAGGTCTACAAAGTCCTCCTCGCTGCACAAGCGTGCAACGAGGAGGAGGCCGCGAAGAAGGCGGCCAAAGGTTAGGAGACCTCAAAACTCCTGCGGTTCGGGGGCGACTACTGATGATGTAGTCGCCCTTTTATATTTCCTATATATCCATTACTTGCGCTGTATCGCTCTTTTATGTTAGTATTTTGACCACATGGCAATTAACGCAGAAGTCACCAAAAACGAGAACGAAACACCAGTAAACCTTATCCGCCGCTTCTCAAAGCGCGTGCAGGGCTCGGGCCTTATCCAGCGCATGCGCAGCCGCCGCTATGCTACCCGCATCAAGTCCCGCGAAGTGCGCCGCAAACAAACTCTTAAAGTAATCAAACGCCGCGAAAACGTTAAAGAGCTTATCAAGCTCGGCAAGATGGAAGAACGCGCTCCACGCGGTTTCCGCCGTAAATAATCGTAATGAAGCGCGTTCCCTACGTGGCGCTCAAAAACGAAGTGTTAGGAAAAGCATACGACCTCTCGTATGCTTTTTTGTCTATGCGTGAGATGCGCGCCGTGACGCTCCGTTCAAAAAAAGTCGACAAAGTGTCTAACGTCCTTTCGTTCCCTCTTTCTAAAAACTCCGGCGAGATTTTGATCTGCCGCCGCGCGGCGCATCCGTTTAGTGTCGGCTACCTCTTTATCCACGGGTTGTTTCATATTAAAGGGTTCAAACATGGTGCTACAATGGAAAAACAAGAACGCCGAATTTTAAAACAATTCGGTCTTGCATTACATGAGCAAAATCGTTACAGGAATTGATGTCGGCACCTACCATGTCAAAGTGGTCATTGCTGAAAGTACCGACCCACACCAGCCCCCACGTATCTTAGGCACCGGCTACGCAGAAAGCCGCGGGCTCAAGCAAGGGTACATACTATCTGGGCAGGAAGTGTCGCGCTCTATTGCAGCGGCTGTTGCACAGGCCTCTAAGGCCGCGCACGTTAAAGTAAAACGCGCCTACATTGGTATTGGCGGCATCGGCTTGGACGAAGCATTTTCCCGCGGCGAAGCAGTCGTTGAGCGCGGTGACTCGGAAATTACCGACCGCGACATCCCCCGCGCCATTGCCGCAAGCGAAAAAGCTTTGGCACCAAGTGCAATTTTAAATAGGAAAATAATTCATACTATTCCCCTGCGGTTTGCGGTCGACGGCGTCAAAGTTATGGGTGGCTCACCGGCGGGGATGAAAGGCATGCGTATTGCAGTCGAGACGTTGTTCATTACCTGTCTCGAGCGGCACGTAACCGACCTGGTTGCCGCGGTGGAAGATGCGGGCATTGAAGTAGAAGATATCGTCGCTTCGCCCATTGCCGCAAGTTTTGTAGCACTCACCAAAATGCAAAAACGTGTCGGCTGTGTGCTGGCAAACATCGGCGCAGAAACTCTTTCCATTGCTGTGTTTGAAGATACGACACCTATTTCTATAAAAGTGTTCCCGATAGGTGCAGGTAACGTCACTAACGAAATAGCGCTCGGCCTGCGTATCTCGCCCGAAGATGCCGAACAGTTAAAACAAGGCGCGGTACTTGGTGCCCCATTTCCAAAAAAGAAAATCGACGACATCATTGCAAAAAAAGTGTCCGAGATGTTTAAACTTATAGAGTCACATTTGAAAAAAATCGGCAAAGACGAACTGCTTCCTGCAGGCATTATTTTGACGGGCGGCGGCTCGCTTATACAAAGCGTGTCCGACTTGGCAAAAGCAGCGTTGCGTTTGCCTGCCCGCACTGCCTCACTCGCCGAAGGCGCTGCAACAAAAATGCAACTTAAAGACGGCTCGTGGGCAGTTGCATACGGCCTCACTATTTGGGGTTTTACGTCCGGCGGCGACTTAGAGCATCACGAAGACCCATCTATGGGTGAACTTGTTAAAAACCTCTGGCGCTGGTTCAAAAAATTCCTTCCGTAACCTGAAACAAAACGACTTTTTGTCAAAGTTTGCAAGCACGCTAGAAGTGGTATACTTTCCGCGCACCCATTACCAGAAAACTCCAGTATTCTATGCCACAAGTACAAGCAGAAATTGAAGCATTTGCACGCATCCGAGTTGTCGGCGTTGGCGGTTCCGGCAAAAACGCAGTCAACCACATGGTTGAAAGCAAAGTACGCGGTGTAGACTTCATCTCCATCAACACAGACGCGCAAGACCTCCACCACTCACTCGCAAAGAAAAAAATCCACGTTGGTAAAAACCTAACACGCGGCCTCGGCGCCGGGATGAACCCGGAAATCGGCAAACGCGCAGCCGAAGAAACTAAAGAAGAAATCCAGCAGGCTATTAAAGGCTCCGACATGGTGTTTATTGCCTGCGGTATGGGCGGCGGTACAGGCACAGGCGCAGCCCCTATTGTTGCAAAGACAGCAAAGGAACTCGGCGCGCTTACGGTTGCTGTTGTTACTAAACCATTTTCATTCGAAGGCCAGCAGCGCAGCCGCCTTGCCGACCAAGGACTGGAAGAACTCCGCAAGGAAGTCGACGCGCTTATCGTAATCCCTAACGACCGCATCTTGGCAACCGTTGCAAAAGACACAACACTTAAAGCAGCATTTGCAGCGTGCGACGACATTTTAAAACAAGCCGTTGAAGGAATTTCCGACCTCATTACCAACCCGGGTATCATTAACGTCGACTTTGCCGACATACGCGCGGTGATGGAAAATGCCGGAAGCGCACTCATGGGTATCGGCATAGCGAGCGGCGAAAACCGCGCAGCAATTGCAGCAAAAGCTGCAGTATCTTCCCCGCTTCTTGAACTTTCAATCAACGGTGCAAAGGGTGTGCTGTTTGCAATTGCGGGCCAAGACGACCTGGGGATGATCGAAGTACACGAAGCCGCAAAGATAATCACCGAGTCTGTCGACCCGAACGCAAAGATAATCTTCGGCGCAATCCGCGACGAAAAACTCAAAAAGGGTGAGGTGCGTGTAACTGTTATAGCAACCGGCTTCCCTGCAGCAGGTATCACACCACGCGGCACACCGCTGTTTAACTTCGGCGCACGCGAAACAAAAGAGGCTGACGTCGCCCCAATTGGCAAAATCTTTAACACGCCAGCATCCGCTCCCGCACCGCGCGAAGTCCCAAAAGAAAAAGAGGAGGAACCTAAAAAAACTCCCGAACCTGAAGTAAAACTCAAAAAAGAAGAGGACGAAGACGACGAGTGGGGCGCAGTACCAAGCTTTTTGCGCCGTCCAAAGATTAAATAAAGCCACGCAAAAACCAAGTTCTCAGGTCACCTGAATTTTCCTGCTAGAAAATTCTTATGTTTCGCGCCAGTCGCGCTCGACTTATTGCCCTTCGCACTTGTTTTTGCTTCGTACGTTTCAAAAAAACATACCCTTAGGTATGTTTTTTGCTTTGCTGGCATGTTAAAATCTACACCTATGTATGACTTGGCAATAATCGGTGGGGGCCCTGCGGGAGTAGCAGCAGGAGTATACGCAGCACGCAAACAGTTGAAAACTATTTTTATTGCAGAAAGTATCGGCGGCCAAAGCACCGACTCGGTTGAAATCCAAAACTGGATAGGCACCGAAAAAATTTCCGGTCTCGACTTGGCAAAGTCGCTCGAAAGCCACTTAAAAGCATACGCGGGCACCTTTGTAGAAATCAAAACTGGAACTCGTGCAAACAAGGTTACAAAAATCGATGGTGGTTTTTCTATACAAACGAGTTCACAAACGTACGAAGCAAAAGCAGTACTTATAGCAACGGGTGGTTCGCGCCGCAAACTCGACATTCCCGGCGCTGCAGAATTTGAAAACAAAGGTGTCACGTACTGCGCCTCATGCGACGGGCCGATGTTTGGAGGACAAGACGTTGTTGTTGTTGGCGGTGGTAATGCCGGGTTTGAAAGTGCCGCACAACTTCTTGCCTACTGTAAGTCTGTCACTCTTGTACACCGCAGCGCCGACTTTACCCGCGCCGACGCAGCAACGGTGCAGGCAGTAATGGCACACCCAAACATGAAGGCGCTCACCAATACCGAACCGACAGAGGTTAAGGGTGGGCCGTTCGTAAAAAGTGTTGTCGTTAAAAATACACAAACTGGCGAGACGACTGAACTTGCCGTAACCGGCATATTTGTGGAAATCGGCATGGTCTCCGCCACAACACTTGTAGAAGGTCTCGTTGATATGGACGAATGGGGTCGCGTTAAGGTAGACGGCAAAAGCCAGCGCTCGTCTGTGCTTGGTATTTGGTCTGCGGGCGACTGCTCAGACGGCTTGTACCACCAAAACAACATTGCTGCCGGCGACGCGGTGAAGGCGCTCGAAGATATCTACTTTTACGTAAAAGCTAACTAGTCTGTTCAGAGATTTTTGCGTTTTTGACAAAAAAACGATACTATTGGCGCGTCTGTGTGGCCCTATCGTCTAACGGTTAGGACGGAAGCTTTTCAAGCTTTAAATCGGGGTTCGATTCCCCGTAGGGTCATGATTTAGGTATATGGATATAGTGCGTATCACAACCCCCGCAGATATTGCTGCAGCTGCACAAAAGGCAGCCGAGGTGCTCAAAAACGGCGGCATAATTCTCTACCCCACCGACACTGTGTACGGTCTAGGGGGCGATGCCACACTCGACAGCGTTGTTGAAAAAATATACAAGATAAAAGGACGCGGCCGCGGGTATTCTTTTTTGTCGCTTGTTGCAGACATACAGACTTCACAGAATTATGCTGAATTAAACGAACCTGCTACAAAACTCGCAGAGAAATTTTTGCCCGGCCCGCTTGCACTGATACTCAAGAAAAAAGAAGGTTTTGATACAGGTGTAGGGAAAGATATTGGCACAGTAGGCATTAGAATTCCCGACAACTCATTTTGCCAGGAGCTAGCCCGCGTGTTTGGAGGAGCCGTTGTGACAACAAGTGCTAACAAAAATGGTATACCGCCAGAGTCGACTGTTGAAAAAATTCTAGAGCAGCTTGGGGAACAAGCCAAACAGATCGACCTCTGTATTGATGCGGGAGAAGCTGTAGGCACACTCCCTTCTACTATTGTCGATAGTACTTCGGGAGTAATAAAAATACTCCGCGAAGGCGCTATTTCGGCACAAAAAATACAGGAGATTTTTGGACGCTAAATGCTACGCTGCGGAGAGGGAGGGATTTGAACCCTCGATCCAGTTTCCCAGATGCCGGTTTTCGAAACCGGTGCCTTCGACCACTCAGCCACCTCTCCTTTAAACAGTGGCATAGTAACGTTTCTGAAGAGCTTTTGCAAAAGACTATTTGTTATACTGTCCCTACCCTTACTAATAAAAATTAAATTATGAACCGAGTTGTACATTTTGAAATCCAAGGAGACGACCTAGACCGTGCACAAAAGTTTTACGAAGCAGCGTTTGGTGTGTCTAGCGCACTAGCAAAATAAAGGAAAAGTAGTAATATATCTAAATATGGGTATTGAGAAGTTTGTAAAAGATCAATTGGCAAAACGAGAGGCACGAGGACGAAGCCCAGCTTTTCGTGCTGAAATGGCAAAGGAAAATGCGGAGTTTTCTACCATACTAAATGGATTAGGGCATAATGCTTACGAAACGGGAGTTACTACTTTGTTAAAAACTCCCACAAATTTATTTCTAAATGCTCTGAAGCCGATATATAGCAAAAATTATGGAGGGAGTAATTATGCCAAAGATGCACTTAAACTTTTTATTGGCAAAAATGGAATCGCACACAACACTCTCAAAGTCGCCGCGAATGCCGTTCACCTTGCAGGGCAAGGAGCAAAAATAGGAGTTAGGCATTTATTTAAATTGTAAAAAATATGGATGAAGAAATAAAAAATTTAATAGACGAATATGTTAAGCAAATTGAAAGCAAGGAAACTGATCTTGTTTTTTTAAAAAGAGAAATTGACAAAATAATTTTTCATGCTCAGAGTGAAATGAAGAAAGTATCAACTGATCTCGATCAAAAATTTGATACGAATAGTCTAACTGAAGAAGAATACCTAAAATTATTTCGAGAGGAAAAGGAAAAAATATTACAAAAGACAAAAGAAAAACTTGATTCTCTAGTTCAAGGAATTGAAGAAGTGAGCGCGAAGCGTGAAGAAAGTGTAAAAGCTGATGAAGAAAAAATCAAGGAATTGAGAAAAAAATTAGATTTACCTGACTAATTTTTTTCTGTCGTTTCAAAAAATTAAAATGCCCGCCCCGCATTCCTCCCGCACCCTCCTGCGGGGCGGAAACCCAAACCCTGCCGAATTTCAAAAACTAGCGTGGGCGTTGCTTCGCAACGCCCACTCCTTATCTCTTTCAAAACCTTTTAGTTCGTTTGCTGTGCGCGATACAGGATTCGAACCTGTGACCCTCCCCACGTCAAGGGGATGCTCTACCAACTGAGCTAACCGCGCATACATTAGAATTTACACCAAAATGAAAATCCTCGCTATAGAAACAAGCTGCGACGAGACGGGCATTGCCATACTTGAAGGTACTAAAGATGGAGAGTCTTTTTCTTTTACCGTACTTGGAAATGCACTACTTTCCCAAGCCGCACTACATGCAGAATATGGCGGCGTATTCCCCGCTCTTGCAAAACGCGAGCATATAAAAAACTTACCGCCCATGCTTGAACAAGCTCTGAAACAAGCTGGCGAACAAACTCTAGACGCTATTGCCGTCACCTACGGGCCGGGTTTAGAACCCGCACTTTGGACAGGGATAACATTTGCGCAAAAACTTGCAGCCGAGTGGAACCTTCCACTTTTGCCCATAAACCATATGGAAGGGCACTTGATTTCTTCATTGGTGCAAAACGGCACACTTGAAAACATACAGCTGCCAGTACTTGGGCTACTAATTTCGGGTGGCCATACAGAATTTGCATTAATGAAGGACTGGTTCGACTACACACTTGTTGGCCAAACCAAAGACGACGCCGTGGGCGAAGCGTTCGACAAAGTCGCACGCATGCTCGGGCTCTCCTACCCCGGCGGCCCAGAAATTTCCAAACTTGCAGAATATGCGCGGCAAAATAATATAACCTCCGACATTAAACTTCCCCGCCCCATGTTGCACGAGCCTACCTGCGACTTTTCTTTCTCAGGTTTAAAGACCGCAGTGCTGTATGCGTTGCGCGACTTGGGAGGAATGCACACACTCTCCAGCGACCACATAGCAGCGTTTGCCCGAGAGTTTGAAGACGCCGTGTCCGACGTACTTATTGCAAAAACACGGCGCGCGCTGGAACAGACAGACGCCAAAACATTTGTCATTGGCGGCGGAGTTGCGGCAAGTAAACATCTGCGTCGCACTTTGAGCGCCCTCATTGAGGCAGAATTTCCTAACGTCGAATTCCGCCTCCCAGCACTCGACATAACCGGCGACAACGCCGTGATGATAGCCATGGCAGGGCTTGCCCGCATGCTTTCCGGCGCAGAAGTTATCCCTCCACCCGAAACAATTGCAGCCAAAGGGAGCCTCTCGCTTCAAACAGCCAAATAGCATAAAATGGCCTGATGGAAGAACACGTCCCGGAAAAATTCCTAAAACCTTACGACCCAAAATCTGTCGAGCCTGCTATATATAAAAAGTGGGAAGACAGCGGCTTTTTTAACCCCGACAACTTGCCCGGAGAACGCACTGAGCCGTTTACTATCATCATGCCGCCACCAAATGCGAACGGCTCGCTCCATGCCGGGCACGCGCTCTTTGTAACTCTACAAGACATTATGACCCGCTTCGCGCGTATGCAGGGTAAAAAAGCTTTGTGGTTACCCGGTGCCGACCACGCTGGTTTTGAAACACAGGTAGTGTATGAACGCCAGCTAGAAAAAGAAGGGCGTTCGCGTTTTGGTATGGAGCCCGAACAGCTCTATAAAGAAATCATGGATTTTACCCTGTCCAACAAGTCGTTTATGGAAGGGCAGATCCGCCAACTCGGGGCATCGTGTGACTGGTCACGCGAGATGTTTACGCTCGACGAAAAAGTAATCAAAACTGTATACGACACATTTAAAAAATTAAACGACGACGGGCTTCTGTACCGCGGTTCACGCATTGTAAACTGGTGCCCCAAACATCAGACATCTCTTTCCAACTTGGAAACCGACCGCGAGACACGCACTGACAAATTTTATTATTTACAATACGGGCCGTTTGTTATAGCCACGGCACGGCCAGAAACAAAATTCGGCGACAAGTACGTGGTGATGCACCCAGATGACCCGCGCTACGCGCAGTACACACAAGGCCAGCAGTTTGAATTGGAGTGGATCAACGGCCCCATTACTGCAACAGTTGTCAAAGACGCGCACATAGACATGGAGCTGGGTACTGGCGTCATGACCATTACCCCGTGGCACGACCAAGCCGACTTCGACATTGCACAGCGCCACAGCCTCCCCTACGAGCAAGTAATCGATTGGCGCGGAAAGCTACTCCCTATTGCTGGCGAGTTTGCAGGGATGAATATAAAAGAAGCGCGCGAAAAAATTGTCGAAAAACTCCAGTCAAAAGGGTTAGTAACAAAAATTGACGAAACGTACACTCACGAAGTCCCTGTGTGCTACAAGTGCGGTCGCGAGATCGAACCACAAGTTAAAGCACAGTGGTTTGTTAAGATGCAGCCCCTTGCAGAAAAAGCGATTGCCGCAGTTAAAAA
Organism: Candidatus Adlerbacteria bacterium; assembly: GCA_037135035.1. Classification (GTDB taxonomy): domain Bacteria; phylum Patescibacteriota; class Minisyncoccia; order Phycocordibacterales; family SBAW01; genus GWA1-54-10. The sequence goes on along the minus strand of JBAXLB010000004.1, from coordinate 19,735 downwards.
CGGTGATGTAAAAATTGTTACCCAAGCCCATGAGAAAATTCTCCTCCATTGGCTCGAAAACATTCAAGACTGGAATATTTCCCGCCAAATTGTCTGGGGCATTCCGATACCCGCATGGAGTAAAGGAGACGAATGGAAGATTTGCGAAGACTCTCCGGGCGAAGGCTGGGCGCGCGACCCGGACACCTTTGATACATGGTTTTCATCGGGCCAGTGGCCATTTGCAACACTCGGCTACCCCGACTCCAGTGACTTCAAAACTTTTTACCCAACATCTGTAATGGAGAGTGGTTCGGATCTTATCTTTTTTTGGATAGCCCGGATGATAATGCTCGGACTCTACCGTGCCGGCGATGTGCCGTTTAAAACTGTGTATCTCCATGGAATGGTGCGCGACGCTAAAGGCGCAAAAATGAGCAAAAGCAAAGGGAATGTTATTTCGCCACTTCAAGTTTCGGACGAATATGGCACCGACGCACTACGTATGGGGCTTATTGTCGGCAACACGCCAGGAACCGACTTAAACCTCGACCCACAAAAAATTGGCGCGTATAAAAAATTTGCCAACAAACTCTGGAACATTACACGGTTTGTGCTTTCGCAAGAAAACAGTGGCGAAGTAAAAGCAGAATTAAAAGAAGAATTTGATGCTATGGCCGCGGATGTCACAAAAGATATTGCAGAATATCGTGTCTATATGGCTGCAGAAAAGCTCTACCACTATGTCTGGGACCGTTTTGCGTCGCAGATTTTGGAGGAAAGCAAAGGCAAGCCAGAGTATGGCGCAACGTTGTACTACTTGTTGGAAAATTCACTCAAACTACTGCACCCGTTTATGCCGTTTGTGACAGAAGAAATTTGGCAGGACATGCCCGGAGTAAAAAATTTGCTGATGGTTGAAGAGTGGCCTCGCCCATAGGCTACGGCCGAGGGCCAAGTAAATAAATCTCGGTGATATACTAGCAAGTAATGAACGCAGGTATATTGCTTCTTGCATTTTTAGGTGGGATGTTGCCGGCGCTCGTCTGGTTGTTTTTTTGGCTACTCGAAGACCGCTGCGAACCGGAGCCAAAGCGCTATATATTTTTCTGCTTTCTTGCAGGTATGGTTGCGGTGCTCTTAGCCTTGCCGGCCGAGCGTACCGCTGCAGGCTACCTTTCGGGTGGGGCACTGCTGTTTTGTTGGGCAGTGTTTGAAGAACTGCTCAAATTTGCGGCCGCCTATATTGCCGCACTGCGCTTCCGCGTATTTGATGAGCCACTCGACGCAGTTATATACCTGGTCACTGCAGCACTTGGGTTTTCCGCACTGGAAAACGCATTATTTTTGTGGACTCCTCTTCAGCAAGGCGACTTGCTGCGTACCATTGTGACAGGCGACCTCCGTTTTATGGGAGCAACACTTTTGCATACACTTGCGTCGGCCACAATAGGTCTTGCGCTCGCGTGGTCGTTCCATAAAGAGGTTGATGTGCGACGAATGTTTGCACTTGTTGGAGTTGTCCTCGCCATTACCTTGCACACACTGTTTAATTTTTTTATACTTCAACAAGGAAGCAGTGCAACATTCTGGATTTTCCTTTGTATTTGGTTTGGTATTATCGCAGCGCTGCTGATGATAGAGCGGGTAAAACAACCCACAAAAGACTACTGCTAAAAAATATTTTACTTCTCACTCATTAGATTATGGCAAAAGAAAAACGATCTTTATTTGAATGGCTCACCGGTGGCTCGGCAGCCGAAAGCGACTATTCGTTTGAAGATCTCGAAAGCGGGGGCACGGGAGGATATCCATCCAAAATGCCAAGCTCCGCACAGCATCAGGTAAACGTTATCGCTGAAGAAGAACCTGCCGAAGGCGAACTTGCCGTCGACGTGTATCAAACTCCCACGCACATAATAATCAAAGCTATGATAGCCGGTGTCCGACCAGAGGACTTAGATGTCTCAATTACTCGCGACATGGTTACACTCCGCGGTAAACGCGAGAGACATACCGAAGGTACTGCAGGCGACTTTTTCTTCTCTGAGCTGTACTGGGGAGCATTTTCACGCACAATAGTACTGCCGCAAGAAATAGAAATTGAAGAAGCTGAGGCAAGCGAAAAACACGGGCTTCTAACTATCCGCCTGCCGAAACTCGACAAGGGCCGCCAAGCAAAACTCAAAATTAAGTCGAACTAAACTTTGCGGATTATTTGGGTCACGAGTCAAATTTTCTCGTCAGAAAATTCGCCCTCGACCCCGGCTCACGGTTTTGCAAATGCAAAACATCGCTCCGCCTCACATCCAAGCAAAAAATCTGCCACTGGGCAGATTTTTTACCTTGTCTGTGCCTGGGGCCGGGATCGAACCGGCGACCCCTTCCTCTTCAGGGAAATGCTCTACCAACTGAGCTACCCAGGCATTACCTACTGTGTGAACTTTTGACCGAAGTTTTTAAAGAAATCTTGTACCTGTGTTTCAAAATTTTTCCCGTTTGTATATGCGTTTTCTACCTGCTGCACATACGGCTGGACATAGATATAGTACGTAGCGCCCGACACTGCAAGCACTACAAGCCACCACACTATAGAAAAGAATCTTCCCCACCGTGCACTGCTGCGCATGCCCCGTACTATACGGTGTGTATCCTCCGTCATTTGGAGGTTCTTTTTTACAAGTTCTTTAAGCTCTTCAATGTCCTCGTCCACACCATGAATATACCAGATTTAAAGTTATTCAGGAAGACCACACAATCGCAGATATTTTGTGCCCCTGGCCGGAATCGAACCAGCATCTACCCCTTAGGACGGGGCTGTTCTATCCATTGAACTACGGGGGCTAATACAAAACTGGCCTTCAGGGCCAGTTTGAGTATGCGATATATTTTATTTTTTTGCTACGCTTCGATCCCAAGCTTTGCGGCAATTTTTTCGCGATCAAAGCCGACCATAAGGTCACCATTGATGTCGATAACTGGGACACCAAGCTGTCCTGTCATCTGTATCATTTCTTCGCGCTTAGCGGCATCGGTCGAAACATCGTATGCGGTGTATTGAACATTTTTTTCAGCAAAAAATTCCTTTGCTAATTTGCAAAAATGGCAAGTCGGCGTGGTGTAAATAGTGACAGTTTTTTGCATATCTCTATAAATTTGCTAGTAAGATACGAGCAGTATACCATGTTTGGATAGAGAAAATATGCGAGTGTAGTTTAGTGGCAGAACTGGTGCTTCCCAAGCATCGGGCGGGAGTTCGATTCTCCCCACTCGCACAACGTAAGAGTAGAGTCTTGCCGATGCAAGACTTGTGGGAGAATCGAAGGCCGGAATATGCCGCTTGCGGCTATGAGGCGGGGCCGCGACCCGAAGGAGTTGTGGCCGATTCTCCCCACTCGCACCATTACCACGAAAACAGTGTGTGAAATAGCTGCTTAAACCACCCCTTAGGCGCAGTCTCCCCAGTAGTAGTTGTTGCTGTTTCGTGGACTATTTGTACAACCCCCTCGCCTGGCCGAACAACACCAAAATGTTCGCGCATCAACGCCTCGACCCCACGGTCGGAATACAACTCCCCCACAGATGCCGTAATCTGCCGTTGCTGGGCCTGGAGCGCCTGCAGTTGCGCCTCTGCCTCTTGTTGACCTGCCGAGGCGGCCCCAAGCCTCCCATACATGCCCCACGCCGCACGCACAGCAACCACGGTTATAAGTAGGAGTACCAACGTGCCGCCAAGACGGTAGCAAAAATACAACACTTCTCCCCGGCTGCTCCGGCGCTTTTTGAACTCTCGCATATATGCTATTCTAGCAGTTATATGTTTGGAAAAAACAGGAAGCGCAACATGCAGATCTGGAGCGGTGTCTTGGGCGGCATTGTTATCGTCAGTATGATTTTGTCGTACTTCTCCCTGCTGGTGTAGTAAAAATCTCCTAAAATCTCTAACTCACAAGCTCTTTTGGAGCAGGGGTTTATTGTTTTTATATATGCAGCTCTGCTTCGACTTTTGAGACGCGTGCTTCGAGCGCACTCTGGCGTTCGTATGCGCCGTCTACCGAGCGCTGCACACCTTCTATTTTTCCACTCAACCTTTCTTCTAACTCTGTAAGTTCTATGTTGGTTGCCATCTTAGCAGTGAGCCTTTCTTCGACTTCAGCTAACTCTTGCTTCGTTGCCATATGGTCTTTAATAGATACGACAATCTCAATAAGATCGTTCATATTTTTCTCCAGTCGGTCGAGCTTTTCTTCCATGCTAAAAGTATATCATGGACACTACTCGCTCTTGATCATCTTCAAAAAGACGTCGCTCGGGATGTTTACTTTGGCGTTTGCGAGAGCTTTTTTCTTACCCTTTTTCTGCTTTTCGCGGAGCTTCATTTTGCGGGTAATGTCACCGCCGTACATATGTTGAGTAACATCTTTGGAAAGTGCCGAGAGCGTGCGGGACGAAATAATACGCCCGAGTGCCCTCCCCTGTATTTTGGTAGCAAACTGTTGGCGCGGCAAAATTTTGTAAAGCTTTTCAACTGCCGCTATAGCCTCTTCGTCGGCACGGTGTTTTGCAATAATGCGGGAAAATGCGGGAACCAGTTCGTCGGCAACGTAAATATCTAGGCGCGCAACGTCGGCCAAGCGCAGTTCGCGCAGTTCGTAGGAAATTGATGCGTAGCCAGAGGAAATGCTTTTAAGTTTGTCGAAAAAGTTCCGCATCAACTCGCGCAGAGGCATCACCACTTTTACAATGGCTCGCTCCTGCGAAAATGTTTCTGTCGACTCGACAGCGGCCTCGTGTTCAAACAACATAGGCAGTAAGTTGCCTAAGTAGTCGAGCGGTAAAATAATTTCTGCAGAGACAAACGGCTCCCATACTTCCTTGATGTCGCCGAATTCGGGAAATTGTGGCGGCGAATAGACCGTGTGACGCTTGCCGTCTTTTGTCTCGACTTCATACGTAATGGTTGGCGTAGTGACAACCAAGGAAAGGTTGGCCTCGCGGCGCAGGCGCTCGGTAACAATTTCCAAGTGCAACATACCAAGCAAGCCGCAGCGGAACCCACGCCCAAGCATGCCCGAGGATTCTTCTTCAAACGACAAAGACGAGTCGGAGAGGCGCAGGCGTGAAAGTGCTTGGCGGAGTGCCGTAAAGTCGTCCTGGCTTTCTGGGTAGACTGATGCCCACACCACGGCCCTAGGTTCGGCATAGCCAGAAAGTGGCGCGGCCTTGGAGCCATATTCGCGTACCGTGTCACCCACACGCGCGAGCCCCGGCTCTTTAATGCCTGTCACAACGTACCCAATTGAGCCTGCATCAAGGCCATCTGCGAGTGAAATTGGTGTTGGAGAAAATGTGCCCACGTCGAGCGCAGTAAACTTTCTCCCTGTTGCAGAAAATTCGAGCACGTCGCCTTTTTTTATTTTGCCGTCGAACATGCGCACGTAGACAATAACGCCTTGGTGGTCAGAATATTGAAAGTCGAAAACTAAGCCTCGAGGTGATTTTTCTGTAGATAGTTTTGGTGGCGGGACTTTTTTGATGATTTCATTAAGTAAGTCATCTACACCCTCCCCCGTTCTTCCCGAGCACGTGAGAATAGATGCTGGGTCAACGTTAAGCAACAACGCGACTTGCATACGAACATCGTCAACGTTTGCAAGTGGCGAATCTATTTTTGAAATTGCCGGCACAATAACCAACCCTAATTCTTGCGCCGTGCGAAGGGTTGTAAGTGTTTGGGCTTGTACACCCTGAGTTGCATCGACAAGCAATATAGCGCCCTCAACCGCCGTGAGTGCGCGCGACACTTCGTACGAAAAGTCGATATGTCCGGGCGTGTCGATAAGGTGCAACAGATACTCTGTGCCGTCTTTTGTATAGCGCATACGCACCGGCTGCATCTTAATGGTGATACCGCGCTCGCGCTCGAGGTCCATAGAGTCGAGCACTTGTTCGCGCATTTTACGCTTTTCGATAGTACCGGTCAGCTCTAAAAAGCGGTCCGCAAGCGTCGACTTGCCGTGGTCTATGTGGGCGATTATTGAAAAATTTCTAATCTGCTGCATCAGAGGAGTCTAGCATTTCGGACGAACTATGACGAGATGTCTGTCGTTTCAAGCGGCACACCCTTTGTGTCACGGAAGCGCCTCTGGAACGCGAGTGTGGCTTCTGCAAGTTCTTCATTTTTGAGCAACCACAACACGCCCGCAGTTGTCAGGAGCCCGAGTAGCCCAGCAGCAGTACCCTGCAAGACCAGTAGTAGTGTGGTATGTATGGTGCCTGCGGTACCGGTAAATGCCAGCACACTGTAGGCAGCCGCGCCGCCTATAACAGATGCTGAAAAACTCTGGAATAACAAAGCTGAAATACGCATGCGCGGGATAGAAAAGTCTCGTATAAAAAAGAACATTCCTAGGGCGAACTCCGCAACTGAACCAAAACAATATCCAAGTGCCAACATCAACACACTAGTGCCCGGTACGTCGCCAACGCGCAACAGCAACTCAATAAAATTGCGCGCAAACGGGCTCCAATGGAAGAGCGCGACAAAACAAAATGCCGACGCAACCGAGACACCTATGTCGACAGCCGCAAAGTACAGCGGTTTTTTTGTATTGCCTGCCGCGTAGTATGCGCGCGCAATAAGTAATGTCACCGACTGCGCCGCAAGCGAAAGCACAAACAATGCCAACGCTGCAGCCGTAAGACGTGTCGCATCCCAACTAAATGCACCTGCGCCTAAAATGACACGCACCAGCTGGGCGCGCAAGACAATTATCAGCACACTTGCAGGAATTGCCCAAAAGAAAATGTGTCGCAACGCAGTTTCTATATAGCGGACAAACTCGCCATGTTCGCCCCGTGCATGGAGACGCGCGAGTGTTGGAAATGCCGCGACCGAATAGGACACGCCTATGATAGTAAGTGGCACTGCTTGTAAGTTGTAGGCAAACATAAATATCGCAATAGAGCCCGGGGCAAAAAATGACGCGAGCGCAACAAGCAACAATAGCGAAATTTGCCCTGCCGCAAGCGCAGCAGTCCGCGGGACAGACAGACGCAACACACTTGCAAGCTCAGTAAACATTTCACGCAAGCCTACTGTTTCAGTATTTTTTTCGCTTGTAAAAAACGGTAGCTGTATAAGGAAATGCATGCACGCGCCAAGCACTACTCCCCATCCAAGCCCCACAATGCCCATGGAGGGATACAACACGACGATGCCAAAAATAATCCCGAGGTTATACAGCAGCGGCGAAATAGAATACAGAAAAAAGCGATGTCTCAGTTGTGTGAGTGCTGCTAAAATATTTGATGCACCAAGGAGTATCGGCTGCAGCAGTAAAACGCGTACCAGCAACACGAGTTCTGGTGTCGCAATGCCAGGAGCTATGAGTGGCACGAGCCACGGAGCCAACACATACACAACACAAGAAATAAGTCCCATCCCTGCAAAAAACACCAAAAGTATTTGCCTCAAAAAAGAGATCATCAACCCTGGGTGACGGCTTTCCAACCGTGTCAGCACAGGAAGCAACGCGTACAGAGAAAGCAGCGACGCAATAGTAGCAAACAAAAAGTCGGGTATACGGAATGCTGCGTAGTAGAGGTCGAGTGTATGGGACGCACCAAAGTTGGAAGCCAACAGGCGGTCACGCACAAGGGCTAGCAACTGCGAGCCGAGCGCAAATGCGGCAAGCAGGTACGCCGCCTCGTGCATACCACGAGCTTCTTTACCGAACGCAGACAACAGTGACCGGACCATGTGGGTATTCTACTGCGAAACAGGTGCAGTTGCTCGATTTTGTGGTGTAGGCGTCACGGGAGCTTTAGCGCCATCAAACGGTGCCTTGCCAGACTCTAAATTCCCAAGAATAAATGCAACTTCGGTATTGTCGGGGTTTGAAGCTTGCAGATCTTTAAACTGGACTACTGCGTCAGACGTGCGTCCAAGTGCAGCATATGCAAGGCCGAGGAAATATTTTGCATTTGCATACTGTGGTGCAAGCACTACTGCTTGGGCAAGCGCTGTCGCCGCATCTTTCATATTTCCTGCAGAGTAGTACAGAAGACCTAGTTCAAACCAAATGGAAGGCACTCCCGGCGCACTGTTCACTGCCGCTCGTGCTGCAACAATAGCATTTGGAATATCTTTATTTACAACGTTGAGCTGTACGACAAACAAAATAGCGTCGGTGTAGTCGGGTTTGAGTGTCAACGCCTGCGTGAGAGCCGCGGTCACTGCCGCAGAGTTGCCGTGGACAGACTCTAAGCGTGCGACTGCGAGCGGAATTTCTGGATTAGTTGGGTTGTAGGTATAGGCTTGCATGTACAATGCTTTTGCATTTTCATACGCCTGCGAAACCTCAATAGACGCAAGCACATCGTAGACGCGTGCCAATGCAAAGTACGTGCGATAGTCGCCTGGAGTGCGCCTAATTGCTTCCTGCCCGGCTGTAATAGTTGCTTGCGTCAGTGACACAAAGTGCGCCTGCACATCTTGCGATGGAGCTTGGATGCTTACTAGTTGCTGCATTTTTGCCAAGCCCGCGACAACTCCCACGTGGAGCGCATCTGCTGTTGTTTCAATTTTTAGTGCATGTGCTGCGGCAAGGAGCGCGTCGTCGGCATTATTTTGAGAGAGCGCATATAAGCCTTTATTTACATATGCTTCGCCGATAAAACGCCGTACCAATACACCGCTTAGGACTACCAACACCACTACACAAAGAATAAAAATCCCTTGGAGAAGTCGTGTATACAGATGCGCGTATGGGTGGTTTGACATATCGCCCCCACCAGGAACCTCTTTCATAGACAACCCAAATACGGCACCCGAAAGCACGAAGGCAAGCAACACAATGTTTTGGCTTGGGACGTAGAAGAGCACGCTACACCATGCATATATGCTGGATACCCCAAGAGAAAAGATGGAGATTTTTTCACGTAGTGAAAACACGCTAGACAAACGCATCACACGGACAAGCCCTAGCACAACAAGCAACAGGGGTATGAGCCATGCAAGCGCACCCAACACACCGACAGTACCAAGTGCCGTTGTAAACGTGCTAAAGCCGACCGTAAAGTCGAGATTCCAAAATTGTGACTTGCTTACTTCCGCTGATTTGTACAGGAACCACGCGTCGCTAAAAGTGTTAGGGCCTGTGCCGACCAAAAAACGGGTAACGGAGGTGCCGTGCGCAGACCGGACCACATCAAGCGTTGACGAAAGAGACGGACGAACTTCCAGAGACGACGCAGAAAATAGTTGTGCAAAACCACCCTGGAAGATAACGCCCCAGAGCAAAAACAGACCGCTTACTACCCCTGCCGCTAGTGGCAACCACGGAAATACCTTTAAACCCCGTACACGCGTAGCGTTTGTATTGTCTGCTACTTTTGTTGCGTTGACATACATCCACAGTGCAAGCGCAAAAAAACTGCCTACTAACAATGCCCATACGAGGGGAAATTGGACGATTGCAAGGAACAGTGTCAGCACGAGGACAGCGCATGTAACTCCAAGACGCTTTACGCGCGAAAGCTCACCACACGTGAGCCATACGACTAGCACGCATAGTGCGAGACCAGCAGCAAGCCCGAGGTCGTTCCATTTACCAACAAGGTTAACGGATACGCCCGAAAAAACCGACCACGATATTCCTTTTGTTCCAAGCAAAATAAGTACACACTGGAAGACGACGGCCGCGCATATACATGAGACAACGGAAACAAGTAGTATCCGAGCGGCAGCGAGTTCTCGAAACAGGTACGACGAAAGTATAAATGCTATAAACCCAAGGACGATAAACAGGACTGTGTCCCCTTCCATAGAGTATCCAAGGAACCCGACAGCACGGTCCGTAGAAAAGAGGTACGAAAGCACGTACGCGACCGGAAGCAACCCAACAAGTAACGCGGGCAGCACACCCCGTTTACCGTGTATACGCGCAACGCCGCCGCTCACAAAAAAAAGTATCGCGCCAACGAGTGCACACAAACTAAAAAGAGTAATTTTACCGAGCTGGAGAGGAAACCACACTGCTGGGATAATACATACAAGAGAAAGAACTACACCAACACTGAAAATAATTTTTGCCCACGAGGTAGATAGAAAAGTTCGCATACACACCAGTATACCCGAGAGTCAGCCCGCACTGGTGCAACAACATGTGCATTGTGTATTGCCAGACGCGCAAACGCCCCCAGAGTATGGGGGCGTTCACATTTTTGCGCGCGCGTCTGTAAGCCGAATTCTGTCGTGAAAAGTAATTTATCTGGTCCCTGCGTCGCCGCAGAGATCGAGCGGCACTCTTCGTTTGCACGAAGCACGACCTTGCACCCAGGTAAGGATTTTGCCGTTTCACCCGAACTAAATCGGTTCGTCACTGTTCGCACCTCTTTCGCCCGCAAAAAGCGAATGACAGGGGTTACCTGCTACCTTGCTACTAACCTTGCGGTTAGTGAGTGTTCGGACTTTCCTCCCCTGTTTCAATAAAGAAACAAAGGCTACTTTCCAACGCGCTGCATGTACTATACCACAAAAAATTAAAGTGTGTAAAGATACTGGGTCAATGTGCGACCAATAGTTTGCAGACTCTCTGACGAACATTTGTCGAGCGTATCCTCTGTCGTGTTAAACCACGGCGCATAGTCGAAGTCGATTACCAAAAAACTGGGCACTCCCGCTTGTACAAACGCAGTTTGGTCGTCACTTATGTGTGCAGAAGGCTCTGTTACAAATGCCGCAGGCGCAATTGCCTGCCCTATCTTCCAAAATGCATCTACCTGTTTTTGCGCGGAGAGAAGTGACAATGGTTCCCGCCGTACATTTAAATGCGCGTCGCACACCATGTCGAACACGGCTACCTGTTCGGGGGCATGTCCCGCAGCTGTTCTATATAAGTCGGACAAGTGCTGAACAAAAAATGGCGAGCCAAGTGCGTGCCAGTCTCCGTCACCTGCACCGAGCGACTGTGGACCTTCTTCCCCATCAAAAAACACAAAGTCTATTCCGACAGCAGGGTGCTTTGTTTGGTCGAGCATGCGCGCAGTTTCAAGCAATAATGCAACGCCCGACGCAGAGTTATTGGCGCCGGGCATAGGGGCATAGGGACTTTTTTTGTCGGCATAGGCGCGCACAATGCTGTCGTAATGCGTTGCTACAACAACACGCCGCGGGTTGCTCGGGTCGAAGCGCGCAATAATATTTGTAAGTGGGTGTGGCACGCCCGCTTCTGTATACGTGCCGTTTTGCACCAACACTTGTGCCGAGGTAGAAGCAAGCCGAGTTTTAATAAAGTCTACTGTTTTTTGGTGGCCAGGCGTACCAAGCGCACGCACACCAAACGAAAGTTGTGTCGCAATTGCCTCCATCGCTCGCGCGCCGCTCCAGACAGAAGGGTCTGCGCTTGCGCCAGAAGTGGCGTTAGGTGCAGCCGCGGTAGTAACTTTTTTTATATGAGTGTCGGTGAGAATTTTACCTGTCATATATTCGACCGGCGCGTAGTCGTCTGTCAGTATTGGATAATTTCCGAAGTTGTACTGCTCAAGTGGCACGAGGTGCGCATTTAAATCTTTAGGTAGTGGTGTAGGGGGCACGTGAGGAAATGCCACAGCAGAAGTGCTCGTGCCGGTAACACCAACGACTACAATATTTTGGTTACTTGTAATGTCTGGAGACACGGTCGCAAATACATATACCTGGGGAAATACTTCCTGTAGGGTATGAATCTCAGACAATATTAGTGACGGATTCTCCGGGGAGAGGTTGCCTATAAAATTTGCAACAAAAATCCCCCCGTCGTTAAGCTTGCTACGTGCCTGTGTAAAAAATTCTTTTGTTGTGTAGGCGGGCGGAATTGAATAGAGCGAATAGTATACGTCGCTAAATATAAGGTCGTACGAGACGCTGCTTTCCTGCAAAAAACGCCGCCCGTCCACAACATGGTTTGCAAGGTGCGGGTCGTTCGGTACACCAAAATATTTTTGTGCAAGCGAAAATAGCGACGGCTCAATTTCGGCAATGTCTATATGTGCATCGGGTGCGTCGCGGTGGAGCGCTGCGGGCATACTGTACATCCCACCACCTATAAACAATGCGTGGGTAAGGTCGGGTTTTAAAATTTTATACAGCGCATAATATTTTGTGTATGCCGCAGCAAGGTCGTCGCCGTCTAGGAAGCGTACGTCGTCTTCGCTCCTGTCTTGATAAAAAAATCGCGCGGGTCGCCCCGCGTATGTCCCGTCACGTATCACCAAACGCTGGTATACGCCGTCCGCACTAAACAGCACACCAGGTGGTGTACGCATGCTTACATACAGCATGCAGCCAAGCACCACAAAAAGAAAAACTAAAAATCCGAAATGCCGCGAGCGCTTTGCAGGAGTGTCTGTACAAATTTTCCCACCAGAGCCAAGCACTAACACACCAAGTGTTGTGCCAAACATAATTGCTGTGAGCCCAAATTGCGGGATAAGAACAAACGCAGTAAGAAGTGTCCCGGCCAAGCTGCCACATGTTGACCAAAAAAATACCTGCCCACTGACACGCCCCGTGCCGGCGTGTGGATGTTCGCGTTCGCCAAGTTTAATAGCAAACGGAGAAAGCATCCCAAGGTAGTAACTGGGGACAAAAAACAACACGAGGGCCAGCGCAAACGGCCCCCAGGACAGCGGCAGTGCGGCAGCAAGCGCCTCGGCAGCCTTAAACATAAGTGCAAAAAGTACCAAAAGAGCAATACCGCCTTTTTCAATAGTGCGGAAAAATTCGAGGCGGGTTGGTATTTTGTCGGCGCGCACCCCGCCACGCGCGTAGCCGACAGAGAGGCCCGCCAAAATAACCCCCACAACACCCGACACGGTATATATAGTGTTGCCGAAATAGATAGAGAGAATTCTAACTGCCGTTACTTCGACAATAAGTACCGCAGCGCCTGTTATAAACACCACTGCCAGCAAGTCGTACTGTTTAAGATGCTTCCACACATTCATAGGTTTAATAGCCAAATGGTAGCACAAAAAAACTTCCTATCTTGATAGCAAAAACTCCTTGAGTGCTGCAAATGGTTTTATCTGGAGATATGTTTTTTGGTCGTCTGCCTCACTTAGTTGTGCGCGGGTTTGTGTGTATCCGTCGGGGATAAAAATTTTGTCCCAACCGTAACCTGCATCCCCCACAGGAACTTCTGCAATTTCTCCGTCCAGCCCCCCTTCAAATAATTTTAAAATCTCGCCGTCATAATATCCAAACACACATGTTGCAGTAGCCTTTCGAGTTTTCCCCGTAACCAGTGCGCACATAGCTTCAAACGGCATGCGGTCAATAAAAAATTTAATGAACGGCCCCGGCAAGCCCCCAAGTGCCTCAAAGCCAAGTGACACATCTTCAACAATAACTGGGGACTGTATTTTTTGGTATGCCTGGCGGACTTTATGTTCGACAATTTCTTTCAAGTCCATGGACTGTAGTTCGTCTAGGTCGAGCTTTACGTGTTTGACTGGGAACCCTAAGTATTTAGCCAAATAGTCGGCTTTGTTTTGGTTGCCGGTTATAAAGGTGATGTCTTGCATGCAGTAAACCTAACATGTCTGCGAAATCTTAAAAAGAAAACCCCGTGAGGACCGGGGTTATATTGTTGGTAGCAAAATCTTAAAGTGATGACAGAGTTGCTCGAGCAACGCAAGAGCCTCTTTGTCGCCATCGCGACGCGGACCATTCTTTCGCAGTTTCTTAATTTTTCTAACTGCACAGAGTGCAGTTGCATTGTGACGATTGTACGCAAGGCCAACTTGCTCGAGTGAATAGAGCTTCATATCGTTCCTCTCCAAACACACTCTGCTGAAGTACATCAAAGCCTGCCTCAATCGTACGAGAGGCATAGTACGACGCAGACCTTCAAGTTGCGCAACTCCCACACCAGCAAATCTTGCACCTACCTCTTTGACTTCCTGAAGTGTAATTCCCGAACGAAAAGTTGGCCATGCTGCTTCTTTCCATTGAGCAAAACTTTTTCCTTGATCACAATCGGTCATGTGTTACCCCTCCCGTACTGATTCTAAGCACATACTACGCATACAGACCTATTTTGCAATATAGGTTACATTCAAAACATCCGTTATTTCAAAATGAAACTGGCTCGCACAGTAACCATCACATCCTTATTTTTATTGGAAGTGTCATACATACCAGAGTCACTTATATCAACACCGCCTTTAGGAAGGACTTGTACTACTCCGCCCGTGGCTGACTTAAGGGCCCCTACCGACCTTCCAGTTTCTTTTGCGATGGCTTCCGCGCGAGCCTGTGCATCTTTAATGGCACCCGAGAGCAACATGACTCTTTCTTCCGGAAGTTTTTGATACGTAAGCTCTACGCTATTTGTAGTTACGTTATACCCAAAGCCAGACAGCGGAGCTACCGACCCTGCAAGCACTGAAAGCTTATCAATGTCAGCACTGCTTACAATTATCTGGCGCGATACTGTATAGCCAGTAAGTATAGGTGCGCTCTTTTCAGGATATATATAACTCGAATCGACTACAGGAGCAGGGGTCTCTACATTCGTGAATCCCTGACCAGCAAGATACGCAAGAATATGTTTTGAGGCATTCTCCAACCGGTCGAACCCCACTTGTTGGTTATCGACAGGTGTCACAGTAGTAAGGTTAATGGTCCAACGTCCAAAGTCAGAAACGACTGATTCTTTTGCCGAACCCGTCACTTCGATGGTGTTACTTTCCACTTTAATTTGGTAGGAGGTATATGCCCCGATACCAACAGAGATGACGAAGCCTAATGAGAGCACCGTTCCTGCTGCCACCAAAGGTTGGGCGTAATCAACAAGTCCTTTTAAATGCATATGTGAATTGTATTAGAGAATAAAGATACGTATGAAAATGACCTTCAGTAGTGACATTATTACCTATTAATACATGTCGTGCTAGGAGTCTTAGGTGAATTATAAATATCCTCTTCTCACGCAAAAATATAATCTCCCCAACACATACTCGTCGGGCTCATTATTTTGCGGTGTGTATTGAACGAAGTTCGAATGTATTTTGAATTGAGCCCTGACGACCAATGATGCGCGCCTCGGACACGCTCGCGGACTCGCGTGCGCAAAAACCAAAAAATTTCCTTGGTCTTGCTACGCGACATAAGTGTTCGCTAACGCTTCCTTACATTTTTCTCGCGTCATAGGCCCAATGCAATAACGCTTGTCTTTGGCGAGGCCGACAAAAAATATCTCCAGCTCTGCAATTATTTTTGATTTGCATTATATGTCGTCGCATAGCGAGCCATCTTTTAATTTGTCGCTCGTCGTCGAGAGTTCTACGACCCATATAGTATCTGCAATACCACTGAAACCATCCACGTGGATCTTGTGGATTTATCCACCCTTTCGCAAGCCACACTGAAAGTGGCTGGCTGGCATTCACGCCAAAATAATTCAGTTCTTTGTGCCGTTTTCCATCTAGTGATAATTTTGCACTCCGCCACCAATCTTTTGGAAATTCCTTCGGCTTATCAGAAAAATATAATCCGCCAAAGACTCCAAGACGAAGCATTTCTTTTGGAGTAAGGTCTGGTTTAAAGCGTGGATCAAAATTATGCATGCTACGTTATTTTCTAGGCAACGGAATAAATACGCTTGTTTTACTTTTATACTCTGCAAAATCTGGATTTTCTTCCATCTTTTTTTCCAGCATCGGAATACCAGAAACTTTTAAAATTAAGAATGTTATGGTTATCGGCCCAATGATACCTAGTAAGCCACCCGAAACAGAGAGTGCGACAAGCCAAATGCCCCACCACTGTGTGACTTCTCCAAAGTAATTTGGATGGCGAGTATACGCCCAGAGACCACTTTGCATAAGTTTGCCTTTGTTCTCCGGATTTTTAATAAACCGTGCAAGTTGCGCATCACCGACAGATTCAAAATAAAAACCAAAGAGCCACACCGCTACGCCTAAGAAATCGAGTAAACCGATATCTCCGCCTGCATTCTTGTTAATAAGCAGTACTGGCAGAACGATAAGAAACAAAAGTGCACCTTGCAAAAGATATATTTGGGCGTAGGAACGTAGATAGAACCACTTGCCCCATTCTTTCCTCCAAGCTAGATACCGGTAGTCCTCCGGCTTGCCTCTGTTGCGGTTATAAATATGCCATGCCAAGCGCAGTCCCCAAATGCTTACTAGAACTCCTACCAGCAGTCCTCGCATTCCTGAATTACCAGAAATAAAATAAGACGTCCACGTCATAAGTACAAAACCCAGTCCCCACGCTATGTCAGCCACGTCGTTTCTTTTTTTAACCAAAGATACCAAGTACCACAGGCTCATGTATGCGAACAATAGTAAAATGAGCGCTGTGTAATAACTCATAAACCGATCTTGCTTGCGATGAAGTATGTCGCGGTAGATACGGAAGCCGCGAGTACTGCACCCCACGCTAAATCAACGATAGTTATAAGAAATGGCCAATCTTTGAGTGTCGCGAGGTTGGTGAGGTCATAGGTGGCGTAACAAACCAAACCAAACAACGCACCGAAGAGAAGCGCGTGCACCCACGAGCCCTTCTCGATTGCCGGAGCAATAACAAAAAGGACAAGGCCGACGATAAACAAAAGGTAAAAGATAATCGCCGCAGTCCAATTGACATCAGGCTTCATAAGAAACCCGATCTGACTTTTGTAAAAACCCTTGGCGACAAGCCCCAGCCACACCATGTCGATGGCAAAGAATACTGGTAGTGCGATTGCGTAAAGTTTTATGAACATAAAAAATAAGATTAATTAATAATCTCCACCAGCACCTCATTGCGCATCATCCACGGTGGAGTCCAAGGCGCATTGTATCCTGCGTATGCAGTGCTTCCCTTTGTCGCCACTCCATCACGGGCAAGTGCCGAAGCTAATTTTTCTTGCATGTCTTTTACCCGTGCATCCGAGCGATACCCCGAGAATTGCAGTGCTGCATATTTCTTGGTAGGGATCATCACGATTTTTACTCTTGGATCGTTTGGCGTTGGTAATGTTTCAAGGGTGTATGAGCGGGGCATGCCGAAAGAGATGATTTGAGAATCACCCTCGGTTGTCGCTACTACCGGCGCAGTCATAGCGATACTTTCTGATATTTTTTCGCCTCCTACTTTTTGCGCGACGACTGGAGCGGTCATGGCTATGCTTTCTTTTTTTGTATTCCCGCCAAAGATATACCCAGCCACAATTCTAAAACCGTTACCAATAGATTCTCCATAAGAACCCTTTACCGTAGTCTGCGCCACAATATGCGCGGGATATTCGCGTATTTCATATCCATCCATTTTCTTTACCACAGTATAGTCCGCCTGCTCCACACGAGAGCTGAAAAATCCCCAGATAGACCAGAGTCCAATAAGTATAACGAGGGCGATAAGTATAGTGATCATATTTTTATGCATATAGCTTTAGTGTATACTATCTAGCATAGACCAACTAGGCGATACTAGTTTGTATGTGCATTAACAATACTTAATCAACTTGAAATAAATATATGCAAAATATCGTAGAAACAGCGGTCGCGGCAGGATCGTTTAAAACACTGGTCACTGCAGTACAAGTAGCAGGATTAGTAGACACTCTATCTGGTGCAGGGCCCTTCACAGTATTTGCTCCGACTGATGAGGCTTTCGCTAAAATTCCAAAAGAGACTCTCAATGCAGTCCTCGCGGATAAAGCAAAGCTAACGGCTATACTTACTTACCATGTGGTGGCAGGAAAAGTAATGGCTTCTGATGTAATGGGTCTAACTTCTGCAAAGACAGTACAGGGTGGTGAAGTTAAAATAGACACTGCAAATGGAGTTATGGTAAACGACGCCAAAGTAGTACAAGCAGACATAGAATGTACAAACGGAGTAATCCATGTCATCGACTCAGTCTTGATGCCAAAATAAATACATCTTAAATACAAATAAAAAAACTCTAACAAAAGTTAGAGTTTTTTTATTTGTATTGATCAGACACTAAAAGCCTCAGTTTTCCAGCCCCTTTTCCACGACATCTTAGCTCCCCAATTCGGAGTAAAAGTTCACCATATCTTGAACAGCGGTTTGTATTTCATTTCTTTTTTCTTCAGCCATGAGGAAATTAGATATCCAGATACAAAAGACATAAGAATACCTGTTCCACCGAATCCTAATGCAAGTTTTATAGGTGTTCCGGCTACGTCGCCAATATACGGCAATCCACGCGCGGTCGGAAAAAAAACTCCGCTCCAACTTTTTTTCTTTTCAAGAACGTATGAGGAATCAAGTGCCAATACTTCTCTGGAATATTTATCCAGTGCAGCAATATGCCTTTTGTCCGAGCTAGGTGTATAGGATTCCTCTGCCACGTCTTCTCCTCCGACCCAAAGTCGCTTTCCTACAAATGAACGGATGTAATGAAATGGCTCAGCTGTATCCCACAGGAGCGAAGACGAGAAAAGTTTGTCCATATTTCGCTTTTTGTAACTCACAACAAACGTTCGCTCTCTCCCAATCTTGATCGGGAGATTAATGAGCTCTATTCCGCCTGTCGCGAGTATCACATGCTTTGTATGAAATATATTCCCTTTTTTTGTTCTGACTTCAACCCCCTGCTTGTTGACCTTAAGATCTACTACTGGCGTCTTGTAAATAACTTTGCCACCCTGTTCGTGCGTGGCGGCCCGGAGAGCTATTAGGAGAGCTTGGTTATTTGTTGCGCCTTCGTTTTTTATAGTAATCGAGGAACGAAAATTCTTGTGCAGAGATTTTGCGTTTTCTGTGAACGTAACCTGTGCCCCTATTTTCTTATATAGTTCAAATCTCTTTTTTAAGAGCGTTACGCCTTTCTGGTCATAGGTAAAAATATGCGCCGGCACTCGCTTGGTCGAAAAGTGTTCCGACCCCGGACGATGTGCGAATTTCGTAAGTAACTGCGCAGAAAATTCAGAAAGTTTCCAGATGTACCTTGCCCCCCGAATACCAAACTTACTTATGATCCTATCCCAGCTTGCGTCCGGATCGTGATTCATCTCCGCGGTAGAGGCATAGCTTGCATTATCTTTTCCGTCCGATTTCTCGAACACCATGACGCTGTAACCATCTTTGGTGAGGTGATAAGCACACGAAAGCCCGGCAATACCTGCGCCTATGACTATAAAATCGAGCTTTTTTGTCAAAGATTCTTTCATAATGTTATTTATTAATATCCACCATGATTTCATTGCGAGAACTATAACAGGGAGAATGATTAATCATAGTTTAATGGAATTATACTAGTACATTAGGCGTCTATTTTTGCCGCAAGAATAAAATCATTTTGAGAGAGTCCGTTAATTGCATGGGTGGACAGTGTGAGCTCTACAAATTTGTAGTCTTTCAGATATATGTCCGGATGATGCCCCTCTGATTCAGCCAAAACGCCAACCTTATTTACAAAAACAAGAGCTTCATTGAAGTCTTTAAAACCATATCGCTTGGCGATACTTTTAGCATCAAGCGAAATATCCCAGCCGGGAATTTGCTTGCATAATATATCTGCCTCTATCTTTGAAAAAGGAATGACACCACCCTCGCATGCCATGCATTTTTGTTGAGTCAGTGGCGAGTTAGTTTCAGGAGTAGGGGTCTGACTCTGTATAGTTGTAAGTTCCATATGCTTGTAGTATAGCAAAATTAAGAATGGCTACAAATTTTTTATTTCGTATCAATATGATTCCACGCAAAACCCTTGTCTCCATACACTTTT
>JBAXLB010000003.1:0-73004 GCA_037135035.1 Candidatus Adlerbacteria bacterium | reverse complement strand
CACATTTTAGGGTCGGCGATAGCAAAGTTTACCCGAGCGGGGAAGTCGGTTGCATTTACGGGTGACCTGGGCGGCGGCAATTCGCCTCTACTTTCGCTGTGCGAAATACCCGGTGGTGTCGACTACCTTGTGATGGAAAGTGTGTACGGCGACCGTATACAAAAAGACCGCACAAACCGCCTCGACGATCTCAAAAAAAGTATTGAAGATATTGCAGGGCGCGGGGGCACGTTACTGATACCCGCATTTTCGACCGAGCGTACGCAAGACTTGCTGTACGAAATTCGCGCACTTATGACAGAAAAAAAAGTCCCGTCGATGCCGGTGTACCTAGACTCGCCTCTTGCGGAAAAAATCACCGCCAGCTACCTGGCCTACCCGCAGTATTTTAGTAAGGCAATGCAGCAGCGCGTGCAGGGCGGTGAGCATATTTTTGAATTTGCTGAATTGCACTACGTGCATGACGCGGGGGAGTCGCGTGCAATTGCAGCGCGCCCTGGCCCCAAAATAATTTTGGCCGGCTCTGGTATGAGCAACGGCGGGAGGGTTGTAGGCCACGAGGCCGACATATTGCCTGACGCACATTCCACCTTGCTTATTGTCGGCTACCAGGCGGCGGGGAGTTTGGGTCGCAAGCTCGCCGAAGGTGCAACAAGCGTGGTGATAAAAGGCCAAAAAATTGCTGTGCGTGCACATGTCGACACCATGTACGGCTACTCGGCGCATATGGACAGCGAACAGCTGTTAGCATTTGCACAACAGGTGGGTGAGGCGAACACAGGTGGCGGTTTGCAGGAAGTGTTTGTCGTGATGGGCGAACCTGCAGCGGCAAGCTTTTTGGTGCAGCGCCTACGCGACTACGCGGGGTTGCATGCCACAGCACCCACTGCAGGTGAAAAAGCAGAAGTGGCGGTATAATCTCTACAGATATGGAACAGACGTATATGCCGGGGCAGATAAAAATTGGAGTGTCGGGTGCAGCCGAAACTGGCCACTGTGGCATTGATGCAGAAGAAAAGGGAAAGGAGCTTGGCCGCCAAATCGCACAACAAGGCGCGATACTTTTGACTGGCGCTACAACCGGCTTCCCCATGTGGAGTGCGATGGGTGCCAAGGAAGCAGGAGGACTTTCTGTAGGGCTTTCCCCTGCGACAGGCGAGAAAGAGCATATCGAGACATACAACCTGCCGCTCGAGTATATGGACATGATAATCTACACCGGTTTTGGGTACCCGGGGCGCGACATTATTTTTACCCACTCCACAGACGGCACGCTCTTTGGCTGCGGGCGCATTGGCACAATACACGAATTTACCGTCGCGTTTGAAGATGGCAAGCCGATAGGTATTTTAGAAGGCGCGTGGGAAACAGACGAAGTGTTGCATGACATCATTAACAACGGCCACCGCCCAAGTGACATGATTATTTTTGACAGCGACCCTAAGGCGTTGGTGGAGCGGGTTATAGAGATGGTCAAAAAAGACAGAGTTAAACGTGCGGGTTTCCACGTGGCAGCGCTCTAAAGAGTAGCCCGATTATACCCACCAGGTGCCTTTTGTTTGAGGGGTATGTACCGTATCTTTATATATATGCAACAATTTTTACGTACAAAAACTATTCTCTCTTTTGTGCTCGCTCTTTCTTTTGTATGTGTACCGACATTAGCCCTTGCCCAAGAAGACGGCGAACAGCAGGGTCCGGCGCCAGAACAACAGCAACAATACGATCCGCCTACGCAACCTGCACCGGTCGACTCTTCGTTTGGCGGTAGCGCAGAAGTTGGTGGTGGCGGTGGATTTAGTCTTTTTAAACCACCAGCAGTCGAGGCTTCTGGGTGGAGAGGTGGGGAGGCTGGTTTCCAACAACAAGGGCCAGAATTAGGACAAGAGCCCGTTCAATATAAAATACAAGACACTGCATATACAGAGCCAGACTATATACCGTTTACCCAGGTTGCACAGCAGCCTACGCAACCTGCACCGGTCGACTCTTCGTTTGGTGGTAATGCGGAAGTTGCTGTCGGGGGTGGATTCAGTCTTTTTAAAGAACCCCAACAGGAAACACCAGAGTTAGGACAAGAACCTGTACAATATAAAACACAAGACACTGCATATACAGAACTAGACTATATGCCGCTTAACCAAGCTCAAGCGCCAGCACCAGAGCAACAAGATCCCCTGAATGCACAGTTAAAGGCAAATGGGACAAATGCACAAAATGTGCCGCCTCCTCCTCCTCTGCAAGAGGCGTGGGATTGGTTTGTGGCTGGTACAAGTGGAAACGTCAACAATGATGGTGCTGGCCCCGAACATGAAGGAGGACAAGGAAATGGACCTGTACCTGTAGGGAATCTTGGAACCACACTTGAGTCGGGTGTCAAAGAACTCAGAGCGAGTCCTGAAACGGGAGGAAAGGAAGACTATATATTTAGTGAAAAAAACGGTGGCTCGTGGACACCTCTTCCTCTTGGTGGGCAGGAGCGTACCGATGTTGTAAGCAGGCTACAAGCAGAAGGCTACTTGGCAGAAGGCCAAAACGCCAAAATTGTAGAAGTGCGTGACGGGGCAATAAATGCGGAACCAATAGGTTTTGGTATCCCGGGTATTTCTCCTACTTCGGGCGTCTCTCCCGTTTCTTCCAAAGAAGAAGAAACTGGCTCTAATGCTGGCGGCAAACCTTTACCATACGACGAGAAGGAAAGTACTCTAGTCCCGGCCGGGCAGACGCTCTCCGTCGCAGATGGAAAAGGCTCACGTCTCCTACTGGCAACTCCTGAAATAGGGGGTTCTGGCCCGGCAGCCCAACAGGCGCCTACTCCTGCCCCAAACCCACAAAGTGGGGGAGGGTTCTTCCAAGGTATTGCAAATGGTGTGGGCGAAGTTGGCGCAACTATTGGTAAAGGGATAGGTGTAGTTGCGGACACATTTTCAAGTATCGGTAGCACTATAGGGAGTTGGTTTACTAGTACCCCGGCGACCTCTAATGGCGGTGGAAAATTTTTGGATGCGACGCCAGCGTTTGACTCTCCGGCAAATCAAGCTCAGACTCCTGCGCAGGTACCAGTCACACCAGTTTCTGCACCTGAACCTACTCCTGCTCCGACAGAGCAAAAAGTAGGCGGACCAAACACTATCAACATACCTGACTTTAAAGAAGAGGAAATACCAGAAGAACCTGTAAAAACAAGAGAACAAGTTATGGATGAGGCCCGGGCTGATTTTTTACAAGCTCTTCAAAGAGCTCTTAAGCGATAGAGTTTAAACTCTATTTGTCTCGAGTTATACCCAACCCCTCCTTCTGTTATAAGGAAATGTTCGCTATTGTTAAGAGACATATGCATCTTTTTATAGGTAAAAAAGTCGCCACTATTAGTTTTGTTGTTGCGTCGGCAGTGTTGTGTACGCCACTAGTGGCGGTTGCACAAGATACTGCGCCGCAGCCACAGCAGTCACTTCTTGGCTTTATAGTACAAAACGTATTTTTGTCGCCGTTTTCCTTTGCGGCACCATCGCTTGAAACTGCATCCGCCATGCGTGCAGTGTTTGCACAAGAAACCGGAGAATATTACACCCAGGAAGAGTCTCCTGCACAGCCCTTGCAAAATGAAGAGCCCACGCAACCTGCACCGGTCGACTCTTCGTTTGGCGGTAGCGCAGAAGTTGGTGGTGGCGGTGGATTTAGTCTTTTTAAACCACCAGCAGTCGAGGCTTCTGGGTGGAGAGGTGGGGAGGCTGGTTTCCAACAACAAGGGCCAGAATTAGGACAAGAGCCCGTTCAATATAAAATACAAGACACTGCATATACAGAGCCAGACTATATACCGTTTACCCAGGTTGCACAGCAGCCTACGCAACCTGCACCGGTCGACTCTTCGTTTGGTGGTAATGCGGAAGTTGCTGTCGGGGGTGGATTCAGTCTTTTTAAAGAACCCCAAAAGGAAACACCAGAGCTAGGACAAGAACCCATACAGTACGAAAAATACAAACCAAAGCAGTACTCACAGGAAGACTACGTGCCGCTTAATCAAGCGCCAGCACCACAGCAGCAAGATGGTCTGAACACAAATGGGCCAGAAGTACAAAAACAGCAAGATGTGCTCGCTACGTCAAAATTTCTTGATGCAAACGGAGTGTCACCAGGTTCACAAAAAACTATTTTGGGTGGACTCTACGATTTTATAACAGGTGCAGATACAAAAGATGGCCCGATGGTTTCTAACTCTGGATGCAAAACTCCAGATGGATCTGCCTGTGAGGTAACTAGTAAAGCTGCAGGTTTCTCATACACTCCACTTGGGAACGATTATAACTCCGGCGTAGAAGCTTTTAAAACCAATAACTGGGGTGATAAAGATAGAACATTTATCTATGGCGAGCAAAACGGTGTCGGGTACTGGTTCGATGCTTCGAATGCGTCGGCTAATCAAAAAGCAGCAGCTTTAAAGCTTGAAGGTTTTGAAAATATTAAGGGTATAGTATCTCCGTCTGCCGGAGAACCTAAGGAAGTAACTTTTACGCCTGCTGGTGGTGGGTTGCAGCAAATCGAAACATACAATGTTCCTGGTGCAACTGCTGATAAACTGGCTCCTACGCTTCCATCGGGTTTTGCGGCTGACACTAGTCTTGAGGAGGGAAAGAAAGATCTAATATCTCGCAGTGCACAAGGTGTATATAGTGCGGCAGATAATACATGGCGCCCACTACCAGTAGATCTCAATCAGAGACAAGCCTTGATAGACCAATTACAGGCAAAAGGAGATGTAGTAGTTGTGCGGGACGGCGGAGCATATAACTACGCAAGTCGTGCTGGAGTAATAGTGGATCCTCCACCTCCTCTAACACCATCAGCTCCTCCGCCTCCGTTATCACCACCTGCTTCTCCTCCCGCACTGGATGGTCTAGAACAGAGGTTTATTGGCGATATTACTGACCCTAAAACTAGACCTTCTGACCCTTTGTATGGCGTTGATGGTACTGTCCCAGCCGCTGCTAGGGTGCCCACAGTTGGCGGTAACCCTCCTTCTGCAACGCCAGGGTCTCCGGTTACGGGGGGTGGGAGTACAGGAGCCCAACCTGCGTACTATGTAAACCTAGACCGGGATGGTACAGGGTTGGTTACCTTGCGCGAAGGTCAAGCACCGCCGGCAGGGTACACACGTGTATGGTCCACTGGAGACGGTGGTTTTACACCTACTCCACCAACCCGTGAAGGGCAGGGCTTCGCTGAAACGGCTCTGGTAAATAGAATACAGGCAAGTGCTAATGCTCCTGTCCCTGTCGAACCTCCCGGTTTCTTCGAACGGGCATGGAATTTTATTACAGGACGTTCCTCTAGTGCTCCTGCTCCGACGTCTCAAGCTGACAGTTTGACTCGGAGTTTAACTGGTTCAGGTACTGACGTTCCACAAAGTGCTCCTGCTGGTGCTTCTCCCGCCGCTACTCAGCCTCAGTCTGCACGGGCTGCTTTTTGGAGCTTTGACTGGATAAAACAAAATAACGTACCAAAAGCTCTACAGGCACCTGCACCACAAAAGCCATCAGAAGGGTTTATCATCAACGGTGGCATTAGAATAAAGTAAGTAAAACGTTAGAACATAAAAACCCCTCCAAACTGGAGGGGTTTTTATGTAGAGATTTTATTATTTTACTTTGGCGACTATCTTTGCGAACGTTTCGGGAGACTGTTCTGCAAGCAATGAAAGCATTTTGCGGTTTATCGCAATCTCCGCCTTCTTGAGTGCGCCGATAAATTTGCTGTATGAAAACTTTTCGTCAATCTGGTCCAGCCCTGCGTTGATGCGCACGTTCCAGAGTTTGCGGTAGTCGTTCTTTTTGTCACGGCGGTGGGCAAACGCATACTTACCTGCGTGGAAAATGGCTTCGCGAGCCTGTTTCTTTTTGGTTGAGCGGCCAAAGCGGTAGCCTTTGGTCATCGCAAGCATATTCTTGCGGCGCTTCAATGAATTTACTCCTCCTTTTACGCGTGACATAGTGGTTTAATTAATTCTTATTCTTAGACGCAGTACCGACATACATCTGCGATACCTTTGGGCTTACGGTCAACTGCTGTGAGCGGTTGCCGTCCATCTGGGTCGAACGGCCCTCCTTTGCATTAAAGTGGTTTTGGCCCGGTTTGCGCGCAATAAGCTTACCGTTTTTGGTAATTTTAATGCGCTTAGTAAATGCTTTGTTTGTTTTCATGGAAATTTCTCTAATCTATGCTTTCTTGCCGGCTCTCTCGATTACTGTTGTCAGGCCTTTAGGGCTTTTGGTTATAGGGTCGCTTATCTTGTACTCCTCGGGGATGATTTTTAAAAATCGCTCGAGCCGTTCCTTCAAAAATGCGAACTCCATATACTTGTAGCGGCCCCACAAAAAGAGGTCTACTTTGACCCGGTGGCCTTCTTTTAGCCACTCTGCGGCCCTTCTAGCCTTTAATTGCAGGTCATTTTCGCCGGTCCCTATTTTCACCTGGACGCTCTTCGTCTCTGTGGTGTGCGACTTCGCCTTCATTTCCCGGCGTTTCTTCTCCTGTTCGTATTGGAATTTACCATATTCCATGATTTTTGCAACAGGTGGGACGGCCCCAGCTGAGATCTCTATAAGGTCCAAACCGACCTCTTCGGCACGTCGTATGGCTTCAGAAAGGGCTAATACACCAAAGTTCTCGCCTTCGGGGCCTATAACGCGTACTTCCGCTGCTCGTATGTGGTGGTTGATGCGTGTATCCAAAGTAGTAGTTGTTGAGGGACAGTATAGCAAAATGCAGTGCAAAAGGCTATTCGCTTCAGAAAGCGATGGGGTTTACAATGAAACATTGAAAGAGGTCGGCCGCCGGTGCGTCTATATATATGGAAGACAGTAAACAACAATTTGCAGAGATATTCGAAAAGCATTCGGACGAGCTCTTTCGGCATGCGGTTATGCGCCTGTCCGACCGTGAGCGCGCTCTCGAATTGACCCAGGAAACCTTTCTCAAGACATGGAACTATATGTCAAAAGGCGGCGAAGAAATACGGCAGTATCGTTCGTTCCTATATCGTATTTTGAACAATCTCGTCATAGACGAATATAGGAAGCGCAAAGTCCAGTCCTTAGACGCTATGCTTGAAAACGAGACGACCGAACAAGCGGTTGAAGGTCAGCTGCTCCGTGACGAAACCGACATCATGGAAGAGGCTATGGTCCGGTTTGAAAGCGCTGCGGCAGTCCGCGCGCTCAAACAGCTTGGTGAACAGCACCGCACCGTGCTCGTGATGCGCTACATAGATGGCTTATCGCCAAAAGAGATTGCAGAATCGATGCAGGAGAGCGAAAATACAATATCAGTACGTATCCACCGCGGGATAAAGAAGTTGCGCGAACTGCTCGAGGCAAACCCCACATGAATAAATTACACAACCACTTACAAAATGAAACTGCTGGCATCCGCCTGAGTGATGCAGAAAAAAGTGCTATGCGCCTGCGCCTAGAAGAGGCGATGTCTGTCTTGCCACCTGTTGTTAAGCCTGCGGGTGATTTTGCAGCGCCTGTGCGTATACCAAGCCCCTATGCGTGGATATTTTTACCGCGCTCTCTCGCACTTTCCGCACTCGCACTGTTGCTTATTGTGTCTACAAGTAGTGCGTATGCTGCAGAGGGCTCGTTGCCTGGCGGTACGCTCTACTCGGTAAAAACAAATGTTCTAGAACCTATTAAAGTTGCGCTTGCACAGTCTCCTGCGGCAAAAGCACAAGTAAATGCTGACATCGCTACGGTGCGTGTGCAAGAAGCCCAAACATTAGCGGAACGGGGGGAATTAACACCACAAGTCGCGCAAGAGATTTCTGACAATTACACACGACATGCGACAGAGGCGCTTGCGCTTGCAAAAGACTCTGACGTAGCCGCATATTCGCTAAAAACAAAAGGGAAAAACCGCGCCTCTGTGTTGCAGGCCACAACCACAGCAGTTATTGCTGTAGCACCCCAGGCTGCGCCGGCTGTTGAGGAAGAAGCTCCAACAACAGTGCACACGATGGCTATGAATGCAGTAATAGCAAAAAAAGCATCTCTTGTAGCTATGCCCCCCGTAGCAACAACCACCACCCCAACTGACTCTGAGGGCAATGAAGAAGAGAGTGATGAAGAAAGTTTTGCAGGCCGAATGCATGCCTCGCTTGAAGTACAGGCAAATATTTTACACGGCTTGCATATAGATGTACGCGCACAAAACAAAAACCGCCGAGACTAGTCTCGGCGGTTTTTGTTTTTCTATTCCTCTACTACTAACTATTAGTTTGTTGTAAAGGTAGTGGGCCAGGTGATGCTTACGTTGCCTGCAGCGTCGGTCGCTACTACTACATAGTTGTACGTAGTGTGCGCTGAGAGGCCGCTAAGCTGTACCGAACCAGAGCTGTTTAATGCGGTGCTCATGCTCAATACGTTTGTACCAGTGACGCCAGGTGCCCCTGCGTTTACTTCATGCAAGGTAAGTGGAGAGGTGCTGTAATACACAGTGCTTGTTACCGGTTCATTGCTGTTCCACAACAATGATGTGCCCCCTGTTGTAGGTGCCACAGTTACCGTGGAAAGAACCGGGGCCATGTCATCAAGTCCTGTGCCGGTGCCTGAACCGTACACTGCGTTGAATTTAGCTATTGTTGCAGGACCGACGCGGCCATATCCGGTTGTTGCTGCCGAACCGCTCGAGACGATGCCGTTGTTTGCCTGGAAACGTTTTACTGCAGCTGAACTAAGTGAGCCGAAGTACCCTGTTACAAGACCTTCTGGGTAGAGCGACGCATCACCTGCAAATGTTTGCTGGAGCGTTGTCACGTCCGAACCGGTTGTGCCAATGTCCATCTGTGTGGAAATGGTTGCGGCGAGTGCAGGGGCCGCGAACGCAAGGAGAGATGCGCCAAGAACGGCTGCAGAAATAAATTTGCTATTCTTCATAATTTTTTCATTAATACTAATTGATAATATTTTCTACGCACACGTAAGATGACGTGGACGTGATAGCTTCATTACCAGCGCGCACAAAAAAACTTCATCAAAAACTCATACAATTTTTTATATACGTGGTATTGTAATTGCCATGAAAGTACGAACACTGCGCAAGCCAGAAACTGAAGCTGCATACCAAGCAATGAAAGACAGCGGTGTGATGCAGGAGGTGTGCAGACTGTGTGAAGAGGATGTCACGATGACTTTTACGCACTGGAAGCTTGTGCCTAACCGTTTCCCATACGACAAAGTGTTTGAACCGTGCGACATGTTAATACCTATCCGCCATACTGCCGAACTTAACGAAGAAGAAAAGACGGAGTTTGAGGAAATAAAAAAGTCGTACATTAACTCCCACTATCGGTACATTATGGAGGCAACACACTCAACGAAATCCATTCCGCAGCACTACCATGTGCATGTGGTTGAGATAAAAGAAGAAGAGAAATAAAAACAAAAAACGCCCAATGCGGGCGCTAATGTTTTTACAGGTGGAAGTGGAGGGATTCGAACCCTCGTGCAATACAGTCGTATAAGCAATTCTACAAAAGCTAGTTCGCTTTTTGTTTCTTTAGCGTGGCATGGGCGAAGCGGACGAAATCATGACACCCTGCAACTCTTTAGTTTCATCTTCAGGCCAGAATGGTTCCTGAAGTAATAACTCTGCTATATAACACCCGGTCTCAACCCGCAGAGTAGGGAAGAGTGAATGCGATTAGGCCTTGGCGTAAGCGAAGGCGAAATCGTTCGCCGAAAAATACGGCGAAGCAACTGTTTTTGCAGTTAGGTTTTCCAGATTTTTAAGAAGGTCTGGACTTCTCCTTTGCATGCAGATACGTATGTGTATTGTCTAGGCCTTTCACTCCCGAGCAGCGCACGATTTCTCCACGCGCTCTTCGGGGTAGCCTAGGCGTTTTTCAAAGTTCTTCGGATGTCGCGGGCGGTGTCTCTTTCTTTTAAGACGGCGCGTTTGTCGTACTTCTTACGGCCGCGTGCGACCGCAATTTTTACCTTCAACTTAGACCCTTTATTATACACCGAAAGTGGCACCAATGTCAAGCCTTTCTGGCTCTCAAATTCGGCCAATATTCCTAGCTCTTTTTTGGTTAACAGCAGTTTGCGGCTGCGTTCGGGGTCGTAGTCTGCAGGGGTGTTTGCTACCTGGAAGGGCGGCACACTCATGCCGACAATGTACGCTTCGCCCGCCCGCACTACTATATGGGCACCTTCAAGCTTGCCGTGTTTTGCGCGGATACTTTTAACTTCGTGGCCCAGCAATTCTAACCCTGCCTCAAATTCTTCAAGCAGGTCGTAGTTCATCCGCGCCTTTTTGTGTTCCAGTAAGTTCACAAAATGAATATACCATTTTTTGCCAAAAAACATCGAAATGGTACAATGTAGTATTCATGCCTGAACAAAAGAATAAAAACAAAAAAGGCGGGTTAAAAGTCCCCAAGATGCCGCGGAGTGACTCGTTCTGGGTCAATGCAGCGACAAGCCTGCTACTACTCTTTTTACTTGCGAGCGCCTACACCTACTTTGCAACAGACAAAACAGACGCCCCTGCAGACATCGCGATTTCCGAACTTGCCGGCGATGTACAAAATGGCACCGTAACCGCAATTACCGTTGACGGCGACAACCTCACTATTACCTACGCGGACGAGACAGAAAAAATTTCCAAAAAGGAAACTAACACTGCTCTGTCACAAACACTCTTTAACTACGGTGTGCCAGCCGCGTCGCTCGACAAAATTTCTATCAATATCAAACGCGAAAGTGGATGGAGTTTTTGGCTCACAACTCTTGCGCCTTTTTTGGCACCACTCTTGCTGATTGCATTTTTTGTCTGGTATCTCTCACGTCAGGTTAAAGGTGCGGGGATGCAGGCCTTTTCGTTTGGGCAGTCCAAGCACCGTGTTATCGACCCGAACGACAAGTCGCAAAAAGTTACCTTTAAAGATGTTGCCGGTGCTAAAGAAGCAAAGATAGAACTGCTTGAAATTGTCGACTTTCTCAAAAATCCCAAAAAATTCTTGGACATCGGTGCGCGTATCCCCAAAGGTATTTTGTTGATGGGCTCTGCCGGCACCGGCAAGACACTGCTTGCCCGCGCAGTTGCGGGGGAGGCGGGCGTGCCGTTTTATTCAATTTCAGGTTCAGAATTTGTTGAAATGTTTGTTGGTGTGGGTGCGTCACGTGTGCGCGACCTCTTCCATATGGCAAAGCATTCGGCGCCGGCGATTATCTTTGTCGACGAAATTGACGCAGTTGGTCGTGTCCGCGGCACAGGTGTGGGCGGTGGCAACGACGAACGTGAACAGACATTGAACCAAATTTTGGTTGAGATGGACGGCTTCGAACCAAACGAAAAAGTTATCGTGATGGCCGCAACCAACCGCCCCGATGTTTTGGACCCTGCTCTCGTGCGCCCGGGCCGTTTTGACCGCCGTGTGGTTATAGAGCTGCCTGACCGCCAAGACCGCAACGAAATTTTGCATATCCATGCCCGCAAAAAACCTCTTGCCGAAGATGTGAATCTTTCGGTCATTGCAGAACGCACTCCTGGGTTTTCGGGTGCCGACTTGGCAAACCTTATGAACGAAGGCGCAATTTTGGCTGCACGCGAAGCACGCAAAACAGTTGCGCAGTTTGACCTTATCCGTTCTATCGAAAAAGTAATGCTGGGCCCCGAGCGCAAGTCGCATGTGATGAACGCCAAGGAAAAAGAAATTACCGCCTACCACGAAGCAGGGCATGCGCTTGTTGCAAGCCTCCTGCCTCATGCTGACCCGGTGCATAAAATCTCCATCATCTCGCGCGGTCGTGCCGCGGGCTACACATTGAAGCTTCCGTTTGAAGACAAACGCATGCAGAGCAAAAAAGAATTCCTCGATGACATCGCAATGTCACTCGGTGGTTACATTGCTGAAAAAGAAGTCTTTGGCGACGTCACAACTGGGCCGTCGAACGACCTCCAGGTGTCGAGCGCACTTGCCCGCGATATGGTCACGCGTTACGGCATGTCAGAGAAAATAGGTACCATTGCGCTTGAGGCAAGCGACGGCCGTGCATTGTTTGGCTCGGGAGTGTCCGGTAAAGAATATTCTGAAAAAGTTTCCGGTGATATCGATGCGGAAGTAAAGCGCATTATGGACGAAGCGTACGCAAAAGCTCTAAACATCATTACCGAACATAGGAAAGTGCTCAACGCTATTGCTGCCCGTCTTGTAGAAGTCGAAACACTTGAGCGCGAAGAGTTTGAAGGCATTTTGGTCGCGCACGGCATTTCCCCAAAAAAGAAACAAGAAATAACCATCGAACCTGTTAAGGTTAATTTTTAGCTGAGTATAAAAAAAGAAAACGCCGTCCCACACAAGGGGCGGCGTTTGCGTTTCAAGCTGCGGCAGGAACCTGTTCGAGACGCTTGAACAACTTCCGGTTGAGCTCGCGCATGAAGTCAGGGTCTTCGCCCGACTCGCGAA
This sequence comes from Candidatus Adlerbacteria bacterium, assembly GCA_037135035.1. Classification (GTDB taxonomy): domain Bacteria; phylum Patescibacteriota; class Minisyncoccia; order Phycocordibacterales; family SBAW01; genus GWA1-54-10. The sequence goes on along the minus strand of JBAXLB010000003.1, from coordinate 60,532 downwards.
AAGCGCTGTGGGTTTGGACGAAGCTCGCCCCCGCCCGCATGTGCTTCATCCCGGATTCACCACCCGAGATGCCGCCGCATCCAACAACGATCTTCTTTGAAGGTATGCCACAAGAACAAAACTGTGTGTGGTCGAGCGCCATCGGTAGGATCGCGGGTCCGGCCATAGCGCCACGGATCAAGCCGTGCTTGTCCGTCATGATGGTTGTCGTGCCGTCGGGAAGATAGTCGAAGGTGTTCGGAACAGCGTTTCCCGTTACGATGCCGTCGAAGACTTTCGAACGCCCAACACACATACGATTGTGGGCAAGAATCGGCCGCGGCATACCGGTCGATACCTTCCAGAGGAAAATGACATTCGAAGGCCCGATTTCTTTTTCGGCACGCTCGAACAGTTCACTGACCGCTTCCTGGTCGTAGCAGAGAATGGGCTGGTTGCCCTTATTGGGGCACGCACCGCTTACCACTACGACCTTGAAGCCGCATTGTGCTGCCCGCCACATCAGCTCGAGCGTGTCGGCCACGTTCTTGCCCGAGACATTGAGGATGAGAGGAAAGTTCGCGTCTTCGTACTCGTGATAGACCATCGCGAAACGTTCCTCGATGTAAGTCATGCCCGGGTTGGGGATGCCGCGCGAGTTCTGCGTGTACATAAGCACCCGAACACCACCGACTTCGACATAGTGGGCAAAATAGTCACGCCCACCGTTACCGTTTGAGGCTTCGGTTTCGATCGAGCCCCATTCGCCGATGATATGGTGCTTGAGCGCCCAGATCATCTGCTTGCTCGTCTTGAAGATTCCGCCCGCCACCCACGCGGGGTAGGGGAAGCAAACACCCTTGAAGGTGTTATTAAACTTTGGAAGAGCAATCACGGCGGTTCTCCTTCTATGTGCCGTTGTTATCCGCTCCGCACAATAGCACGGAATTATTTTTATGAGATGTCTTTTGTGGTCAGGCGTTCAATATGCGCCGTCGCGCACATTGCCGCACGACCCTGCCTCGCGGTTTTGCAAGTGCAAAACATCGCTCCGGCTCACACAAAAGTACAAAACCTGCCGCAGGGCAGGTCTTTGTAACTTTTGTGTGCCTGCCTGGACTCGAACCAGGGACCGCCGAGGTATAAGCTCGGAGCTCTAACCAACTGAGCTACAGGCACATGCGTTTCTATCCTTCACTCGCTGCCAAATATACCTTGTTTGCTACTCAAAGTGTAGGGTCTGCGCCCGTGCAAAAAGTGCATGCTGCAACAGAGGGTATTTTTGTAGATGTTCATCTTTCTCTACAACCGCTAGTGCCTCGGTGCGGGCGGCTTCCACAAGTTTTAAATTCTTTAGTGCTTCCATGCCGATGTCAGAGATGCCCCACTGTTTGCGGCCTGAAAGTTCACCGGGCCCCCGCTGCAACAAGTCTTGTTCGGCAAGTTCAAAACCATTTTTTGCAGTGGCCAATGCCTTGAGCCGCGCAAGCGTATGTTCGCCACGGCTTTCAGGGCAGACAAAACAATAGGCTTGGTAGTTGCTGCGCACAACGCGCCCGCGCAACTGGTGGAGCTGTGCCAAGCCAAAGCGCTCGGCGCCTTCGATAAAAATCATCGTGGCGTTGGGGACGTTGACGCCCACTTCAACAACTGACGTTGCAACCAAAATATCTATCTCGTGCGCCGCAAACTTTTGCATCGTTTCGTCTTTTTCCTTCGGCGTCATTTTGCTGTGCAAAATAGCAATTTCATAATTTTGAAAGACGTCTTTCTTTAAACGTTTCGCCTCTGCAGTGACAGACTTTGCCATCAATGCAAATGCTTTGTCAGGGTCCGGCTCGTCAATGCGGGGGCAGATAACATATGCCTGCCGCCCTTCGGCTAGCTGTTCGTGGATTTTTGCGTATGCTTGCGCACGCCCGGCGGGTTTTACAATTTCTGTAATAATTTTTTTACGTCCCGCGGGCATTTCGTCCAGCAGTGTCAAATCCAGGTCTCCATATATAGTAAGTGCCAAGGTACGCGGGATTGGGGTGGCTGTCATCGACAACAGGTGGGGGAGCCTCGCCCGTCCGGCTACGGCCGAGGGCCGCTTTTCTTTAGTCGCAAGCTTTTGTCTTTGGGCGGTACCAAAGCGATGTTGTTCGTCTATCACGACAAGTGCCAGGTGTTTAAACTGTACCGACTTTTGAATAAGTGCATGTGTGCCAATAACAACAGGGATCTCGCCCGCAGCTACCCATTTAAGTAGTTGCGTGCGGGAAATCGCGGTCGACTTACCGCGCCCAATTTTTGACGGGAATTTAAAACAACCCGAGCCGGTAATAAGCCCGATGTTAATAGGGAACGTTTCAAAATATTTTATAAACGACTCAAAATGCTGCTTTGCTAAAATTTCGGTCGGGGCCATGTAGGCAACCTGCAGCGTGCCGAACTTCTGGTTTTCGGGCCGCGTACGAACCGCGGCGTAGGCGGCCGTTGCCGCAACTGCCGTTTTGCCCGAACCTACGTCGCCTTCAAGCAGGCGCGACATAGGGTGGCCGCTGCGCATGTCGTGTAAAATTGCTTCAATTGCTTTGTGCTGTGCACCTGTTGCGGTAAAGGGGAAGGTACCGATAAAGTCATCAACAGCTTTTTTTGGTGCGTCGACCGCAAAACTTTTTTCGTGTGATTGTTTTTTACGTTCAATACCGCGCTCGAGCTGGATCATAAACACTTCCTCAAATGCAAAACGTTTGCGTGCCGCGTCGGCATCTTTTAATTTTTCCGGTATGTGCATCCACACAAGAGCACTGCCTAGCGTCGGTAAGTTGTAGCGTTTGAGCATGTCTGGCGGTAGTGGGTCTTCTACTTGTTCGACAATTCCTGTGGCAAGTATTTTTTGTATCGCGTGGCGGAACCATAGTGATGTCACCCCGCGGCTTTCTGGGTACTGGGCAAAGAGGTTAGTGAAAGACGACTGCGGCGAAGTCTCTGCGTCGATCTTCGGCTCCGCAACCGACTTCGCCTGCGTCGTGGCGGCATCGAGTGAAGTAGAAACAAGTTCGTCCGAAACGTTGGTAGGTGCGACGGCGCCGGACATAGGAAAATCTTCAGCAGGAGATTTTCCGCGTTGAGGCGAGCTTGGTTTCTGCGAAACGAACAGTGTCTCTTCCGTCGCGGAAATTTTCTCAAGCTGGGGGTTTGCTAAATACAGTTTGCCGGGCGAGCCCGTGACTTTACCCGTTGCTTTTACGCGCGTGCCATCGGCATACATTTTTGCAATATAGGGCTGGTTAAACCACATCAATTTTACGCGGCCGCCTTGGTCGCGCAGATATCCGTCTGACATCGGGACTCTACTTTTCCACGACTTTTTTGTTGTGAGTTTTTCCAAAACTCCTACAACCGTAACTTCCTGGCCTACTTGCAGCTCGCCCGTACTTGTTTCGCTCCCGGCCTGTTCGTAACGAAAGGGGAAATGGTACAGCAGGTCGCGTAGTGTTTTTATACCTAGTTTCCCCAGGGCAGTTTTTTGAATGTTTGTTAGCCGGAAGTGCTCGGAAATGGGTTCGCGTAGATCCATACATCTAGTATATAAGCCCTGTGATATACTCGCGAGATATGAAGAAAAACGACACTGCAGCACGTGCCATTGCATTACACAAAAAACTGGGCGGGAAAATTCGCATTGCTCCAGCTGTAGCTATTAAAAGCCGGGCCGACATGTCGCTTGTATACACACCAGGGGTTGCGGCGGTTTCTATGCTTGTTGCAAAAAACCCAAAACTTGCCCGCGACTATACTATTAAAGGAAAGATGATCGCGGTTATCTCTGACGGCTCGGCAGTGTTAGGGCTTGGCAACATCGGTGCCTTGGGTGCACTGCCCGTGATGGAAGGAAAGGCCGCGTTGTTTAAAGCCTTTGCAAATGTCGATGCATTTCCGATTGTCTTGGACACACAAAATGTCGACGAAATTGTAAAAACAATAATTAATATTGCACCCGCATTCGGCGGCATTAACTTGGAAGATTTTGCCGCGCCAAATTGTTTTGAAATTGAAGACCGCGTAAAAGCTGCGCTCGACATCCCCGTGATGCACGACGACCAGCACGGCACCGCAATTGCTGTACTTGCTGCGCTTATAAATGCATCAAAAGTTGTTGGCAAAAAATTTAATTCTCTCCGCGTCGTTGTTGCAGGGGCGGGCGCTGCAGGTACTGCAGTTACCAAATTGCTTTTGAAGGCAGGCGTTACAGACGTTATTATGCTCGACCGCAAAGGAACACTTTCCAAAGACCGCTCTGACCTTTCTGGCCACAAAAAAGAACTTGCTGCAATGACAAACCCGCGGAATATAAACGGCACACTACAAGACGCTCTCAAAGATGCCGACGTTGTGCTTGGTGTGTCGGGTCCCGGTTTAATGACTGTAAAAGATGTGCAGTTGATGGCAAAAAAAGCGATTGTATTTGCAATGGCAAACCCGACGCCCGAAATTATGCCCGAAGATGCAAAGAAGGGAGGGGCGGCAGTAATTGGTACCGGCCGCAGCGACTACCCAAACCAGATAAATAATTCACTTGTGTTCCCAGGCGTATTCCGCGGCGCACTCGACAATCGCGTGACAAAAATAACCGACGACATGAAGTTGAAAGCTGCCAAAAACTTGGCTGCCTTGGTTAAAAAACCAACGGCCGACAAAATCGTCCCGGGACCGTTCGACAAAGGTGTCGTACAAGCAGTTGCAAAGGCAATAAAGTAAAGATTATCCGCTCGAAAGAGCGGTTTTTCTTTTTCTTGCACAATGTGGGGAGTTTGGTAGTTTCAAACTAGTTCAACGCTCTTTTTGGAGGAGAAAGCCGTGAGCGACATCATAGTAAAAAAGTTCGGCGGGAGTTCCCTTGCTGACGTAGGCCAATTCGAGAAAGTGTTGCGTATTTTGGAAGTCGATCCACGACGCATGTACATCGTGGCGTCGGCACCCGGCAAGCGCAAAGGCATGGAAGGCGACCATAAAGTCACCGACCTGCTGCTCGCACTCTACGGCAAGTACGACCGGGCAAAAAACACTCCGAAGACAGTCATTGTCGGGATGATTCGGGACCGGTTCCTCGGTATCGCGCAAGGGCTTGGACTCGAGGTGTTCGAGGAAGGCGAGTTCGACATCCTGCATACCGCGTCCGATACCTTCCACGACATGGACTCAATTGTGGCATTGGGCGAATACTGGAACGGCCGCATTCTTGCAAAAGCGCGACATGTTCCATTCGTAGACGCAAAAGATGTCGTCAAGCTGAACAAAGACGGAATGCTCGACATGAATGCAACGCTGCAAAGTCGTGAACTTTTGTTGAACTACAAGGACGGCTGCGTCATCCCAGGGTTTTACGGAGTAATGCCTAACGGTACCGTTAAAACATTTACCCGGGGCGGGTCAGACCTTTCGGGTACCGTAGTCGCGAGGGTTGTCGGAGCTGCGGAGTGTCAATTGTGGAGCGATGTGTCGGGTATGTTGATGACCGACCCGCGTATCGTTCCGCATGCCAAACCCATTCGCTTCCTCACCTATGCAGAGGCTGGTGAAATGGCATACGGGGGCGCAAACGTCTTGCATCCGGAAACAACCTTTCCGGTGGAAGAGGTGGATATTCCCATTCGGCTGCTCAACACAAACCAGCCTGATGACGAAGGGACGCATATTGTCCCCGACCATTTGGCTCCCGAGAGAGTGCCAGGTTCCATCGTTGGTATTGCGGGTCGCCAACCGTTTGCGGTCATCGGAGTCAAAAAACCCTCGATGAACTCCGAAGTCGGTTTCATCCATCGTGTGTCTGGCGCGTTCGTTCGCCATGATGTCAACATAGAACACATGCCGGGTGGTATTCGTACGTTAAACATCATTGCCTCAAAGGAGCAGCTTAACGGCAAGCTTTCGGCAGTGATATCGGACATCGAATGGGACTGTGCGCCTGTCGAAGTTCTTCTCCACACTGACATGGCACTTATTTGCATAGTCGGCAGAGGTATGTCGCACACTCCCGGAGTCGCTCTGCTTCCTTTGCAGGCTCTGGCGTCCGTAGGCGTTAGTGTGCGGATGATAGACCAAGACTCCAACGAATTGAACATCATCATCGGTGTCAACGTGGGCGACTATGAGACGGCGGTCCGCGCTATCTATGCGGCATTCGTTACGTAACCAATATACGGCACTGCTCCAGCAATGGGGCAGTTTTTCTTTTTTATTCCTGTTTCCGTTTTTGCTCCAAAAATGCTAAGGTATTTCTGTTCGGCACTGCATATATAAAGGAGAGGTGTCAGAGTGGTCGATTGTGCCTCCTTGCTAAGGAGGTAGAGGGTAAACCTCTCGAGGGTTCGAATCCCTCCCTCTCCGCAAAACAAAAAATGGGTGCTTCGGCACCTGTTTTTTGTTTATGTCGGAATAGTGGTTGGGATTCGAAAGCCGGACCCACCTTGGGTGGGGAGGCGGGGTCGCGAGATTTTTCAGCAGAAAAATACTTGTGACCGAATCCCTCCCTCACATCCTCAATCCCTCCAATTTCACCTCAAATAGTGTATATTCTATATATGTCTATAGTAAAAAAGGTTATCTCATACGTACGCCACCTTCCTCTGAAGTATTCCCTGGGTGGGGGAGCGGCTATTGTTGTTGTGCTAGTGCTTGGCGTACACATGCTTACCCGCTCGGGCGCTGCAGACGCACTGCCGCCCCAAGTTTCTCACGTGCGCATTGCCTCGGTTGCGAGCCTTTCATCCCAAACAGCGGGGCCATTGCCGGTTACTGGTACCGTTACCTCGCTTAACGAAGCAGTTATTCTTGCACAAAGCTCGGGCGAAGTTGTGGTACTTAACCGCGAACTAGGTGACTACGTATCCGCCGGCACGATTATTGCCCAGCTCGAAAACAGCAGCCAGCGTGCGGCGGTGCTCCAAGCGCAGGGTGCCTACGACGCAGCGCAAGCAATATTTGCAAACACAAGTGGCACCAATGCGACAAACTCGGGCATCAGTGCTGCGCAGGCAAAACAAAATGTAATTAATGCACAAAACGCTGCCGACACGTCACTGCAAGGTCTCTACAGTGTGCTCGACGATGCAGTGCACACCAAGGCAGACCTGTTGTTTGTTGACCCACATACAAACCCAAAACTTATATTGACCGTCTCTGACAGCCAGCTGCTTATTACCTTGCAAAACGAACGCGGGCAGCTTGACCTGACACTTGCAAATGCAAGCACTCTCGCAAATAAAACATCTCGCACCGACACCGACGCAGACATTGCTGCCATGAATGCACACGCACGTCTCATTTCGACCTTCCTTAACAACTTGGTTGATGCGGTCAACAAGTCTATACCAAGCCAGACTGTCTCTGCGTCGCAAATTGCGGCGTTTCAGGCATCGGTTGGTGTTGCGCGCACATCTGTCACGAGCGCTGTCGCTGCGCTTGCGGGAGCCAAGGTCTCGTACGACAACGCAGTTGCAAGTGCGGCGGCGGCAACAAATACTGCAGGGACGGGAACGTCAAACAGTATCAGCATTGCAGAAGCAAATGTGACACAAGCACAGGGCGCATTAAATGCAGCGCGTGCAACACTTGAAAAAACAATTATCCGCTCGCCAATTTCAGGCACTATTGTGAGCCTCCCCCTCACGCGGGGCGGGTTTGTGTCCATGGCGACTCAAGTTGCACAAGTGTCGAACCCTAGCGCGCTTGAAGTAAAAGCGTATGTGACTCCAAACGACGCAAAAACGCTTGCAGTCGGAGGCGCTGCGATTATAGGTGAAGGGACACAAGGAGTAATTGTCTCTATTGCGCCAGCACTCGACCCAACAACAGGCAAGATTTTGGTCACGGTGGGTATTGTCGGGAGTCAAAGTGCACTGACCGACGGCGAAACAACCACTGTTTCTATTGCCCGCGCTACTGCTGCACAAAAACCAAAAGTAAAAAATGCATCAACAGATATTCTTATTCCTATTATTGCGGCAAAAATTACTCCCGAAGGCCCGATAGCATTTACGGTCAGCTCCTCTACGTTGCAGCAAATTCCTATTACGCTTGGGACCATACTCGGTAGCCAAGTAACAGTATTAACAGGTCTTACTGGGGAATCGGTAATCGTCACAGACGCTCGCGGCCTTTCAAATGGCCAAACAGTGGTTGTCGACACACACTAACGTATGCTTTGGCTTTGGAACTTTTTTCTTGAACGGAAACAGTTTAGCTACGTACTTATTGGTACGTTGGTTATTGCAGGGTTCTACTCGCTACTCCAAATTCCAAAGGAAAATTCGCCATCTATTGTTATACCCGACGGCATTGTGTCGGTTGCACTGCCAGGTGCGTCGGCTGCCGACATGGAGACGCTTGTTACCGACAAACTCGAAAACAAAATTTCGGGCTTGAGCAACGTACACAAAGTTACGTCTAATTCGAGCGACGGCGTGTCTGTTGTAACAGTCGAATTTGATGCAAGCGCCGACGTTACTCAGTCGATACAGGAGCTGCGTGATGTTGTCGCAAAAGCAGTTCCGGAACTTCCTACAGATGCTACTACACCGCAGGTAAGTAAAGTTGATATCAGCAACCAGCCGGTGCTCGTTGTTTCTATTTCGGGCGACTTACCACTTACAGAATTTTCTGCACTCGGCACGACCATTTCTGACGAGATAAAAAGTGTTACGGGAGTGTCTGACATTTCTATTGCCGGCGTACCCGACCGGCAAGTAACAGTTGTTGTCAGTAAGGAGCAACTTCAGCAGTACGGCCTGCGGCTTATAGACATTATTGCGGCTATTCGTGCAGCAAATGTTGCGGCACCTGCCGGAAGTATTTCTATGGATGGTGTTAACTACAACGTTAACTTTAAAGGCGGCATTACCGACCCAAAGGAAATACAAGACATTGCTGTAGGGTCAAAAAATAATATTCCTATATATGTGCGCGATATTGCAGTAGTCTCAGACGCGCTTGCGCCTGCAACAACATATTCGCGCCTCTCCCTTGGCGGCAAGCCTAGTAACCAGGCAATGACGCTGCTTATTTCCAAACAAGCAGGTGCAAGTGTGCAGGGAGTTGCCGATGCAGTCAAAGCAAAAGTAGCAAGCCTCCAGAGTACAACACTTAAAGGGCTCGATGTATTTATCTCACCGTCGACCGACCAAGGTGTCCAGGTGCGTAAACAGTTGGGTGACTTAACCAAAACAGGATTGGAAACAGTCGGGCTCGTTATTATTGTGCTGCTTCTGACCATCGGATGGCGCGAGTCAATTGTAGCTGCGCTCGCCATACCGCTGTCGTTTCTCATTGCGTTTATTGGGCTGTACTTCACCGGCAATACACTTAACTTCATAAGCCTCTTTGCGCTTATTTTGGCGGTAGGTATTTTGGTGGACTCCGGCATTGTGGTGACAGAAGCTATTCACGCCCGCATGAAGGTGCACGGCAACCCCATGGATGCTGCACGTGCGGCGCTACACGACTATGCGTGGCCGCTTATTGCGGGAACTATGGCAACGGTCGCAGTGTTCGCTCCACTCTTTTTTATTTCCGGCATCATAGGTAAATTTATTGCGGGTATTCCATACACACTTATCTTTGTGCTTATGGCGTCGATTTTTGTGGCGCTCGGCATTGTCCCACTTATTGCAGTGTTGTTTACCAAGCAGTCAGGACAGAGCCGGTTTGAAGAGTGGCAGGAAATGTATACCGACAAGGCAACGCATTGGTACAAAAATAATCTACACAAAATCCTGGCGAGTGCGCGTTTGCAACGCCGTTTTTTGTGGACGCTCGGTATATTGTTTACCCTCTCGCTCGCGCTGCCGTTTACGGGCCTGGTGCAGACAACATTCTTTCCACAAGACGACCAAGACTTTGTGTATATCAACATCCAAAAACCCCAAGGCACAACATTGTCCACAACTGACCTTACGGTCCGCGAAATCGAAGAGTTGCTCTATGCGGACCCGGACATTTCATCACTACAAACGACAGTAGGACAAAGCTCTGGTGTGGCAGGGGGCGGGGGCTCTGCGGGCAGCAACCAAGCAAATATTACGGTCAACTTGCCGCTTGGTCATAAAAAAACCAGTACCGAAATTGCAAACGAATTGGGGCAGCGCCTTGCGGTTGTAACAGACGCGTCGGTTCAAGTACTGCAAGCAAACAACGGTCCGTCCGCGGGGGCACCTATCCAAATTCAGTTTAAAGGTGACAATCTTAACGACTTGGTCAAAGCGGCAGAAGCAGGGAAGCAACTGCTCGCTACTATTCCGCACGTCACCAACGTTACGGCAACAACACAAAACAATGGTACCGAGTTTGACTTGACTGTTAACAGGGGTAAAGCCACAGCGCTAGGTTTGAGCACGCAAGTTGTCGCGCAAACATTACGCGCTGCTATACAAGGCACCAAGGCAACCAGCATCACACAGCCATCTAAAGACATCGACGTCGTGGTTAAGCTCAACTTAAATGCCAACTACACCGACCCGTCTGACACATCCCGTACGACAATTGATACGATAAAAAACCTCACCATACAGGGTACTGCAGGGCCGGTGCTGCTTGGTACGGTCCTCGACGACACGCTGGGTCCAAGCAATGCAAACATTGCGCATATAGAAAAAACTCGTGTCGAAACAATTTCTGCCTACCCTGACGACAAAACAACCGCAACTGCAGTGGTCACAGAATTTCAAAAACGTGTAGTGGAGTTGCGTCTGCCTACAGGCGTTGCCGTCGCATACGGTGGGGAGACAGAAGACATCACGCGTTCGTTTATAGAAATGTTTGTCGCACTTATCGCAGGGCTCGTGCTGATGTTCATGATTCTTATTTTGTGCTTTAACTCTATTCGCTACACCTTCCAGTTGCTGCTTATTGTGCCGCTCTCGCTTATTGGTGTGCTCGACGGTTTGGCACTTACCGGGCAGCCGGTGTCGTTTACGTCACTGCTTGGCATCATTGCACTTGGTGGCGTGATTATTAACCACGCGATTATTTTGATGGACTCGATGATCCACCAGCTCCACGCCGAGCCGAACATGGCACTTATTGACTCGGTCGTAGAGTCTTCTGCAACGCGCCTACGTCCTATTTTCCTCACCACCGTTACAACCATTGTTGGTATGATCCCGCTTGCAGAGTCCAACCCTACGTGGGGGCCGCTCGCATTTTCAGTTATGTTTGGACTTGGGTTTGCTATCTGCCTTACACTCGTGCTCGTTCCTGTATTATTTTTCCGCACACAACAAAAGAAAGGGCTAAAATAGCATCCCGTTAGGAATACGCTAAGGCGACACATTCAACCCGTGCGGCACCTGCTTTTTTTAATGCCCGCGTTGCTTCAGCAAAGGTGGCACCCGTTGTTGAAACGTCGTCTACAACTACGCATACACGGCCCGCAATTTTTTTTGGGTCTTGTACCTGCATCGAACCTTCTATGTTTGTAAGTCGTAGATGTTTATGTAGGCCTTGTTGTGGAGGAGTGGCACGGGTTCGCGTAAGTGCATACGGTACGTAGTCAAAAAAACTACTCGCATGTACGAGCGCAGCTCTGCACAACACCTCTGTTTGGTTGTGTCCGCGCTGGCGCCTTCTGGCTGCATGTATCGGTATGGGTACAAGTACAGGCTTTCCTAATTCTTCTGAAGCTATTCCAATGAGCACTTCAGAAAGTATTGCGCCGGCAAGTACTGCAGCACGCGGATGTGCATAATATTTTAATTCCCACACAAGTGCTGTCACACGTTTGTCGTGATAGGGAAGGCTGCCTGCTCGGTCGCCGCGCAATACGAGTAGTTGCAACTGCGGCAAGGTTAATGCGCGGACAATATTTTCTGTTCTGCGTGGAGGCGCTACAATGTCGATAAGTATAGAGAAAAAAGAGTAGAGAGACATGCTACTAATGATATACTAGCAAGTGTTCATCTCACCTCATTATGGCATTTTCCTTTTCATCACTCTTCTCTAAGGAAGTAAAAAGTGTGCTTGGCGTTGACATCGGCACGTCGTCGATAAAAATAGTACAGCTGCGGCGCGAAAAGGGTCGTGTGGTACTTGAAACATACGGTGCTATTGCGCTCGGGCCGTATGCAGACATTGAAGTTGGTCGTGCGACGGCCTTGCCGGCCGAAAAAATCGCCGAAGCTCTTAAAGATGTGATACGAGAAGCAAATGTCACCACCGCCGACGCTGCAATTTCTATCCCGTACTCGTCGAGCCTGGTGTCGATAGTTACCCTGCCTGCATCGGTTGAAAAACAGCTCGCAACGGTCATGCCACTTGAGGCGCGTAAATATATTCCTGTCCCGATTAACGAAGTACTGCTCGACTGGTTTGTTATAAGCGGTGGCGAAGGCGAAAAAAACGCCAGCCCTACCGGCAAAATTGAAGTACTGCTGGTGGCTATACACAACGATACAATTACAAAGTTTCGCTCCATTGCGGGCACCGCAAACTTGGAGTTAGGTTTTTTTGAGATAGAAGTCTTTAGTGCCGCACGTGCCGCGCTCGACCACGGCATTGCACCAGTTGCAGTGGTCGACATGGGTGCAGCAACAACTAAATTTTATGTTGTCGAGCGCGGCGTAATACACGAAAGCCATATTATCAGCCACGGCAGCCAAGACTTAACCTTGGCGGCGGGCAGAGCGCTTGGTATCACCGTAGCAGAAGCCGAACAGCGCAAGCGTAAGTTTGGTCTGACAGGAGACATAGCGACCGCAGGCGTTGCAAACTTAAAACAATCGCTAGAACTTTCCCTAGGCATAGTGCTGTCCGAACTCTCGCGGACTATTGCAGCGTATGAGGCGGCTAAAAACCAGTCACTCGGCGCACTTGTGTTAACCGGCGGCGGTGCAACGTTGAAAGGTATGAAAGAATTTGCGCAAAAGTCGATACAGACAGAAATCCGTCTTGCCGACCCGTTTAGCAAAACGCAGGCACCAGCCTTTTTGGAAGAAATTCTGCGAGAAGCTGGACCGGAGTTTTCGGTTGCGGTGGGGTTGGCGCTGCGGCGCTTGCAGGAAATTGGATAACACACCAACCGGTCGGCTGGCGCATGTGTTGATAGAGTTCTTCTTGTTTTTATTTGCACGGTATACTTACAAAGAATGGATTCTCAAATTTCCGCATCGTTCATACCAAAAAAACCACTCGACAGTGGAAAGCCGTACCGCGAAGGTGGGGGGTTTGGCCTCTTCTTTTTTATTGCTCTGTTCATATTTATTGTTTCGTTGGTTGCTGCCGGAGGTGTGTTTGGCTACCAGACCTTGCTCGCGTCGTCACTCGCGTCAAAGTCCGACTCTCTCGCAAAGGCCGAGGGCGCGTTCGACATCTCGACCATACAAGACCTGATACGCATGGACTCTCGCATCAACAACGCACAATTACTTCTGCAAAACCACGTTGCTCCGTCTGCTATTTTTAATTTCCTCGGCAGCCAAACTCTCCAGGCAGTTCAATTTGTAAGCCTTACGTACAACTTACAGGGCGGCAATTCGGCAACGGTTGTGCTTGCGGGGCAGGCCGACTCATTTGCAACCGTCGCGCTCCAAAGCGACCAATTTAGTGCAAGCAAAGTTCTTAAAAATGTTGTGTTTTCGGACATTAAGGTGGGGCTCGTGGGCAAAGTGACGTTTAATGTTACTGCCACAGTCGACCCGTCGCTTATTAACTACACCAAAAATTTAGGTGTAGCACAGACTCTGCCGCAGCAGAGCGCCCCCGCATCAGGAACTACGCCAAATTTTGTACCCTAGTATATGAAACGAATTATCCTTCCAGTATTTTTGTTTGCGGCAGCACTTGGGTTGTTTGTGCTGTATACCAACCCTGCGTATCAAACGATAAAAAATCTTTCAGTTCAAAATGCATCGTACGACGACGCTCTCACTAAGTCGGCAGAGCTACATAGTTTGCGTGACAGGCTACTTGCAACTCGCGCATCATTTTCGAACGACAATGTGATAAAGCTAAGTCACGTGCTCCCCGACAACGTCGACAACATCCGCTTAATAATAGACATCAACAATATTGCTGCCAGACACGGGTTAGCACTTTCAACCGTAGAGCTTGGCAGTGTCTCCGACAGCGACCAAAAAAGGAGCGCTTTGGCAGTAGGTTCCTCGGGAGCGGCGGTAGGTTCGGTACAGGTTGGGTTTTCGGTTGCGGCAAAATACGACGACTTCCTAGTATTTTTGCAAGACCTCGAACACAGCTTGCGTATTGTAGATATAGACAAGATATCGTTTAACACCGGGCCGGGCGACCTTAATGTGTACTCTGTCGACATACGGACGTACTGGCTTCATTAATATCTTCTATGGATTTTCTTAAAAAAAATAAAATGGTAACCGGAGGAGTCATACTCGCTGTTCTTTTGTTACTCGGGATGTTGTTTTTTTCGGGTAACACGAATACGCCGACATTGTCGTCGTCAGCTGACCCGAGTGAGCCGTCAGTCTCGAGAGACTTACTCGTAACACTTTCAAATTTGCATACGCTTCGCCTCGACGGCAGTATCTTTTCAAACCCTGCATTTGTTTCGTTGACCGACTATGGCGTCATTATCCCGCCTCAGCCTGTCGGGCGCCGTAACCCATTTTTGTCGCTCACTGCTCCACCACCAGCACCTCCGGTACCCGCGGCTTCAACCCCTGCAAGCACGAAAACAAAAACCCCAACAAAAACTCCTACTACGACGCACTAGTGCGCTGTTATTTGCTATGGACCTACTCGCGCTTCTTTTACAAACTGGGGCTATAGACGCCACGCTCGTGCCTGCGCTCCGGCTAGAGCTCGGCAAGCCCGGCGCAAACGCAGAGGAGGTGTTTATGGCTGCTGGCGTTCCGGCCGAAGAAATTCTTAAAGCCAAGGGTGCATACTACGGCACCCCTGTACGTGAGCTGGGGTCCGAACCTGTGCCGTTTAGCACACTTAGCTACATCCCCGAAGAATCTGCGAGACACTACCATTTTGTCCCGCTTGGAGTGGAAGACGGCGCGCTGCTTGTTGGTGTAACCGACCCCGACAATCTCGAGGCGCGCGATGCACTGACATTTATTTCGGCAAAAGTGGGGATGCCATACAAAGTATTTCTCATAAGTGAGGCCGACTTTGCAAAACTCCTTCTCGAATATAAAGGACTCTCCGGTGAAGTGGGAAAAGCTTTGAACGATCTCGAAACTGAAAGTACCACAGACATTCACGCCGAAGAAACAAAGCGCAATATTTCTATCGAAGACGAAGAGGTGACAGACACAGCAGAGGCGGTGAGCGAAGGCGCACCTGTGACAAAAATTGTTGCAACGGTGCTGCAACATGCCTCAGAGCAGCGCGCGTCTGACATCCATATCGAACCTATGGCCGAACAAACACGTGTGCGGTTTCGTATCGACGGCGTGCTTATCACCAACCTAACACTACCTTCCAAAGTGCACAGCTCGGTCGTGGCACGTATCAAAGTGCTGTCTAACATGCGCCTGGACGAAAAGCGCAAACCTCAGGACGGCCGCTTTTCTGCGCGGGTTGGTACTGACAAAATAGACTTTCGTGTTTCGACATTTCCAACCTACTACGGCGAAAAGGTCGTGATGCGTATTTTGGGTTCGGCCGCGCAGGACTTGCGTCTTGAGAGTTTAGGGATGTCTACGCGCGACATTGCGCTTATACGCGCGGCAATAAAAAAACCGTATGGGTTGGTGTTGGTGTCGGGCCCAACAGGCTCGGGTAAGTCGACCACATTGTATGCACTGTTAAACGAAATTGACCGCGAAGGGCAGAATGTCCTTTCGCTTGAAGACCCGGTCGAATATACCATTGCCGGTGTGTCGCAAAGTCAAATCCGCCCAGAAATTGGCTACACGTTTGCAACTGGTTTGCGCACAACCTTGCGCCAAGACCCAAACATTATTATGGTCGGCGAAATCCGCGATGCAGAAACAGCAAACTTAGCGGTGCAAGCAGCACTTACGGGCCACTTGGTGCTTTCGACTATACACACCAACAACTCCATTGGTATCATTCCGCGTCTTTTGGACATGGGTGTAGAGCCCTACCTTATACCGCCCGTGCTTATTTTAGGTATGGCGCAACGCCTTGTCCGTACGTTGTGCAAAGGCGGCGGTAAGCAGGTTGTTGCAGAGGAAAGCATGCAGGAAATGTTTACAAAAGAATTTGAGGACCTGCCCGAAGAATTTAGAAAAAACTTGCCACCACTCGACACCGTGCATCGTTTGCAAGTGACGCCCGAGTGTCCGTCGGGCACACAGGGGCGTATTGCGGTCGTTGAGGTGTTCGACATGAACCCAGAACTTGAAAAAGCGATTCTCGAACACAAGCCCGAAGAGGAAATGTTCGCAACCGTGCGCAGACACGGTATGTTGACCATGAAAGAAGATGCTATTATTAAAAGTGCAAAAGGTATTATCCCGTTCGAAGAAGTAAACACACTCGGAGGTCAGTATGAACTGGAAGACGATATAGAAACAGCGCCTATGCCGCCTCCAGCTCCCGAAGCACTTGCTGCAGATGGAGGTGACGACGTACCAGGAAAAGAAGTACAAATTTAAGAACATTGTATGGACTACAAAAAGAAACTAGCTGAACTTATTGCGCTTCTTATCGCGCAAGGCGCGTCGGACTTGCACTTGGGTGCAGGAATACAGCCAGTTATCCGTGTGTCGCATACACTCACGCCGCTTTTGTCCGAGCCGGTACTTTCAAACGACGACGTCATGGGCCTCCTTGCAGAAATGTTGAGCCCCGAGCATAAAAAACGCTTTTTAGAAACACAGGAAATCGACTTTTCCTACTCATACGAAGACAAGGCGCGCTTTCGTGGGAACGGCTACTTCGAACGTGGACATGTGGGTGTGGCACTCCGCTTAATTCCTAAAGTTATCAAGACACTCGCCGAGTTGAACTTGCCGCCGTCTATAGAAACGTTCGCTGCGCGCCAGCAAGGGTTCTTTTTGGTGGTGGGTCCGGTAGGGCAGGGAAAGACAACCACGCTTGCGGCACTCATAGACAAAATAAATTCTGAGCGCACCGAACACATTGTCACGATTGAAGACCCGATAGAATATTTGTTCGAAAATAAAAAATCGCTCATTGACCAGCGCGAAGTCCATATAGACACGGCGGACTTCGAGTCGGGTCTGCGTTCGGTATTTCGCCAAGATGCAAACGTGCTTATGATAGGCGAAATGCGCACGCCAGAAACTATGGCCGCAGCGGTAACGGCTGCAGAAACAGGACATTTGGTGTTTTCGACATTGCACACAAACAACGCGGCACAAACTATTGACCGCATTATCGACTCTTTTCCCGGGGGCCAGCAAGACCAAATCCGCACGCAGCTTGCGGCCTCTCTTGCAGGTATTTTCTCTCAGCGGCTTATCCCGCGCGTTTCAGGTGGCCTTGTCCCTGCATGCGAGCTACTTATAAATACTGGTGCTGTCGCAAATTTAATACGCGAAAAACGTACACACGAAATACAGACCGTCATAGAAACTGGTTCCGACGAAGGCATGATAGACATGAACCGTTCGTTAGCCGAAATGGTCCGCATGGGGGAGATAACAATAGAGAGTGCCTACGCTCGTTCGTGGAGCCCAAAAACCCTGGAGCGTTTGTTGTAATATTGTATGTCAGAATTTAAGTACGAAGGTCTCGACCAAACAGGCAAGCCGCAGAGCGGCACAGCCAATGCTCCTACCCAAGACGCTGCGGTGGAAGCTCTGCAGCGTCGCGGGCTCACGCTTACGTCCATTTCTCCTATTAACCAGGACAACAACGTACGCGCGCTTTTAAACAACACATCTTTTTTTGGAGGAGTATCTAACCGCGACGTGGTGCTGTTGTCGCGCCAACTTGCAACGCTGTTTGAAGCGCAAGTATCAGCCCTGCGAGTATTTCGCTTGCTTGCAGAGCAGGCCGAAAAACCATTTTTGCGCAAAGCACTTACCGACGTAGGGGACGACCTCCAGAGCGGTGACTCAATTTCCAAAGCACTCGCAAAACATCCAAAAGTTTTTTCGGACTTTTACGTCAACATGGTTCGTGCGGGCGAAGAGTCAGGCAAACTCGACCAGACCTTTTTGTTTTTGGCAGACTATATAGACCGCTCGTACGAATTAACCGGCAAGGCACGCAACGCGCTTATATACCCGGCGTTTATTATGGTCACCTTTGTTGCGGTGATGACACTCATGCTTACCGTTGTTATCCCAAAAATCGGCTCGATTTTGGAAGGGGACGGCCAGCAGTTGCCACTCTTTACACAAATAATACTTAGCTTCAGCGCGTTCTTAACCGACTACGGTATTTTTATCCTCATCGCACTTATTGTTGGTGGGTACTTTCTCTACCGATATGCACAAACGCCCACAGGTAAACTTGCTATGAGCCGGCTCAAACTCTCTATTCCGTATGTTGGCGAGTTGTACCGCAAGCTCTACTTGTCGCGGTTTGCAGACAACATGCACGTGATGCTTACGTCAGGTATTAGCGCCGTCCGTTCGCTTGAAGTAACGTCGAGCGTTATCGAAAACCAAATATACGAAGGGATAATCCTCGAAGCTCTCGAAGGCGTAAAAGCTGGCCGTTCGATTTCAGAAACATTTAGCCATTACCCCCAGGAAATCCCGTCTATTATGGTGCAAATGCTCAAAATAGGTGAAGAAACGGGGGAGTTGGGGAATATTTTGCAGCGCATGGCCAAGTTTTATAACCGCGAAGTAAACGCCGCGGTCGACACCCTCGTTTCACTCATAGAGCCTGCCCTTATTGTTGCACTGGCGCTCGGTGTCGGCTTCCTTCTTGCTGCGGTATTGCTCCCAATTTACAACAGCACGGCAAATATTTAGGCCTATATAGGCTTATCCCCACCGCACAAAGGCATAGAAGCTCTGTGCGCTATACTGTACCTATGCACACATTTTTCAAAAAAACGTCCACCCGAGGCTTTACCCTTATCGAACTCCTCGTTGTTATCGCTATCATCGGCATTCTGGCCGCAATTGTGCTCGTGTCTTTGACGGGTGCTCGTACGAAGGCGCGCGATGCAGCCCGTGTAGCATCACTCCAAGAAATGGGTAAGGCAATTGCAGTCGCCGACACCGACCCAGCATTACCTTTGACTGGCTGCACCGGTGGTGGTAGTTCGGCAACACCAAATTCAACTACCAACAAGGCAAGTGCCTGCACAGGGCCTGCTCCTATAAGCTTTGCAAGTTACATTGACCCTGCAGTTACATCGTCAGGTGCTCCATGCACCAGTAGCCCAACCGCAGCTTGTAACTACCTCATTGCTAAACAAGACGGCTCTTCCGGAAACCCGACAACTCAAAATTACGAAATCTGTTCATATTTGGAAGTTGGGTCGGGCGCGATACCTGCTGGAAAAGTAATGATAAACAGCAACAGTGGTGGTACCGTAACGACCGGTTGTAACTAATGAAAAAAAGAGGTCTCACCCATAGGGCTATAACCGAGGGTTTTACTCTCATAGAGCTCCTCGTCGTCATTGCCATCATTGGTATTTTGGCATCTATTGTCATGGTTAACTTGGCGAGCGCAAGGAAAAAGACCCGCGACGCAAAACGCATATCCGATATTAAAAACCTCCAACTTTCGCTCGAGGAATATTACAACGACAATTTAAAATATCCGACCGTACTGGGTTCCCTTATACCAAATTATTTACCGAACATTCCCTATGACCCAAACGGCACTGTTGTCTGCAACATAGGTTCGGAAGCGAGTTGTTATGCATATGCGGCGCTCAATGTTACGGGGGGCACTGCCGACTGTTACGCGGTCCCTGCAAGCAAGTACCATCTTGGTGCTGCGCTTGAAGCAAACAATGCCATAACGCAAGATGCAGACCTGGCCGCGGCGCCGGCAGGGTTTCAAAAATGTGCAACGAGCAACGCCAACTTTAACGGTGTAGCAACAGACTGTGTGGGTGCTACGGCAGGTTTTGGTGGCGCCGACAACTGTTACGACGTCACCAACTAATGTACGAACTTTCTGCCCTTGGGCTTTGGAGTATAGGTCTCGGGCTCATCGCCGGTAGTTTTTTAAATGCGCTTTCGTTCCGCTTTAACACAGGTAAAAGCATTGCACACGGACGCTCAAGTTGTATGCGATGTGGACATGTGCTCCGCGCACTCGACCTCATCCCACTCCTTTCGTATTTTTTTCTCGGCGGGAAGTGTCGCTATTGTGGTACACGTATTTCAATGCAATATCCGCTGGTTGAACTTGCTGCTGCCATGCTTTCGTTTGGGGTCTTTAGCACGGTGCAGACACCACTTATGTATGCATTTTGGTTTTTTGTGTGGATGGTTATTTTGTTTATCGTTATATACGACATACGTCATACGGTTATTCCGTGGAGTTGTTCGCTGTTGCTTATAGGGTTGTCCCTCGTGTCTCTTTTTTTGTCAGGTATGCCATCTTTTGCCGCACTTCTCTCGGGGCCACTTTTGGCGCTGCCACTTTTAGCATTGTCATTTTTTTCTCGTGGTCGGTGGATGGGGTGGGGCGACGGGGTCTTCCAACTTTCACTCGGGTGGTTCCTCGGGCTCGTGCCAGCTCTGAGTGCACTCGCACTTTCGGTTTGGACAGGCGCCTTCGTTGGTGTCGGGCTTGTTTTGGTCGCACAACTTCCATGGAAATACCGCTCGCGTGGGTTTACAATACAAAGTGAGCTTCCCTTTGCGCCGTTCTTAGCGCTTGGGGCCCTGCTCGTGTACTTCTTTCATGTCGATCTTTTTTCAACATATTTTCTCCTCTGGTAAGAGCAAGTTCGCGCTGGGTAGGAGCCGCGGTTTTACACTTATCGAATTGCTCGTAGTATCGGCAATTATTGTCATCATTACGATGGTGCTGTTGTTGCGGCAGTCGCGGTTCGACAGCTCAACTATTTTGCGTAGCCTCGCGTACAGCGTGGCACTCTCGGTGCGGCAAACCCAGGTGTACGGTACCAGCGTGCTCGGCAGTAATAATTCGGGCGCCGTGAGTTATGCATCTGCATACGGACTCTATTTTTCTGCTGCAACACCTTCTTCCTATGTCTTGTTTGCCGACTTTAATAACAACGGTGTGTACGACTCCACAGAGGAAACAGTTAAAGTATTTTCACTAAACACCGGCTACGTCATAAGCGAAGTCTGTACAAAACTCTCGGGCGGCTCGAACCGCTGCACCGGTGCAGACGACTCCTCGGGCATGCGCACCATTACGTCGCTCAACATTTTGTTTAAACGTCCAAACCCCGATGCGGTTTTTACAACCGACATTAACGGTGAGTCCTATATCAGTGGGTATATTCAAGTGCGCTCGGGTGACGGCACTACGCGTAGCGTTGTGATAACATCCCCCGGGCAAATAAGCGTCCAAGCGCCAGGAACACTGCCATGAACAACCGAGTCTCACCCATAGGACTACGACCGAGGGGTTTTACACTTATAGAAATGCTCGTGTCGGTTGCTATATTTAGCACGGTGATGGTTGTTGCGCTTGGTGCACTCCTTTCGCTTTCGGAAGCGAACCGCAGAGCAGAATTGTTGTCATCGGCAACTAACAACTTTGACTCGGCGATAGACAGCATGTCGCGCGCTATTCGCACCGGCATAAATTACCATTGCGGCGCAGGCACACTTACGGCAACGCTCGACTGCACCAGCGCCGGTTCCACACAGTTTGCGTTTTTGGCAGCAACTGGCAACGAAACGGTCTACCAGTTTGGCACTATTGGCTGCCCAAACAATGTCGGGTGTATTTTGCGCTCAACGGACGGAGGAGCGTCGTATGCAAGCATTACCTCGCCAGAGATTTTTGTGAAATCCCTTAAATTTTTTGGCCTCGGTGCATTTAACACAGACAATATACAGCCCCGCGTTGTCATGCTTATTTCTGGCTATGTCGTGGTTAAGGGTGTGCAAAAATCAGTATTTAACTTTCAAACGTCCGTAACACAACGCTTTTATGACAGGTAAAAAAACACATATGCGTGCACGAGGGCCTGCCCGCCGGCAGGCGGGGTTTACACTTGTTGAAACTCTGCTCGCTATCCTTATTTTGACAACGGCAATTGCGGGGCCACTTACTATTGCTGCAAAAGGTTTAAGTTTGGCACTCATCGCAAAAGACCAAGTGGCCGCAACATTTTTAGCGCAAGACGCTGTGGAGTATGTCCGGTTTATCCGCGATACAAACAGGCTTTCAAACAACAGCGACTGGCTGGCAGGGCTCGACGGTGGGAACAATGGCCACACGACAAGCAACAGCGGCGCGCAGCCAAACTGTACAAATGGCAATGCGTGCGTGGTCGACTCGTTGCAAGACCTCGTTTCAAACTGCGGCTTGGTTACTACGGGGTGTGCGTCTATGCCACTCTACTTTGACCAGGGCAATCAATACTACACATATGTCACGGCTGGAAATACGCAAACTATTTTTTCGCGCACCATAAGTATTCAAACGCCTTCACAGGGTGGCAACACCAGCGAAGCAGAACTGACCGTCCTCGTGCAGTGGAAGGACGTTGGCGGAGTTGTGCGTTCTGTTGTACTGCGCGAAAACTTGCTTAACTGGCAGTAACTATATATGAAAAAAAATTCCAAAGGCTTTACTATATTTTTTGCAACGCTGGTTGCGTCTTTGGCGCTCGCTATTGGTCTTGCTATTTACGACATAACCGTGCGCCAGCTTGACCTTGCAACCACGGTGATACAGTCGCAGTACGCAATTTACGCTGCCGACAGCGGTGCCGAATGTGCGCTCTACTGGGACTCAAAATTTATTGGAGCTGGGAGTGCGTTTGCTACTTCGAGCGCTTCGACGTACCCAACCTCAGGGGTTGTATGTGGTGCATACGATATTGCTGCAAAAGGGACTCCGCCGACTCCGTTTGGCCCAGAACCTGGCGGGTGGGGTACCTGGAATGTTGGATCTACCGACACTGCCGCGACTACTACATTTACATTAACCTTCCCGTCATACTCGTACTGCGCACGCGTAGAGGTAGGGAAGGTGGTCAACAATTTGGGTATCGTGTCGACCACGATACGTTCGCACGGGTACAACACCTGTGCCAAAAACGCGCAAAATCAGCTGGAACGCGAGTTGAAAGTGAGCTATTAAAGGAAACCGTGTAGTATAGAACAGTGGCTTCGAAGGAGGTAACAGAGAGATACGAAAAATTAAAAACCGCCATTAACAAGTATCGGCGGCTCTTCCACGTGTACGACAAAGAAGAAATTTCAGAAGCTGCGCGCGACTCGCTGATGCGTGAGCTTGTGGAGTTGGAAAAAGAACATCCCGAACTAGTAACGCCGGACTCTCCAAGCCAGCGTGTGGCCGGTGCGCCACTAGCGGCATTTAAAAAAATTCGCCACACAACGCCGCAGTGGTCGTTTAACGACGCGTTTACTGAAGAGGACATTCAAGCATTTGACACTCGTGTCAAAAAAATAATAAGTGATGCGCGAGTGAGTTACGTCTGCGAATTAAAAATAGACGGATTGAAAGTTGTGTTGACCTACAAACAGGGCAAGCTTGTCACTGCTGCAACACGCGGCGACGGTACGGTGGGCGAAGATGTAACCCACAATGTGCGCACTATAGAGTCGGTCCCCCTTGTGCTGGAGCGGCCGGTCGACGTTGTTGTGGAGGGCGAAATTTGGATGAGCGAGAAAAATCTTGCGGCAACAAACGCAGCGCGGAAAAAAGCCGAAGAAGAGCCGTTTGCAAACCCGCGCAACGCTGCGGCGGGTGCGGTGCGCCAACTCGACCCAAAAATTGCAGCGTCGCGCAAACTCGACACATTTATATATGACGTTGCCGAGACAAACGAGGCACTGCCGCAGACGCAGTACGAAGAGCTCGAATATCTGCGTGAACTTGGGTTTAAAGTAAATCCGCACTTTAAACATGTTGCTTCGGTACAAGAAATTATTGCCTACTGGAACGTGTGGAAGAAAAAGAGCAAAGCAGAAGGCTATTGGGTCGACGGCATTGTTATAAAAGTTAACGAACATGCTCTGCAGCAATCGCTTGGCTACACGGGCAAGGCGCCGCGTTTTACCATTGCATTTAAATTCCCGGCCGAACAAGTGACAACGGTGGTGGAAGACATTGTGCTGCAAGTGGGCCGCACGGGCGTGCTTACACCTGTTGCGCACTTGCACCCGGTGTCTGTCGCAGGCTCGACGGTGTCGCGCGCAACACTGCATAACGAAGACGAGATTACGCGCCTCGATGTGCGCATTGGTGACACGGTGGTGTTGCAAAAAGCGGGCGACGTTATTCCTGACATTGTAAAAGTGCTGACCGAGTTGCGCACCGGAAAAGAAAAAAAATATCAGTGGCCGACGACTGTTGCTGAATGTGGTGGCGACGGCCGCATTGAACGTGTACCGGGCCAGGCTGCGTGGCGGTGCGTATACAAAAATTCGTTCGCACAGCTGCGGCGGAAATTCCGCCACTTCGCAAGCAAGGGCGCGCTCAATATTGAAGGCTTGGGACCAAGTACGGTTGATGCACTGCTTGAGCAAAATTTAGTACAACATTTTGATGACTTTTTTACACTTACAGAAGGCGACTTATTAACACTTGAAGGTTTTGCTGACGTGTCGGCCAAAAAACTTATTGAGTCTATTAAAAAAACAGCCGAGCAGGTAACGCTTGCGCGGCTTATTACAGGGCTTTCTGTCCCGCATGTAGGGGAGGAGACCGCAATTGTACTTGCAGAGAATTTTAAAAACCTCGGGGAAATAGGGAAGGCAAGCGAAGAGCAACTGACTGCAATAGAGGGCATTGGTCCTATACTCGCGAAGTCTATTGCCGAGTGGTTTGCCGAAGAAGAAAATAAAAAATTGCTGGAGCGGTTGCAAAGAGTAGTAAAAATTGTAAACGACTCGGCTCCAAAAACTTCTGCACAAAATCTTCCGCTCAAAGATAAAACATTTGTCTTAACCGGCACGCTTTCTACACTGTCGCGCGACGACGCAAAAGATAAAATCCGTGCCTTGGGCGGAAACGTCTCGTCGTCAGTCTCAACTAAAACCTTTGCTGTGGTTGCCGGGGAGGAGCCTGGTTCCAAGTTAGCTGATGCAGAAAAGTTGGGAGTGCAGGTGTTGAATGAAGAGAATTTTTTGAAGTTGATTAAATAGCGGAAAAGTAGTAAAAATCAATTAGGTTAGTTCCACATTTTTTGCACGAGGAGATACTGCCATGGAACTCAAGCGTAAAGGCGATATGATCATCGCCAGAGTCAAGGTAAATCGCCTACCCACACCAGAAGAAATACTCATCGCAACGTGCCGCGAGCAATACGTTAACACAGACCTGCTTTCTTCTATGCCACGAGGCGAAGGCAGCTTGGTGAATATTTACTTCTTTCCAGTCACAGGTGAATGGGTCCGTGACGATGAGGCGGCTGCGCTGTACAAAGGGCGCCGTCTCAAAGCGGTTGATCCGTATTCGCTTTGTGCGTTCAACGCAGCCAACCCAGACTTTGCCGACATTCATCCCCATGCCACACATTGGAAGCTGGCAGGAGGTATGCCAAGGGAGCAGCATCCACTGAATGTTGAGGCCTATGCAACCCTGGGCTTCTACAGCGTCGAGGGCGGTGGCCGGTGGGTCAACTTGCAGCGCAATGCGTCGGATACCTTCCCCGAAGGAAGCTGGTTAGCAGGGCTTCCTCTGTAGGTTCCCGTTTCTTCAACTCCTCACCGCTCAAGGTGCGGGGTTTTTTCTTTTGGGAGGGCAGTGTAGTATTGGGGAGTGATTTCAAAAGAAGAGATAGAAAAGCTCGCGGAGCTCTCGAGGCTCAAGTTGGGGGAGGAGGAGACAGTCGCCTTGCAAAAGGACATTTCAAGTATTCTCGACTATGTCGGGCACATTAACGCGTTTGAAGGCGAAAGCGGCAAAAAGGAAGCGGGCCTCAACCACAACGTGATGCGGGAGGATATTCCCTATGCAAAAGAAAATCTGCTGCTTGCCTCGCGTGATGCGGTGCTGGAAGCATTGCCTAAGCGTGAAGGCGACTACGCAGTGGTACGCAAAATTTTACATAAAAATGACTAAATTAAACGAACTTTCAATAACAGAGGCTAGTAAAAAACTGCATGCAGGAGAAATTACTGCGGTTGATTTAGCGCGTGCATGTCTGGCAGAAATTGAACGAGACAAACCTGCGGGAGTTGTGGACCGACTTAATGCGTACTTGGAAGTGTTTGATGATGTTATTGCTCAAGCAGAAGCGGCTGATGCGCGTCGACGCGCGGGGGAGTCTCATCCGTTGCTCGGTATTCCGCTTGCTATTAAAGACAATATTTTAATTACAGGCAAAAAAGTTTCTGCTGCAAGTAAGATGCTCGAAAATTATGTTGCAACGTACGACGCGACAGTTATACAAAAACTGAAAAGTGCGGGTGCCGTGTTTTTAGGCCGCACCAACATGGACGAATTTGCACTCGGTGGCTCGACAGAAAATTCGGCATTTGGGCCAACTAAAAACCCGCATGACCCTACGCGTGTAGCAGGTGGCACATCAGGGGGCTCAGCCGCAGCAGTGGCGGCGCATATGGCATTGGGTGCGCTTGGTACCGACACAGGCGGTTCGGTGCGTAACCCAGCAAGTTTTTGCGGCGTGGTCGGGCTCAAGCCAACGTATGGTGCAGTGTCACGCTCGGGGTTGATTGCTGCTGTGTCGTCGTTTGACCAGGCAGGCCCAATAACCAAAACAGTCGAAGATGCGGAACTTATTTTTAATACGATTCGCGGCAAAGATATTCTCGATGCAACTTCTATTGATGAAGATCTATATCTAAAAAGAAATAAAGAAATAAAAAGGATAGGAGTTTTTGCAAGCGCGGTTACTGCAGGTGTCTCTGCAGAGGTAGAAAAAGTTTTTAAAGATTCCCTTGCACAGTTGGAAAAACAGGGATATGAACTTGTTGATATTTCTATCCCTTCAATGCAGCCCGCACTTGCGGCGTACTACATCACTAACTTTGCTGAAGTGTCGTCCAATCTTTCTCGTTTCGACGGCGTCCGCTACGGTCTTTCGCTCCAAGGTGAGTCGCTTTTTGACGACTATGCAAAAAGCAGAGGGGAAGGGTTCGGTGCAGAAACCAGGCGTAGAATTATTTTAGGAACATATGTGCTTTCAGCTGGGTACTACGACGCATATTACGGAAAGGCTGTGGCTGCACGCGAGCAACTACGAAAAGAATTTGAAGAGGCCTTTAAAGACGTAGATGTTATTGCAACGCCAACAATGCCGACACCAGCGTGGAAAATAGGCGAAAAATCAGACCCGCTTTCCGCCTATTTGGCCGACATTTTTACAGTAACTGCAAACTTAACCGGCAACCCAGCAATTTCTGTGCCCATGGGCACAGTCGATGGCCTTCCCGTCGGCATACAATTTACTGCAGCGCACGGAGATGAAGAAACTTTGTTTCGGGTGGGGAAGAATGTAGCAGGCGAAGAAAAATAGGGCGTACAATAGGAAGGTAATCTATGTTCACTATCGACTTTGCAGCTATATTTACGCGCATCTACGAACTCGTGCATGGCACGCATGTCGACGTACACAGTCTCTACAGCCAGCTGATAAGTACGGCTAGTATTATTGCGGTGGTGGGTTTAAGTCTGGCACTTGTGATGCTTGTGACTCTCGTGTTTGTAAACATTCGTTTGCATGAGTTGGAGCATCATGGGTTCCATGCGATGGAAGTACACGACCATGCAGAGCACGAGCATGAAGTGGTGCACGAAGCAAAAAACCCACGCTGGGAAGCAGTGTCGATGCTCGCCGCTTCTACGAACGAAAGTGACTGGCGCCGCGCCATTATGGAAGCCGACATTATGCTGTCGGTGTTGCTTAACGAAAAAGGCTACAGCGGCGCCACATTAGGAGACCAATTAAAAATGGCAAATCCGCTGCAATTTACCACCGTGGACATTGCATGGGAGGCGCACCGCATGCGCAACGCACTGGCGCACTTGGGCGAAGCTTTTCCGCTTACGGAACGTGACGCGCGTGCAACAATAGACCAATATAGAAGGGTGTTTGAAGAGTTCGACTATATTTGATAGACTGCTTTTATACGGGCGCGTGGCTCTGTAGCAGTGCAAAATACTACATATAGCGGGGTGGAGGAGTAGTACCTCACAAGGCTCATAACCTTGGGACCCGGGTGCAAATCCCGGCCCCGCAACCAAAATATAGAAAACCCGGCATAAGGCCGGGTTTTCTGATCTCAAGCCAAACCCGGCCCCGGATATGTGGTTGAAGCAAAGGAGATAAAATGCTAGCGTGTCTGTACGTCGGTGTAGCTCAGGTAGTTAGAGCATGGCACTCATAAAGCCAAGGTCGAAGGTGCAAGTCCTTCCATCGACACAAAGTGTGAGGGAGCGCCATGCCAATGCATGGCGCGTAAGGACTTGCACGGCACAGCGATGTTTTGCACTTGCAAAACCGCGAGCCGGGGCTGCAGGCGAATTCTGCGACGGCAGAATTTGACCGAAAGCCAGTCCACTAGTAATTTGAAAATAACCGCCAAGTGCGCTACTGTAGGCGATGTTCCTCATTTGCGGCCATAGCTCAATTTGGTTAGAGCGCTTCCCTGTCACGGAAGAGGTTGCCGGTTCGAGTCCGGTTGGCCGCGCATCATATTTGGTGTGTACAATGGTAGGTACACATGAGCCCTCTCGCACGTTTACCGTATTCTGTTTCAAAATGGGTTGACCCGTTTATTTTGTGCGCAACCACCTTGGTTGCATACTGGGCTTTTTCGCGTGCGGCCATTTCTAACCTGGTACTTGCGGCAGCCATTGTTGTGGCTGTCGCCAGTGCCATGACGCTGTTCGAATGGGTACGGTTGCCAGTGGTGGCACGGAGGCAACCGCTATCAAAAATATTTTCGCACTCTGCGACAACGTGGCTCGGCACGCTTGCAGGCCTCGCCCTTACCTGCGCTTTGTGGGGGACGTTGGCAATATATCGGGACGCATACTACGCGCCTTTTTTTGACATACTCCCACTTATTCTTATCGCGGCGCCATTGTTGAGCGCGATATTTATTCTTGCTGCAGACAATTTACTGGGACCGTCAGTGCAGGGCGGCTATCAGCTCGGGCTTTTTGTGCTGGGCCGTACGCGAGAGGTCAACTGGCACCTTGTGCGTGACAACCTACTCATGTGGTTGCTGCGCGGGTTTTTCCTGCCGATAAATTTTTGCGAACTGGTGCGCGCTATGGGAGTATTTCGCGGACACGAACTTTCGCTGTTGCAAGGGTCGTGGCCTGCGGCCGAGTACTACGTGCTGGTTATGATATACGCCCTCATTATTGCTGCGGTAACCCCCGGCTACTTGTTTGGCGCGCGGCTTATTGGTACCGAAACAAAGGCAGTCAGTTCAACCTGGTTTGCGTGGGTCGTCACACTCGCGTGCTACGCACCGTTTGAAGTTGTCGTGTTTAAAAATTGGTTTAACTACAACCCCGCGGCTGCAAGTCCTGCGTGGTTCCAGCCATGGGTGCAGCATCTGCAACATCTGCCCGCAGTGCTTGAAACGGTAGGCGGGGCTATTATCCTGTTTGCACTTATACATTTGTGGGCCGAAGCGCAGTTTGGACTACGCTCGTCCAACATAAGCAACCGCGGAATTATTACCACCGGTGCGTACCGATTTTGTAAACACCCAGTGTATGCAACTAAATGTGCTGTGTGGTTTCTGATATGGCTGCCGTTTGTTTCGGGCGTGACGGTCTTCGACAGTCTGCGGCTTACTTTTTTGTTTGCGTGCGTGTGCGGGATATATGCCCTCCGTGCACTTGCAGAAGAAAAATTGTTAAGCGCCGACCCCGACTATGTTGCCTACGCATTGTGGATAGACGAACACGGCGCATTCAAATTCCTTGGTTCTCTTTTTCCGCCGCTCCGGTTTGCCTGGCGCTTGGCATATTGGCAAAAACATCCTACGAGTACTTAGAATGAAAGCTTAAGAGTGATTTATTAGCAGTAAGTAGACCTATGCTATAGTTTAAATATGATTCCCAAACAACTGCTTGTGGATTTATACAGCAAACAAGGACTTTCTTCGGCTCAAATTGCGAAACGTGAAAAGTGCTCCGCTACAAAAATCGATTACTGGCTTTCAAAGTATGAAATTCCAAAGCGGAGTATTAGCGACGCAATATATAAAAAAAGAAATCCAAAAGGCGATCCATTTTTATTTCAAAAACCAAAAACAATTTCTACAGCCATTCTCTATGGCCTTGGTATCGGGTTGTATTGGGGAGAAGGGACAAAAAGAAGTAAAAATTCTGTTCGACTTGGCAATAGCGACCCATTTCTTATACGAAAATTTATTCAATTTTTGGAGGTACTTTATAGTATTGATATACGTAGGTTAAAGTTCGGACTTCAGATATTTGGAGATATGAACGGGGAAGAAGCACTAACATTCTGGATCAAGAGTTTAAAGGCAAAAAGAGAGCAATTTTACGCACCTATTATTACTCCTCATCGTGGAGTTGGAAATTATAGAAGAAAAACAAAGTATGGTGTCCTAACCCTCTACTTTAATAACAAGAAGCTTCGTGATATCATCTGCTCTGCCATCGACCAAGAGTCGAGGTAGTGCCGTTGTAGCTCAGCTGGTAGAGCAACTCCATGGTGGGACGCAAAATCCCTGCCCACGTAGATGGTAACGTCTACGCGAATCCCGAATAACGGTTAATAGCCTGGCACAGGCCAAGACCGTGGCGCGTAAGCGCCCGAACGACTGACAAGGGTCTCCAGTGTCTGGAGAAAAATACAGTCTAGCCCTCTTATAGTGCTTTTAAAAAAAGAGGTGTAAGCGAAGGAGTAGGTCCCCGGTTCGATTCCGGGCAACGGCTCCCGATTGTGTATCGGAGAGATAATAGCGCGCCGAGGTAGCTCAGCTGGTAGAGCAGCGGTATCGTAAACCGCAGGTCGGGAGTTCGATCCTCCCCCTCGGCTCCATATAGAAAAAGAAAAACCGCCTAGTTAGGCGGCAGAAAGTTCTTGCAGTTTGTCGGTCACTTCTTTCAACATATCAAACTGCTTCCAAAGGAAGTCCGTCATTGTCACAAGGCTCGAAAAAACACGGATTCCTGTCTCAAGTGTTTCGAATCTATCTTCCTTCCGAAACTGTCTGTCCAGTCGAAGGATATCTTCTACGTCCGTGGGTTCAATCAAAAAGCGATGCTGCGTGTGAGTGTCTTCGGCTGTCTCAACTTTTGTTGAGCTTAAATGATGAACAGTCGTATAGTCATCGCCTATTGTTAGCGTACCATCTCCATTTTCGACACAAGGGATAGAAAAGCCTGTCTCCATAGCAATTTCTCGAACCAGTGCTTGGAGCGGAGTTTCATTCATCTCCACGCCTCCAGCTGGGAATTTCCATTGAGGAAACTGAAGTTCAGGGTTTCGTACCAGGAGAGTTTTGCCTCCGGAAACAATTGCTGCAATAACCGCAGGACGAGTTGTGCTTTTAGTATTCAGATCAATATTCACAATGTGCCTCACAATCAATGTCTAATTTCTTTTTAGCAGGAAATGCTAAAAAGTCAACGGCATGATAAAGTAGTTTTTATATGCAGTCCAAGGAAGATATCCAAAAACGAATTATAGAAATTGAAGCGGCGATGGAGCTCTCTGATTTTTGGAGCGTACCTGCCAAAGCGCAGCAGTTGATAAAAGAATTGCAGGATCTGAAAGAGGCGGCAGAAGGTGGTGGAAAATATGACAAAGGTAATGCAATTATTATGATTGTTGCAGGTGCGGGTGGTGACGATGCCGAAGACTTCGCCCACATGCTTTTGGAAATGTACAGAAAGTATTCTGAAAAGCGCGGGTGGGGCATGCGCGCGCTGCACGCAAACGAAAACGACCACGGTGGCTACCGTAATGTCACTGTGGAAGTCGAGGGTAAAAATGCGTACGGTACTCTACAAAAAGAATATGGCGTGCACCGTTTGGTGCGTATCTCGCCCTTTAATGCATCTAAAAAACGTCAGACCTCATTCGTGTTGGTGGAAGTATTGCCCGTGATAGAAAAAATTGGGAGTTTTGAAATACCTGAAAGCGAGCTCGAAATTACGTTTGCTCGTTCAAGCGGGCCGGGCGGGCAAAACGTTAACAAACGCGAAACTGCCGTCCGCGTGGTGCATGTCGCAACGGGTATCTCAGCACATGCCGACGGCGAACGCACGCAAGGTGCCAACAAGGAAAAGGCGCTAGCGATTGTAAAAGCAAAACTCTTTCATTTGCTGGAAGCCCAGCGCAAGGAAACAGTCGCCGAGCTTTCCACAAACATGTCAAAGATCGAATGGGGGAGCCAAATTCGCTCGTACGTGCTGCACCCATACAAATTGGTTAAAGACCACCGCACCGGAGTAGAAGTGCACGATGCCGAAAAAGTGTTAGACGGGAACATCGAGCCGTTTTTAGAAGCAGAAAAGAGTTTATAGCCCAGTTTGCCCGGGGCTTAAATAGGGTACAATAGGAAGGTTACATTTCTATGATCTACTACGACCGTGTCAGTAAGATATATGCCGACAGTTCTATCGCACTTGAAGATGTGAGTTTTTCTGTCGAGCCCGGCGAGTTTATTTCTATAGTTGGACACTCGGGTGCGGGCAAGACAACGCTTGTAAAAATGCTGCTCGCTGAAGAAAAGCCTTCCTCGGGTTCTGTCTTTTTTGAATCGATAAACGTGCACGAAGTGCCGATGAATCGTATCAATCGCCTGCGCCGCAAAATGGGCACCGTGTTTCAAGACTTTCGTTTACTTCCGCAAAAAACTGCGTACGAAAATATCGCCTTCGCTATGGAAGTTGCCGGCCGCCACGAAGACGAGATACGCTCCGACGTCCCACATGTGCTCGACTTGGTCGACCTGGGCGACAAAGCAAACAACTTTCCTGACGAACTTTCAGGTGGCGAACAGCAGCGCGTTGCTATTGCGCGTGCCATTGTAAACCAGCCCGACGTCATTATTGCCGACGAACCTACAGGCAACCTGGACCCGGTTAACACGTTTGAAATTGTGCAGATTTTGAAGAAAATCAACGACCTGGGGACAACTATCATTTTGACCACACACAACAAAGGGGTTATTGACAGCCTTAAAAAACGCGTTATTACCATGGACCGCGGGAAAGTGATCCGTGACGACAGGGAAGGTAAATACATTTTATAATAAAATATGTCATTTTTTCGCATGTGCGAAATTGTGACCAATTTGCAATTTTTTTGAATCTGTTGTAGAGTTTTTTTGAAACAGTCCTTATACAACAGAGTATAGAAGGGGGTCCAACATGGCCAAGGGAAATAAGGAAGAGCGGAAGGTGCTGTATCGCGCCGTCCGTTTTGAGATTAAGCTCAATGCCGAGCAGGAACAACTCTTGCTTGGTGTGAGTGAAAACTTACGAGATGTCTGGAACTGGGCGCTTGAACAGCGCGTCCAGGCATGGGAAGCCTACAGGCGGCAAAAGCAAGAAGGCGTCAAAAAGCCTGACGTGCGTTTGCCCACGCTCTTCGACCAGATTAACCTGCTCACCGGCTTGCGAGCGCAAGATGAGGAGTATGGAGTGGTGGGCACGCATGTGCCGCGCAACTGGCAGGAGGAAACGCTCGACACGCTCGACGGTGCCTTCAAGTCGTTCTTCGCGCTTGCGAAAAACGGTGACCGTGATGCACGGACACCTGGGAAGCGCGCGGCACCGTCGTGGGATTTAGAAGCGAAACGATTCTACGAAATCTCTGGCCGCTTTCTTTCTGGATCTCGGCCGGTGCAAGGTGGCAGGTTGGTGCTTGCGCCGAACATCTTCGGGAAGGATATGCTTAACTTTCCTATTCCCGAGTACCAGCAGATGCAACTTCGCCGGGGCTTGGGGGTGAAGAAGTTCACCCTCTTTCGCGACGAACCGCGACTGGAAAGGCCGGGGAAGTATTTCGTGTCGCTCGTATATGAAATCGAGCGGCCCGAAACTCTTGCCTTTTCTTCAGACAGTGCCGTGTACTTGGCACTTGGTGCTACATGGTTGGGCATTCTTTCTTTCAACCGTGAGCAGATCGTCAAATTCTGGCGGCCGGACAAACATTGGAAGCCGGAAATTGATGCGGTCGAAGGCCGCCTTTCTACCAAGGCCACGGGTGCGACCAACCGAACTCCTCTTACTAAGCGTTCGCGAAAGTGGAACAGGCGCAATCATGCTCGGCGTATCATGAACTCGTTCATGGCACGGCAGCAAAAACAGGACCAGCGCGAAGTGGTTGCCTGGCTGCTTAAACAGGGTACACACTTTGTCCTGCAGGACATGACCATCCGTGGAGGGCTTGCGGACGCAACCAAGCCTGAACGCACGGGACAGCTTGGCCTGAACTGGTCGGTGCAAAACACGGGCTCCATAGGCCGGTTTGTCGCGCACTTGGAAGAAAAGGCCAAGGAACACGGAGGGATCGTGTGTAAGTATGAACCCGACTTGTTTCCAATGCCTGGCCGCGGTGCGGAAAACAAACTCCCCATGGCACGTCAGCTCAGAGACAGGTTCCTTGAGGAGATCTTCTGACACAAGCAGCCTCGGACGCACAACGCGCCCGGGGCTTTTTCTTTGCTTTGAGCATGAAAAAATATTTGGTACGCTGAATACCTCATGAACTCTCTGTGGCTTGAACGTGTGTCTGTGTACCGTACAACACCACTCGCTCTTTTGAGTGCCAAGGAGTTACTTGAAATAAAAGACTCGCGCCGTACCCATCTTTTAAAGAAATACAAGCTGGATATTCCTCATCGTGCATACACGGGCGCTGATACCTACGAACGCATACTTTTGTGCGAAGCACGGAATGCGAAAGTATTCTGGGAGGCGTATGCAACACTCTTGCCAGTCTGGTGCGCAAGCTTTAAACGAAAACCACATGGCCCTGACGTGGTAAATAAACTGCTCGATGTGGGATACCATCATCTGGCTACAAAACTTGAGAAAATCATCGGTGAGAAGCACATTTCGTCTTCTCTTGCACTCATCCATCGCGCACAGAGTGCAACAAGCAAACCACTTATATATGACCTAATGGAACTATTTCGCGCTGACACCGTCGATTTTGTGCTGCTGAAATATCTGCGATTGAAGAAAAAGCCAATAACCAACGCACAGGAACACATAGGGCATTTTTTGGCCGAAGTAAACGCGACGATGGACATACCTCACTATTTGCGGGATTTTAAACAGTGTCATGCGTATCGGTATTACATGGAACTCCAAGTTGTGAAGTTTATAAAGGCCGTCAACAGAAGAGAGGTGTTTGAGCCATTGCTTTTGCCGCGTCGGCACGACTCGCGATGTGCGTGCGGCACTGAAATTCCGGCGGTTGACACGGCAGAAACGGTGTAGTACTCTCAATTTAGAGAGATTCTTTGAAACGTGAGAAAAACATCGTCTTGTTTAGGCAAGATTCCGCTGTTTTTCTCATCAAAGTTCCCTTGTGGACCATGGATTTCGTCTATGGTTTATGCGCTGTAGCGGCGCCGCCCGGGTCCTCGTGAATGGCCCGGTGATGAAGCTTGGGGTTCGCCTCAAGAAAACCCTACTTATTCACTAGGTTCCCAAGTCCCTCTTCAGGAACAAGGGGGTACGCTACATCCTTCTTCGTCACGTATCGCATCATTTTCCGGGTTCCCAAGTCCCTCTTCAGGAACAAGGGGGTACGCTACAGATCAATGTGTTGCGTTGGTTCAGGCATTGGGTTCCCAAGTCCCTCTTCAGGAACAAGGGGGTACGCTACCGACAAAAAGACGTGGGATTGGTGGTTCTTGGGTTCCCAAGTCCCTCTTCAGGAACAAGGGGGTACGCTACTTACAGCAACTTTTTGGGCTACAGCCGCATGGGTTCCCAAGTCCCTCTCAAAAATCAAGTTTGTCGACCCTAGCATTGCTGGGGTCTTTTCTTTTTATGGGTTAAACTAATTGGATATGAGTTGGATAACCACTAAAAGAATTTTCCGTGCAGGGTTCCTCGATTTTTGGAGGAACGGCTTCGTCTCCCTCGCATCAATTCTGGTTATGACTGTCACGCTCTTTGTGTTGGGGATGACGCTCTTTGCGGGCGTCATTTTAGATTCGGCACTTTCCGAGCTGCGCAACAAGGCCGACGTAAATGTGTACTTTACAACAAGCGCGCCCGAAGAGCAGATAGTGCAGTTGCAGAAGTCGCTGCAAGCATTACCTGAAGTACAGTCGGTCGAATATGTCTCCGCTGCTGACGCCCTTGCCGCGTTCCGCGAGCGGCATCAAAACGACCAGCTTACCCTGCAGGCATTGCAAGAGCTGGGCGACAACCCGCTTGGGGCCGTGCTTAACATCCGCGCAAAAGATATTTCGCAGTACGACGTTATTGCTAAGTTTTTGCAGCAACAACAAGCGCTTTCAAGCAGCCAGGCAGGCATTATAGACAAAGTAAACTACTTCGACGAACAGCATCGCCAGGCGCTCGACCGTCTGCAAAACATCACCGACTCCGCAAGCCGCTTAGGGCTCATCATCATACTTATTTTAGTACTCACCACGGTCGCAATTTCCTTTAATACACTCCGCCTAGCAATATACACCTCGCGCGAAGAAATTCAGGTTATGCGCTTGGTTGGTGCGGGGCAGTTTTATATTCGCGCGCCGTTTATGGTGGAAGGTGTGCTGTACGGGCTTATTTCGGGCGTTATTACCTTGGTGATGTTTTACCCGCTTACGTACTGGTTGGGGGAAGCAACCGCAAATTTCTTTGGCGGTGTTAACGTATTTTCCTACTACATCGGTAACTTCCTACTCTTCTTTGGTGTGCTTATTGGCACGGGGGTGGTCTTGGGCGCAGTGTCCAGCTACTTGGCGGTGCGTAGATATTTAAAGATTTAATATTTTTGTATGGCAGCAACTCCTAAATATATTTTTGTGGTGGGCGGGGTGATGTCGGGTGTGGGTAAGGGCGTCGCAACGTCGTCTATTGGGAAAATACTCAAAGCAAAAGGTTTTAAAGTTACTGCAATAAAAATAGACCCCTACATTAACGTCGACGCGGGCACGATGAACCCGACCGAACACGGCGAATGTTTTGTGCTAAACGATGGCTACGAAACCGACCAAGACATGGGCAACTACGAGCGCTTTTTAGACGAGACTCTGCCAGAAGTTAACTACATGACAACCGGCCGGGTGTACTTGGAAGTTATCCGCCGCGAACGCAATTTGGAATATGGGGGTAAAAACGTCGAAGTGGTGCCCGACGTACCGCTTGAAGTTATTCGCCGTATTACCGCAGCGCAGGCAAATGCAAAAGCAGACGTAACGATAATTGAAGTGGGTGGCACCATTGGCGAGTACCAAAATATTATATTTTTGGAAGCGGCCCGTATGCTCAAGCAAAAATTCCCGCGCGATGTGGCCATTGTGATGGTTTCCTACGTGCCAATACCTGGCAACATCGGCGAGATGAAGACAAAGCCTACGCAGTACGCGGCGCGCTCGCTTAACTCAGTGGGTTTGCAAGCAGATGTTATCTTGGCGCGGGCCAGTGTGCCGCTTGACGAAAAGCGGAAGGAAAAAATTGCAGTCTTTTGCAACATCCCTAACGACCGAGTTATCTCTGCACCCGATGTGGAAAGTATCTACGATGTCCCAGGTAATTACGAAAAAGATGGCTTGGGCAACATTTTGACCGATGTGTTGTCGCTCGAAGCGCGCCCAACCGACCTGGGCGACTGGGAAGCATTTGTACAAAAATCTAAAAGTACGACAGAAGAGGTGAACGTTGCCGTTGTTGGTAAATATTTTTCATCTGGAGAGTTTGTATTGTCCGATGTATACATTTCAGTATTGGAGGCAATTAAGACAGCCGCGTATCATCTAGGCCTTAAGCCAAAAATTACCTATATCAGTTCGCAAGACTTCCAGTCGGGCAAATTGCCACTAAGTGAACTAGACAAGTTTGCGGGTGTTGTGGTGCCTGGCGGCTTTGGCGAAACAGGTGTCGAGGGTTTGATTATGACCGTGCAGTATTGTCGCGAAAATAAAATACCGTACTTTGGTCTGTGCTACGGTATGCAGTTGGCGGTGATAGAATATGCGCGCAATGTTGCAGGCCTTGCGGGTGCACACACAACCGAAATTAAAAAAGATGCGCCATATCCAGTTATCGACATCATGGCGACGCAAAAAGACATTGTCGAAAAAGGGAACTACGGCGGCACCATGCGCTTAGGTGCGTACCCGTGTGTTGTGGCATCTGGCACGACTGCAGCCGATGCGTATGGGAAAGGAGAAATTTCTGAACGTCATCGCCACCGGTTTGAAGTAAACCCAGCCTATGTGGCGCAGCTCGAAAAAGCAGGGTTAGTATTTTCCGGTAAGTCGCCAAGCGGAGTACTTATGGAAATTGCCGAACTCCCTAAAGACAAACACCCATTTTTCCTTGGGACTCAGTTCCATCCGGAATTACTTTCACGGCCACTTACTCCGCACCCACTCTTTTTGGCATTTTTGAAAGTTGCAGGTAAAAAGTAGAACGTATATGAAATTGCGCCGAACACATGCCCTGGTTGTTTTGGGGGCGTTGCTGGCCGGTGTTGTTCTTGGTTGGTATATACACGCTTTTGCCGTACCGGCAGGTGTGTATCGAGGCGCAATTGTCCGCGACGACAACAGCGGCTATTCTCTTATTGACCCTATACTTGCGTGCGACATCGGCCCGGAGGATGCATTTCCAGAATTAAATCCCATAAAACAGGCAATTGCTAATACTATCGCTGACGATATACGTGCAAAAAATGCAAGGGCAATTTCTGTGTATGTACGCTTGCTCAAGAGTGGGAAGTGGTTTGTCATAAACCCCGACAGTACGTATGCTCCGGCGAGTTTGCTCAAGGTATTTATTATGACCTCATACTATAAAGAAAATGAGGACTACCCTGGCGTGCTAAACAAGCAGCTTGTGTATCAAGGTTCAGAAAACCCAACCGACGACAACCCCGGCGAAGTCATACCACATTTGACCTCCGGCCAGACATACAGTGTCCGAGATATTATCCGACAGATGATAGTCTATTCCGACAACGATGCGTTCAATACACTTGTAAATAACTTCGATGCAAAAACACTCGCTGCGTTTAATGATATTTTTACAGACTTAAACATTCCCTCGCCCGCAACACAAAGCGAAGACAAGCTACAGTTTATGACGGTAAGCGCATATGCCACCATCTTCCGTGTGTTGTTTGGTGCAACGTATCTAACACGTGACGACTCTGAACGAGCACTTTCACTTCTTACACAGGCGCAGTATAAGGACGGGATTGTGTCGGGGGTCCCTGCGTCACTTGCAGTTGCACATAAGTTTGGCGTGCGAAGTATCCCGGCAACTGCTACTACGCCCGCAGCAAGTGAGTTGCACGACTGCGGAGTTGTGTACTATCCAAACCACCCATACCTGTTGTGTGTGATGACACACGGCAAAGACTTTGCAAAATTACAACAGAACTTACAAGACATTTCAAAAGTTACGTATCAACAAATGGATGCGTACTACGCTAGCCGCCCGGCTGTCGCAACAACTACTCCTCCGGTAGGGAAGTGATGAATCTCATTTTAGGTATATAGTTCGGTGCTAAACTTAGAGTATGAAAATCGAAGGAGTTGCCCGACCTGACCAGAAAGAAGTTGGTATGGTAGAAGCAATGTCGAAACGTATCGAAGAGTCTGTTATGCGTATGGTATTGGAAGCTCCAAATAGAGAGGATATAGCTTCAACGGCAACATATATAACAGAGCGTTTTAGACAGCGCGGACAGGCTCTTTTTCCTGAACGCGCCCAAGAATTTGAAGCTTTGATAGAGAGATTAAAAACTTTTCCTTACAGCAGTGTTGAAGCTCTTCCTAAAGAGATAACCAAACAGATAAATGTATTTCTCGTTGATAAAATATCTCCTGAAGATTTGGAGACTAAATTGCGTGAAAATTTAGTTGAACAAAGCGATTGGGCCTCCGTTAACGAAGCGTTGTCGTACCATATTGAGGAAAAAGATATTGGGATTCATATCCCAATGATGTTTACCAAAAAACCGATGGAGATGTTGCAGTTGTTTGAAGAAGGCTTGCATATGCTAGCCGCGAAAATTAAAAATGACCCGTT
This sequence comes from Candidatus Adlerbacteria bacterium, assembly GCA_037135035.1. Classification (GTDB taxonomy): domain Bacteria; phylum Patescibacteriota; class Minisyncoccia; order Phycocordibacterales; family SBAW01; genus GWA1-54-10. The sequence goes on along the minus strand of JBAXLB010000003.1, from coordinate 20,308 downwards.
GTTCGCAGGGGTTGAAAGAGTAACTGGGCAGTCTTGGATCATTTACGAACATCCCTACATCATGAAGAAAATGGGTTTTGAGGTTAGCGAAGTAGACGAAAAAGAAAAGAAAGCGTTTGCTTCAATAAGCCGAGAGAATTTTCTTAAGCGTTACGGAAGCTAGCTTGTTTTAATTTAACCAAAGTTATGTGCTTCACCGCGTAAAAGTTCAAAACCTTTTTTAACGTTTGCAAATTCTGCATCTGTAATTGGAGCGGAAGATACAGAAGCTAGTTCACTCTCTGCGACCCATTTATATTCGGAGTGGTCTTCGGGGTTGATGCAAATATTTTCCAGTGGGTCGGTAAAGGTAGCAAAGTAAACCGCTTCAATAGAGTGGGAGCCTTTTATAGGGTTTATGTAGGTAAATACGGCAAACGGGTCACCGACAGAAATATGCATGCCATGTTCTTCCATTACTTCGCGCTTTAATCCTTCAACAACGTCTTCGCCGAAGTCTATGTGGCCACCGGGGATTTCAAACACGCTCGGCAAAAACTTTTTTGTATCTGCGCGTTTGGGCATAAACACTTTTTCTACGCCGTCAAAATTGTGGTGGATAAATGCACATGCGGATATTACTTGTTTGCCCTGCGCGGGCGTTTCGCTGTCGTGCGATATTATTCCCATAGGTTTATTTTATACTAGTTCTGATGTCTAAGTCCTCTTTTCTAAAATCCCATTGATTTATAAGCTCTAAAAATTTGCTGCCAGACTTGGACTCGAACCAAGATAAACGGATTCAGAGTCCGTTGTCCTACCATTAGACGATCTGGCAATGTTCACTTCGTGAACTTATTGTCCAATTATTACATTAGACGATCCCTCGGCCGTAGCTCCGTCCTACGGGCGAGGCTGGCAATTTTTCCTTCAACTCTCTTTTGCCTTTTGGAGTTTTGTAGAAACGTTCCTGATAAAACGCTTCATACTTATCACTATATTCTTCCTTATAGATCAACTCAACCGGCAACCTACTTTTTGTCGCTCGCACCTTTCCGTTCTTATGCTGCTCTATTCGTTTTGTAATATCACCAGTACAACCTATATACAGATTGCCGTCCTTCTTACTTTTCAAAACATATACGTAATGCATATGATTTAGACGATCCCTCGGCCGTAGACCGTCCTACGGGCGAGGCTGGCAATACAGTTCCAAAATACACCGAAACAGCCTTCTTTTCAATCCTCTCCTCTTTTGCTATAACCAAGACGCCGAACTTGTGGGGCAACACGATGGGCGGGCATCTTAGAAGCAGGTGCCTGTTATAGCAGCTGTAAAAGGCCACCAACGTTGAAACCTTGTGAGTTCGACACCCCCCCCCGCATACTGCGGGGGATATTTAATTCTCGGGTAGAATGAAATTATGAAAATCAGTTTTAGTTTTCTCTGGTACGACTTTTGGGTCGGATGGTTTTATGATAGGAAGTCGAAAACTCTCTATATTTGCCCGGCTCCCATGTGCGTTATAAAAATCTGGAAAGAGTAATTTGGTGCACATGTATTTCGTCTACATTTTAGAGTGCAAAGACGGCTCTCTGTACACAGGTATCGCGACCGATGTTGCGCGGCGTTTTGCTGAACACCAGCAGGGGATTGGTAGCCACTATACGCGCGCACGAAAAGCCAAGAAAATAGTATATACCGAAGAATGTGCAAACCGCAGTGTGGCTTCAAAACGGGAAGCAGAAGTAAAAAAGATGTCGCGCGCGCAAAAACTCATGTTAGTGAAGTCTGCTATAGTGGGAAAGAAGGCAGTATGGCAAAAAAACAAAAAAATATAAAAAAAGCTGTCGTGTATGTTGCTATGGCAGCTCTTGGGTGTGTCGCTAGTTTGGCGTTGGTGTATTTGGTTGGCTACAGCAGTTTGTTTGCAGTGCATTATGGAGGCTTGGACGATGCGCACGCATCAACTACTCCGGTAAGCGTGAAGGTGGTTCCACCGCCAGTACTCGACACGCATGCATACGACCTTAAGTTACTTTCGCTCGCGCACGTTGCAACATCAACATCGTGGTACGAATATTTTTTGACCGGCACCACCACGGGTACCACAACTGTTAAAAAACAACCATGGCCGGTAAAAACAACATACCCAAACTATGGCGCGTTGCTGCCGTTTAACCGCATTGTTGCGTACTACGGTAACTTTTACTCTAAAGGTATGGGCGTGCTTGGCGAATATCCTGCCGACGTTATGATTTCAAAACTAAACGACACGCTAGCACAATGGCGTGCGGCCGACCCTGCAACACCAGTTGTCCCTGCTATCGACTATATTGCCGTAACAGCACAGGGGAGCGCCGGCAAAGACGGCAAGTACCGTTTGCGTATGCCCGACAGCCAAGTCGACCATGCACTCGAGTTGGCCGAACAAGTGCACGGTATTGTGATACTTGAAGTGCAGGTGGGTTTAAGTACTAACCAGATAGAAGTCCCGCTGCTTGAGAACTATCTAAAAATGCCAAACGTGCACCTGGCTATTGACCCCGAGTTTTCAATGAAGACAGGCGCCAAGCCGGGCACGGTTGTGGGTACCGTCGACGCGACAGACATAAACTGGGTTGCAAACTATTTGGCAAAGTTAGTGCGCGACAATAACTTGCCGCCAAAAGTATTGTTTGTACACCGCTACACGCAAGGCATGGTGACAAATTATAAAAATATTACCCCGCTCCCTGAAGTACAAATTGTGATGGACATGGACGGGTGGGGAGGTCCTGCTAAAAAAGTTGGTACGTATACCAATTTTGAAAATCTCCAACCAGTGCAGTTTACGGGTTTTAAACTCTTCTATAAAAATGACATCAAGCCGCCAAGCACTCGTTTGATGACACAGGAAGAAGTTTTGAAGCTCACACCGGCCCCAAGCTTTATTCAGTATCAGTAGTAGTTGACAAATAGGTTGTAATATATTACTATTAGCGGCTAATGCCAGATAAATTTAAACGGCCTTTCACATCGGGAGGCAAACCCGCTCGAAAGCCTTATAACATAACATCTACTCACGGTACCTCTGCTGGGGGTAGCCGTCCGTATGCAAACTCGTCCGGGCCTCGTAAGAGCTTTGGAGGTGCATCACGTCGCCCATTTGGTGCGGCAGGTGGCTACAGCGGCGGAAGTCGCGGTGGGTCGCGTGGCGGTGGTAAAAAGTTCGGTATGTCGTCATTTGACCCGTCCCGTTTCATTAACAAGGCGGTTATCACCGAACAAGTTGAACACTTTACACCCGAACATAAGTTTGCTGACTTTTTGATCGAAGAAAAACTGAAAGCTAACATTGTTAAGAAAGGGTATGTCCTCCCGACACCGATCCAGGACCGCGCTATCCCACATGTGCTCCGTGGTTCGGACGTTGTTGGTATCGCAAACACAGGTACCGGCAAAACTGCCGCATTTCTCATTCCACTCATAAACAAAGTGCTGCTCAACAAAAATGAGCGCGTACTGATTATGGTCCCAACCCGCGAACTTGCGGTACAAATCGGCGACGAGCTCCGCGGCTTTACCCCGGGGCTTGGAATCTTTTCTGCAATCTGCGTAGGTGGTGCCGGTATCGGCCCACAAATGTCGGAACTCCGCCGCAAACCAAACTTTGTCATTGGTACTCCAGGCCGTTTGAAGGACTTGCTCGAACGCAAAACCTTGGTGCTTTCCGCATTTAACACCGCAGTGTTGGACGAAGCTGACCGCATGTTGGACATGGGCTTTATCAACGACATGCGCACGATACTTTCGTTGCTGCCTTCGCCCCGCCACACACTGTTTTTCTCTGCAACTCTTTCGACTGAAATTGAACGCCTCATTGGCGAATTCCTCCGCGAACCGGTGCGCATCTCGGTTAAGACTCGCGAGTCTGCTGCATCGATCGAGCAGGACATTGTCCGCGTACCCCGCGGTACAGACAAACTTACTGTGTTGCATGACTTGCTTATCCAGCCGGAATTTAACAAAGTGCTAATCTTTGGCCGCACAAAACACGGCGTGGAAAAACTTTCCAAAACATTGCTCGCCAAGGGCTTTAAGTCGGAGTCTATCCACGGCAACAAAACACAAAACAAACGCCAAAAAGCGCTCGACCTCTTTAAGCGCGACCATGTAAAAATTTTGGTGGCGACAGACGTTGCTGCCCGCGGTTTGGACATTTCTGGCGTCTCACACGTGATCAACTATGACCTACCGTCGAGCCACGAAGACTACATCCACCGCATTGGCCGTACCGGCCGTGCCGGCAAGAAGGGTAAGGCACTGACCTTTATCGAAGCCTAAAGCCCCGAGGCGGTTTGTGTGCGTTCAACTACTATGGAAAAAACAACCAAACTAAAAAAGAAAAATGTAGAACACGTTGCACCGCAAAACATACCGGCGCAAATTCCCGTGCCTTCAACAGGTGTGCGCAACAACGCGCAGATGCGTGGGCCCAGCAAGACCTTTCAACAAGACGGCCACTGGATAGAAAAACCAAACAAAACAACTATTTTAATTTGCGAATGCAGCAATAAATATTTAAAGACTCGTGCCGGCCAAGACAAGTGCTTGCGCTGCCTTTCTGCTTTTAAGCGCTAGCCTCCCTACATAGGGGCTTCCTTGTATCTTCATGAAGCAAGCCATATCATTGTGATATGAACCCACAACAAAATACCCCGTCACTCCGCGGCCGCACCGTAGTTACCACTGTTGTTATTGTCGTTGTGCTTATTGCACTGTGTTTAGTCTTGTGGATGTTCCGTAACAGCGCACCGCTTACGGGGTTGCTTGGCTCCATGGCGACAACAACACAGCAAACAACTGGTAGTACAAATACACAGACGGGCTCAACAAACCAAACTACTCCAAATCAAGAAAACTGGAGTACCTACACATCAACCAAGTTTGGTTTTTCTATTCGCTATCCAAAAGAGTATCGTCTTGAAACTCCTTACGCGTACAGTGCGCTTGGTCCGGGGCTGACTATACCCGGTGTAAAGTTTGATATTTCTACAACGTCGACAAAAGGTACTAACTTGGCGCAGGACACTGGTGTTTCGGTCGAAACTTTGACCACTACCCGAGGCTGTACCGCCGACTTGTTTTTCCACACAAACGACACAATAAAAACAATGGTTGACCACGGCACGACCTACTCGGTTGCTGAAAGTAGCGATGCGGGTGCAGGTAACCTCTACCACGAAACTATCTTTGCATTGCCGGGCACGTCGCCATGTACTGCGGTACGGTACTTTGTACACTCAACACAACTTGGTAACTACCCACCAAACACCGTTGTTGCCTTTGACCAAACCGCACTCCTTGCGCAGTTTGACGCAATTCGCCGGACACTTGTCCTTGGTCGGTAAATAAAAAAACATACAACAAAAAAGCTCCGCCTAGTGTGGAGCTTTTTCTGTATACTGCGTAGATGCTGTGGCGCCGGAGTAGAAGAGAATATTTAAAACATAGGGAAGCCGCGCGTGCACTGGTGCACGCGCGGCTAAACCACTTCAACACGTTCTACAAATTTCCGCTCAAAAAAGTATTTATCAAAAACCACAAGTCGCGCTGGGGAAGTTGCTCCGAGCGGGGGAACCTAAACTTTAACTACAAACTTGTCTTCCTCCCCACAGAAATTGTCGACTATATAATCGTGCACGAACTCTGCCACCTGGCCGAATTTAACCACTCCCCAGCCTTTTGGGCGCAGGTCGCAAAAGTCTTGCCGGACCATGTTGCCCTGCGAAAAAATTTGAGGAGGTTGGAGAGAGTTAGATAAATTACTCTCATCGCAGATACATTTTGTACCTCTTGCCTTATTTCCATTACTATGTACAATATTTGACGTTGCGTTCTAACATACACGAAAGGTGTTTTTTGATGACACGTCAGCATAATCGGCCATTTCCGGTCGACTTTAGGAAGCCGGCAAAGTCGCCGATGGTCGCACCGTCGACCAAGGTGAAGTCGGGTGTCGAGTCGGTCGTCGTCGGCCCGAAGACCAATAGGCAGCACGTAGCGGTGGGAGACGTCGTCGTCAACGACGCTCGCGTCCACGCCACACTGCAGGGCGTCTACGAGGACGGCGACCTGAAGCTGAAGCCTCTGGAGAAGTTCCACGGCAAGGAGCCCGCCTTTCGTTGCAGCCCTGATCTGGTCAACGCTTCCACGATCAGCTAGGTCTTTCAATGCCTCGGTAACCCCGGGGCATTTTCTTTTTTCTAATCTCACAATTCTTCATCATTTCTACATCCAACAAAAGCTACAGTTGTTGGTATGAGTGAAATTACATCAACCGGCTATTACTATCGCGGAAATTTTGTTGCACGGATTATCAATGGCGTTGTTGGCATTATTGAAGTGTTTCTTTTTGTGCGCTTAGTGCTCGAACTTTTTGGCGCAAACCCTTCGGCGCAATTTGTTGCATGGGTGTACAGCGTGAGCGGTGCGTTTATCGGCCCGTTTGTAGGATCGTTTTCGGGCATCGCGCTTGGCAGCAACTCGGTGCTCGACGTGGTCGCTATTTTTGCAATGATAGGTTACGCGATACTTGGCTGGCTCGTTATCGAACTCGTAGGGTTTATTTTCGGAACAGTCGGGAGGATTTAAAACCTCTGCCAGAGTGCCTCGAGTGTGTGAACCAAAGCGCTGGTCAATGCACTCGCAACACCTGCAATGTTCGCCGCTGCGTCAAACACTGACGCAGTTTTTGCTTTAACGACGATTGTTTGTTTTTGAATTAGTTGCGCACTGCTGGTGCCGGCTTTTTGGTAGAGTCCTGCAACATACGTCCCTGCTATTGTGTACGTGTGCGCAAAAACAGCACTCTGTGCTTTGCAGACATTTTTCCCGACAGAGACAGTGCTTGTCCCCGAGCCGTCACCATACCCCAAGCTGTAGGTAAGTGCCGCACATGACTTTGCGTTGTTTACCGACGCAGTAAAGGTGACTGCAAGTGGCAAGGTCCCTGTAGGCGGAGTCGCAAGCAACGAGTCGAGCGTTGTGGTTGGAGTTGATGTCGCAACAACGGCAGCAACTTTTACAATTGGTACTTCTAAGTTTATTGAACAAGGTGCATTGCCGTACTGGTTGTAAAACGTCAACACATAGGTGCGTGATGCTGCAAGGTTTGTAAACGTTCTGCTTCCTTGCGTAAGGTCGCGCGTGCCGTCGCTCCATAGAGAATAGTCCGCATTGGTGCTTGTCCAACTGACGGTTACTGGTTTTCCGGATGTTGCCACAGGTATGTCGGTTGTTACTGAACATGTTGGCACAACAGGAATAGGAAAATTTGAACGGCCTTCGGTAAAACCACTTGTGGGCATAGACAAAATTTTTGCATTGAGCCAGTCTTCGCTCGTTGTTGCAGACGTACCGTACGTGTTGGGAGACCAAACAAAGTTACTGGTTGATGCTTGTTCGGTTGCGTTTGCGAGCGGTTTAAAGGTGTCGCCAAGCAACACGGTATCGACAGAGTATGTTGTGTCTGTCGGAGTAACTGTCCCGTCGAGTTCGAAGTAGTAACTCATGCCCGCTGGAATTTCTATAAAAGTGTCGGGGACAATAGCAAACGTGTCGCTCGTTGGATTTACGAGAGACGAATTAAGCGGCGTGATTGTTGCTGTGGTTGTAGATATGTCTCTACTGTAAGCAGAGTCTGCAAAGACGTAGAGTCCAATGTCGCCGACCGAGGCCCCCGTTGTATGTGTCGCAAAAGAGATCTGGCTAATTCCTACCGGCCCGCCGCTCCCTGCACGCACGACAAAACGCATCAAACGTCCGTCTGCAACATCGTACGGCGGCAGTGAGTCGACAGGTTCCACTGTAGGTAGTGACCGGAGGCCAATAGTAAGTGTGCTCGTTGCAAGAGTTGTGGAGCCAGATAGTAACGAAAGGGCATACGTCCCGGTCGAAAGCGGGGGGAATATGTGCGCGCTCCAACGGTTTTGTACAACAGAGACCGGGTTTGAAAATACAGGTTTATGTGTCGCAAGAGATGTTATCGAAAGGGTCAGCGGAGTCTGCAGCTGTGCGACACTGCCTGCGAGTGTCGGGTCTGCACGTAGTGATGTAACTCTGCCGTCGAATGATGCTGTCGGGGGAATAGGAGCACTTACTACCAAGGGCGGCACAGCTGTTTTTCCTGCTACAGAATATGGGAGGAATGAGGAAATAATTCCTGCAATAGCAAGCAGATGTAGAGTTTTTTGCATAGCAGACAACGTTAGTTTGTTTAATCTTACACTATCATTTACAAAAGGGCTTAAAAATCGCCAAGTTTTTGTGTCCACAGGCTTTCGTTGTGTAAACAAAAACCCCCGATGCTATAGTTAGCTTCATGCCTTTTTCATATGGCATTTATTAATTTACTATTTTTTCGATGTCCAAAACAAAATGGGTGGCAGCTGTAGTAATAGTTATTGTGCTCGTGGCCGCATACGTTATCTGGAAGGGTAAAACTGATACTGACATGGTCCCAGCAGAAGGTCAGCCCGCAGCAGTAGCAACCGCCCCAGTAGTAAACAGCAACACAGACGCGATGATGGCGGCAGATGCAGCAGCTCTCGACGCGCAGATCCAAGTGTATACAGCTAATGTAAAAGGTCTCGACCAAACATTAACCGTAGGGACTGTTACCGCAGCAGCAACCCAAACACAAGACATTCTCGCGCTTGCCACAAAGTTGGGTGTTAAAATCCAGGCTCGTATAACGGGTGCAGGTGCAGCACAGGCTTCGTTGCAGGTACTCTTCGCTGACATGACACGTAACGCCTCGAACGCAAGTTCACAGGCAGCTGCAGCAGCAAAGAATGTTGCAAAAACTCCTACCGGAACAGCACTCGCACAGTCAAAAACACAGTTGAATGCAGCACAGGCGTATGTTGTTACTGTTCGCAGTGATATTCAGAAACTGTTGGCCGGTCTTGCACAACGCTAAATAGGTTTCTCGTTCTAAACAAAAACCCCGCCAGTGGCGGGGTTTTTGTTTAGGTAATTTTTTAGTGCACTACTACTGTGGCGCTTATAGTTGCCTGCTGGCCCGTGTCGTTTGAAACAGTAAATGTTGGGTGGTAGGTGCCAGCTGTAACATACATGTGGGTAAATGTTGCCGATGTTTGTATTGGTTGCCCACTTGCAACTGCGGCATAGGCGTAGGTTGTTTCGTCACCCCACACGCTCTGGTAGTGGAGGTTGGCGCCGTTTACATAATTTTGCAATGTTGCGCGGACTGTCCATGTGCCTGTTTGGCCGACACTCAACTGTGGGGGAGCATCAATACCGCTAATTACAGGCGTTTGGTTTTGCGCGCTCTGGTCAGTGACATAGAAGTTTACAGTGTTGCTTGTGCCGTTTTGGTTTTGTGCGTACACCTGGTAGGTGCCGGGCGTTGTTGGCCGAACCCAAAAAGCCGAGACTCCGGAGGACATTGCGCAATATGCACCCGGCGGGCAGTTAGGTGATATATATTGCGGAACAGTAAATGTCAGTGTCGTTCCGTTGTTTGAATACACAGCGTCAAGCGCTTTGCCGCCAAAGTACACGGTGTTTGTTCCGTACAATCCTGACCCGTACAAGGTAACAACTGTTCCAACGGGTCCGCTCTGGGGCGACATTGTTTGTATGGACACTTGTTGTACAGGAGGCACGGGTTGTGGCTGTGGTTGCGGGTATGGGTACGGTGGGTAGGTAGTAGTTGTGCAACCTATCTGTCCAAATACGCCGCGGGTCATAACACCTACATACCCTGTCCGTGGGAGGCCGTGCGCTGCTTGGAAGTTTTGTACTGCGCGGAACGTAAGCGGCCCAAAAATACCAATAGGCGAATAGGGGAAGTACCCTTGAGTAGAAAGAAACGCCTGCAAGTTAGTGACGTCGGTATTTTGCAACCCTAGGTATATGTTGTTGTAAAACACGGGGCATGTCGTTGGAGCAGGCGCGTATATAAGGTTAGGAGTCTGTGCAAGTGCGGCATAGGTAGGCAACAAAAGCCCTGCCATAAGCATAACTGCAACCACAGTGCGCTTTAAGTTTACGCTTAGAGTCATAGACTAGTGATGACGGACTGCACTTGTCCTGCTTACACTACAGCAATGTTGTATACTAGTAGGTATGTATACACATCACTATGGGATGGATCAGAGCTTTTTTATCAACTTGCCGTTTTGGTCGTCTCCGCTGTTTGGGTTAGTGGCAGTAGCTGCTGTATGGTCGCTTGTGTGGAAAGGTTTGGGGTTGTGGCACGCAAGCCGCAATGGCCAGCCGTGGTGGTTTATGGCTATCTTTGTTGTTAACACTGCTGGGATTTTGGAGATCTTCTACTTGTTTTTTGTGGCAAAGCTCAAGTTTGACCAGCTCTTTACCAAGGGCAATTCGCACTCACACGTTCACCCTCACCACGACCACACGCACTAAACTTATCCACATGCATTAGTGTATCTTGTGTATTAATTACACAAAAAGTTGATATACTAGTGTATATGTATATCCAAAACCTTTTAACGTTCAAGCAGCAGCGGGTGCTTAATGTGGTGCGGGAATATCTCCGGACAGAAAATATGTCCCCAACGCTCGAACAGCTTCGTGAAAGTTTGGGGTTTAGTTCGCTCCGCACGGTCACGCAATACTTGGACATTTTAGAGCGCAAAGGTTATATCGTTCGCCGCAAAAACGCCGCACGTAATATCGAACTGCGCAACGTCGACGGGGCGTGGGGGACAGTGAGCATCCCCGTTATAGCAAACGTTGGCTGCGATGACCTTTCGGTGTTTGCCCAGCAGGAAGTGGACGAATTTTTAGAAGTCGACAAACGTATTGTTGAAGAGGAGGACGGCGACATCGTTGCGGTGCGCGCTATTGGTGACAGTATGAACGACGCTGGAATTAACACCGGCGACTACGTGCTTATCCGGTTTACCGACCACGCAGAAACTGGCGACCGTGTGGCCGCTATTGTAAACGACATGGTCACGGTTAAGCGGCTTGAAAAACGCGACGGCATGACAATACTCTGGCCCGAGTCAAAAGACCCAAAATTTAAGCCCATTATCTTGAAAGAAGACTTTAAAATTGCGGGCAAAGTGCTGTGCGTGATACCTGCCCCGCAGATGGAGGTTACCGAAGTGGTGCCCCTGCCTGAGTGGTAGGGTGGGTAGCGGAGTTTGACAATAAAGCCCTTATATGATAGGATAGCCATTGTCTAGAAGACTAAGAAACGAGGTCGGGTTTCTAACAAGAAAAACAAAACAATATGACAGGAACAATCAAAACGCTTACGGACCGTGGATTCGGATTCATCTCTCGCGAAGGCGAGGCGAAGGATCTCTTTTTTCACTCCAAAGAGTTGCAGGGAGTAACTTTTGACGAACTTAAAGTTGGCGATATGGTCAGCTTTGAAGTCGCTCAGGGTGAAAAAGGCCCAAGTGCTGTAAACGTATCTCGCGCCTAATGTAGGCGAGGGAAACCTCGACAAAAGCCGCTCATGCTGTAAAGCTGGAGCGGCTTTTGTGCTGCCAAAAAGCTATACTATCTATATGAAGGTGTGGGCAACGCGAATGTTTCTTGTTTTGTTTGCGGTCTTTGTAGTGTGTGCTGGGATAATTGCCTATGCAGACATTGCTACCGCACCGTTTATATATTCCGCAACAGAAACACCGCCACATGCAGAAGTTGCTCTGGTGCTGGGCGCCTCTGTTTCATCAAGTGGGAAGCTTTCGGCGGTGATGGCAGAGCGTGCCGACAAGGCGGTCCAGCTGTACAAAGCAAAAACAGTAGAAAAAATTTTAGTAACAGGAGACAACAGTACTCTTTCGTACGACGAGGTCTACCCAGTTGGAAAATATTTACTTATACAAGGAGTGCCCGAAGAAGATATATTTCTAGATTACGCAGGGTTTGATACCTACAGCAGTATGTACCGGGCACGCGAAGTGTTTGACGTTACCTCGGTTGTTGTAGTGTCCCAAGCGTTCCATCTGCGCCGCGCTGTATTTATCGCGCGTTCGCTGGGGTTGGATGCGACTGGCATTGATGCGTCGCAAGGAGAAAAATATTTGTGGTACACAGTGCGCGAAATCCCGGCATCTATTAAAGCGGTCCTCGACCTGTGGTCGATGCGGGTACCAAAATATCTAGGGGCTCAGTTTCCTGTCAGTGGGAGCAGTTCGGCCACATGGCTCGGCAGCAGTACCCAAATGATATACTTTAAAAATGAGCGATGAAAATTTTAAGGAAAAACTAACCGACGAGCAGTATCGCGTGTTACGGGAAAAGGGGACCGAGGCGCCGTTTTCAGGAAAATTTGTGCATGAAAAACGCGATGGCATGTACACCTGTGTGGCCTGCGGGAACGTGTTGTTTGCGTCGGATACTAAATTTGACTCAGGCACCGGGTGGCCGTCGTTTGCAGACGCCTTGCCTGGTTCCACAAAAATTATAGACGACACATCGCACGGCATGCACCGGCAGGAGGTGGTGTGCGCTAACTGTGGTTCGCACCTGGGGCACGTGTTTGACGATGGCCCGACCGGTACAGGTAAACGCTACTGTATCAACTCGGTGTGTCTTGACTTAGAGGAAAAAAAGTAAGGTATACTTTCTGATATAGAAGTGTTTACGAAATAATTATATAAAATATGTCGAAAGTATTTAAATGGGTTATTGCAGTTGTTGTTATTGTAGTTCTTGGGCTCCTCGTCTGGAGAAGTGGGTGGCTCACGTCGGTTAAACCCGGTATGCAAACAAACACGCAAGGCACTAAAGCTCCCGCTGCTCCAACAAACGGCATGAGCGCATCAAACGATGCCTCTGATGCAGCTCTTGTACAGGACAGCGCAGCAATAGACAGCCAGATGCAAGGCTATTCGGCCGACTCTGCGGCTGTTGACTCGGGACTTGGTGACAAGTCAGTAGGTCAATAATTTCTATTATCACTAATACTTCGCATATATAATTCTATGAAAAAAAATATTCTCGTAGCTCTTTCACTGCTTGGGTTTAGCGTTGCCCTTGCACCTGTCCTTGCCTCTGCTGCAACAGCAGTAACCACAAGCGCGAATATTACGACACCAGTTGCAACGGTAACTATGAGCGCAAGTGCCATGGCAGCTGCTAAGGCGCGTGGCGACAAAGAGCTTGACCGCCGCATTGCTGCGCTCACCGACGTAAATGCACGCATCCAAACCATGCAAAAGGTGACCGACGCGTTTAAGCAAAACTTGGCAACAAATATTCAAACACAGATAACAGGCTTCGCTGCTCTTAAATCAAAAATCCAAGCTGACACGGACGCAGGTGTGTTGAAAGCGGATGTTACGTCAATAACCCAGTCGTATCGTGTCTACGCGCTGATACTCCCACAGGTGCGCATTGCCGCCGCTGCCGACCGCGGTGTGCTTATTGCTGAAATGATGACAACGCTCGGCAACAAACTTGCTGCACGTATCCAAGCTGCGGGTAAAGGTGGGGCTGATGTCACTGCACTGACAGCTTCGCTCAATGACCTTGGCGCAAAGATCTCTGACGCAAGCACTCAAGCACAAGCATCTGTTTCGACAAGTGCAGCTCTTACACCAGACGGTGGTGACAAAACAAAAATGGCGTCAAATACTGCTACTCTAGCAAAAGCACGCGCTAACCTCGCCGCAGCAGAAAAGGACTTCCAGGCGGCACGTAAAGACATCGACAGCATAATCAAAGGTCTCAAGGTTGCAGCAAGCGCAACTACAAACACGACAGTAAGTCACTAACAGTTCAACCCTGCACACGATGGCACTTCTTATTGGTCTTGCAGCATTTTGCTCAACACTGGTGGGAGGTGTTGTTGCGTTTAGGCTGCGCGACCGGTTGCATTTGATTTTAGGTTTTAGTGCAGGTGCTGTTATTGCAGTTGCCTTTTTCGACCTTATACCTGAAGCGCTCGAGTTGGGCGGGAAGGCGCATACACCTTCGACTGTTGTGTCGTTTATTGCGCTTGGGTTTTTACTATATTTGCTGCTCGACCGGCTTTTGTTGTTGCACAGTGGCAGCCACGAAGATGGCGACGAGCATACGCATGCGCGCGGCCACGTGCGTGCGGGCGCGCTTTCGGTACACAGTTTTTTGGACGGCGTTGGTATAGGGCTGGCGTTCCAGGTGTCTCCCACGGTTGGGTTTATTGTTGCTGCGGCAGTGTTGGCACACGATTTTTCTGACGGTATTAACACCGTCAATGTTGTGGTGCGGCACGGCGGCAAACGCTCGCAGGCAATGCGTTGGTTAGTTGTCGATGCGCTTGCGCCTGTTGTTGGTATTACGGCGACACTCTTTTTTACTGTTTCGCAAAGTATACTCGGGTTGTTGCTCGCGATGTTTGCTGGGTTTTTTCTCTATATTGGTGCGTCTGACCTTATACCCGAAAGTCATCACGTGCACCCAACCTTTTGGACAACGTTTATGACGCTTGTAGGCGCTCTTGTGCTCTACGTAGCAATTACTGTTGCAGGCTAGTGCGCCCGCAGAGAGGACTTGCATTTTTTTAAATTAGTGGTAAGATAGGTCCAGATTGGGCGTGGGCGCTATTTTATTTGAAGCCGTATTGTTAATTAAGCCTTATTCTATATGACATTTCCCCGTGCCGCTCTCGTCGCTGTAGTACTCGCACTCGCATCATATGCGGTGCCTTTTGTGTCTTCGGCCGACACCGCACCATATTCTGAAGTTGTAATAACAACCAGACTTGCTGCAGGTGTTTCAACCCCAATTGTCTCCCCAATTGTTACCGTTACTGCAACCGTACCGACCATGTACGGCGCTACAAACAACGGTTCGTCACAGTTGTACTACCAGTCAAACTTTGCAAACGACACTCGGTATGTAACGTTTGTGCCGGGTAGTTACAATGTGTCTATAACAGACTCAAACTATTATTTTACCTACTCTCCTGACTGTTCGGGTTTTACACCGCTTGGTGGTGCGATAAAAACCTGCACCGTTACTCTTTCAACAACACCACAACTGAGCAATCCATGCACAGGTATTTGGTATGGGACAGCGGGGTGTCCAGCACCAATTGTGGCCTACGCAGGCGGCTCGTACGTGCCGACACACCTTTCCTGCACACCAAACTACCAGAGCATTGGCGCAGGCCAGGCTGCAACTTTTACCGCAACAGGTGGCACACCTGGCGGGTATAATTGGTCCACTACAGACCGCACCTTCTTGAATGTTGGCGCGCAGCTCACAACCGTGTTCCAGACTACGGGCACACAAACGGTCAACGTTTCAAACGGTGTACAAAACGCAACTTGCACCGTTGCCATTAACTCAACCGGAGGTGCAATAACCTACAGTGGTAGTTCAAATGGTTCGGCAACAACGTACAGCGGTGCTGCGTCTGTCGTACAAAACTATGTCCCTGCATATCTGCCAAACACTGGCTTTGGCCCACAAAACGGAACAGTCTTTGCACTTATTGCAGTCTTGCTCATGAGCGCAGGAGTATTCTTCTTCCCGTATGTCAGAAAAGCACTTGCTATTATCGGCTAGCACAAGCGTAGTGCCGGTATCTCCACATACCTATACCCGACTGTTGTTCTCACTTGTGGGAGTAGTGGTTGTGCTTGTTGGTGCTGCTAACATACTTTCGCGTGTGGCTGGCACTACACTTGAGGGCAGTGCAGTACAGACTGCCTTTGCGCCAGCTGCGTCACTTTTACTTTTGCCTGCAGGTGTTGCAACCACAACGCCACTTACGCCGGCTCGTATAAAAATCCCAAGCATTGGTGTTGATGCTGTTGTTGAACACGTTGGCAGAAAAACCGATGGCTCTATGGCAACTCCGGCAGCGTTTGGAAATGTCGGATGGTACGAGCTTGGTGCACAGCCGGGGATGCCGGGCAACGCTGTTTTTGCTGGCCACGTAAACAATGCACTCACCAAGTCTGGTGTGTTCGAACATCTCTCCGATGTAAAAGTTGGCGACTATGTAACTGTTGCAGACGCTGCAGGCAAAACACTTGTGTATGTTGTCACAGAAACCGACCAGTACCCGGCCGAACAAGCGCCCGCAACATCAATATTTTCACCAAATGGCCCAACACAACTTGTGCTTATTACCTGTGACGGCGCGTGGGATGCCGCGGCACATTCCTACGACAAACGTTTTGTTGTCTACGCACGGCTCACCGCGCGTTAGCAGGTAGGGGACTAGTCCAATTGCGTTTTACACGGCAGCATGTTTTACTAGGGTCGTTCGAGTAAGTTCTCCACTGGTCCCGGCGTTTGCGGAAAAGTTAGGAGGGTCGTCTTACGAGACACTTTGTTAATTAGTTTTGTAATCGTACACTATGGCACGCAAATTGTTCATCGGTGGCCTTCCATATCGCACAACGGGGGATGAGCTCCGGGACGCGTTCGCGCAGGCTGGCGAAGTTGCTTCGGCTTCTATCGTCACCGACCGCGAGACTGGTCGCTCACGCGGCTTTGGCTTCGTAGAAATGGCAGACGATGCAGGTGCTGACGGAGCTATTGCTATGTGGAATGGCAAAGACTTCGGAGGCCGCATGCTCACCGTTTCTGACGCTCGCCCAAAAGCAGAGTAATCTAACTTTGCTTTAGACAAAAAACCTCCCACTCGGGAGGTTTTTTGTTATTATGGGCGCGTGCTAAAAGAATTAAAAAAGTTTTATAAAACCCACGGAAGACATGACTTGCCTTGGCGGAAGACTAAAGACCCGTACAAGGTTTTAGTGTCAGAATTGATGCTGCAACAAACACAAGTTGCCCGGGTGTTACTAAAATACAGACAGTTTTTAAAATCATTTCCAACATTTAAAGTTCTTGCACATGCCCCACTTTCTAAAGTGCTAGGCGAGTGGCAAGGGTTGGGCTACAACCGCCGTGCAAAGTTTTTGCACGAAACAGCAAAAATAATTACAAAAGAATATAAGGGTAAATTTCCAAAAGATATTCTAGAAATAGAATCCCTCCCAGGCATCGGCCCCTACACCGCGCGAGCTATTTCTACGTTTGCGTTTAATAATCCAGAAGTATTTATTGAAACAAATATCAGAACTGTTTTTACACACCACTATTTCTCTGAAAAAACTTCAAAGTCGAACCTTGAAGTAAAAATATCAGATACAGAAATTATGCCGTTTATAGAGCGTGACCTGAAGAAATCAAAGATGGAACCGCGGGACTTCTACGCAGCACTCATGGACTATGGCTCGCACTTAAAAACTTCCGGTATTCGCATCAACAGCAAAAGCAAACACTATACTAAGCAGTCCAAGTTCGAAGGGTCCTCACGTCAATTGCGAGGAGCGATTATTCGGGAGCTCCTACAGAAACCAGCGACACTCGGACAGTTAACAAAAAACCTCTCCCGCAAAAAGGGAGAGGTCGATCATGGGATCAGGCAGTTGAAGTCAGAAGGTCTGGTCTCCGGCGCTAGGCGATTCGTTGTCGCCCGCTAGCCGAAGAGGTCCCCGTACTTCTGCTTGAATGTCCGAAGGCCTCTGGCGGAAGCCCGCGGCAGTTGGTCGGCGAGCCGGACCATATCCTGGCCCACAGGTGCCCGCTCGGCAGGTTGGGGTTTGACAGGTTCCAACAACTCGTGTTTGGCGTTCGAGGTGCTTAGACGTCTCCGGTCACCGGATTTACGCCGGTTGATTGAGCTGAGAGGCAAATGTGGCAAAGGTCTTCCTTCCTAAATAGTTTTGTTAGGACGGGAATACTATACTACAATTACACCCCCAACACAACCGGAATAACGATAGGGCGTTTGTTGGTTTTTTCGAACAAGAAGCGAGCGACGGCGTCAGTGACATTGTTTTTAACAAAGTCGAAGTTGACCGGGTTCATCCCCTTGGTCGTGTCTTCGATTGTTTTTTTCACAATAAGGCGGGTTTGCGAAAGCAGCTCCTGGTTTTCACGCAGGTAGACAAAGCCGCGGGAGATGATGTCGGGCGACTTGCGTAAGCGTCCGTTCTTTGGGTTAACGGTTGCGATAATTACAAACATTCCTTCCTGTGCCAAAACACTGCGGTCGCGGATAACCACTTCCTGGATGTCGCCAATGGAGAAGCCGTCAACGAGGCGAAGTGAGTTTGGCGCCATCTCTTTCAAACGCACGAGGCTTTGGCCTTCGTCACGAATTTCGATAATGGTGCCGTTGTCAGGGACGATAACGTCTTCCTCGCGGCGGCCACAGGCCTTAGCAATTTCTGCATGGGTGCGGAGCATGTAGTGGTAGCCGTGCATTGGCATAAAGAATTTCGGGTTTACGCGCATATGTATCCAGACAAGCTCGTCGCGGTTTGCGTGGCCCGATGCGTGGACATCCATCGTTTTGCGGTGGATTATTTTTGCACCCTGGCGCGAAATATTGTCTTTTAATTTTTGAACCGAACGTTCGTTGCCGGGAATGATAGATGACGAAAGCAACACAACATCGCTTGGTTTTAGTTTTACGTTTTTGTGCGTCTTCATCGCGATACGCATCAGTGCGGCAAACTCGTCGCCCTGTGCACCTGTCGCCAAAATGAGGATTTTATTGTCAGGAATACTTTCAAGTTCTCCGGGGCCAACGAATGTTTTTTCGGGCACCTTCAACATGCCAAGTTGTTTAACAATGTCGATGTTAACTTTCATCGAGCGGCCTTCCACCAAAATAGACTTGCCGCAATTCGCCGCGGTTTCAATAATGTGTATCAAGCGTTCAAGCTGGGACGAGAATGTTCCAATGATAAGCCGCCCCTTGGTGGTCGAAATAATTTCTTCCATGTTTTTGCGCACCGTACGTTCTGGGATTGAAAAGCCCGGCTCTTCGCAGTTGGTCGAGTCGGCCATCAGCATGAGCACGTTTTGACCTTTAAATATTTCCCACTCCTTTTCTTCTTCTTCCGTTGGGACGCCGTTTACGTGGTCGAGCTTCAAGTCGCCCGTTGCAACTACCCAGCCGTGTGGAGTTTCGATAATGATACCCATCGAGTCGGGGATAGTGTGTGTCACCGAGAAGAAGCGGATCTTTAATTTCCCCGCGCGAACAGTTTCGTTTTTCTCCACCTCGTGGATCGTTAGGGGTTTGAGGTTAGGAAATTCTTCCTGACGCTTCTTTATCATTATCGACGTTAGCAAGCGTGTGTACACCTGCGGGTAGCCAATGCGGTCGATGATATAGGGGATAGCGCCAATGTGGTCGAGGTGTCCGTGGGTGATAAACATGCCGCGGATCTTGTCTTGGCGGTCTTCCAAATATTTGGTGTTTGGCAAAATGTAGTCGATACCCGGAGTGCTGTCCTCGCGGAACTGGAAACCGCAGTCGACAATAATAATATCGTCGCCATATTCAATAGCTGTCATGTTGCGGCCGACTTCCTCTACGCCGCCAAGCGGGATAATGCGCACAACACCTGCCTCAAGCGGCGGGATATACGTATTTTCCCCAGCAAGCGGGGCTGGGCTGTTGGGGTCGTGTTCCTTTATCTCGCGTGCAGGGTGTGCCTGGTGGGGCTTTGGGCCGCCGCGGCGGTTAAAGTCGTTCCGGCGGTTGCCTTTGCCGCCGCGTCCGCCGTGGGGTCCGCGAAACGGTTTTTTACCTTCTGTTTTTACTGCTGCGGTCGGTGCCCCACTTACGCGGGGAGTGGTCTGTTCATCCATACAATACTGTTAGTTATTAATTACTATGGTTATAAAATTAGTGCGCGAACGGCGGCCATACGTGGTCTGTCTCTTTATGCCAAGCGGTGATGCTCAAAAAACGGTCACTTGGTGTTTCTACAAACCCAAGGTCAACTCCTGCGAGGTCTTTGGGTACAATATACACGAAATCGGGCGCATAGAGAAATATCGCCGGGATGTCTTTTTTAAGCTCTGCATTAAACTTTTCGTACAGTGCTGCGCGCTTGGCGTCGTCACTTGTCTGACGTAGTTGTTCAAGAATAGTGTCGGCTGTGGCGTTTGCATAAAGCGCGATGTTTAACCCGGGGTCGTTGCGCTGGCTCGAGTCCCAAAAGGCAAACAAGTCGAGTTCGCGTCCCACTACTTCGCCAAACAACAATGCGTCGTACTTGCGTGGGCGGATAACATTTTGCGACAGGTCGCCCTGGTCGTACATTTGTATGTCAACACGTGCACCAACTTTTTCCCACGTCATGCGCAAATATTCTGCAGCGGCGCGCAGTTCAGGGACGTTACCTGTCGCAAGCGAAAACTCAAGCGTCTCTGTGTGTGCCGTTTTACCGCTACCTACTGTTTTTTGCATCAACTTTTCCGGACCCATTTTCCACCCAGCTTTTTGTAGTTCGGCTTGGGCTTTTGCTA
>JBAXLB010000002.1:0-156946 GCA_037135035.1 Candidatus Adlerbacteria bacterium | reverse complement strand
TCACCCCCTATACATCCTCTTACGAGTTCGCAGGGAGCTGTGTTTTTGGTAAACAGTCGCCAGGGATACTTTCGCTGCGGCCCCTTCCTCTTGCGAGGTTAGGGCAGGCCTTATTCCGAAGGTACGGCCGATTTTTTGCCGAGTTCCTTGGAGCACACTCACTCGTTCGCCTTACTCTACTCGAGCTGATCACCTGTGTCGGTTTGCGGTACGGACGTACGCATAGTTAAGTTTAGAAGTTTTTCTTGAAAGGCTCTTCACTGTCATCTCCTTCAGCCGAAGCCTGGGATGTCCTCCATACTACGATTGTTGCAATAAAGCTGCATTCCGGATTTGCCTGGAATACCAATCTTAAGCACAGAGACGTCAATCCAATAAGACGCGACAATTTGTTTCCTCCGTCCCTCCATCACCTATGCGCCGGTCAGGGAATATTAACCCTGTGTCCATCGGGTGCGGCTTTCGCCATACCCTTAGGCCCGACTAACCCTTGGCTGATCACCATCGCCAAGGAAACCTTGATCTTTCGGCGTGCGGGGATCTCACCCGCATTGCGGTTACTTGTGCCTGCATTCTCACTTCCGTACGCTCCACACTGGCTCGCGCCTTATGCTTCATTGCAAACGGAATGCTCTCTTACCACTCACACTTCCCGAAGGAAATGCAAGTCCTCAGTTTCGGTATAACGTTTTAGCCCCGATTATCTTTGGCGCAGAATCTCTCGATGAGTGAGCTGTTACGCTTTCTTTCAAGGATGGCTGCTTCTAAGCCAACCTCCTCATTGTCTGTGAAATTCCACCTCCTTGTGATGCACTTAACGTTAATTTTGGGACCTTAACTGGAGATCAAGGACTCTTCTCCTTTTGTACGGTGGAGCTTAGCCCCCACGTACTAACTGCCGCATAGCACAAACGGTATTCGGAGTTTGATAGGACTCACGAGCTTGCGCCCTGTTGAGTCCTTCCAGTGCTCTACCCCCGTCTGTCAATTGATGCGACGCCAGCCCAAAAGCTGTTTCAGAGAGAACCAGCTATTACAAGGTTCGATTAGCTTTTCACTCCTTACCACAAGTCATCCGAGAGTTTTGAACGGCTCAACGGTTCGGGCCTCCAGAATGATTTCTCATTCCTTCACCCTGCTCATGGTAAGCTCACCTTGCTTCGGGTCTTATGCGTACTACAAACGCGCTATTCACACTCGGTTTCCCTTCGACTCCAGGCTCATCGCCCTTAGTCATACGCAGTACACATAAACTCGCAGGCTCATTCTTCAATAGGCACGCTGTCGAGGTCTTGCGACCTCTTCAACTCTTTGTAGACATATGGTTTCAGATCTATTTCACTCCCCTCGCCGGGGTTCTTTTCACCTTTCCCTCACGGTACTTGTTCACTATCGGTCTTTGAAAGTATGTAGCCTTACCGGTTAGTTCCGGCAGATTCGCTCAAGCCATTCGTGTCTTGAGTTACTCAAGGACAATGAACAAAGTTGTTTTGATTTCGCCTACAGGGCTTTCACCTCCTAGGGCCCTGCTTCCCAGCAGGTTCGGCTATCACAACAATTTGTAACTTTGTTTCTGCTCGAGGCAGAATATCATCGCCTTACAACCCCCGAGATGTACTAGACCCTACACACAGCAATTGCTCGCCATGTACAGAGTCTAGTTTCTCGAGTTTGGGCTCCTCCGCGTTCGCTCGCCGCTACTAACGAAATACTTATTAGTCTCTTTTCCTCCTGGTACTGAGATGTTTCACTTCCCAGGGTATGCTTCTCAACTTGCGTCGAGATCAAAGATATTTCTATCTAAGGAGTTTCCTCATTCGGAAATTTCCGGATCAAAGCTTGCTTGGCAGCTCCCCGAAACATATCGTCGCCACGCCACGTCCTTCATCGCCTTTCAAAGCCAAGGCATCCACCATACGCCCTTATTTATTTCCTTTCTCTTGTGAGAGAGAAAAGGAAGCTTGAGAACCGCAATAATTTGTTGTTTATGTTTTTTCTTACCTCCACTTGCACTCCTCGAAAAGACCCGCTTTGGAAAGCGGTGTGCAGTGGGATTTGATTGTCAAAGTTCTACGAATTTCAGTAACAGATTCGGAAACAAAAAACCCGCTTTTCGCGGGATGCCAGACAACTCGAAAGTTGTTTGTTATCCCCTTTTTTCAAGCTGGTTAGTGGTTAACATCTGTGCAAGTGAGTATATAGGAGTGGTCTATAGGTGTCAAATGTGTGAAGAAGGCCGGGGACTGGGGTCAAAAGCCCTTACCGTATATAACAAAAACCGCCCCTAAAAAGGGCGGTTTTTGGGTGCTTTTTCTAGAACAAACTAGTGTCCCTTGTGCATACCTTCGCGGGTCTTTTCGATAAAGCGAGCAGCAGCCTCCTGGCCACCCAAGCCGAACGAAAGTCCGAATGCGAGTGCAAGTGCAACAACAACTCCGGTAAAGAGTGTCTGCAAGATTCCTTGTGCAATTTGCAATTGTTCAAGTGCGGCGAGGATTGCGAAAATCCAAATTGCCCACTTTGCAACTGTGCCAGCAAAACCAGCGGCAGTGATGCCTGCAGCACGTGCCGCACCAACAACAACTCCCTGCACAACTTCAGCAAGTACTGCAGCTGCCAAAAGAATGAGAACTGCGATGATTACGTTTGGAAGGAAGTTTACAACAATCGACTGCAAGAAGTAGGTCACCGCAACAAGGCCAAGCACCTGGAGCGACGCCATCAAGAACACCAAAATGACAAACCATTTTACGAGCGTTCCCAAAAAGACACCTGCGTTCAAACTGTAGCCTGCGCGAGTAACAACATCGCCAATGCCTGCAGTGCGGAGTGCGTGGTCAACTTTGAGCGCACGAACTGCCTCGGTGATAAGCCAGCCAAGCCAACCTGCCAAGAACCATCCGACGACAAAAATAATAATGGCGAATAAAAGGTTCGGAAGGAAATTCACGACATTCCAAAGCAGGTTATAAAAAGACTGCTGAAGAACGTAACCCCATTGCTGAACAATCATGATATTAAATAGGTGAACAAATAATAATTAATGGCTACAGCACAATTGTAACAACCCCTGTGCTCTATAGCGAGGAGCAAAAAAGCCCCCTGGGGATATCAAAACCATGCTGTTTTTAGCCTATTTAAGTCCTATATTAAGCTTGTCGAGCACAATTTTGTGTGGGTAGTCTAGTACGTCGCGGATAAGTTTATCGTTTAAGTTGATACGATAAAAAAAGTCTTCGGTGGAAAGCAGCGTGTAGCGGATCTCTTTCCCGATTTCGGCTTCAAGTTTGCGTGTTTCTTCACGTAAGTTTTTTTCCTTAACGCGGTCACCCACAACCAACAGGTCGAGCGAGCCGTCCCACTCCCCCAGAAACATCCCCGACAATACAACAAACTTTAACGTCCCTACACGGCGGATCCTTGCGACAATATCTTTCCCGCGCGCCGGTGCATTTAGCAAAAGGTCTTGGAGTGCGGCGACATATTCAAATTCTGCATTGAGCCCATAGCGGACACCTTTGCCGCGCGGTGTGCGCACGATAAGTTCGGCGCGTAAAAAAAGAGCAAGCTCGCGACGCGACTCATCTTCCCCAACACGCGCACGCTTTGTAGCATCAGCTAATGTAAACGACTGCTTGGGGTTAAACAAAAAAAGACGTAAAAGTTTTACACGAGCAGGGCTTCCAAAGAGTTTCTGTAATCCATCAGTCATAACGTCCATTCAGTAGTGTGTAGCCATTCTATGCAAAAGCAGAGGCGAACGCAAAGTTGACAAAATGAACAAAAAAAACCTACTCAAAGAAAGAGTAGGCGAGGGAACAGGGGCGGGGAGAAGAGGGAAGTAAAGAGCGGGTAGAAACATATAGAAGGTGGTAGGGGGAAAACCAAGGATGGGGAGAATGTGAGGAGGAGAAAGGGAGATGAAAGATTAAGAATAAAGAAGGAGAAAAAATAGGAGAAGTAGCGAAGAGTCGGTACGAAATAGGTGCAAAGCTATTTCGTAGATAATGACCGAACTCGTGCCCCGTACCACATTTCAATGTTCTGCTGTCTACCTATAAAAACTCGTCTTTCCTAGAAAAGGTTTCAGGCTCCCCTAACCTCCTACAAAAGTTATCCACAGGTGCTATACACAGAAAAAGCCCTGGAATGCCAGGGCTTTTTGCTGAAATTTCGAGAGAAATTATGTGTCTTCTTTATTGGTTGTTGAATTATTTCAACTCCACTTTACCGCCAGCAGCTTCAACAGCGGCTTTGAGCTTTTCTGCATCTTCCTTCTTCATTCCCTCTTTCAAAACTGAAGGGACAGCATCAACAAGGTCCTTTGCTTCCTTAAGGCCAAGTGCAAGAGCATCTTTAACTGCCTTAATGACCTGTACCTTTGCGGCACCAGCATCAGTAAGGTGTGCGTTAAACGATGTTTTTTCTTCTGCTGCCGCTCCCCCTGCGGCTGGTGCTGCTGCAACCGCTGCAGCCGACACGCCCCAGTGTGACTCAAGTGCCTTCACGAGTTCGTGAAGTTCAAGTACGGTCATTTTTTCCACCGAGTGGATGAGGTCTTTAAACTTTGCTGGGGCTTCTTTCTTTTCTTCTGCAGCTGGAGCCGCTGCCGCAACTACTTCTTCTGCAACCGGAGCGTCTACTGTTGTTTCATCTGCCATATAGTAATACGTTATGCGCTCTTCTTTGCTTTTTCGCTTACTGCGACTGCAAGCATTTGGAGCGGGCTGTTAATAAGTTGTACAAACTGTGCACGCAATGTCTGCATTCCAGGGATTGCAGCGATAGCTTTGATTTCGTCTGCGCTGACATATGTTCCACCAAACACGCCGCCTGCAAAGGCCAAGTGCTCGGGGAACTTTTTGACAAAGACTGCAAGTTCGCGCGCTGGCGCTAGTTCGTCTTTTCCGTACGCCATAGCAATTTCGCCATCAAGTTCAGGGAACGAGCCTGCAAAATTTGCTGCATCAAGTGCGCGGCGGACAAGGGTCTTTTTTGCTACCGTGTAGCCTACGTCCTCCTTGCGCAACGCACGGCGGAGTTCGGTCTGCTCAGCAACTGTCAGGCTTTTGAACTTTGCAAACACGAGAGTCGACGCATCTCCTATGATGCCGTTCATGCGTTCTACAATTTCTGCCTTTTTTTGTTTTGTAATTGCCATAGGAAAAACCTATTTCTTGTAGTGCCACAGTTCCCTCGCGGGACTGTGTATAAGGGCTTTTGAGTTCGACCTCTCGGCAGGAGCCTTTCGGCATTAACGTCCCGCATGCGGGACTACCTGCTGTCTTCGCGGCCCTTGTTTTGTAGACTACTGGGGTAACGCGACATTGTCAACCGGCCGTGGCTGCTCCCCTGCCACAAACGTGATGATAGAAAATGCCACTATAATAATCACCAAAAAACCGAAGAGAAACTTGAAAAAAGTCTTCGTAAAATATCGTTCCATGTATGTTACTGGAGCGCAGCAAGAGCCTTCTTCAGGTCAGCATTATTTGGGTTTGCAGTAAGGCCCGCTTGCAGTGTTGTTTTTGCACCCGCAGCGTCATGCATGTTGATGTTGTACATCGTTGCCAAATTTAAGTACGCACCAATGTTGTCGGGCTGGAGCAAAATAAGTTTGTTCCAGTAAATTCCCGCCTGTGCATATTGGTGCAGATAATTTTCGTACAAGTCAGCTAAGTTGTTGTACGCAATAGGGTCCTTCGGCCAGCGCTTAGTTGTAAAAATCCAGATTTCTTCTGCACCCGTAAAGTCATTTGCGCCCTTGCGAAGTGCGGCCAACTGCAGCCAGTACCCAATATGGGTTGGGTCAAACTTCAACTGTGCCACTGCGGTTGCTACCAATTTTTTATTATCATCTTGCACACTTTGCGGCAAGGTAGAAAGTGGTGTGTATGGCCGGGTTAGGTCAGGCGCTTTAATGCCCGACGTGTCGACAACTCCCCCAACGTGCACTCCCCCGTTCGCGTCAGTTCCCGTCGGTACTGTTGTAGATGCTGTTCCGCCTGTGTCAGTAGTTGTAGGTGCTATTACTTTGCGTGTGTGGGCAATATATATAGTTGCTGCTATAGCGATAATAACTACTGTGCCAACTATGCCGTACCATTTCCGTGTTTGTGGTTCCATATATCTATTTTACCCCCTGCAAGACAGAGAGCAACTAGTGCGCTTGTAGCTCGTCAAACCAGAGGTTTGCACCAAGGTCATTGCGATAGCCCGTGGTCGACCATAGCGCCACTCCGTCAAATTGTGTGCCCGCCGTAAAACCTGTGTCTACCCATGCACAGTCGGCAGCATTACTGTCATCTTCTAACACACAACTTTGTACAAACGACGCCCCTTGTCGCCAGGCAAAATAATACTGGTGCCAGACATTGTCTACAGCGGCATGATTTAAAAAATTTATTCGCTCTGCGTCCGTGCACCCAAGTGCCACTCCTGCACATAAAGAAATTTGCGTGTCAGGACTATTAAAACCACTCCGAGCTTTTGCATACACAGTAAATGCACCTGCGTCGAGCGCCGGAGGTAGCTCGACATACATACGCGGGATAAGTAGGTCGGTGCTGGTCGTGCTTAAGAAACCAACAACACACCCGCCGTGGAAACACTCGCCGTCACTACCATCGTCAAATTCAAAATTTCGAACATTACTTCCAAACGTCTGCCAACCAAGTAAGTTGAACGAGTCAAACGTGTCTGCAATAGAACTTATCGGTGTGGGTGGTGTCGGGGGTGCTGGCGGGGAGGTTGTTGCGTCTTGCGTGCTCGACGCCACAGAAGCTAGGTCAGTAGTACTCGGTAGCGCACTCCCTCCAAACACAGGTGTCGATGTTGCTATAAAAGGTGTCGTAGTTGCACTTGTTGTGGTTGCGCTAGTCTGGACAGGCATTACTGGACTAGAGGTCGAGCTAGATATTGCCTCTGGCGTAGAAGACGCTGGTGTTTGAGCACTCTCTGGTTCGAGTGCCATGAGCGCTGCCCCACCCTGGGTTTTGTTCAAGTCGCGGTAACTGTTTGTGTCAACACTCGAGCCATATAACTTTTTTACAACAGCAAAGTTCTTTTCTGCATTTTCAGGAGCTGTCGGGTTTACTGCAGGGCCAGACAGCAAACTTGCGACCGATGTAAAAACTGAGTCGGCAGCTGCATATCCCGCTTGCGCCATACCGGCAGACGTACTTACGACAAATACTACACTTTGGTATGTCGCCACAACACCCGTACGTATCACAGCTGCTGTTGGGTCGGCAACAGCAAAAAGCACTTTCTGCACTTTGTCTCCAGTGCTGATGTCAGGTGGAGCAAAGCAGTCCCCAGTGTCCAAACTAAATGCCGGGATAAGGGTGCGTAGCTCCCCAGAAATATCGGCAATAATTCTATCTTTCGCACCTGCTACATACGCCCCATTAAAAGAATGCCCAGGGAAAAACTCTGTAGTATTTCCTGGCAAAATAGCTATATCAATATTGGGCGACAGTGGCACCGACACATGAAGTTTTTGTGCAAGTTGTGCTACCAGTGTTACGAGTACGTCATTTTTTGACGTAAGATACAGCCCTCCTCCTGCAGTGTACGATGCAGGAGTTGCCACGTTATACACTCCGAGCGCTTCCCGAGGCTCTCCGTGCAAAGTGAGATAGGAATACAAGGAATTCGCATACAACGTACCTTGCGAATGGCCTACCAACAAAAGTTTTCGAGTTTTTACCTCTGTATACATTTGTCGTAAAATACTGCGTAGATCGTAGTCAGTAATGGAAAAGTTTAAGAGTTGAAATGCTGATTGTGCTAAATCCCCCACCCCTTCAAGATGCGTAGCGTTATACCCAAGTTCAACAGTTAAAGGTTCCCCGTTTATTTGTTTAGGTAAAATGTATGCGAGCGTATTTTTATCCGATTGAGCCTCCTGTTCTGTATGGAATATACCGTTTATAAAAATGATACTGTACCCATTAGCTGAACATGCAGCCTGAACAACAAAAGGCAGTGCAAAAATAAAGAGCGTGGATATTAAAGCTCCGACGTATCTATATCGCATGGGCTATCTTGAAGACTTCCATAGCTAGTCGTAAACGAATAGCTATATTTTTCCTGTTTTTTACGAATTTCAGTGTTAAAAACTAAATCCTTAACCTCGTTCGTTCGAGACATATATGTCTTAAAATCTTTTGTTGTCAGGCCAATACACGCATCACTTCGGGAGTCTTCCTGAGCGGCAGCTTTCCACGTTTCAGTATTAAAAACTTGGGTCAGAAACATTTGCTGCACCATGGCCGACTGCAACTCCGCTGCGCGGATTTGAGGAGAGTTGGGATAGGCTTTAAAAATTGCTATTTCAACATCATCACGAATGCCATTTTGGTTTACATCAATCCCCGCAACTGTTCTGTTATTTACCTCTACATCTGGCATAGGAGGTAGGTGCTCCCCTACGGCGTCAGCTAGGGTAATTTTTTGTGCATGAATATACGCCACGGCAGTGGCAGTTTTTTGTTTCTCCCCTACTGCAGGGATTCGGTATAAAACAAGTCCAACATATAAAAACAAAAGTACGCCGAGAGGCCAACGAGCGACGAGCCAAAGCTGTAAAAGCCTAGACTTCACATAAAAATTGTATCACGCAAAAAAAATGGCTGCGCCCACATACGAAAAAGCCCCCTCGTGAGAGGGGGCTTTTTCTGAGCTGAATCAGCTTACGCTAGGTCGAATTACTTCGAGATAGTGTTGCTGAAGCAGTCCTGACCAAGGCCTGAAGATGCAAAGCATCCGCCGAGACCATAGCCGTTTGTCCAGTCATTATTGGTTGTTGGAGTCAACACTGTTGATGTTGATTCTGGTGACCAGATAATGTTGCTTGCCTGGAGAGTACCTGCTGTTGTCGTAGCCAAGCCATTGCCGTTTGAGACAATGAGTGGGAGAGACGTGTCAGCCTTGAGGAAGGTCGAGACTGAACCTGTCGTGTTTGTACCTGTAAGGGTAACGTTTGCACGGAGGTTGTAAGTCTTGGTCGTTCCTGCTGCCACAACCGCATCAGACGTGTTCGATGAGCTGTCGAAGTAAACTGCGAGGTTGTTACCTGCAGTTGTAGTCGCAAGCGTGGTCGAAGCAACGTTACCGTTAGGACCTGTGAAGGTCGGGCTGGTGATCGAAGCTGTCGATGTGTTGATTGTGAAGGTGAGCTTGTTGAGCGTTACGTCACCCTTTGAGTCCGCACCGACGGTGAGGGTCAAGAGAGTTTGTGTACCGCTACCAGCCACAGCGCCTGTTGTGCTGTATGTGAAGGTTGGGAACGATTTGTAGATCGTTGCACCGTTCACTGCAGTTGTTGCGCTTGAAGGCTGACGATTCTGGCCAGATGCGACACCAACACCGTAGGTACCGTTTGTACCAGAGACGTTAGAACCGTCGTAGTTGACCTTTATAGTGTCACCTGAAGCTGTCAAAGGACCATTGGTGCTGATAGCAGCAATGTCACCCTTGATAACGAGGACACGAGAACCGTTGACAGGGATGCGGAACGCACCTGCGGCAATCTGCGACGAAGTTGCATTTGTTCCAGACGGGAATACCGCTGTACCAACTTGCGTGTTCGTTGTCTGATCCCACAGAGTGACCTGGTTGTTTACGAGGTCAGTGCGAGTACCGCTCGAAAGCTTAAGAGCAACCTGGCGGAGGTCAATTGCCTCGTTGGTGCCAGAGAAGCGGATGTGGCCGAGGTCAACACCTGTTGAACCTGCAGACACAATGCCGAAGCTTGGAGTACTTGAGTCAAGAGCAACCGACATAGTACCACCTGATGATGCCGTCATAAGATTGCCGGCATTTGTAGTGAAGGTACCGTTAACTGTTGAACCGCTCGTTACACCTGATGCTCCTGCAGTTTCAGTTCCGAGGAAGCCGAACTTGTAGGTACCAGTTACACCGCTGCGTACGTCGCAGTTAAGTGCAAGGGTGACTGTTGTTCCTTTCGGTACAACGATACCACCGCTGTTGAGCGAGAAGCTTGTGTCTGTACCTGTTGTCGGCACTGTTGCCGAAGACGGGTTGAAGACATGCTGGTCAGATACGCTGGTTGAACCAGAGTAGAGCTGGCAGTTTGTCAGGTCGTTTGCGTTACCAGTCCATGAGTACTCGACTGGGAGAGTTGTGAGGCGCAAATCTTCGCCAGACGCAGTTGCATCAAGAATGATGTTTGCGAATGTGAATTGGTTTGAACCTGCAATAACTGTCTGTGCAATCGGAACTGACGAGACTGTTACGTTCAACGCTGCGGCCTTTACTGTCTGCGACGCGCTCGTCAAAGAGCTTGCCGGAGAGATAGTGAGGCTGCGGCCAGTTGTCTGACCTGTAACGGTTGTCCACTGTGTCGACGGAGTTGTCGAAGCCTGGACAGTGTCGTTAGTTACGAAGTCGGTGCCAAGTTTGCCCTTCAAGAAGAGCTGCGTGGTACCAACAGGTAGTGTGACTGTGTCAGTGAAGGTAACGATGCTGTTGACAGTAGAAAGTGCGCCTACTGTTGCATCAACCGGCCCTGCAAGCACGTGTCCGTTCTGGTCAACAAGCGAGACGCTCGTGATGTCAGTGTAGACGTTTGCGTGGCTGCTGGACGTAAGGTTGAAGATCATTTTACCGACAGTGACCGGTTCACCCTGGTCCTGGACAGAGAAGCCGCCGAGGATTTGGTTTTGCTGGTTGATAGCAACGTTTCCAGCAGTAACTGCGTTCGAAGTCGAAACAGTTATAATACCTGCCGAGATAGTTGCAGTGAAGCCAGCGTAGTATGGGTCGTCAGATGATTTGACTGCACCGCAGTATGTACCTGCTGCAACACAAGCGTTTGTTGCGTTTGTGCCAGAGCCGAACGATGGCAAGATGCCGTAGCCGTACTGTGCACCAACAACGTTGATGTCAGCTGCCTTCTGGATGTCGAAGATAACGGTTGTAGCGGAACCATTTGCGATGTCGCCCTGGATTGCAACATCCTTAGAAAAGCCCTTCTGCATGAGAAGACCTGTTCCTGGGAATTGTGCAGTGTAGTAGTTGTCAGTTGAAACTGTTGTCGGATACGACACGCCGTCAACTACGACTACAACATTTGAGAGGTAGCTCTGTGATACAGAACCAGTCTGGTGCCAGCGTACTGACTTCACGTATGTGTCCTCCTGTGACCCTGCTGTAAGGCGGATCGAAGAGAATACATATGCAGTCTGACCTACGTTTTCAGTGTTTGCTGAACCCGGGTCATTTGTACCGCGTGAGCCAGTGACAGTACCAATGAGAGTTGTGGTCTCGTTGATAGTGTTAGCTGCACCGCTGATAGGTAGGGAGCCGCTGTTGACTGCCGCGTTGGTGTTAACCGCAACGACAGAGAAGCTTGCAACCTGACCTGCGTAGCCGCTCGTTGTACCGCGGTTTGCCGCAACCGTGAAGGTCATCGACGTACCGTTCGGGATAACAACTGCAGAACCAACCACCGCCTGGTGATTGCTGTTCAAAGTCTTGCTGATGCCGATTTGGTTACCGTTTTGGTCGAGCAACATTACGCCGCTGAAAGCTGCGTCCTGTGCGATACCATCACGCTGAACCGTAACGCTGTTGAGCGTTACATCGCCACCTGAAGCAGTGACTGTGAAGCGAGTAAACGGAATACGTGCCGCGTTGTTCGGAGCAATG
This sequence comes from Candidatus Adlerbacteria bacterium, assembly GCA_037135035.1. Classification (GTDB taxonomy): domain Bacteria; phylum Patescibacteriota; class Minisyncoccia; order Phycocordibacterales; family SBAW01; genus GWA1-54-10. The sequence continues at coordinate 145,270 of JBAXLB010000002.1, read as the reverse complement.
CCATTAGCTGGCTGTGCTGCTGCCGATACCGTTGCAGTACCGTTTGTTCCTGGAGTTGGTGTCGGAGTTGGTGTTGGGGTTGTACCTGCACAGAGCGAGTTAAGCTTTGCGCGAGTGACAGGACCAACGTTACCAACCTGGTCGATACCATTTGCTGCCTGGAACTTCATTACTGCTGCCTTTGTCTTTGCACCGAAGTACATAGACTCGAGACCTGGAGAACCTGCACCCGTGCTTGAAACCATAGTGCTTGAAGTCATGTTCAAGAACTGCTGGAGCTTCATAACATCTGAGCTTGTGACACCCATTGAGAGCGCCTTAGACCAGGTGTTCGGGCATACAGACGCAGCGTGTGCTGGTGTGGCAAGAGCCGCGCCAAACATAACTGCGACAATTGCTGCGACACCGAGTGTCAATGCAGCAAGCCGTGTAGAACTCTGAGTAATAGTCATATTTCTAATTCGAACAATTAATAATTACTTGTAATCTGGGCGAATAAAAGGAACCTAACTATGTTCTACCCGCCACTCTTGTAGCGAGAGTCGGCGCCTCTTGTGCTCTCCTTAGAAAAGGAAAGTGAGGTGCCGCCACCCCGCAGAGAGAGGAGCGATTGGTAGCAAAGTGGGAGTGGGAAATTCAACCATAGCAACCATGAAGGAATAAGGAATTTCAGAAGAACGAGATCTCTACAACCTACTGTGTATAGAGACGCGTGTGGAACACGGTACTTACCGTGATTGCTTCTAGCTTTTATTCTGTTGTCAATGAACTTGCCCGTGTCTGGCATTACTGTAACTGCCCTGTATGCCGACGTTCAGTCGCTACTTACTAGTATAGGGCTCGTAGTACCCAGACTGCAAAAATACCCTGTGGACAACAGCGCAAATGAACCCCGAGAGGGGCTTACGGACGTGTATCCAGAGGTAGCACAAAAGTAACATTTGGGGCTGGTTTGGTCAATTCAAAACCCTTGCAAAAATAAAAAGGCAAAAACGACCCCATTCCTTATATAGGCATGTACACACTCCACCGGCGCTCGCCTACTTTTTTTATCAACCCGCGTTCTATAAGGACAGCGAGCTCCCGTTGTATTGTCTTTTCGCTGCAGCCACGGACAGCGGCCGAAATGTCCTTTATTGATGAACTTTTTTTGCTAATAACAAAGTCTAATACCTTCTGGGTTCGTGCACTGATGGCCGATATGTCTGTGTCTTTTTGACCTTTAAACTGTCTTTTAAGATTGTCTTTTAGTTCTACATCGGGCAACGTTTTGGAATCAAAACCACGGGCCTCTGTACCCAGAGAAAGTGGCCCCTGCCCCACGTCGATGTTTGGGACTGCAAAGTCGCCCGACGACGTAAAAGGCGACGGATGTATGCTTGCCGAAAATCGCTCCACAACCGTCTCGTACTCGTTCAATAAAATATAAATATTCTCCTTTGCAATAAGACCACTGGTGCCCGCAAGCCGCACCTTCGAAAGCAGCGAAAAAATATCCGCAACAACAACTGCAGGGTCTACTTCCCCTGCGGCAAAATGCACAATGGTTTGTGGCAGCTCTGCTGCAGAGAGCGCCAGCTTGTATGCCTCTCCCCTGTCCTTCAGCACACTTTGCTCGGCAAGAACAACAAGCACGTGGGCAATTTTTTCTGACTTTAGATAACAAAAATACCAATCATTTCGTCCTTTAAAAAGGATTGATTTTAAAGCAAATTCGTGGAATTTTTTTTCAATATCGGACACAGTGTTTGTCTTTTACAAGTCTTTTAAAGTCCTTTAATTTCTATGCGACTCTTTAAAGACACCGTATGTCTTTGAGTATACTCCCGGAGAAAAAGAAAGCAAAAACGTTTCCCCACAACAGGAAACTGGAGGCGCGTGGTAGTATATTTCTATATCTATGGCGCGCAAAAACAGTAAACAGTCGGCAAAAGAAAGTGTGAACCCACTACGCACCCTACCCCAGGAAACCAAGCGCGCCATTATCGCAGTCTTCCTTGTTGTTGTGGGAATTATCTTTACGCTCGCCTACTTTGGCGCCGCAGGTAACGGCGGCTCAGACGTGTATACACTCTTTAACTACCTCCTAGGCGTTGGGTACTTCCTTGTACCCATGCTCTTTTTTATACTTGCCTGGAGCGCACTGCGGCAGGAGTCGAACAGCTTCCACCCGCTTAAGCTTGTGGCAAGCGCTATTTTTATTTTTGCAGGGCTCGGCTTTGTCGACATTGTGTCGGGCAGAGGCGGCCTCGTGGGCGATGCCATTGCACATCCGGCAGTCAACTTTTTTGACATCTATGCGGCGCTTATTTTGCTCGGTGGGTTGTCGCTTATTTCGCTCCTTATACTGATTGAAGGGAAAATTTCAACGGCGCCGTTTGTGTTCTTAGGCCACTCATTTGCTTTGCTTGGCAAAAAAATAGTGGGGCTTGTATTCAAACAAAAAGAAGAAGGCGACCTGTCTATTGCCGGACTCCCTGAAGGGGAAGACGAGGAAGAGCTTGCCCCCACCTATGAACGTGCAGACGAAGATACTGGGCCTGCGCAGAATCCTCTGCGTCGATCTTCGGCTCCGCAGCCGGATTCTGCTTCGGCTACCAGGCCCTCTGCAAAAGACATACAAGCGCAAAGTGCCGCTGCCAATTTAAAGAGCTTGCTTGGGGAATATACTCCCCCGCCGCTCTCACTACTTGAACGTGACAAAGGCCGCCCCGGTGTTGGCGACATCAAAGCAAATGCAAATATCATTAAACGTACACTTGCGAACTTTGGCATTGTTGTCGAACTCGATGAAATCTCTATAGGTCCGTCCGTTACCCGTTACGCTATTAAACCCGCCGAAGGCGTTCGCCTCCAAAAGATTCTCTCGCTTCAAACCAACTTGGAGCTTGCACTGGCCGCCCACCCGGTGCGTATCGAGGCACCAATTCCGGGCAAGTCACTTGTGGGTATCGAAGTCCCGAACTCGGCAAAAGTTACCGTGGGGTTGGGTACCCTGCTTGAAGCAAAAGAATTTGCTGACTCGCCTAAGCCCCTCTTGGTAGCTCTTGGCCGCGACATTGTTGGCAACTCACATTTTGGCAACATCGCTAAAATGCCGCATATGCTTATTGCTGGCGCAACCGGGTCGGGTAAGTCGGTGACAATACACGCCATTATCACGTCGCTGCTCTATCGTGCCGGCCCCCAGCAACTACGGTTTTTGATGATAGACCCTAAGCGTGTCGAGTTGACGCTATACAACAAAATCCCCCATCTCCTGTCGCCTGTTATCACCGACCCTAAAAAAGCTATCATGGCACTCCGCTGGGCAGGACGGGAAATGGAAAGGCGCTACAACATTTTGGAAGAACACCGCGTCCGCGATATCGACTCCTACCACCAAAATGTGCTTACCCCTGCACTTGAACGTATTAGGAAAGAGGGCAAGCCCGAAGAAGGCGAAGCCGTGCCCGAAGCTATGCCCTACATTGTGGTTGTCATAGACGAACTTGCCGACATTATGCAGACTTTCCCCCGCGAGCTGGAAGCTGCCATTGTCCGCCTGGCACAGATGAGCCGCGCTGTTGGTATCCACTTGCTACTTTCAACCCAACGCCCCTCTGTAAACGTTATTACTGGCCTTATCAAAGCAAACGTCCCGTCACGTTTGGCTCTGCAAGTTGCATCACAGATAGACTCCCGCACCATTTTGGACCAAGGTGGGGCGGAGAAACTGCTCGGTGCCGGCGACATGTTGTACTTGGGCGGCGACATGGGTAAACCGGTGCGCTTGCAGAGCGCATTTATAGGCGAGGGCGAGGTTAAAAAAGTGACCGACTTTATCGCAAAAAATAATGACGTGGAAATTCCTATCGACATCGCAGCCCCTGCCCCTGGTGTTACCAGCATTTCATTAAACGACGGTGGGAGCACTGGTGGAGGGTTGGACGAAGAAGTTGACGACGACATGTACGAGGCGGCACATGCAGCCGTGCTTGAAGCCGGTAAAGCGTCTACATCGTATATCCAGCGCAAACTCCGTGTCGGGTACGCACGTGCAGCCCGCTTGGTCGACATGCTTGAAGAACGCGGCGTTATAGGTCCCGGCGACGGTGCAAAACCCCGCGAAGTGCTTGGCCGTGCCCCTGTAGCTGGCGACGAGCCCCATGATATGAGCGCGGAGGTATGAGCCCCGCCCCTTCTGCCAGACGGACATTTGTTTTTTCCATAACTATTGCCTGTGTTGTTGCCCTTCTTGCATATGGCCTGTTTGAAGCCCGCAGGCTTATCGAAGGCCCGCGCATCGTACTAGTGTCGCCCAGGGACGGCAGCGCAACCTCTTCCAGTGCTGTTGTTATTTCAGGAACAGCAGAAAATATCTCGTTTTTGACCATAAACGACAAACCTGCGTTTACCGACGAAGAGGGCCATTTTACGCTCACATTGTCTCCGCCTGCAGGGTATACTGTATTTACCGCCCGCGGCGTGGACCGCTTTGGCCGACGCACGTCGCGGGTAGTTTCAATAAATGTGCTGAACTATTGCCCTCTTGTGTAACTTTATTCATTCACTTCCCCATCTATGGCACCAAAAGCAAAGGAGAAAGAAAAATCCGCCGGAGGCGGATCCGCCTCCGGCGGAAAGGAAGGCAGAGACACAAGCGCCATTGATGCGGCAATACGCGAGATAAAAACAAAATTCGGCGAGGAGTCGATAATGAAGTTGGGCGAAACAGCAAAAGTTAATGTCGACGCAATTCCCTCGGGCTCCATTGGCTTGGACTGGGCGCTTGGCATCGGCGGTTACCCGCGCGGGCGCATACTCGAAATTTTTGGCCCCGAGTCATCCGGCAAAACAACCCTTACCTTGCATGCCATTGCTGAAGCGCAGAAAAAAGGCGGTATTTGTGCCTTTATAGACGCCGAACACGCACTTGACCCCGAATATGCAAAAAAAATAGGCGTTAAACTCGACGAACTTTTAGTTTCCCAACCAGACACAGGTGAGCAAGCACTTGAAATTGTAGAGAGTCTTGTGCGTTCAGGCAAAATCGACATTGTTGTTATCGACTCCGTTGCCGCACTCACCCCAAAAGACGAAATTGAAGGCGATATGGGTGCCTTCCACGTTGGTAAACAGGCACGCCTCATGAGCCAAGCGCTGCGCAAACTGACCGCAATTACTGCAAAATCAAAAACGATCGTTATATTTATCAACCAGATCCGCATGCAAATCGGCATGATGTTTGGCAACCCAGAGACTACCCCAGGCGGCAAAGCATTAAAGTTTTATACATCCGTGCGTTTGGACATCCGCCGCATTGCACAAATTAAAAAAGGCGAAGAGGTTGTAGGCGGCCGCCACCGGGTAAAGGTGGTTAAAAACAAAATTGCAGCGCCGTTCCGCAAAGTGGAGTTCGATCTACTCTACAACGAAGGCATCTCCCGCGAGGGCGAGTTGTTGGCACTTGGCGAAAGTTTAGGAGTTGTCAGCAAAAGCGGCAGCTCATACAGCTTTGGTGATGAAAAATTGGGCCGCGGCTACGACGCGTCGCGAACATTTTTGCGTGAAAACAAAACAATAGCAAATACCCTACTGAAACAAATTCGCACCGCACTTGAAACAAACGCACCTGCCAAAAGCGCAGGCGGCGGAGATTCGGACGAATAGAGGCTAGAGCGCTGTGCGGCCGGAGGCTGTTTGGCGCGACATATCAACGCCCATAGCTACAAGTGCACAAGTGCCAACCACAAGTGCCAACTGGACTATAAGTTTGGTTCCAAGCACTGCAGAGATAATGAAAGCCTCAATACTGCCTGCCCCACCGCCTGCAACGTTAGACAGGTTTGCAGCAACATGCGGGAGTGAGACAAAAAATACTGTCCCTACAAACGAAAGCGCGAGCGCGTAACACTCCAGCGCAAAGCGGCTTGTGAGCCTACGCGCGGTGTAGACAACCGCAACACTCGCCATCACCTGTTGTTCGATTTTAGTTCGCATATAGATATAAACTAGATCTTAGTGCTAATAGTTTCGTAGATCTTTTTAAACTCCTTTTTTGCACGGTGAACGCGGGTTTTAATCGCCCCAACACTCACACCTTCCTCCCCCGCCATTTCCTCCTGCGACTTCCCTTCTATAAAAAAGGCGTTTAGCGCGCGGGCAAAAACTTCGGGCATGCGCGAGAGTACCGACGCAACTTCGTCCATAAATTCTTTTTTTTCAAACTGGCGGAGGTTTTTGTCGGGGATAAGCGCCCAAATTTCTTCATCTAACTCTACCTGCCTGCCGCCCTGCTTTTTTTGTTTTTGGTAATGCGTCAGCGCGGTGTTTATAACAATACGGTACGCCCAGGAAGAAAAGGACGCGCCGTCTTGTTTTTTAAATTTCTGCGCGTTTATATAAATCTTGGTGAAGGCTTCTTGCACGACATCTTCCGCTTCCTCCTGCACACGGACAATGTTCACCGCTTTGCGCATAAACGGTTGCTCGTACTTGCGCACAAGTAGTGCAAACAAGGCCGGGTGCGTTACAGACGCAGCAAGTAACTCCTCGTCAGAGTAGTCTTTTCCCTCTTCCACGAGTGAGAGATATCCTTCGTTCATGACTACACTGTATATCATGGTGCCCTGTTTACAACCACACAGAGCCCAAAAAGTTTCGCTCTAGACTCGACAAAGTGGCCTTTTTAAGTAGAATGCGTGGATGGCAATGCTTGAATATAACGAGATTTTAAATAAAAAAGTAATTCTGCTCGACGGCGCTCCGTACGAAGTGTTGGACGCGCACGTCTTCCGCAAACAGCAGCGCAAACCGGTTAACCAGACAAAACTCCGCCACCTCATTACCGGCAAAGTGACCGAGCACGCCTTCCATGTGTCGGAAAAAGCCGAAGAGGCCGACCTGTCTTTAAAGAGCGTAAAGTATCTCTACGCTGCAAAAGGCGAGTATTGGTTCTGTGCCGAAAACAATCCCGCAGACCGCTTTACACTTTCGGCAGACACTGTTGGCACTGGCGCACAGTTTATGAAGACAAACTCTGTCATAGACGCGGTTGTCTTTGACGAGAAAATAATTTCTGTCCGTATCCCAATTAAAGTAGAGCTTGTCGTTAAAGAAGCACCGCCCGCAGTCCGTGGCAACACATCACAAGGCGGTAACAAAATAATTACCCTCGAAACCGGCGCAACAGTAAACGCTCCCCTGTTTATAAACGAAGGAGACGTGGTGCTTATAAACACCGAAGTTGGTAACTACGTCGAACGAGTCGATAAGAAATAAAAAAGCCCCCAACTCGGGGGCTTTTTTTATTTTAGTGTTGTGAATTTAGCGAACAATAAACGGCTAAAACGCATTTTATGCGTTCGCCCGATCGTGCTAACGCACGATGAAGGGCAGGAGTGCCATAAAGCGCGCACGCTTTACTGCTTCGGCCAAGGCGCGCTGGTTTGCAGCGGAAAGGCCTGTGCGGCGGCGCGGCATAATTTTACCGTGCGGGTTTAAAAACTTCTTGAGCATCTCGACGTCTTTGTAGTCGATACGCTGGAAGTGCGCTACATAATTATCTGTTTTATTTGGCATAAAGGTTAGTTAATTTCTTGTGATGGCTAGAACGGGATGTCGTCTGGGTTAATGTCTTCCTGGGGGTAGTCTATCGCGTCGTCTTTAGGGGCTGGCTGCTCTTCTCCCCCACGGCTTGCACCTGCGCTTGTCGAAGGAGATCCTCCCCCTCCAGGCCCTGAGGTACGCGAGCCAAACTGGACACGCTCGGCAACTACTTCTGTCCGGTACTGCTTACCTTTTTCTGGAGTCTCCCAGCTGCGGGTCTGCATACGGCCGTCGATAAGTGCTGAAGAACCTTTTTTCAAATACTGCGCCGACGTTTCTGCTTGGCGACCAAACACCACAACGTTGTGATACTCTGGCACGTCTTCCCACGTTTCGCCTTTTTTAACGCGGCGGTTTGTTGCAACACTAAACGTTGCAACCTGCCCACCACTTGGGAGTGTTTTCAACTCCGGGTCGCGGGTCAAGTTTCCGTACAGAATTACTTTATTCATACACCTAGTATATCGCGTTTTACGACACCAGCGCGTCCAGAGACTTGTCGATTTCCTCCTGCGAGATTTCTGCAGGTTTTTCTACTGGAGCGTCTTCAACAGGCTTTTTGATTGTCTCCCCTTCCAAACGGTCAGAGGCAAACACTGCGCGGCGTGGAGCTGTCGAAATATCTTCGCGAAGAGTTTCGATAACCAAGTAACGGAGAACATTTTTATTTGCGCGGAGTGCTTCCTGGAAGGCAGGAAGTGCCTCACGACCGAGTGCGAATTTGATAAAACCAAAATATGCCTCATTCGACTTTTCGCGCTTGCCTGTTTCCGAGCGGACAATGGTGTACGCAAGGGACATTTTTTCTGGGAACTGCTCACTAATAATTTCAGCCCGCCCTAGGGCTGACTTAACTTCGGCCACAACCCCAGCAACGCCATCATCACCCACTGTAGGGGCAACATGAAAGCCGACCTCATATACGGGGCGGCTTTCGGAGACATTCGCTTGGGTTAAGACCTGGGCGGCCTCGCCCATAGGGCTACGGCCGAGGGTCTGCGATTTTTCTACCATGCAAGGAGCGTACCACAAACCGCCCATTTTGCAAATTGGGCTAGACCCTAGTGAATTGGGGTCGAATATCCCATTTCTTCCTCCAGCTCTATCCCCGCCTCTTCAAGCGGTTTGTGCATTGTTTTACGTAATGGGAGCTCAGGCAGGAACAGCACAAGGAAAAATGCCGGCACCACCACTGCCGCTGCAATTAAAAAGGTTGTAGGCAGTGCAACGGCCAGCGACAACCCGCTTGCAAGCCGCGCGTTTACCAACCCGCCAAAAAACGCGCCGCCGACAGAGGCCCCAATACTGCGGAACAGCTGCACCGACGCAGTCACCACGCCAAGTTTTTCCTGCCCAAAGGCGTTTTGCACCACGATGTTAAACACCGGCAGTGTGATACCAAGCCCCGCGCCCATAAATATCATCTTCAAAATTATTTCCATTTTTGTGCTGTCGGCACCCATACGTGAAAACAAAAACAAACCGAGTGTAACCATCACAACCCCACAAACAACCAGCACTTTATATTTGCCCGTACGCGAAACAATCTGCCCCGACAGGGCACTCATGGTGACAATACCAAGCATCAGCGGCGTCAAAATAAGCCCCGCGTGCGTTGCGCTAAAGCCGGCCACTTGCTGGGCAAAGAGCGGCAGGTAAATTATTGAACCAAACATCCCTATAGCGGTTAAAAATACTGCCGAAACTGAAATTGAAAATGCCCTATTGCGGAACAGCGCAAGCGGCAACACCGGGTCCTGTGCGCGTTCTTCTACAAAAACGAACCCAACAAACGCGGCAAGTGCTACGGCAAACAGGCACTGTATCGTGAACGACCCCCAGGCATACGTACTGCCGCCCCACACAAGTGCAAGCAAAAACGGCACGAGTGTCGCACCAATTAAAAACGCACCGAGGAAATCTATCGGGAAACGCTTTACCACCGTGCCAATGCGCGGGAGCGTCAACGCAATGACTGCAAGCGCTAAAAGCCCAAGCGGGATGTTGATATAAAAGATCCAGCGCCAGCTGTACGAGTCGGTTATCCACCCACCGAGCAGCGGCCCTGCAACAGAGGCGATACCAAACATGCCGCCGAGCAAACCCATCCATTTACCACGCTCAGACGGTGGAAAAAGGTCTCCGACAATGGCAAACGAGTTAACCATAATTGCCCCGCCGCCAATACCCTGTATTGCGCGGAACGCTATCAAAGCAAACATCGACGTCGCCATACCCGAAAGTACGGAGCCAATGAGGAAGATAATAATGCCAAAGATGTAGAAAATACGACGGCCGTAAATGTCAGACAGTTTTCCGTACAGCGGCACAGTAACGGTCGAGGCCAGCATGTAGGCCGTAAAGACCCACGACAAATGCTCCATACCCTGCAGGTCGGCCACGATGCGCGGCAAGGCGGTAGAGACAATAGTTTGGTCGAGGGCCGAAAGCAGCATGGCTAACATGGCCCCGCACATAGCGGCAACTTTGGGGTTACGTAGAAATGTAGGCATCATAGTAGTATAACAAATTCGAGTTTTTTGTGATTTTTGGACAAAAAGATACCCCGAGCGTTGGAGATACTCGGGGTATCTTCCAACGCTCGGGGCGTTGTTACTTGGCGACGCACTTCTCGTCGCCGGTGCCGACGTAGGCCTTCTCCTGGCCCGGCGGGCACGGCGCCGGCTTGGCGTCGGCGGTCTTCGGGTCCTGAATGGCCTTGATCTTCTCGACCATGGCCTTCAGACGTTCGGGGCCGAATTTTTTGTCAGCCTTCACCGACTGCATGACGAGCTTGAGGTCCGCATCGACCTGGTTCCGGTCGGTGTAGGTCTCTTCGACGCCGAGAATGTCGGGCATCGCGAACTCGTCGAGCTGGATTCGCTCGCCCGCTTTATTGACCCGACACACCTCCATGGTAACCCGCAGCGGGGCGTCGATATCCTCCCAGCCGAAGACGTCGCTCTTCAGCGACAGAAAGGTCACCTTGTGCTCCCCGTGGGGACGGCAGTCGATGGCGAAGGCCGGCGACACGTCGACCACTGCCAGAAAGGCGATGGTCGCGAAGACCAGCCAAAGGGACTTGCCCTCGAGATTCTTCCGCATGCGACCGATGAGGCTGATGCCCCGTTCGATGATGTTCGTCACTTCTATATCTCCACATGTTGCAACGAGTAGGGCCGAAATAGCCCCTTAAACCGTTGATACTACCTCTACTATTATAGCACCAAACAGTGCTATTTGTCAATAGCAAAAACGCGCCTAGAATTAAGGATTATTTGGGCTGTCATGGCTTCTTCAGAAATATTTTTTATGCCCGCCATTGCCCGCACCACTTCCCGCACATGCACGGGTTCGTTGCGTTGGCCGCGGTATGGGACAGGCGTTATGTAGGGCGCGTCGGTTTCTGTCAGTAACATGTCTACGGGCGCGTTGCGTACGACTTCGTCGTAGTCGTGGGTAAACGTCAACACGCCAGTAAATGAAAGTGTAAAACCTAAATTTAAAAATTGCCGTGCAATATCCCAGTTCCCCGCAAAAAAGTGGACGTCACCCTGCACTTTGGCATGTGTTTTTAAAAGCTCAAGCGCATCTTTGTATGCACCTGCATCGCTCCCACTTTGGTGTGCCCCATCACGAATGTGCAGCATTAACGGCTTACCCAGTTTGTTTGCAAGTTCGATATGCTGCACAAATACTTCTTGTTGCAACTTTTTCGTGTCCTCTTCTAGCCGGTAATAGTCCAACCCACATTCCCCTATCGCAATCACTCTGTTTGACTTCCCCAGCTCTTCGTACGCGGCAAAGTCAAAAATCTCTCCGCGGGAAGTAAAAGCTTTCCCCTCTCCTCCCAACTCTTGCGTATCATGGTACGACTTTGCTGTATGCACCGGGTGGAGCGCCACGCTTGCGTAGACGTCACCCATTTCTTTTTCTGCACACATAACTGCGGCACGCGAAGTGTCTAGTTGTGTGCCAACCAAGTTCATCCCTACTTCGGCCTCGCGGGCACGTGCAAACACCTCGTCTCTGTCGGCATCATATGCCACAAACTGCACGTGCGTATGTGCGTCAAAATACCTCACGGTTAATCTTTGCGGGCGAACAGGTTTTCTGGTTTTTTACGGGCATCAACTGCTTCTATGATTTTTTTACTTGTCTCTGGCAAAAAAGGAATGAGCAAAATTGCGACGACACGTAATTCGAGAAGCAATTCGAGAATAAGTTTTGTACCGGCCGCAGGGTCTGTTTTAACCAACTTAAAAGGCTCTTCTTTTGTTATCCTCTGATCCAACACTCCTATTCGTTTAAATATGTGGTCAATGGCTTTGTTGATATCAAATTTTTCAAACGCTTCCAAATATTCGTTTGAATACACTGGCTGGGTGATTTGTATGTCTCCATGGAGGTGGACCTCTGCAAGCTTCATCACACGGGCAACCAAGTTACCCAGCCCGTTTGCCAAGTTCGCATTGTAGATTTCTTTAAAGCTCTCTCTGGTTATGTCGCCGTCTTCAAACGGTGTTATATGGCGCGCCAAAAAGTACCGCACGGCTTCGCTGCCATATTCTTCTATGAGCTCTTCGGGGTCTATAATATTGCCGAGTGTTTTGGACATTTTTTTTCCGCCCGAGGTGATAAACCCATGTACCAAGAGAGCCTTAGGTAGTGGAATCCCTGCCGATAGAAGCATCCCCGGCCAAATTGCCGCATGGAAACGCAAAATATCTTTGCCTATAACATGCACGTTTGCAGGCCAAAATTCTTTGTACAGCATTTCGTCCTGCCCGTAACCAAGTGCCGTAATGTAGTTTGAAAGTGCGTCACACCACACGTACATTACCTGGGAGTCGTCGCCGGGCACAGGGATACCCAAACCTGCAGGCCAAGCGGCTTTGCGCGGTCGCGAAAAACTTACATCTTCAAGTCCTTCGTTTTTTATAAATGAAAGGATTTCATGTTTGCGACTTTCGGGCACAATACGGAACTCATCACTTTTTATTTTCTCTTCTATCTGCGGCGCATATTTTGAAAGACGGAAGAAATAGTTTTCTTCTTTAATTAGCTCCGGCACCGTGCCGTGGTCGGGGCATTTACCGTCAACCAAGTCTTTTTCAGTGATAAATGCTTCGTGCCCAACGCAATATAGGCCTTCGTATTCTTTTTTATATATGTCCCCTGCAGCAACAAGTTTTTGCCATAGCGCTTGGGCACCCGGCCAATGCTTTTTCTGGTCGGTGGTGCGGATAAATTGGTCATACGAAATATCAAGACCTTTATAGAGGGAGGCGAAATTTTCAACAATACCATCCAAAAATATCAGCGGCTCTTTCCCCTCTTTTACTGCCGAGTCGACCATCTTTTGCGTGTTTTCGTCTGAACCGGTCAGAAAGTAAGTTTTGTCCCCTATAAGGCGATGATACCGGGCAAGAATGTCAGAAAGTGTTGTTGTATAGGCGTGGCCCAAGTGCAATTTTGCATTTGGATAAAAAATGGGGGTCGTTATATAAAAGCGTTTTGGCTCTTGCATGTATCAAACTTACTTGGCTCTGCCGTCATCTGCAAGGCCCTGCTTGGCAAGTGCGCGCTTTTTTTCGCGGTCGATGTCGGCAACGTATTCCTGTATAGCACCGGCAATAGGGACCGAAAGCAACACACCCAAAAAGCCAACAAGCTTAAACCCAATAAGCAACGAAAGGATAACCAGCAACGGCGGCACACCCACCACCTTTTTTACAACCACAGGGTAAATCAAATGGGCTTCAAACTGCTGGACAATTGTGTAGAGGCCAGCAATAAGCAGCGCTTCGGTTACGCCGCCGGTGGTAAACCCAATTGCAATTGCAGGGATCATCGCCAAAATTTGGCCGAATACCGGAATAAGTTCAAACACAGCGGCAAGCATGGCAAGCAGTAGCGCGTGCTGCACGCCCAAGATCAAAAGTCCCAGGTACAAAAGTACACCCACAATAACCGCGAGCACCAACTGCCCCTGCATCCACTTCCCTATTTTGTCTTGCGAACGGCGCCACAGGTTTAAAACGTAGGCCTGCTCTTTAATTGGGGTGATAACGCGCAAAAAGTCGTCGACGCCCGTTTCTTGTACAGAAAAATAAAATGAAAACACGACTATTAAAATAAATGACGTCACACCGCCAAAGAACGCCGAGAGTGCACTAAACGCGCCTCCCGTTGAATCTTGGAGCGAGGTAGAAAGGTTCTGCAACACATTTGCCGAGGAAAGCGTGTCGCTGACATTCCCCCAGGGAAGGAGCCCGTGGGTCGCGTCTGAAATATTTAGGTTAGAAAGTGTTGCTGGAAGTTGGGTAAGAAAGTTTGCTGCGTCACTCAAAATAGGCGGTATAAAGAAAAAGAGTATGCCAAAAAACGTTCCTATCACCACCAGGTAAATAGTAAGTACCGAAAGCAAACGCGGAAATTTACGCTTCATCAGGCCGTGCACGCCCGGCTCTATCGCCGAAGCAATAACCACGGCAGTGAGCACAATAAGTACGATGTCACGTAAAAACCATAGCACCGCAACAAGCGCTAAAAATAGCAACGTTTTTACAATGCTGCCCGATGTGATATGGACGTTGATATCACGCTCTGTCATGTGCCCAATATAGCACAGTTCGTTTTTAACTTACGCGGCGATGCGTGTTTTTATAAAATCGGCTACGTCTGCAATAGCAATACGCTCTTGCTCGCCCGTGTCGCGGTGGCGCAAGGTAACAGTGTCTTTAAGTTCTGGTTTTTCTCCCAATGTGTCAAAGTCGACAGTAATGCACCACGGGGTACCAATTTCGTCCTGGCGGCGATAACGTTTACCGATATTGCCGTTGTCGTCCCAGACAATTTGCGGCACCTGCTTTTTAAGTGCAAGGTAAATTTCGCGTGCTTTTTCTACCAACTCCGGCTTGTTTTTAAGCAGTGGAAACACGGCCGCTTTAACAGGCGCAACTGATGGTTTAAGTTTCAGGTACACACGTGTCTCTCCCCCAAGCTCATCTTCAGTATAGGCATCTGTAAGGACTGCCAAAAACATACGCCCCACACCGACCGAAGATTCTATAACGTACGGAGTAAAACGCTCCCCGGTGCTTTCTTCAAAATACGAAAGGTCTTGCCCGCTGTGTGCCGCGTGCGCTTTCAAGTCAAAGTCTGTCCTGTTGTGCGTGCCCCACAGCTCTTTAAAACCTTGTGGGAATTTAAAATAAATATCATGTGCAGCTGCCGCGTAGTGTGCACGTTCATTTTCTGCATGTTCATGCCACTGTAAATTACTTTCACTGATGTCGAGTGTCTCGGTTAAAAATTCCCACGCAAACTTTCTCCAGTGTTCGTACACTTCCTGCTGCATGTCTGGCTTGATAAAATACTGCATCTCCATCTGTTCAAGCTCGCGCACACGGAAAATAAAGTCGCGTGGGCTTATTTCATTTCGAAATGCTTTACCTATTTGTGCGATACCAAACGGCACTTTTGCAGACGTCGTGTCAAAAATATTTTTGTAATTTACAAAGATAGAACCTGCAGTTTCCGGCCGCAAGTACGCAATAGCCGAGTCGTCTTCCACGGGCCCAACCCAGGTTTTCATCATCATGTTGTATTTCCGCGGAGCCGTGAGTGCTTTTTTACCACACACCGGGCACGGCGTGTCTTTCAAAAGTTCTGTCAATTCCGCAATATCCGACGAGTCAGTATCCGCTAAATGGTCGGCACGCAAACGCGAACCACAATTTTTACAGTCAACCAACGGGTCAGTGAACCCAGCAACATGTCCGCTCGCCTCCCAGAGTTTCGGGTTCTGAATAATTGCACCGTCGATACCAAAGATGTTGTCTTGTTCCTGCACAACTTTTTTCCACCACAGCTGTTTTAGATTGTTGGCAAGCTCTACACCGAACGCTCCGTAGTCCCAAAAACCAGCGAGGCCTCCGTAGATTTCGCTCGCAGGAAAAACAAAGCTCCGCCGCTTGCACAGCGAAACTATTTTTTCCATTAGGTTTTGTTCTTTGTCTGACATAAAAATTATTGTTTTGGAGCGACCACCCCCATCCCTTCGCTAAACCCAGCTTCTTGCAGCGCAGTGGTCGGCGCCTCGGCAGTTACTTGCACACCAATCTGCGCAAACCGGTCTTGGCCCGAAAGGGTCGCTCCGCTTGTTAGTGCTGGGGACTGCCCTACTTGAGACAAGCTGGCAGAAAGCCCTACTTGGAACTGTACGGTGCGAGTAGGTGCAGAATACCCCGCCCCCGCTTTAATGTCACCAAGAGCCCACGTCACCGTACGGCTTGGCCCGTCGTAGGTAACACCACTCCCTGCAGGTGCCGCGATAAACGTAACGTACGGCGGCAGCGTTGCCGAGACAACTCCGTTTGCAATAGTATTTGAAGAATTCGTGACCGTCCAGGCGACAGTGTACGACGTGCGTTGGTCGGCAACTGGCGGCATAGGCCCCACATTTTGCAGCGAGCCGCTAAAATGCAGCGCTTTGGCAGTGAGGGCAACTATAGACGACACAAGCAGCTGAGTTGTTGCCGCAGAAGACACCGTTTGCGGCACGTTGTCTTGGCCCTGCCTCACTCCTTTTATTTTAAGTGCGAGGTCGATGGTCGGGTTCGAATAGAGGGTGCCTCCGGTTGCCGTTGGGAGGGTGGTAAAAGTAAACGTCAATGTACCAGTGCCTCCGGGCGGCACCGACGCCAATGCAGCCTCTTGGTCTTTTGACCACGTAATAGTGGAATTAGCCGACTGATAAAAACCGTTTTGGGAAAGGACCGAACCTGTGTCGAGCATTGGCCCCGACAACGACAGTGTTGCCTCAACATTGGAAACAGAGTCGGGTAAATTGTTTGTCCAGGTGATAATTCCTTGCATTAAGCCTCCTGGTGTAACCGCAATAGTTTTATTTGTTTTGCCGTTAACCGCAATGTCTGCGCTGATAAATGCGCGCCGCACCGTAAGGGTTTGCGGCACCGAGAGGAACGGAACTTTTATCTGCGTGTCGGTTTGGTCAGAATCGGAGCCACCTAAAAAGTAAAAAACTCGGGCGTCGCCGTCTTGGCCGTCTATAGTCCCCACAATGTGTATCGTTTTAGACACTCCCGGCGACATAGTCCCCAACCGCCACACCGTTCCCCCGGCGACCGGAGCAGGAGCCGCTTTTGCAAGTGTAAATCCAAATGGGTACTGTGCCTGGATTACCACATCACTAACCGGAGTAAGTGCATTGCTCTGCACCGTTAGGTCCATAGCAAATTGCTGGCCGGCAATTGCCTCGCTTGGCGCCGACACGTTAATAGAAATCGGCGACGAGCCCACCGTAAAATGCGTGGAAGCCTCTTTTTCAAACACGGCATTAGACCCTTCGATATTGTACTGGAGGCTTATAGTTACGTCCTGCGGCGTCCCTTCCTGGCCGTAAAAAATTGCTTGCGCAGTGCGGGTTAATTGCTGACCCGCAGCTATGGAACCAATAGACACCCTGTCGTGTGTCAGTCCTTGCGAAGGTGCGAGAGGGTCACGTGTACCTACGGGGTAGTTAATAATAAGGTCGACTAGTTTTAGGTTTGCTTGGTTGCGATTGTTAATGAGTACTTGTAGTGTCGTTGCCTTACCACCGTCAACAACCGACGGCATCACTACTTGCAGGTCAATATTTTGCGGCGAAATACTCCCTCCGCCGACAAACAACATGTATGCAGCAGCGGCGGCGGCAACACAAAAAAATACAACCGAGCCGATGAAGAATTTTGTCGTAAACGACATGCCTGGTTTTTTTATACGTGGGGTCAATGTGTATGTTTGGGCAGGTGCGTGGGTGGGAGTTTCAACAGGTTCAGTCCAATGAGAGGCTGTATGGACGTCACTAAACGTCAAAGGTGTACGTTCTGCCGTGTCCACAGTAGGCGCGTCTTTCCTTGAATAGAGCGCGGTCTTAAGGCCGTCGATGGAGTCTTTTTTTTCGGCCGCCATTCCAGAAGTATACAATACCCTACAGTCCGCTGGCCCCGAGCGACTCATTAATAACGCGTATAAGCGCCGGGCGGAGCGCCCGCGCTTCTGTAGTTACCGTAGGAGAAAATTCGTTGTTTGCCACAAACGGCATACTTATTTCAGTCTGTTCCAAATATCCCAAATGCGAAAGTACGCGCAGTACAAGTACGCATTCTGCATTCTCAATTTCTGCCTCATCCAAACCTCCCGCCATATACGCAAACCCTCCACGCACAGTTGTATACAATTCTGGCACTGGCTCTTCCCCGTTAATAAGCCGCAGGAGCAAACGCGCAACACGACCCGCCGCCCGACGCTGTAAAAGCGTCTGTCCAAAATACGCGCGCGACAAGTGCTCGACACCAGTTAACTTCCATTCATAGCGACCGCGCAACATGGCAAACCTGCCCTGTGTCAGGGGCTCGAGCCCGTAACGCAACTTCGAATGTTCAACACGGGCGGAACGAGCCGACGCACGCACCAACCCCACGTCTTTTGTTAGGAGAAAGATACTCGTATTGGCCTCACCAATACCACGCTTCCCAAGCACTATGCCGTCTGTTGCGACAATGGTATGCATCTTACTTCACCACCAACTGCAGGTCCTCTAGGCCAGTCTGGGCCATAAGAGCTGTTTTATTTTTTTCAGCAACTATTTTTTCTTCCGCAGAGACTAGAAGTGTGCAGACGGGCCTGTCGGCAATAGTTAGTTTTTGCTCTTTGCGCCATTCTTGTATGCGGCGCGCCAAGTCGCGTACGACACCCTCCTCCTTTAATTCTGGAGTCAGTTCTGTGTCGAGCGAAACATCGTTTACTTGTGCGACATCTTCTACTACTTTTTTTACATTTAATTCGTCTTTAATAAGTGCGCGTAGGCCGTCGTCGTTGGGAAGTTGTTTTGCCACAAGCGCAGCAAGAGGCTGGCGAATTTTTATACCCGCAGACTCGCGCAACTCCAACCCCTTCGACGCCACCTCGCGCACGCGGACCATGTCGGCAAGCAGCGCTGTATCTACTTTTTCTGCGGCAGGCCAACCCGACAAATGGACACTCTCTGGGTCACCTTCTTCCTTCATACGGCCAAACAACTCGTCGGCAAAAAACGGCATCACGGGCGCCATAGTGTGTGCAAGCGTGTGTAACACAAAGCGCAATGTAGCGAGCGCCTGCACCTTCCCTTCCCCATCTGTTTTAAAACGGTCACGAGAACGGCGCAGGTACCACGTAGAGAGGTCGTCGATAAACAATGCGAGCGGGCGTGTCGCCGCATCAAGCTCATAACTTTCAAACCCTGCAGTGGTTTGTGTGGTCAACTCCCCAAACCGCGACAAAATCCACCGGTCGAGTGCGTGTGTACTTTCATTCGAGCGGGTCGTGCTGTTTGCATACAGTTCATAGAACGACACGACGTTGTCCAAACGCATCAGGAGTTTTTTTGAAACTTCTTCAACCCCTTGTTCTTTAAAACTCAGGTCTTCACCGCGGACAAGTTGTGACGACAGTATGTAATAGCGGAGCGAGTCAACTCCGTATTTGTCGATAAGATCAAGCGGGTCAGGATAATTTTTCAATCGTTTACTCATCTTCTTACCGTCGCTCGCATTAATGAGCCCTGTCGTAATAACATTTTTGTATGGCGACCTCCCAAAGAGCGCCGTCCCGAGCACAATAAGCGAGTAGAACCAGCCACGTGTCTGGTCAACAGCTTCTGCAATAAAGTCGGCTGGGTATCCCTTTGGCATCAATCCAAACATTTTTTTCGGATTGAAATTGTTTTTTTGAAACGGATAGTGGTTAGACCCGTACGGCATCGAACCCGACTCAAACCAACAATCAAACACATCGGGGGCACGCTTCCACTCCCCCGCCAAAGAGTCCCCAAGCAGGATGTCGTCAATAAACGGCCGGTGCAGGTCAAGTTCGTACTGTTCGTTATGTGGGAACGGCACAAACGGTAGTTCTGCGCACTCTGCATTACCGAGCATAGCTGTGCGGTAAAAACCTGTCGTCGGTTGGCGCCCAACTACTTGCTGCAATGCCCAAATAGCGCCGCCGTGCGAAACTACAAGTATGTTTTTGCCGCTGTAACGCCTCTCAATTTCAAAAATAAATTCGCCTACATTGCGACAAAGTTCAGGTGTTACATGGGCTACTTCTCCCAAACGAGTGTCCACCATAACTGCAGACTCAGGCAGGCCAAACTCGTTCGCCAAGAGGTGCGCTGTTTCTTTAGTCCGCACAAAAGGCGACGTAACTATCATGTCTATTTTTTTTGAAGCAAGTGCTCGTGCAGCAGACAACACCTGTGCCTTACCTTTCTTGGTGAGGTGGTTATTTGGGTCACCTTCGATATCTTCCACATTGTCGACGTTTGACTGTGCTTCGCCGTGGCGCATTACAAAATATTTGTTACCTGAGCGGCGCACAACCTGTAACAGCTCTTCAACAGAGCCCATCACTTTCAATTCTTTGGTTTTGCTGTGGCGCCAAACTGGTAGCGGTGCGCCCCAGTAACGGCTGCGGGAAATTGCCCAGTCAGGCGCACTTTCAAGACCTTTTTGGAAACGCCCTTCTCCCGTGCTTTTCGGCACCCAAGAAACTTTTTTATTTTGTGCCAACAATTTTGGTTTTATTTTTGAAACACTTACAAACCAGGAATTTGCAGCCCAGTTGAGGAGCGGTGTGTCGCAGCGCCAGCAGTGCGGGTATGAGTGAGTTATTTTTTCCTGATGGAAAAGCAACCCACGGGCGTGCAGGTTCTCTACAATCTTTGCATCCGTTTCCATATGGCGACCTTTTGGTTTGACCGAGAGCCCTACAAAGTCGGTGACCGTTGCGATAAATTTACCTTCGTCAGTGACGTGTTGGATAAGCGGAATTTTTTCTTTCTGGGCAAAGATCAAGTCTTCTGCGCCGTAGGCAGGTGCAAGGTGGACAATGCCCGTGCCGTCTTCAAGCGTCACATACGGTGCGGCGTATATTTTATACGCGTGGCTTTTATGTTTATGGAGCGTATGTTCGAAATAACTAAATGGCGGTTTGTATCGTTTACCTACCAGGTCTTTTCCAAGTATCTCGGCAAATATTTTTGCATCTTCGCCAAGCACTTTTGTCATAAGCTCTTTCGCAACAACAACAAAGCCTTCGTCTGTGCGGACTTTTACATATACAGCGTCGGCGTTTACTGCAGCTGCAGTGTTGCCCGGCAAGGTCCAGGGAGTGGTGGTCCAAATAAGTATGGATGTTTCCGGTTCGTCTACAAGTGGAAATTTTACTGTGACCGCAATGTCTTCAATGTCCATGTAGCCTTGGGCCACTTCGTTGTTGGAAAGCGTCGTTCCACAACGAGGACAAAAATGCATGCCCTTGAAGCCCTCGTAAATAAGTCCGCGACTGTGCAAATTTTTAAACGCCCACCAGACAGACTCGGTATAGGTCGAGTCCATCGTCTTGTAGTCGTTCTCCATGTCAGCCCAGCGTCCGATGCGTGGGATAATTCGTTTCCAGTCCGCAACATCTTTCATGATGCTTGTTCGAGCAGCTTTGTTGAAATTTGCAATGCCAAACTCTTCAATGTCGCGCTTAGACTTAAACCCCAATTCTTTTTCTACCAAGTTTTCAACCGGTAGACCGTGGCAGTCCCATCCCCAGCGGCGCGGCACACGGTACCCCCGCATCGTGCGGTAGCGAGGTATGGCGTCTTTTATTGTGCTTTGGAGCAAGTGCCCATAGTGAGGTAAGCCGTTTGCAAACGGCGGACCATCGTAGAAAACAAACTCGCCCTTAGGCGCATGCTTCTCGAGCGATTTTTTAAATATGTCCTGTGCTTCCCAAAACGCGAGAGTCTTTTCCTCCCGTACGGCAAAAGTACTTTTTGGTTTATGCACCGCTTCTGGGTGCAGCTCTTCCCCGCCCTGCTTCAAATCATCCATATCAAAAATATAGCACTGTAGGGCTATTTTTGCCCGTCCCTACATTTCCTCGGGTGCCGGTATGCCCAAAACAGTCAGGCCTTTGTGGAGCGTGTGTTCAACAGCAGTAACAAGCGCCAGTGCGTGGGCAGAGACTTTTCCGTCGACTATCAAACGCTCTTGTGCGTACCAACTGTTAAACGCAGCGGCAAGCTCTGTCACATATGTCACCACATGATGAGGCTCCAAGTCCCGCGCCGCACGCACAACTACGTCAGGGAAATGTACGAGCAAGCGCTCAAGTTCACTGGGTTCAGTTTCTTTTTGCACCACTTCCGCTTCAGTGGCTTTCCGCAAAAGTGCGCGAGCACGTACAAGTGCATACTGCACATACGGACCCGAGTCACCTTCGAGCGACAGCGATTTTTCAGGATCAAATAAAATATCTTTACCGCTTCCACTTTTAAGCACAGTAAATTTTAAAGCCCCGACAGCAACATCTTCGCGACCACGAGCAGCATCGGTTAAATCCGCGAGCAGCGACTCCCCCGTAATGACATTACCTAACCGCGACGACATCTTGCCTGTAGTCAATTTCAAAAAACTTGTTGGGATATGGATCAAATCTTTTCCATTCGTCTTACCCGGAAAAAGTTTTCGTATTGCGTCAAATACTATTCTAAAGAAATCAGTCTGTTCTTTACCTGTTACCGTGATGGAAATATCAAACGTCGGATAGGCTCCCGACTTCAACTCAAAAAGCCCGACTTCTTTTGCTTCATATGTTGGCAGCCCTTGCGAATTCAAAAACACACGTGTATGTTCGCCGTGGTACACAATCGCTCCTTCGCTTTCGGCAAATACACCACCAACGTTTTCTTTCACTAACTTCTGCCCAATCGGGCCCGACTGGCTTTCAAAAAATTCTCCGTCAAAACCCTTTGTACCAAGCCGTACCAGCAACTCATGCAAATGTTTAAGAGATGTCGCGATACCCTGCGCACGTAGTGAGCTCCATTCTGCGTTTGTATCTGCATAGAGTGCACGGTTTATTTCTTCAATTGCTTCTTTTCCTACTCCACTTTCATATGCCTCATTTCCCGCAACGTAGGCTGTTGCTAATTCGCTTAATATCTCAGGATTTAAACCTAATTTTTGTAGGCCCCATACGCCTTTCGCAATAGTAAGACCAATATCAGACGGATAGTTTAGCCGCTTAACATCTGCGCCGCTTGTCTCGAATAAGCGTGCGATGCTTTCTCCTAAAATATTACCAATTAAATTTCCAATATGCAGGGGTTTAAATAAATTTGGGCTCGTGTATTCCACCAATACTTTTTTACCTATATACAAATCATTGGTACCCCACCCTTCCTTGTTCGCTTCCTGTACAACTTCAGTAAGTGCATCGGCTGAAAGATAAAAATTTATAAAACCTGCGCCAGCAACTTCTACTTTTTCTACACCTTGTATATTTCCTACTGCTTCTTGCAGCTCTGCTGCGACATCGCGTGGATTCTTTTTTAAAATTTTAGCAGCCGCGAGTGCTGCATTGGTGGCATAGTCGCCATGCGCCATGTCAGTAGGGCGCTCCACCACAAAAGCTACTTCCCCGGCTCCCATAGCCTTCAGTGCGCCTTGTATTGCCTGTTCAATATCATTCCGGACCATACTGCATACAGTAGCAGCTAGAGGGTGGTTGTGGAAAGTGCCGGAGTACTGCTGGAAATGACTGCCGTAAATGTGATGCTTCCAATAATTTGACCTTTTGTTGTCTCTACCATGCAGCGCCAATCCCCCGGCCTCAATGCTTCTGTAATGCTAAAGCCTCGGTACCCTTCTGCTCTACCGCCGTTTATAGGAAACTGCACACGCGAAATTTGCTGCCAGTTGTTGCTTGGTACATCAAAATATTCCCACACATGTACCACCGGGGTCGACAAGTCGCCCGGCGCAAACACCGCACTAAAACAGTACGCAGGGCTCCCTACTGCTGCGGTGTAGGTGTCGGCAGTGTCGCGCCAAAATTCGTACCACTTCTTTTTTTCATACACTCCTGCGTAGTCGCCTGTGCTGGTGCGCGTTACGGAATGGTAAATTCCTGCACTTTTAAGCGAAAGCGGCACCGGCGGTATAACGTTTAAAAAATAAAATATATTAAACACCGTAAATATTGCGACAATAACTGCGCGCATTTCCCATAGTTGGCGTTTTTTGTCGGGTCCCCGCAGTGCAAATATTCTAAGCAGCGACAGTACGCCAGCCATAACAGCAAGACTTACCGCAGTGCTTATCAAAAATGTGCTTGTACCTATTGTGTGTAAAACAAAGGTTGGCAATGCGATAACTATGTACGTCAGCAGCAAAAAGTAATACACCGCGATATTAAAGCGCAGCTGCGCGTAGCGGCTTTTGAGCAGTTCGTTACCAACAAGCAAACACACCAACAGTGCCAAGAAAAATACACTGCCTCCGAACGAGCCGCTCTTACCGTAGAGGATAAGCAAGTTACTTGCCAACCCTCCAAAACAAAACTGGAGCACGAGCAGCAAAAAGAGCGGTTCTACTTTTTTGTCGCCTGTGGCCTCTTCCATACTGCGGCGGTTCAAAAAAATAATTATTGTCGCAGCAGTAGACAGGTAAAAAAGCAGGAGAATATTATCCGGGATACTGTCTGGGCGCTTGGCAAGAATCAGGTCAAACGTAAAACCACACAGGACGGTAACGGCCGCCAAGCGCTTTTCGTATCGGCTCCAGAGTTCTACCAGTCTATTGAGGCGTGCCATGCCTATACTTTACACGAAGGAGTCCGGTATAGGGAATTTGCCGCACAGCTCTTTTATCTCTGCATGTATGCTGTCGAGCTTGCTTTGGTCGGCCCGGTCACGCAGTGCGTCGAGCATCAGCTCTGCAACACGAGCACTTTCTGCCTCCATCAACTTGCGCGTTGTAATGGCCGGTGTACCCAAGCGGATGCCCGACGGGTTAAACGGCGGTCGTGTGTCATCGGCAATGCTGTTTTTGTTTAGCGTAATACCAACCCGGTCTAACACCTCTTCAGCTTCTTTACCTGGCACACCCAAACTTCCAAACACATCGGCGAGTATGAGGTGGTTACTAGTGCCGCCGCCGAGCATACGGACCCCCCTGTTCCGGAAGACTTCCTCCATTGCTTTTGCATTTTTAAGGATCTGCGCCGCATATGTTTTAAACGACGGATGCAACGCTTCGCCAAACGCAATTGCTTTTGCTGCTGTCGTGTTCATGTGTGGGCCACCCTGCAAACCCGGGAACACAGCGCGGTCAATAAGTGTTGGCAAATTTTCTATCGTTTTTTCCGGCGCCTTCATCGGGTTAGACACAATGCCTTTTGACATAATCATCCCGCCACGCGGCCCACGTAGTGTTTTGTGTGTGGTTGTCGTCACAATCTGGAAGCCGTAGTCAAACGGGTTTTTGTGTACCCCGCCAGCAATAAGCCCCGCCACATGCGCCATGTCAGCCATAGCAACGGCGCCCACTTCTTTTGCTATTTCACCTATTATTTTGTAGTCGAGCTCGCGCGAATAGCCCGAGTAGCCAGCAAGAATTAATTTTGGTTTTTCACGCTTTGCGACTTCGCGCATTTCGTCGTAGTCAATTTCGCCGGTCTCGGGGTCTTTCATTTTGTAGCGAACAAAGTTAAACAACTTCGACATGTAGGTAACCGGGTGGCCGTGGGTCAAATGCCCCCCATGCGACAGGTCCATACCAAGTACTGTGTCGCCCGGTTCAAGCCATGCAAAATATGCACCAATGTTTGCGTTTGCACCACCTAAAGGCTGCACGTTTGCATGGTCGCAGCCAAAGAGTTTTTTAGCGCGGTCAATAGCAATAAGTTCAACGTGGTCGGTGTATGTCTGCCCGCCGTAGTAGCGCTTGCCCGGATACCCTTCCGAATATTTGTTAGTGAATACCGAACCGTTTGCTTCACGCACTGCTTTTGAAACGTAGTTTTCCGAAGGGATAAGTTCGAGCCCTTCCCTCTCACGTGTCTCTTCTCCCTCCAATGTTGCAAATACTTCGCTGTCTTGTTTTTTTATAAAGTCGTAAGAATCCATAGTGATGACTAGTTAATCAGTAAAAAAGAATTGTCAGAAACTTAGATCATAGAAATTTATCGATTGTCGCCTTCGCTCTTGAGTACATTGCGCTCCTGTCGGCTCGCAAGCTTCTTAATATTAGCATCTGCAATATCGCCGAACGAAAGATTTAATTCTTTTGCTAATTGTGAGAGGTACCACAGTACATCCCCAATTTCTTTCTTTATCCCTTCTCGTTTTTCTTCACTTACGACCCCGCCCGCGTCGCGGATAATATGTTTTACCTTTTCTACCACTTCACCACTTTCGCCCGCTATGCCCATGGAGAGATACATCAGGATATAGTCGCTGTCTTGCTTATTAAACACAGCCGTCCGGGCAGCAAGCTTTTGGTATTCGTCGAATTCCATGTCCCAGATTGTAGCATTAGAGTTGTTTTACGCTATTATACCCTCTATGACGGTTAAAAAAGGCACTCGCGTAGTAAATCCGCGCTTTGCAAAAAGTCCAGAATATAAGGCTGTTATTGGCGCAATAGCTGATACAAAACTTTGTCCTTTCTGCCCAGAAAATTTTCGTTATCATAAACATCCAATATTGAAGAAGGGTCGTGGATGGATTCTTACCGAAAATAGTTGGCCGTATAAAAATACCCAGAAACACTTTATTATTATTTCTCTAAAACATAAGGAGAAACTTGTCCAACTTTCCACGAGCGATATCAAGGAGATATTAGAGTTAAGTAAATGGGCGGTTAAAAAATTCGATCTCAAAGGAGGAGCCCTCAATATGCGCTTTGGCGATACTGACTACACAGGCGCAACAGTTGCACATCTACACGCTCATTTGATTTCCCCTCAACTAAACAAAAAAGGAATAGCTGAAACTGTAAACTTCCCTATTGGCTAAACTGCAATAGGAGCTTTGATGCTTCCATGGGCTTGATAGTCGTGCAACGTAAAATCTTCGAATTTAAAGTCGAAGATATTTTTTATATCAGGGTTAAGAGTAACCCGCGGAAACGGAAGAGGTTGGCGAGTTAATTGCTCTCGAGCTTGTTCAAAGTGGTTGTTGTAGATATGAGTATCGGAAGTTGTGTGCACAAACTCTTTTGCTTTCATGCCAGTCACTTGAGCAATCATCATAAGCAAAAGCGAATACGACGCAATATTGTATGGGACTCCCAAAAATACATCTGCGCTACGCTGAAACATATGGAGTGAGAGTTCTCCATTCACAGCGAAACACTTAAAAATACCGTGACACGGTGCAACAAACACGCTGTCCACAAACTCTGGGTTCCACGCTGTAACCATATGGCGACGCCAGTCTGGGTGCTCTTTAAGTCCGTCAACTAATCTTTGAATTTGGTCTATCTCACCGCCAGTCGTGGTTTTCCAATGACGCCATTGGGGACCATAGATTGGCCCGAGATCACCTTCTTCTAAACCATACTTAGCAGCATTTTCTTTTGTTGCCCATTCATCCCAAATAGTAACGCCATTTGCCCTCAAATAATCAGTTCTGCTTTCGCCGCTCAAGAACCACAACAATTCATGAACAATAAACTTAAAGGAAAGTTTTTTTGTTGTGAGAAGTGGAAATCCATCATCTAAGTTATAGCGTGACATGCTCCCTAGCACAGCGATACTCCCTACCCCGTGCGGATCACTCTTACCCTGGCCGTTATCAAGCACGTTTTTCAATAGATCGAGATATTGTTGTTCGGGGTGCATAAACATATTTTACTCTTAGAGTCCTATTCTAGCCAAATTAACACCGGCGTTTTCTAATAATTCCCTACCTTTCAGTGAGGAAGAACCCTGTAAAAAATAACAGTTCTTGATACCTGAATGCACTATAAGCTTTGCACATACAGGGCATGGGAAATGTGTTACATACAGAGATGCCCCCTCCAAAGAAACCCCATTTTTAGCTGCATTTGCAATAATTTTTTGTTCGGCGTGGATTGTATCTGAGAGTTCCGGACGCTCGCCTGGCTGGAGCGAGTCTCTAACGGCCCCCCGCTGATATGGAGAATGGTCAGAAAACATCGCTTCATTAAATGCCCTATCTACAATTTCAGAATTTTTTACTAATACGGCTCCTACTTGCCGCCACCAGTCAGAACTTTTTTTTGCTTCTATTTGAGCTTGTTGGATCGTTTGCACATCAAAACTATCTTTAGAAACTGAAATATTGATATCTTCCTCGGTAAATACAGAATCGCGGTCCCAGCGCAAAAAAACATCTGCCCATTTCAAGTCACTATGCAGGAAAAATTTAGCAGCTAAAGCACGCGAAAGTTGGTCATTAATAAGCATTAGTGGTTCTCCAGCTAATTTAGAAATATCCGATTCTTTAAAGACTGATACAGTTTTAAATCCAAAGGAATTAAGAAGAGCTGCAACTGACTCTGCTGGGAGAGACGCAATGTCAGGTTTTAAAGCAACAAGTTCGGTAAATGAGTCAGGAAGTAGATAGATACTACCAATCTCATCTTTATGAGTAGCAAAAAGATCTATATACCCCCGATGTATGACCGGAACATATAAAATTAAATTCCGTACCATTAGCGTTTCTTAAAACTTCCAACTTTATCTATCAAATGATTTTTGAGTACATTTTGGATAATATCTGTCGAAGAGGTCTTAAGAGCTTGGCGGGGCAAGACTTCGAGTTTTGTATATTTCTTTATTGTTCTTTTTTGTTCTGCAGTGTAACTATTTCCATCAACTGCAATAAAAACATCGATCGGAAGAGTCTTTAAAATTTCATACTGCCATCTGCCCTTGCTATCTATGTCGTCGGTAAGAGTTACATAGTCAACACAGTCTTGATACGACAACATTTCCATACGTTCATCTTCAGGAATTATCGGGCGCAATGGACCTTTGTATGACTTTATACCGCGGTCGCTGTCTACCCCCACCACAAGAATGTCCCCCTTTGCCTTTGCTGCATTGAGATACCGAAGGTGGCCAATATGTAACATATCCCATGAACCAATAGTGCAGACAATTTTATGCCCAAGTGTCTTATGGGCTGTAATTTTTTCCTTTAAATCTTTAACATTCTTTACAACTTTTTTGTTTGGGGCTTGCATGATGCGACTAGTGTACACTAAAGCGGACTATGCAAAAACCCCACGTTTCTATCGTTGTCGCTATTGGTAAAAACCGAGAGATTGGGAAAAACGGCAAGCTACTCTGGTATATCCCAGAAGACTTGAAACGTTTTAAAGCCCTTACCTTAGGCCACCCTGTTATCATGGGGCGCAAAACATTTGACTCTATTCTGCAGATACGGGGTAAGCCCTTGCCTGGCCGGACAAATATTGTTGTGACACGCGACCCGGACTGGCAGCATGAAGGCGTTCTTGTATTTCACTCTCTTGAAGATGCACTCGCAAAAGCCCGCGAGCTTGATGGAGAAGAAATTCATATCGGTGGCGGCTCGGACTTGTACAAACAAGCGCTCCCCCATGTCGACCGGCTCTACTTAACACTCATCGACGACGCACAAGATGCAGATACTTTTTTCCCTGAATACGAGACAGAATTCACAAAAAAAGTTTCAGAAGAAGCTCACGAACACGAAGGGTTGAAGTACTCCTGGGTAACGCTTGAGAGAAATTAATTTCTGCTCCTAAAAATCGTCAGCCCTGGTACGACATTACTCCAAACCTCTGGCTTGTTTATGGTAAGTTCGAGGGTTTGAATGCGCGGGTCTTCCATAACTTTTTTGGAGATAGTGTCTGCGAGTGTTTCGATGAGATAGAAGCTTTTTTCTTTAACTATCTTTTCTATTTCTGCTTTTATTGGAACGTAGTCGACGGCATCCGTAAGCTCACAACTTTGTGCAGCAGCAGAGGTATCCCCCACACCGAGCTTTAAATGTAATTCGAACTCCTGTTCTACTTTGCGTTCCTCTTCATATACTCCGTGCTTGCCGCGAATTTTTAAATTATTGAGATGAATATAATCCATATTTTTTTAGTTACCCGGTAAATACAAAACGCCACCCCTATATGGAGCGGCGTTTTGTGGTGGAGCAAACTTAGATCATGTTCCTATTGTGCAGTATGTGTAAAAAATGTATAGTGCGAGGCAGAACGTTCCCCACAGGGAGGCAGCGATGTCGAGCTTTAACGATAGGGCGGGTGCTTTGGAGAACTGCGTCGAGGATATTAAAAAGTACGGAGCTGGTACGGTTCCCGACTTTCTCAAACCAGATGTCCGTTGCAACTTACTTCTCGAACTTTCGCAGCATGCGATGGTAAGGCAGCCTGCAGAGTGGGGTCCACACAAAGTAAAGCAAGCTCTCAAGATGGTGGGGCTGTTACCCGACGGTAGTATGTTCCTGCAGGTTCGAGACGAGCTAGCGGAATGGTTGAACGATAAGTTTTCAACCGTATTTCCTAATCACTTGTCACGCCCGCTTTGTTTTACCGAGATGTCGGTCCAGACATACGACCCTGGTCCTGTTGGCGTCGAACCTCATTACGACGGAGTAAGCGTAATAAATCTTATTGCCCTGTTGGTACTTGAGGGCAACGGGCAATTCTGCACGTGCGAGGATAGGGTGGGAACCATCACTCATCCTATCCGCAATGAGCCGGGCGACTTGCTCTTAATGCGCGGACCAGGTTTTTTAGGTTCTCCGCAGCAAGTACTGCACCGTATCAATAACATCGCAGTAAAACGCACCGTCGTTGTGTTCCGCCACGACGTTCCTGTGTCCTAGATTGCAAAAGCCGCCCCTTTCGGGACGGCTTTTTTTATTTCACATCAACCCACACATATTTTCCTGCTGGAAAATTGCGCCGGGCCCGCCTCGACACCGTCGTGTCTCCGGCTCGTAGACGTGAAATAATTCACGTCATTCCTTACAGGAACAGTACACCTTTTGGAGATTTCTTTCGCAGAGACTCAAAAATCTCTCAAAAGCTTCGTAGACGTGAATTATTTCACGTCTACGCCCATTGAACGTGCAGAGCCGGCGATGATCTTCATTGCGCCTTCAATGTCATTGGCGTTAAGGTCTGACATCTTTTCTTCTGCAATTTCACGCAACTGCGCCTTGGTAAGTGTACCTATTTTTGCAGTGTTTGGTTTGCCCGAGCCTTTTTCCTGGCCGAGCTTCTTCATAATAAGGTTTGAGGCTGGTGAGGTTTTGAGTACAAAGTCGTACGAACGGTCTTCGTAAATGGTGATCTCAACCGGCACCAAGCTGCCCAAACGGTCCTGAGTTGCCTCATTAAACTTCTTTACGAACTCGCCGATGTTAATACCAGCGGGACCAAGGGTTGTACCAAGCGGAGGCGCAGGGGTTGCCTTGCCGGCCGGCGCTACAATTTTCAGTTTTTTAGTTATTTTCTTTGCCATAAAGGTAATGGGGATAGTACGTTAAATTCTCTTGACTTGCAAGAAGTCGAGCTCGACAGGGGTTTCGCGGCCAAACATCGAAACAAGGACTTTGATCTTGCCGCGGCTTTCGTCCACCTCACCTACTTTGCCGTCGAGCTCTTTAAACGGCCCGTCGACAATGACAACTGAGTCGCCAACAGTGACATCAATTGCATGTTTAATGGAACCTTCCTTCTCCTGCATGCGGCCAAGGAGTGTGTCGACTTCCGACTGCTTCAAGGGTACTGGGTTAACACCCGAGCCGACGAACCCTGTCACGCGGGGAGTGTTGCGGACAACAAACCACGACTGGTCGTCTACTATCATGTCCACAAGTACGTACCCTGGGTACACCTTTTCTTCCTCTTCCACGCGGCGGCCACCTTTAATTTTAACGGTGCGCTCTGTTGGCACAACGACATTAAAAATTTTGTCCGTAAGGCCAAGCGAGTCGATGCGCTGCTTTAGGTTGCGGGCAACGGCATTTTCGTACCCTGCGTACGTGTGTATCGCGTACCATGCTCGCCCAACTGTTGAGTCTTGTTTTGACATAGGTGTGTGAAGTGAACGAGTAATTAGATTACTTTTTTGATGATGAGCGAAAACACATAGTCCCATGCACCGAGGTAGAGTGCCGTGAGAATAGAAATAGCGATAACCACAACGGTATACGTAATAGCCTGGCGGCGTGTTGGCCACGACACATGCTTCATTTCTGCACGAACGTCTTTAAAGTAGTTAAACATATAGATTTTTTGGCATTTTTAAAAGCCCTCTCGGGCCCTTATATGCATTCTATAATACTGCCATTTGGGCTTTGCGTCAAGCAACAAAAAAGCCCCACAATAGGGGGCTTTTTTGAACAAGATGCAGTTTGATTACCGGATTTCGTAGGTGACAGAGACGTCGTCGGTGACGTTGTTTTGTCCGACAGAAATTTCTGGCGCTACTGCCTTAGCATCCATGGCTTGGTTGCCTGCCATGCTGTACATCATTGGCCGTGGGTAGCTGCCTCCGCTGCTTTCGCTAAATGCAGTCACACGTACGAGCGACACTCCGAGCTGCTTTGCCAACACTTCGGCTTTTTGCTTTGCATCAACAATTGCTTTGTCGCGTGCACCAGTCTGCACCGCAGTCGGGTCGTCAAACGTAAAATTTAAACCGCTACCTCTGTTGCGCCCTTCCCGCCCACACCCGCAAGCAATGCGCCCGCTTTTGCTGTGTCGCGGACTTTTACTGTTGTTGTCTGGCGTACTTCGTAACCACGCAACACCTGCTTGCCGCCCGGGCAGTAGCCGTTTGCAGTACATGCCTGGTTTACATAGTCATACTGCGGCTGTACCGAGTAGTCCGATGTCTGGATATCTTTTTCTGCCACCCCTTCGCCCTTCAAGTACGCAGTTGTTGTATTTGCTTTTGTAGTTGCATCTGTTTGTGCAGCATCAACAGTTGGCTTGTCGGACACTACCGAAAAAGTAAACGTTGCAATGTCTGGCACGCCGACATTTTCACCATGACCAGAAACAGTAATTGTGTTTGCCGCAGCGACACCCGCACCGATGTAGCGCAAGCCCATAACACCCGCAAGAACTTGCACTGCCAAGAAAACACCGAGCAATATGACAGAGACCCATACTGCTTGTTGTAACCTGTGCCCTGTTTGACCTTCAAATAGTTCCATACTAAAAAAACTAATTAGATAATTAATGCAAACTTCATCGGCTGTGATGACGCTACTGCACGTTCTTTATTACCGACATAATCTGCGCGTACGGTAGCGCACCCGACGCAGGGAGTGCTTTGTGTGTTTTAGTATTTAACACAACGGTAAACGGCGTGCCGTTCCCTCCCAAACTTTCGGCCTCGGCCGTGTCTGCGTCAATTACTTTTTGGTATGTTGACGCCGCAACACACGCGGCATATTTTGCTGGGTCGGCACCAAATTGCTTAGCAAGCCCTGCCGAATATTCGGGAGTGAGTGCTTGTTGGTTTGCAAACACTGCGTCTGTGTATTTCCAAAAACCGGCGTTCCCAAGCTGGGCCGCAATACATTCTGCTGCATTTGCGGCGGGTGCTGCTTGTGGGTGAATACTCGTTAGTGGGAATTCGCGATACACCCAAGCAATTTGGCCGTTCGACTCTGTTACAATTTTTTTCAATGTTGGGTAGATAACCGAACAAAACGGGCATTGGAAGTCCGAATATTCTATCAAGACAATGGGTGCTGTAGGCGAGCCCACAATATGGTCCCCTGCTGTGGGCGGACGCACGTCGACAGTAGTAGGCGCTGTTGTACCTGCAGCCACACCTGCGGCGGCTGGCGCACGGTTATTTGTAAAAAGGATAGCGCCCGCAATAATAACGCCAGCCACAAGTATCGCGACCGACGGAGATATCTCCATTTTTGTATGTTCAGACATAGAGCCCAGTATATCACTGCCCTGCCCTACTTTTTCAGTAAGTCGCGGATCTCTTCGAGCAACACAACCTCTGCATTTTTCTTCTGCACTTCAGGCGTACCCTGGAAGCGTGCGACCAGTTTGTTGACCGGCAACACCACAAAAAAATAAATCGTCGTTGCAATAATCAAAAACGAGATAAGTGCGTTGATAAAGTCACCGTAGAGAAATTCGCTGCCGCGGATAGTAAATATCATTTTAGAAAAATCTGGCTCGTGCACAACTGCTGCGATAAACGGGGTCATTAGGTCTTTAACAAGCGAGTTGACCACGGCACTAAACGCCGAACCAACCATAACGCCGACCGCCAGGTCGACAACGTTGCCGCGCAATATAAAGTCTCTAAATCCTTTGATCATAGTGGTTACTGTTTATTTTGTAAGTGTTCGATGTCGGTGATAAGCTTTTTCAAACCCACCTGGATTTCTTCCAATGTTTTTTTCTGGCCTGCGTGCAACTCCTCTTCTTCCTTTTCGTCTTCGGTCATCTCTTCGACATCTTCCTGAATCTCATCAACGTCCTCCTGGATCTCGTCCACGTCTTCTTGAATTTCGTCGATGTCTTCCTGGATCTCGTCGATGTCATGCTCAACTTCTTCCAGAGAAGCTGCTTGGTAGTTAATAGACATCTGGATAAAAATAGAAAGGTAGATAGCTTCGAGTGACACAATTGTTGTCAGCACCAAAAGCATCCGGTCAAAGGTAATTAGCCCGCTCCACACCGCAGCAAAGCTTGCGGCAAATAAAATAGAGTGCACAACAATAGACGCGAGCGAACCCACAAAACGGGTCACCACTAATGCAAACTCCTGCAATTTTTGTTTCGGCTTTTTGGACATAGAAAATTAAGACAATTCTAATCTAGCACTGAATAGAGAAAAGTAGAAAGGCCTACTGGGAATCCTTTTTGCCCGTCGGCTCCTGTCACAAAGCGACATAGTCGCCTCCTCCTCAAAAAGCCTCTGGCCCTCGCCTATTCGCTTCGCGGGCTCGGGTCCAGTTCGATTCCCAGGCAAACGCTCGCGTTGCAAAATACCCCGACCAAATGGCCGAGGTATTTTGTCACCGTGGGTGCCTACTGGGAATCGAACCCAGATTGCGAGTTCCACAAACTCGAGTGTTAACCGTTACACCATAAGCACCATATTTCGCACCTGCTGTCCCCTATATATAGCAAACTGCGGCACTAAGAGCCAGTAATTACACCTGTCTCCGGCGCTCACGCAAAGACGACAGGTACGCGGCGCCTATAAACAACAAACTAATAGACCCTGCAACCGCGTCAGGTACCGGCTTAAACAAACCTATAAACATGCATAGCGACAACGCCCCTATCGCCCAGTAGGCACCGTGTTCCAAGTACACCAGCGTTGCAAGCGTCTTTTTTTCTACCAACAACACGGTAAATGAACGGACAAAGTACGCACCGATGCCAAGCCCCACGACAATAATCAGCAACTCCGAGGTTAGTGTAAATGCACCAACTACGCCGTCGAACGAAAACGCTGCGTCTAACACGTTTAAGTACATAAACAATCCAAACCCCTGTTTTGCAACCTGTGCGCCCGAGGTGCCAAGCATGTCGACCACGCCTTCCATCAATACGAACAAGACAATTCCAACAGCGCCCGCGCCAAGTATCACAGCCGCATGCACGGGTGCAAGCCACGCACACAACAACAGCAAAGACAGAGCAACCGCAACTTCGATTGCCTGGACTTTCCCCCACGACACAAGCCGCTGTTCTACGAAACTTATCCAGTGCACCCGCTTTGCTTCGTCAAAAAAATATTTGAGCGCTACCATCGCCAAAAATGCTCCGCCAAGCGCATGTATAACCGGCGCAGCATCTTCCACCAAGCGCGCATACTCTGCCGGGTTGCTAAACAGCAGCATCAGCAGCACTCCAGGCGAAATAGCGGCTGCAAGCGACACAAGCAACACGGGGAATACAAGTCGAGTTCCCACAACCGCGATAAGCATACCCCACGTTAAAAAACGCTTGCGCCATTTTTCGTCCATGCGCATAAGCACACGAGCATTAACGACCGCGTTGTCGAACGACAGCGACACTTCGAGTACGGTCAAAAAAAGTACCAGTGCCAAGGCCTCCATTCCGCCCCACACATACGTTGCAACGAACGCGACAACCGACACCAGTACTGGCCCAATAAAAAGTTTTAACATACCCACAACTATACTAGATAAAAAGAAAAGGCCCGGATATTTCACCGGGCCAAGAGACCATGCTATGCCGGCGTCAGTTCGCGGTACAGCGGGTAAGAACTGCGCACACCACGAACAAAAGCTGCGTCCATTGCATCGGCTTCCGGCCGCCAGAACTTCAGGAAGAAGCCTTGAGCGAGCGAACTTTTTGGGTAGGTGCTCTTGATCTGAACAAGAGCTGCCGCCAATGTTGTGCCCGCGGCAGAATCGGCCGTACACGGCAACGGAATGAAAGGCGTCCACAAATCGCTCTTGAAGATGACCTCGTCGAGAATAGCCAGAACTTGAACGTCCGAACCGGACTTGGCGATATTCATCACCTCTTGGCTAAGAGGGTGTTCCCACCCCCGGACTTGTGTAGGCGACACTTCGTACAACATGAGCTCCTCCTGTAAGGACTGTGGCCACTGGCCAACATACCAAACCAAGTTAAAAATACAATGTTAGGTACAAGAAAATCCCCTTTCAGGGATTTTCTTAACCATAGATACTTTGGTCACAGGTATTTTCTTGCTAGAAAATCTCGCGATCCGCATTATGTTGTGCCCAGGAGAGGACTTGAACCTCCACGCCTTGCGGCACTACCACCTCAAGGTAGCGCGTTTACCAATTACGCCACCTGGGCATTACAGGTGTTCGCCCACTATACTAAGCATCTTCTCTATTTTCAACCGTTTACGTCTAAGACAAATACATCCAGGCTGACTATACATTTTCTTTAGTAACTTTATTGACTCTGTCTTTGCATACCGAAGTTGGTAATGTTTCTTTTGTGTAACCGTAATATGACCTTTGATGGCAAGTTTCTTTGCAAGAGTTTCCTGCAACCATGCAACAAAAGCAGAACTTGAAGACGCAACACAGGAATAGATCATAAAACTCGAATGCCAACGTGGGTCAAAATAAGAATATGTACAACCATCACCGTCAAAGACCCCTCTCAAAAAATCAAAAAAGAATTTGTTTGGAATTTTCAGTGGACCAAGAGTCTTTGACTTTGCTGGCGTAAGACCAACAGAAAGAAGAAAGTTATAAAAATAGACATTTTTGAACTGAACTCGAAGAAATTCCTTTCCTATTCCCGAAAGTTTTTTAGTTATCGGGGTAGAAATATTTAAACAATTACGATAATTTTCGAGCTGCTGCACATCCTTTGAAGTGAGGTCGATCAGATGGCCCGGCGGAGAGAGGCCTCCATCTGTAGCTAACAGACCAACGGCGTAGGCTAACTCTGGAGTCCAGACTTCAGAAACTATTTTTTTTGGTTTTGGGCCCCGCTTCCCCATCCCTCCAGTATACTAGTCCTCAAGTATATAGCGTCTACTAATTGTTTACAATTAAAAAACCGCCCTGGAATTTCCGGGGCGGGTTTTCTTTTTTTGTTTATATTACTCTGCAGCTGTTTCGTCTGCAGGAGTCTCGACAATAGGTTCTTCGGGAGCAACTTCGTCGACTGACGCCTTAACCGGGGCGTCGATGCGGATAGACTTACGCATTGCACGCTTAACTTCAGACGCTGCTTTGCGGCGAATAAAGTACAGTTTTGCGCGGCGGGTACGTGCACGGCGGAGCACTTCGACTTCGTCGATCATCGGCGAGTAAAGTGGGAAGATTTTTTCCACTCCAACACCTGAAGATACTTTGCGGACCGTAAACATAGCACCCGACTCGGCACCGTGTTTAACCGCAAGCACCAAACCTTCAAACGCCTGGCGGCGGAGGTTTTTAGTAGTTATTTCTTTTTTGTTAGCAGCCTTGCCTTTTTTAAGCTCGACAATGTTCTGCCACACGCGGACGGTGTCGCCCGAGCGGATACCAAGCGCCGCGCGCGCTTCTTTATTAACAGGGCTTGTTTTAACTGCGGTTTGCATGATGAGAGGACTGTACCACATTGCTACTGGCTGCGCAATTGAGCCTCCGCCGTTACAAATTCTGGAGGCAGAGGCGCGGTAAATGTCATCTCTTTACCCGAGGGATGCGTAATAGTTATAGAAAGAGCGTGCAACGCGAGCCTTTCGAACCCAAAGAGTTTCGGGCGGCCCGGCGCATAGAGGCGGTCGGACAATACCGGGTGCTGAATTGACGAAAAGTGGACGCGAATTTGGTGCGTGCGGCCAGTCTTGGGGAAGACTTCAACATAGCTGGCCCGGTCGCCCTCGGTGGCAAGTGTGGTCCGTGCTATGACGCGAAATGTTGTGAGTGCTTCGCGCATCTGGCCGTGCGCTTGTTTGGTGGAGCGCGGTCCCATGCCGCCGCGGGCATTACCTATGGGTTTGTCTATCACTCCCCGTTCGTCTTGTATCACTCCGTGCACAAACGCGCGATACACCTTGCGCACTTCTCGTTCTGCAAACTGCTCTTTCAAAAATGCATGTGCCTCCTGCGTGCGCGCAACAAGCAACACACCGGATGTTTCGCGGTCGAGCCGGTGCACAAAATGAAAATTGCCGACGCCGTACTTTTTTTCAAGCCACGCATCGAGCGCCGGGTAGTCGTGCTTGCCGTCCGGGTAGACAATAATCCCCGACGGTTTGTCTAGGGCAATAATGTCCGCATCTTCGTACAATATGTAGGGTTCTTTAATAGTCATGTTAGCTGGTTATAACTGCCCACACGAGCCAACAGTTAAGTACTGTAATAATACCCGCAACTACGCTTGCAAGTAGTGTCACCCACAGCGGGTTTACAAACGTACCCATAATGCGTTTTTGTGAGGTGAAGTAAATAAGGGGAAAGAGTGCAAACGGCAACTGCACACTTAACACGACCTGGCTTAAGATAAGCAGTTGCGTAAGAGAGTTGCCTCCAAACCACACAACAACAAGGAGCGCCGGTATAAGTGCTAAGCCGCGGGTCAGCATGCGCGTAAGCCACGCGGGCAGACGCAGGTCGAGGAACCCTTCCATTATTATCTGTCCTGCGAGCGTCCCGGTGATTGTCGAATTTTGTCCCGACGCAAGTAGGGCCAGTGCAAACAAGACAGCCGCAAGCGTGCCCCCAAGCACTGGGGCAAGCAGCTGGTAGGCACTTTGTAGGTCAGAAACTTCTGTGAGGCCGTGGGCATTAAACGCAGCCGCGGCAACAATTAAAATTGCAGCATTTACAAAAAATGCGAGCGACAGCGCAATAGTTGAGTCGAGCGATGTGTAAAATACCGCCTCCTTTTTTCCTTCTTCTGTTTCTTGGTAGTTGCGCGTCTGCACGAGCGATGAGTGCAGGTACAAGTTGTGTGGCATCACGGTTGCACCAATGATACCAATAGCCACGTACAACATCTCTTTGTTAAATATAATGTCTGGTGAAGGTATAAAACCCGCAAACAATTGTGCAAACGCCGGGTGGGCCCACGCAACGTCTATGGCAAAACACACGCCAATAGTCGCAATAAGTACTATGACAACTGCCTCGAGCCAACGGAAACCAAACCTCTGTAACATGAGCAACAACAACACATCAGCACCGGTTATTAGTACTCCCCACATAAGTGGGATGTGGAACAAAAGTAACAATGCTATAGCCGAACCAATAACTTCAGCCAAGTCGCACGCAACGATCATCACCTGCGCCATCACCCACAAAAAAATAACGGCGGGTTTAGGAAAATGGTCGCGGCACAACTGTGCCAAGTCGCGCCCGGTTGCAATACCGAGCTTTGCACACAAGTGCTGAAAGAGCACCGCTGCTAAGTTGGAAAGCAAAATAACCGACAGCAGTTTGTATGCAAATGCCGAACCTCCAACCAGGTCGGTTGCCCAGTTCCCTGGGTCCATGTAGCCCACTGCCACAAGGTAGCCGGGGCCAGAAAAAGCGAGCAACTTCCACAGCCAGTGGCCGCCCGTAGGTACAGAGACAGAACGATGGGATTCTTTCCCATCGCCTTCTGCCCCGCCCCAGCCTTTTGCTGCAAGTAAATTACGATGTGTCATGACACAAACACGTTTTGAACACTATAAGGTGGGCGATACAGGACTCGAACCTGTGACCTTCTTGGTGTAAACAAGTTGCTCTACCAACTGAGCTAATCGCCCGAACGCTACGCCCCCACGATACCGCATTCCGGCTCTCAAAACAACGCCTCTACTTTGTCATTGTAAATGGTCGCGCAGCCGCCCAGTCGCCGGCAAATGTAGTACGTAAAGATGCAACAACAGCCGGCGCCGACAGCACTAACCCCAATTCCCTATTTTTGTTCATCGAGCTGTCAGAAAAGTTTTCTGAACCGACAAATGCAGTTTTGTCGTCAACCATGACCATTTTTGCGTGTATGTACAATTTGCCTTTGGTCGATGGAAATGTGCGCACACCAACTCCCGCAGCCTGCAATTCAATAAATGCTTTTTTCCAGTTAGTGGCGTAGGTCATCACAACCTGTACGTGCACCCCGCGCGAGGCAGCTGCAACCAGTGCCGCGGTAATGTCGGCGTCGGCCATTTCTTCGTTATAAATCTTTAAAGACGAGGCGGCAGAGTTGATAAGGTAGAGCAGTTCGTCTTCCGAGCCGGGGCTCCAGACAAGGTCGTCGCCTTCCCCCGCCGTGGCACTGTTCCCCTCCCAGTCGGAACTAAATGCCTCTGCTACCCTGCGCACGTCGGCCGGGTCGGTGTCGTGTACACCAAAGTCGCGCCCGGTGGCGTAATATTTTTGCACCAAGTTAAAGGTCATGATAAAAGCCTCGGTGCCGTCGACGATAATAGTTTTTTGGTGCGTCAGCGCAAAATAGGTTGGCGTCCATTTCACAGGCACGTGCATTTTTTGCAGTGCGGCGTAGGCCGCGTCATTACCTTTTTCTTTTTTGGTGTAGTACCCGCCGTTTAAGAGCACCCGCACCGACACGCCGCGCGCCACTGCCCCGGCCAATGCATCAACAACGCTCTGGTCGTCGAGCTGGTACATCACCAGGTCGACAGACTTGTGTGCGTTTTGTATAAGGGCGAGCACCGGCGCCACACCTGCCGCGGGTTCGATAACAAGCGAAAAATATTCGGGCGGCGCAACGGTAAGTTCAAGTGGCGAAACAAGTACGCCCGCCTCTGCGGCTGCGGTTTGCTTAACAACGCGCTCATAATGCGTAAAAAAGTCGCCCGACACGGCAGCCCCGCCAGCCGACAACACTAACAAAAGCCCCGCAATAAAAAGATATTTTCTATACACTGTCCTAGTATATATTCTAAATATGCGCTCCTTTTTGCGCTAATACAAATATTTCTCGCATTGCCTGAGCAATTTGGGGGCTTTCGATTACGAAACCAACCATTTCATGTTTGTACGAAACGAAAGCGACTTTGTCTCCATAAATATTTACCTCAACAGGCGAACCATATGCGCTAACCGGAACAATCGTCCGAGAAAACTTCCATGCCTTGTCTTGCTCGGCATCAGGCTCCACGTCACCAGGAGTGAGTGCCGTAACAGAGATATTCTTGCGCAGTCGCCAGGTAATAAAATCTTTGACGATAGAGAACATCTTTTCTTTAAATTCCTTTACTCCAATTGAACGTATGAGGTGAAAATTTTTACCGGTTGCAAGAATGTCGTCGTATATCTCGCGCACACCGTCCTCTCCCTCAAAAAAACGCACGCCGGGTTTGCCAGATATGAGGTTAAAATCCGAACTGAGTTTTGGAAGTATGCCGTCGAGCGCACGCTCCGCATCTTCGGCCTCCTCTTTTTTCTTGTGTATAAACTCTTTCAACTTAAGTGGGTGCGCGGGAGTAAAAACCGAGACCTTCCCCACTTCGTCCTTTTTCTCAACCAAGCCAGCGGCAATAAGTCCATTTAAGGCGCGATAGGTCAGCGGGCGAGAAAGACCCGAATGCCTCTGTACGTAGCGGGCCTGTAGAGTACCGAATTTAACTAGCGCTCCGTACACAACCGCTTGATCTTTCGTAAGCCCAACTTGTATAAGGCTTTGTTCATATGTCATATGAGCATGATAGCAGTATCATAAAATCTGTCAAGCTTTTTGTAACAATTTAATGCTTATATATGAATAAACATTAGAGATAAAGGAGTATTATAGAAACAAGTTACGTTTATTTGATAACAAATCTATTGACAAATTGTTTAAATCGTGTACACTCTAAGCATCCTTACTACGAGTTCCTGAGGAATACTGGTAAAGATAGCCGAGGGAGCAGTCGTTGACAAAAGAATAGAATGTTACTCCTCTTCTCCGGCAGGTATGGTTATGTGCGAGGTTGCCAAAAAATTACGTGCACTCGCCACCATCGTGCTGGAAAGAGGGGTCGCAAGATCCCAAGATGACAGCCCGTGGGGGATGATCACCCATGAAGCACGGGGAGGCTGGTTTAGCAGCCTCGTCACAGGACTCGCCATTGTGGGCCTGATGGTAAAGAAGTATGAGTGGATCGCTCATACTAATCTAAACTGATCCTGGGATGGTTCGCGGTGCGAACCATCCCTCCCTTTCAAGTTCTTGAGGCAACTCGAGATTTTGAAAGGGAGAAGTAATACATCCCTCGACCGTGCAGTGACACGCTGAATCCTTCGAGTATACTGCTCGAAAAATTCAAACCACACGAGAGAGAAATCATGCAAACTGTTCTTCGCATTACTCGGCACCCCGCGGATGCCGACCGGATGGCTTTCTTGAAAGCCATCTACGGTAACGACACAAACATCGTTACCAAAGACATCCCTTACGGGGATGATCCTATAGCCGCGGTTCGGTCGCTCATCGAGCGCACCGAGTCGGAGGGCAACAAAGTCGTTGCTCTTGAGGCGCAAGCGCCCTTCTCCGTGTTGATGAAGCTCGTGGACCGCCGACACGACCTCGGCGTCGCATTTATCCGCGCTCAGTTCGAGCGCGATTCCAGCGGGCGGGCCGTGGTAGTTGGGAAAGACAAAGGCGAGCGTGATCTGCTCAAATTTTCCCACTACGAGGAGCTCGAGAAAATCGAGTTCCAAACACACCGGCTTGAGCCGCGATAGTCCCCATTCCAACTCCGGCTCATACCCGGAGTTTTTCTTTTTTCTGCAGGGTTAAAACTTTTTTTCTTTTGTACGAGTTATTAGTAGTGGAAGAACCAGAAGGAGGTGGATGTGTTGTTAAAGAAACTCGACCATATAGCGATTATCTGTTCGGACTATGCGACGTCGAAGCACTTTTATACCGAGGTGCTGGGATTCAAAGTTATCCGGGAAGAATTCAGAGCAGAGAGAAGATCATACAAACTCGATTTGGCACTAGAAGGACAGTACCTTATTGAACTTTTTTCCTTCCCAAAGCCACCTCAAAGGCCGACGAACCCCGAAGCATGCGGCCTGCGACACCTTGCGTTCGAGGTAGACGATCTCGACGAAACTATAGATTTTTTGAAACAACACGGGGTACCCACGGAACCCTTGCGTTTCAATTCTTCATTGGGGCAACGATCCACCTTCGTCAAGGATCCCGACGGACTACCTATCGAACTCGTTGAATTTGTAGTAAATATAGACCTCCTCAGATGAGTGAG
Organism: Candidatus Adlerbacteria bacterium; assembly: GCA_037135035.1. Taxonomy (GTDB): domain Bacteria; phylum Patescibacteriota; class Minisyncoccia; order Phycocordibacterales; family SBAW01; genus GWA1-54-10. The sequence continues at coordinate 102,115 of JBAXLB010000002.1, read as the reverse complement.
GTTTTTCTTTTGTTTGTCATGCCCCCGCGAGGAATCGAACCTCGAATAGCGGCTTAGAAGTCCGCGGTTATATCCGTTTAACTACAGGGGCTGTGAGATGTAGCATATACTATCCAGTACTTGTGGTACACCATATATTTACTCAAAAGTTTTGGCATCAGCTGTTTGAAGCAGGCGTTTTTTTGAAAGCGCTCAACAGCGTATGGGAGACAGGCGCAGGAATATTTTTGCTCTTTTCGACACATCCTATGCTCAGGGATCGATTCATCTTCTTAAGTCAGGAAGAATTTCTGGGCGGCCGACACGAACATATCTTCCGCTTCGCAAGCGAGCATCTTAACCAGTTGTCGGTAAGTACTAAAAACTTTGTTGGTCTCTATCTTCTTTTCCACGGCCTACTTAACATGTTCCTTGCCTACAACTTATACAAAAACCGTCTGTGGGCATACCCTGTTACTATTGCTATAACATGCCTCTTTTTAGTGTACCAACTCTACCGGCTCGCCCACACACAGTCCCTCATTTTGCTCTGTGTCACTGCGTTCGACATCTTCTTTATTGTCCTAACCTGGCACGAGTACCGTCATCAACAAAAGAAACAACACCATGACATTATTCCATCTTGACCCTCTGCAGATAATTACCACGCTGGGGTACGTGGGTATTTTTTGTATTGTACTTGCCGAGTCGGGTGTACTTATTGGGTTTTTCCTCCCCGGCGACTCGCTACTGCTAACCGCAGGGTTGCTTGCGTCACAGGGCGTGCTTTCCCTGCCCGCACTACTTCTTATCATTCCCGTTGCAGCCATTTTGGGCGACAGTGTCGGCTATTCGTTTGGGAGGTTTATAGGCCCACGGCTGTTCACTAAAAAAGATTCGTTTTTGTTTAACCAAAAACACATCACGCGCTCGCAAGAATTTTACGAACGGTACGGAACGCGCGCCCTCGTGCTTGCCCGCTTTATGCCAGTAGTACGCACCTTTGTGCCTATCGTTGCTGGTGTGGGCCGTATGCACTACCGAAAGTTCCTTGCCTACAACGCTATTGGAGGTTTCCTCTGGGGCACGGTGTTTACCTTACTTGGCTACTTTTTAGGCAAAGCAGTTCCAAATATCGAAAACTACATACTCCCTATCGTGGTGGCGGTTGTCTTTATTTCTCTCTTGCCGGTGGTGCACGAGTGGTGGAAGTCCAGAAAGAAAATTACTTAACCAAACTGCCCGGCAGTGCGTCTGTTTCAAAAAGTGACAGCGGTATATCTCCCCCGCCTGTTGCGAGTATCATGGCCTGGCTCTCGAGGCCCATCATCATGCGGGGTGCCAAGTTTGTGACAAACGGCACACGCTTCCCCACCAACACAGAAGGGTCGGGGAAATATGCAGCGATACCCGAAAGCACTTGCCTAATTTCTTGCTCGCCTACATCGCCCTCTGGGCGCTCGGCCGAACCTTCTGTCGCAACAAAAGGTTTTAGGCCAAAGCTAACTTTCAACTTCAAAAGCTTTTCGCTGCCTTCTATAGGTTCTGCGCTCAAAATCTCGCCGACGCGGATTTCTACTTTTTTAAAATCATCAATTGAAATTGGTTCCATAGGATTGAATAGTATCTTCGCTGCAACCCATTCGCAAAAGTCCTCGGATCTCCTGCCCCCGGCAGGCCAGACTTTTTCTCATTGGGTTGCAGCTACATTCTTACTCTACATCAGGTCGTTGCTTCATTCTATCCAAATAATTTTGCAAAATAAGCGCCGCAGCGGACGAGTCTAAATTTTCCTGGCTCGGGTTTGCTTTGCGCGAGCCCCTCGGCCGTAGCCCCGTTCCTACGGGCGAGGCGTCCGGCGCAAACTGCCGTGCTGCTGCGACACTGCTCATAAACTCTGGTTCAAATTCCACAAGCAATTCTGCATCCTCAAGCTTTTGTTTAAACAACTCCACATACTTCATCACCGGGTTAGGTATCCCGCTGTAGTCGCGCGACTCGCCAAGGATAATTTTCTCCACACCGTTCTCGTGTGCAATATCCAACACCTCTTTTATCGCGTTCTCCCCCGCCTTTACCGTACCCAAAGGAAAGGCCAGAGTCGCCGTTTCGTCTGAAACTGCAACGCCAATACGCTTGGTGCCATAATCAATCCCGAGGTATTTCACCCTTTGAGCATAGCGGATAATCCGAAAAAAGTGTATTGTCTCTTCTATTGGAGGAGTGGCCGAGTGGTCTATGGCACTTGTCTTGAAAACAAGCATGGGGCAACCCATCGTGAGTTCGAATCTCACCTCCTCCGCAAAATGAAAAACGGGTGCTTCTGCACCTGTTTTTTTATTTCTGTCGGATATAAGGTAGAGAGATTCGAAAGACGAAAAAAATTTATTCGGGGAATAAATTTTTGAGTTGGGGTCGAGGATGCCAGACTTTTTCAAACATGTGAAGAAAAAGTCGGCAGACCGTGACCGAATCTCACCCTCTCCGCTCGAATGCTATAATCGAAGACATGAAGCCTGGTTTTGATCTGGAGCACGCGCAACTCCCTGCACATGCCGACGAGAAGCTTGAGGAAAAAACTCAAGAAAAGCCCGTTGCAGCAACGGCACCAACGTCTACTCTTGAATCAGGTGAGGCTGTTGAGAGTCAACCTGAGTTACGGGTTATTAAAGATTTGTTTTTTGAAGGAGCTATTTCCGTACAAGAAAAGGACGACTCAGAATTCGAAGGTCCCCGTAAGAAATATACTTTCGATACAGAAAAATTAAAAAGTATTATCGAAAAAAATAAACCTGTGTTTGACAAGTTGAAAGCGCAGAAAGATGCGCGAATTGAACGCACTCCCCTTCCTCCTTCTGAAAAAATGGAAGCGTCTGCGCAACATATTTTTGACGAAGTCATGAGCGACATGAAAGAGCTTAATCTGTACCCTCCGGATTTTTTTGAAAAGGAAAAATCTCTATCTCCGCTTAAACTTTCGTACGACGCAGACAAAGGGTACGGCAGATATCTAGACTACAAGTACTTCCATAATCCCGAAGACCCGGAGGCGCCTTCTGCCATTATTGATATCGGGGGCAAACATATCCAAAATGGCGCCACTAAAATACGCGACGAGCTCAGCAAGATTGGCATCTCAATGAGCATAGACGAGTCAATTTACATCGTAACCAAACATCTAGTCGCGCATGAATACGGACACAGAGTTTCAGACGCATATGCTGAAGATATAACCAAAATATCATTAGATGAAGAACGCATACCGATGCCACACCCTTTTTATGAAAAAATTGCAAAATTAGACCGTGACAACGAACTACGCTTACCTGAGAAAAGAGAGGCGGAGGGAATCCTCGACGAACAAGTGTCGCAAAGTTTTGCGTACCACGTCCTTTCAAAAACTCTTGCTGCAAAAGGACATAGCTACGCTGCCATACAAGCTATACACGCAGTCGTCGGTGCCGACAAAAAGAGCGTACAGGAATATAAAAATTTTGTAGCGTTCACACAGCAACAGGGGTTAGAAATCGCTGGTGTTCAGAAAGCCCTGGCAGACGCTCAAGAAAAATTACCTTACCCTGACAATCTCGAGACAACTGACATATTGCGGCTGGAATTTCGCGACGTCGGATACTATTTGGAACCTTTTGATATTGAACAGCTCCGTTTTGTTGTGAACAAATAGCAGTATCTTTACGAGGAAAATATGGGTAATAACAACATACCCAAACCGTCATCATATATGTTGCCTTTATGCGGCAATGATTTACTGGTCTAAATAATATATATATATATGAAAAAAATTAATTACTACCTCGCTACAAGCACCGTTGCAGTTGCTCTTATCGCGGCAGCGCCTTTATTCGCGAGCGCACACGAGGGCAAGGTAGCAACAAATGTGTCGGTAAAAGAATCCGCCAAAACTAACCTGAATATTGGTGCAGGGATAGACCACATACTCTTTGGTACCCCCCTACCAAACAAGGATCAGCACGCAAACGGCTCAATTAACACGAGCGCAGTTGTGACGGCAATAAACGGCTCAACTCTTACGGTGAACGCAAAAGGTGGGACGACGTACACGGTTAACGCCGCAAACGTTACAGTTGCCGATGATGACAACACTGCGGTGTCTGTATCACAGATTAAAGTTGGCGACACGGTGCGTATTAAAGGCACAGTGACTGGATCGACAATTGTGGCAGAAAAAATCTCCGACAGCGCACTGCGCGTCCGCACAGTACTTGCCGCCCATAATGCGGCGGGTGCCGGTGTTGTGACTTCGGTCAACGGCTCGACCTTTACGATTAAACCGTTCGGCACACAGGCAACAACGACTGTCTCGGCCGGAAGTGCAACTGTCTACCGTGTTAACGGGGACCTTGCATCCTCGTCGGCACTAACCGTGGGCTCAAAGGTTGTGCTTGCAGGAAACACAAACAGCGACACGAGCATCAGTGCAACTATAGTTGGAATATTCACTAAGGGTTGGTCGCACTTCAAACACTTCTTCGGCCACTAATCCCGAGGTAGTGCGCGCTGCGCACAGCAACACAGCCCCCGTGTCCATGCACACGGGGGCTTTTGCTATGTGCCCTATACTGGGCAGATGCGACTCGGGCGAAACAAAAAAATTATAGCTGTAGCGACCCTAGCTCTGTTGTGTGTGGGAGTAGCCGGGGCTCTGTGGTTTTGGACACACCCTGTCTTACCTCAAAACAAAGATGGCGGTGTGCGTATTACACACTGGAAAGAGCGGATAGAAACAGAAAGCGCAAAGGATGCATATACAGAACTTGCGTGCAGTTTAAAAAACAAAACAGGGGTACAAGGCCACACAGAGGCGCACTACTTTGGCGCAGCGCTGTACCAAGAAGTCGGGTTGGCCGGTGCGTTTACATGCGACGACCGGTTTCAATACGGCTGCCTGCACGAACTGCTCGGCCGTGCGCTCCACGCGCAAGGCGTGTCTGTGCTGCCAGCATTGCATGCTATATGTGCGCAGTCAGAAGCAACAAACGTGCAGTCACTATGCGAACACGGTATAGGGCACGGCATCCTTTCGTACGCTGGGTACAATCCCCAAGCACTCACGAGCGCTCTATCGTTATGCAAAAATTCTTCGGCAGCTAGTGCGGCTGGTAAATGTGAAGCAGGTGTTTTTATGGAATATTTTGACCAAACAATGTTGGGTGCAGACACTCCCCCATTCAAAATATCCAAAGACAGTCCATTTGCCCCTTGCAGTGGGTTTGCGGCATCCGAACACGCGCAGTGTGTCAGTTTTATGCCGCGAGTTTGGCGGAAAAATTTCTGGCCGACTTCTGCAACAAGTACCGAGGCAGTGGCCACGACCGGCGCATACTGCGAGTCACTGCCCGAACATTTTTTACAAGTATCTTGTTTTGCAGGTATAGGCAACGAGTTGTATATACAGACTCACGGCAACACGTCGGCAGCTACTCTTCTCTGTACACACTACAGCAACGACACCTCATTAGTTGCCTCATGTACAAAAGAAATAGCTCACCTTGCAAACATCGACGCGCGCGCTATACATACCGACGCGTGCACGCAGTAACTATCAACCAAACGTAAACGTATAGGCGTCGAGCCCCGGCGACGTTATTTTTATTTCAATCACGTGCTCTTCCTGCGCACCCCCTTCAACTAGTCTGTAGAGCCGCGACTCCCCTACGCGCACCTGACCGTTCGCGTCTACATCGGCACCTTTGTTTGCATTAATAATCTTGCCGTCTATGTAGACAGTAAACACCGCGCCTCTTGCCGCACTTGCAACCAGGTACACATCTTTTGCACTGTAGTGGTAGGTAATAGTTGCGCCGGCAGAAGTATTTTTTGCAAACTCACTTTCAAAATTCCACACTCCGCCCAGATACAGCGTGTTTGGTGCAGCACTGCCTGCAGCGGGTGCCGCAAGAGTCTGCACTCCTTGTGTTTGCCTGGTGCCATTTCCTAAATATTGGTTCCGGGCAAAACCAAAATATGTTTCAGGGCTTGCTGTTTGTATCGTACTGGTGATGTCCACAAAACCTGTAGGTATAGGTACCACTAACCCCAGCGTCTGGTTTCGCTCTGCAAGAAGTTTTTGAATAGTGCTTTCGGTTTCTTCGTAGTTGCCTTCGCCTATGTTGTGTTCGCGCACGAGGCCGTCTGTGTCTACAAGATATTCTGCCGGCCAATATTGGTTGCGGTAGGCACTCCACGTATTTAAATTGCTGTCCAAAATAACCGGGTAGGTAATGCCAAATTTTGTTACTGCCGCTTGCACATTGGCGAGCACTTTTTCAAATGCAAACTCTGGTGCGTGCACGCCAACAATAGTAAACCCGTAGTCTTTATATTTTTTATACCACGCCTCCAAATATGGAATAGTGCGCATACAGTTAATGCAGCTGTACGTCCAAAAGTCGACCAACACTACTTTATGTTCCCCATTTATAAGTGCGTCGAGTGTGGTTGTTGCCGGTGTGTTTATATATCCGTCGGGCGATACAAACTCATTCGCCTTAGGGTACAACACGCTGTTGGCCGCAAAGTTTGTCGAATGTGCACCTACTGCAACAGGCACACCAGAAGGGCCCGGGGCCACCTTCCCGCTTTCCAAATACCAGATGACCGCTGCAATAAGTACAAGAACCGCGACAAGTGTAGCAGTGCGTTTTGTTGTGGCGTTCATACTGTTATTTCAAAAAGAAGTTATTAATAACATCTAAGTTACCCAATAGTGAAAGGTCGTTCGTAAACACGAGTATACCAAGGAGCACGAGTAGTACCCCAAACACACGATTAACCCACACAAACGCGCCACCTACCCGTGCGATAGCTGCTGTTGCTCCGGCAGTAAACGCCCCCACTAGTAAAAATGGTGCCCCTAAACCAAGCGCATATGCAAACAACAAAAAGAAGGCCGACAGAGGCGCAGACGCCGCAAGTCCTAAAATACTCCCTAAAACAGCGCCCGCGCACGGCGTCCAACCCACCGCAAATGCCATGCCGAATACAAACGACGTTAAAAAACGTGAGCTAAATTTTTTCTTAACCGCAAACGTGTGATTACTTTCAAGGTACCCAATTTTAATAAGCCCTACTAGATAGAGCCCGAAAAAAATAATCACCGCGCCGCCTGCGCGCGAAAGCCACATTTGCACGCCAGGAGCCACCTCTACAAGTACGGTCTGCAACAAAATACCGAGCAATGCAAAAATAGTGGAAAAACCTAATACAAAAAATACTGCGTTTATAAAAATATCGCGACGCTTGGTCAAAGACTGGGCATCACTTGAGCCTGCCAAATAGGCTAAAAAGCCAGGGATAATCGGTAATACACACGGTGAGAGAAAACTAACCAGCCCGGCAACAAACGCGGTACCGAGATAGAGAATATTCATTCCCCTATTCTACCCCACACCGTCACGCCTTTTTACCCAGCTACCAATTTGTACCCTACCCCGCGCACTGTTTCAAAATAGGTGTTGCCATGTTTGGAGGTCAATTTTTTACGGAGGTTTTTCATATGTACGTCGAGCACGTTACTCCAAGACAGCAAGTTAAAGTCCCATACATGGTCAAATAATTTTTCTCGCGTGAGCACGATGTTTGGTTCACGCATAAAACATTCGAGCAGTGAAAATTCTTTAAGAGTTACGTTAACTTCTTTTCCTTCCACACGGACCGTGCGTGTTGCATTGTCCATTTCAATACTCCCCGCAGTAAGTACCACCTGCTGTGACACTTTGGGCCGCCGTAGTACCGAGTTGATGCGGGCCACGAGCTCTTCAAACGAAAAAGGTTTAACCACGTAGTCGTCCGCGCCTTTGTTTAGTAAGTCGACCTTGTGTTCTGTATCATTTTGTCCGGTCAAAATAATTATTGGTGTTGTGACACCCTCTTTGCGAACTTCTTGTAAGATAGTTGCCCCATCGAGCCCTGGCATCACCAAGTCTAGGAGAACAACGTCATATTCATTGCGGTAGAGCAATATGCGCGAGCGCGCTTTTTCGGGGTCTGCGAGCCAGTCGACAGCATAGCCGCGCATTTCTAGACCTTTTTTTAGCGCCCCGGCCAACTTTTCCTCATCTTCAACAACAAGCAAGTGCATATATGTGAAGACGACAGGTTCACTAACCTCTTACATAGTAAATGTATTTAAAATTAATCATCTCTACAGAATTTGACGGGTGTATACTTGTGACATGCCCGACGAGCACAATATTACGTGGCACGTACTTACTCACGAACATAAAGTCCATACCGCCGACTGGTACTGGGCGCTTGGGTTGCTGACACTCCTTGGTGCTGGGCTTTCAATTTATTTCGGCAATATTTTGCTCGCACTTATTTTAATTATCGGCGCGGGGTCTATCATGACGCTCAAAATTCGTGGGCCCCGCGAGCACCAGGTCCGTGTCGACTCACGCGGTATCGCACTCGACGGCACATTGTATTTGTGGAAAACGGTTGACTCCTTTTGGGTCAACACAAATACAGAACGCGGCGGTCCGTGCATTTACCTGACAACAAAGTCTATTTTGGCGCCACGCATTACCGTACCACTCGACAATCTCGCACATGCCGAACAAGTCCGTGTGTATTGCAAACGTTTTGCACGCGAAGAAGAGCAGTGGCCCCACTTTGGCGAGCACATAGCAGAAATATTAGGGCTATAAACCTGGTCACAGATATTTTTCTGCTGAAAAATTCCGCGACCCCGCCTCAACGCCGTCGCGTTTGCGGCTCACAAAATCTGCCCCGCATATTTTGTGCTCCCGGCAGGAATCGAACCTGCATCACCTCCTTCGGAGGGAGGTATTCTATCCATTAGACTACGGGAGCGTCCAATGGTTATAGCATAAAATCATTTGTGACGACTATTTGAAGCGAATTGAATCTCCCATGCCGGCGAACATGAGCACATACTGCTTCATAGTGGGCAATTGCTCGGCAGCGGAGTCTATTTCATACACCGTACCGTTTCGCAAAAACAAGATTACGTATTGGAGTACAGGAACGGTGTATCTCTGTTGGGTCGAATCAAAAAACAAAATTTGATATGACTGTACATGGTCTGCAAGTGTTACGTATCGCCCAGTTGCTTCCGGGTCAACTGAGGCGACAGCTCGCTTTATTAGAGCGATTGTTGACGAGAAATCTTTTTCAGATGAGTGAGGGCTGACATACACCGTAGTAGTTTCATTAAAGTCATCCAGTGCGCTTTCATTTGGCGCAGCAAAGACTGTGCTCCATGTTCCTGTATCTTCGGGCGAAGTGGTGGACAGTGTCCATTCAGCTGGGTAGTGCATAGAAAAATCAGGGAAGGATGCCGCTTCGCTAAGGTATGCCCCAGCCTCAGTTGTTGTGGCGGGTAAAGAATAGGTGTAGCCACCGGTCAGATTTTCGAGGAAAGAAGTTATAAATGCAGAACCCAATACGATTCCTAAATTTGCGCCTTGCCCAAGTGTTACCTGTGCGGGGATGCCATATTCGCAGAGGTCGGTAGCGCCAATAGCGAGGCCCCCGGAATTGCCGAATGCGGTATTTGCAGATACTTTTATCCACTGATTGAAGTCTCCATTAAAGCCGCTCACTACTCCTTGCGTGAGTGTGAGAGAATCTCCCCCGGTACCTGGGTACCCAAGCAAGTAAAGAGTCTCACCTATATGTATATTTTTTGCCTTTGGTCGGCAGAGTTTTGCAATTTCTGCAGAGGCGTCGTGTTGTATGGGCGGAAAAGGATAGGGGACACCTTGTGCGTCGTTGTTTGCTGCGGTCAGTGGAAGTTGCGCAAAATCCAACCCATCGATCTTCTCTCCACCCATGTAGGCTTCTGTTTCATGGTAGAGCGCTGGTGTTCCCGCAATATAGGAAGAGTCATAAAACGTTCCATCACTCGGCCTTGGAAAGTAGACATTGCAACCATGATACTGACCATCGTCTCCAAGTATGACGTGTGCGTTTGTTGCAACCATAGGAGTTCCATTCGAAAGGTAGTAGAGGCCACTCCCTATGCGTGTTATTGGTCCGCCATCTTTGCTAGAGCAGTCTATGCGAACTATTGAAGGGAGAATATTTTTCCGAATGAGTGCGAGCGCTTGCTCCTGTGTATAGGCCTTATGAGTGAAGTAATAATATGCACCTATTCCCGCAAGGCATATAATCCCGAGCAACAAGCTGCCTGCGTACGTGTGCCAAGTTTTTTTATACAAAGGTACAACCTGTCGAGGTTCTGGTACGACTGAGTCAGTGTCCACAAATAAAATAATACCACGCTATTTTTCTACGTTTGTGCTCCTCCGCGAGATGGAACTCGAACTTCTGGTACATCCGAGAGTGCATCCAGGCACGAAGCCAATGACCACTATCGTCAGGTCGTTCAACTTCTGAAAAAGCATCTCAAGGATTGGAAACCGTCGGCGCAATTCATCATAGCAGAGACGCCCAAGCGAAAGCCGTCGCCCAACTGGCAGAAGCATTTGCTCAACCAACCAGGCGAAGACTATAGAGAAGCGGCGTAGTCTCGACAGACTCCGAGCATTCGGTAGTGTGGCCATATATGACCAACACACAGGAATGGTCGCGACGAGATGACGATGTCGTTCTCTTGAACGGTACTCCGTACATTCCGTCCGTCGTTCATCGCGCCATGAAGAACGCGACACAGGAGGAGCTGAAGGAGGCTACCGAGAACCTCCGACGATATTTGAAGGCGATGTTCGCGTTGTATCGGGAGTTGGAAGAGAGAAAAACGAAGGGCACAAGAACTTCACTGAATACGGTATGATAGCGACATATGGATGTCGATCCTGAGGTATTCGACCGAGCAAAAGATAAGGCACATAGCATTTACACAGTACAGAAGGATTTATGGTGTCCTTACTTTGGAACGAAGATCGTTCTCAATTCCGACGGATTTCATCACTTGCAGTTCTCAGCACGTCGCGAGCGAAACAAGCGCGAGCAATTGTTCAAGTTCCGTTTGCTGCCGCTGGCCCTTGAAATTGTTCGGAAGTCCGGCACTGTTCAAGAATACAGAAAGCTTCTCAGTCCTGTTGGCAAACGATCGGCCACAGGCTCTATGCCAATGAAGGAAGTCGAATATTGGGGTTTGGTGGCAATTGCAGGTGAAAAGCGTATCAAAGTGCGCGCCGTCCTACGACGTATTGGTAATGGCAACATCACCTTCTGGAGCGTGATGCCCTACTCGAAAATCAAGAATGGGATGCAGCGCATGTACGCAGAAGGCATCGAGGATGAATAGACACAAAAATACCGCCCGGAGGCGGTACCTTTGTCGTGCCTGCCTTCAGCTTAGGAAATCCTTAGCTGAACGGGGCTTGCGCCCACAGGCACACGTTGACTCTATCATAGGAAACTAAACGCGCAATGAACCGCAGCAAGGCTTGGTATCAACACGTTGTCCACAGCAAGCAGCCAGAACATTCGAACTTTCAATCCTTATTTTTCAAGCTAAAATCTGCACTCTCAAAGGTGACAAAAAACCTCGAACGAAATTGCCTTAACACGAAAGGGTTTTCTGACGCCCTTTCTACCAGGTGCTCCCGGTAGGAATCGAACCTACATCATATCCTCCGCAAGGATACGTCCTATCCATTGAACGACGGGAGCATTCTCACACACTAAGGTAAATATCTTATTTAGTAAAGGTGTTAGTATGTTTGTATTAGAAATATAGCCATACTTTATGCCCTCACAAGAAAAAGAACCCCTGCCAACCGCACCTACCTCACCAGAAACTCCGACCGAGATAGTAACATTACAAAAAGCACTTGGAGCAATACGAGACAAAGACGCGCAAGAAATTACCGAAGAAAAAGTGCGCGGCCCATTGTTTGCTGACCTCGTAGAAGCTGCGCGGGTACTGGCACAACAAGATTCTTTATTTGCAGAAGTCTACGGACAGACCGTAGTAAAACATCTTCAGCACGGTACAAAGATGGACAAGATAATTGAAGAAGCGTTTAAAGACTATCAACGCAAGTCGAAGTAAGAAATAACTAGATCTGTGCACGTGTCTTTTTTTCCTCCTCATCAACTAACTCAAGAAGTCGTGCTTTTTCTTCAGCAGTAATGCTCCCCCGCTCTTTTGCGGCCTTCAAAATAGTTTCCATACGCGCATAAATATCCGGCGAAAAAGCGCTCTCGCTCAAAATGTTGGCTACAGTTTCAACAGTCATATAATTAGTCTTGCGTTTCTAACAGACGAATGGCACCACCAACTTTAGCAATCGCTTCCATATGTTTGCGCTTTTCTTGCTGCTCTGGTGTTTCTATGTGTTTATTAAGTCCTTCCATATCTACAGAGTACTAAAATTCCGAGGAATTTCCTAGAGTCCATTCCCTACCAGCGTTGCCGGCTCCTGTGAGGAACCTTTAAAACTTTTGGCAATTTCGGCTTCAATTTCTGCACGTGGGCGGCCGTATTTAAGGCCCGAAAGTTCCCGCATTTTGTCTGCGTTAGCCATACCCTTACCTTCAAAAGGTACTGTCTCGATGTTAAACGGTGTTGCGGGGCGGCCGTTAACAAGCAAACGCACGTATGCGTTCCAGTTGTCGACATTCATAAGGTCGCTCTGTTTAAACGTTGGGGCAAATTGTTTTTCCAAAAACTCTGCGTCAGCAGCACCTACACGGAACGAGCATATAGAGCCAACGTTGCCAAAGACCGCATCGCGAATTTCTTCCGAAAGTTGGGCAATAAATTGGTGCGCCACTGTGAGCGAGAGTTTATATTTGCGCGCTTCCGAAAATATCGTCGCAATTGAGGGTGTCGTAAAGTTTTGGAACTCGTCAATGTGCAGATAGTAGGGCGGCAAGTCTTTACCTACAGAGTCGGCACGCGAAAGTGCAGCTATTAAGAATTTACCGACGATTATCAAGCCGAGCAGGTTTGCGTTAATGTCACCAATGCGGCCTTTTGCAAGGTTAACCAGCAAAATCTTTTTGCTGTCCATAATATCGCGAAAGTTGAACGCCGACTTTTGCTGCGCAATGATAGGGCGCATAATCTCGTTGGTCGTAAAAATATCAAACTTGTTGGTCACATAGGGGCCGTAGTTTTCCAGGCCCTGCTCGCCGGTTGTCTTGGCAGCAATGTCTTCCCAAAACTGCTTCACAATAGGGTTTTTGCAGGCAGCAAGTTTGCGGGCACGGAACTCGGGGTCGGCAAAAATACGCGAAATGTCGAGCAATGTGCTGCCGAGTTCTGGTGCTTCCATCACGAGCAACGCAGAGTTGCGAAAATATTGCTCGAATGCAGGCCCCATACTTTCAGGCACTGCGCCGAAGAGTTTTTTAAATATGCCAAATAATTCGTCCACAACAAGAGTTTTTTGTTCTGGCTTTGCGGGGTCAAACTCGAGCATATTCAGACCTATTGGCCGTTCCATAGAACCTGGGTCGAAATAAATAACATCGTCCATACGTTCAGGTGGTATAGCCGAAAGCACATCCAACACGTCGGAGCCGTGCGGGTCTATCATGCAGACACCAGCACCCGACTTTATGTCTTGCATGATGACATTTTTAAGCAATACCGACTTACCTGTACCGGTCTGGCCAATAACGTACAGGTGGCGCAAACGGTCTTCGGGCGCAATGCGCACCTCTTTTGTGGCCCCGCGGAATTTGTTAACACCGAGCATTGCACCCGCATTTGGCAAGTTAGCTGGCGGGGCCGAAATGCCAGCTTTTTCTTGCCGTAAGTCGGGCGCTGCAAGTTTGCTCAACGCCCCCGGCATGTGTGCAAGCGTCGCCAACTCCATAGCTGAAAGCGGCAATGCCTTTGCTTCGTCGAGCAGGCGGTAGGAAAATGCACGCGCAAAGTTTTTTATGTTCCCCGCTGACACTGCATCAAATACCAAACTGTTCCCTGCCGTGTCAGCAAACTGCTGAAACGGTGCTTCAATGTCTTGCAGTACTGCCTGTGCACGCTCTTTAGTTGCGGCCGACGCGACAAGACGTATGTCCGCCAAAAAAATTGGGCTTGCTATTTTTTGTTCAATATTTTTTAGGCGCGCGTCGTCGGGTTTAAGTCTCTCGTCTTGGTCCAATTTTTTTGGTTCTACAAAAAAGGTCCACACATCGTAGAAAAACCTCGGCACTCCTTTATATATCCGTGTTGCATGTTCAAGTGGCACACCCCGATGTATTTTTTCGAGTGCCCAGCGATAGTCTTTGTTTAACCCCCGGTCGCGTGGGGAAACGACAAATTGCACCGCAGCACCTTCGCCTGTTTTATCGAGCATCGAAAACGCGTTCAACAACAGGTCGAGCGGGTCGTTGGTAAACGACTCCGACGTCCGCAGCGAATATATGCCCCGCTCATGCAGGCGCGCTGTTGCTGCTGCAGTTTCTGCACCGTCGACAAATGCGTTGTAGTCGTCATGCCGTTCAACAAGACGGGCTGTTGGGTACAGCCCCAGCAACTGTTTTTCAAACATAGCTTTGCGTGCTTTTGGCACAGCAATATACATGGTGGTATGCGTCTCGCCTGCCGGGTTTGCAATTTCGAACGAAAAATATTCACCCTGTTTGGTGTCCATTTGTAACATGCCGCGGTAAAACTGCTCCATCAAGGAGATAAAGTCGCGCATGGTTTTTGCAGGGTCAGTTGGTTTGTCACTGTCGGCATTCGGGCCCGGCAGTGTCACTTCGTACAACGCCATCGAAAGCGCGACTTTATATTTTTTGCTCGACACTTCTTTGGCAGGCAGCCCTTCGCGTACCCATTCGACCAAAATACGGTGAAAGTCGTCGACCAAATGTGGGTTGCCCGTTTTCTCTGTTGCTTGAATAGCACGTGTTACGCCATGTTCCTGCAAAATATGAATGAGCTCACCCATGCGCTCGTCGTGCTGCTCGGGCTCAAGTTGCAACGTAATAGCTTCCGGGTGTTCTGCCACACGCGGCGCTTCGGCTGGCGATGTTGCCCCAGTATTTTTCCACTGCTCGCCAACCGCTTCTACAGCCGCCTGTTTTTGTATTTCAACTGCCGGAGAGGCAGATTCAATTTTTATTTTTGCCTCAAGCTCGCTGGCACGCTGGCGCAGACTCTCCAGCTCTGTACGTGCAGCATCAGTCGCCTTTCCCACCTCAATTGACCGTCCTGTTTGCATGCACAGAGTATAGCAAGAAAACAGCGTGGTATAGTTGGACTTTAGAAGCACCCCTCAAGTTCAACCGAAGGAGTATCTGATGAGCGGCAAAGTTTCTATCGTACCATTCTTGCCACAGGGCATGACCATAGAGGATTTGAAAGATGCAGAACTCAAACCCTTCCGGCCTTGTTGTATATATTGGGAGGCCAGTGATCACTTCACATACCTTACGCGTGATTGTTGCGCAAAGGTGATGCCTTCAAAAGATCTGTATCTTGATATTTTGGTCGGCGAGGACAAACAAGAAGACATCGTCGGCATGAACATCGAATTTTTTTCGCACCTGCCCGACTACCTGCGCGAGAAGTTCAAGGATGCGACAGGCGTGTACCCCGAAGATGTTATTGGGGGAAAGATTATTCCCCTTCCGTCGGCAATTGCCACCTCACGCCTCTTCCTGGACCTTGAGCGGAGAATATGGAGAGTTTGATAATCAAAAGCCGCCCCTTTCGGGACGGCCTTTTCTTTTTTAAAAACTACTTTTTTGTGGAGAGAGTCTTTGCGACCTTGGCCTTGCGGCGGGCGGCAGTATTTTTCTTGATGATGCCGCGCTTGAGGGCTTTGTCTATTGCCTGGTAGGCAGCAGCAATTGTTTTAGTATCGCCTTTTTCTGCCCCACGGACATTCTTCATAGCCGTGCGCATAGCAGTTTTGCGGGTCTGGTTCATTGCGTTTTTACGCAACGACTGGCGGTGTGCCTTTTTAGCTCCTTTGGTGATTGCCATGAACACTACAGTACGCAATAACTGCCAAAAACACAAGCCCCCACCCCAATTTCGCTCGCAGCGGTCCGCTAGAGTATGATAGAAGGATGATAGGCAAGCTGACAGGTACCTTGAGCGGAAATGGCACAGACGGCATGGTACTTGTTGAAGTTGGCGGCGTTGGTTACTGTGTCCGCACCCCTCTTTTGTCGCTCGACGTCCTTAAAAATAGCGGCTCGGTGGTGTCGCTTTTTATACACACAACAGTGCGCGAGGATGCACTCGACCTCTACGGCTTCCCCACCGAAGAAGAGCTCGGGTTTTTTAAACAACTCATGAGCGTATCGGGAGTGGGACCTAAAACAGCACTGGGTATTTTAAATGTCGCCGACGTTGCGTCTTTGAAGCGCGCTATTGCCGCGGGCGACGCAGGTGAATTGCATAAAGTATTTGGTATCGGCAAAAAAAGTGCCGAGCGTTTAGTTGTAGAACTTCGCGACAAACTCACCGCCGAAGCAACACTCCGCGGCCTACCTGCGCATGCAGGCGGTGGCGACGGCGAGGTCATTGAAGCGCTCATGGCACTTGGCTACCGCGCCGACGAAAGCCGCAAGATACTCAAAGAAATTCCCGAAGACATCACAGGCACAAGTGGGCGGCTTGCCGCAGCACTTAAATATCTCGGGACTTCTGCAAAAGCACTGTAATAAAAACCTATGCGTAAATTTATCCCAAAAAAAGTACTCGACCTCTACCACCTTTTGTTTGCATACGGTGGCGCATTTCTGTATCGCTTCCCATCTAAAAAACTTTTTGTTGTAGGTGTGACAGGTACCAAAGGCAAGTCAACCACGTCCGAACTTATCCGCACGGTACTAGCCGGGGCCGGGCATAAAGTCGCGCTTGCATCAACCATCCAATTTAAAATCGGTACTGAAAGTGAACCGAACTTGTTTAAGATGACCATGCCAGGCCGCGCGTACTTGCAAAAGTTTTTGCGTAAGGCAGTCGACGCCGGCTGCACACACGCGGTTATAGAGATGACGTCCGAAGGCGCAAAACAGTTCCGCCACAAAGGAATTGAACTCGATGCACTTGTCTTTACCAACCTTGCCCCCGAACATATTGAATCACACGGAAGTTTGGAAGCATATGCAGCGGCAAAACTCTCGCTTGCGAAGCACTTGGAAGAGTCTCCTAAACGCCCGCGCTACATTGTAGCCAACGTGGACGACGCGTACGGTAAGCAATTTTTAGCAGCCGCGGTAGAAGTGCGCGCGCCGTTTTCGCTTCGCGATGCCGAGCCCTACACCGCCGACGACACGAGTGTACGGTTTATGTTTAAAAAAGGTCAGTTGTTTAGCGTGCCACTACCAGGGCTATTTAGCCTCAAAAATATTTTAGCGGCTATCACCCTAGGCGACGCCATAGGTGTCCGCCATGAAATAATGCGCAAAACGCTCGAACATATTCCCCCGGTTGCCGGACGCGCAGAACCGGTTGAACGCGGCCAAGACTTCTCTGTCATTGTCGACTACGCCCACACGCCGGACTCACTCCGGGCATTGTTTGAAACATATACAGGAAAAGATTTAATTTGTGTCATGGGCTCGACAGGCGGCGGCCGCGACCAGTGGAAGCGGCCGCTTATGGGGACAATTGCCGACGAGTTATGTTCACATATCTTTTTAACTAACGAAGACCCCTACGACGAAAATCCTACAAAAATAATTGTGGACATTGCTGGCGGTTTTACCACACATATACCAGAAATTATTCTTGACCGCCGCGAAGCTATTGCTAAAGCCTTGCGCCGTGCTAAAAAAGGTTCGGTAGTAGCAATTACCGGCAAAGGCACCGACCCCTACATTATGGGCGCGAAGGGGTCTAAGATTGTCTGGAGCGACAAACGCGCTGCAGAAGAAGAGCTGGACAAGCTCCTTGGTGCTAAAAGTTAAACGGCGGTATCATACACAGCATGGCTGATGAACCAAAACCAGAAGGAGGGATTCCTTCGACCGTTACATTTATTGTGGGACTGCTCGTAGTGCTCGGGGCATTGTGGTGGGTACAAGGCGGCCCAAACCGCCCACAACCAGGTGCAGATACTTCAGATACCACAAACACAGCTCCTTCCGACTATACAGTAGACGCAAATACAAACACATCGGTAGACGGCCAATAGTAAGTTCATGCTTAACCCTTTTCCTCAACTATTGTTCCTTGGGTTTTTTATACCCACACTACTCCGCCTTGCTGTTGCATGCGCGCTTGGGTACAGCGCATATAAGGTTATCCAAAATCGCACAACAATTTCACATAATTCATTTTTTCTTATTGGCAAACCACACACAGCACTTATATGGTTTTCAGGTTCGGTCACGGCTCTTGTCGCGGCCGTATTACTTTTTGGATACGGTACTCAATATGCGGCAGTCCTTGGTGCAGTTATTTCGCTCAAATATTCGGCTATCCCTAAGCGCTTAGAAACACTTTCCCCTCTTTCGCGAAGTGCGTATTTTTTAGTGTTTGCTATCTGTCTGTCACTTTTGATAAGCGGCGCAGGTGCGTTTGCAATGGACTTGCCGTTGTAGAAGCAAAAATAAGTTGAGACGAGACTTCATTTTTGCGTATACTGCTTATATGACAGCACTTGTACTCCATAATATCCGAAGCGTTCATAACGTAGGCTCCATATTTCGCACAGCCGACGCTGCGGGTGTTACACAAATAATTCTCTCGGGTTATACACCCACACCACTGGACCGTTTTGGCCGACCGCGAAAAGACTTTGCAAAAGTGTCACTTGGGGCCGAACAGACTGTCCCTTGGGAACACGTAGAAAGTTTTGCCGATGCTGTAGTAAAAGTAAAAGATGCAGGCTGTACGGTAGTTGCCCTCGAGCAAGACCCTGCTTCTGTCCCCTTATTTGAATACAAGCCCTCTACGAAAAATATTGCCTTAGTGTTAGGGAGTGAAGTTGATGGAATCTTAAAAGACGAACTGGCCCTGTGCGACGCAGTTGTAGAAATCCCCATGCGCGGCACAAAAGAATCTCTTAATGTCTCCGTTGCTGCAGGTATCGCGCTGTTTGCGCTACTAAAATAACATACGCCGGAGAGGTCATCTCTAACTTAATAGAAGACGACCTCTCCGGCTTATGACATCTTCGACATAGAAGAATTTATTTATGTGTACACTTTTTGTAACTCTACAAGTATAGAAAAGTAACAATGAAGAAAAGTTGAAGGGCGGCGTTGGTCTGTTGACCGAACGCCGCCCTTGTGAACTACTTGTGACTCCTCCTGAGTATGAAACCCAGAACCCCGATGACCGCCATGAAGGAGAGAAAAGCTGTCCCCCCGACGATCCCGAAGACCACTCCAACGAAGATTACGATGAGCTTTGCCTTCCACGGCAGCCCGTTGAACCAGCGGATGAATCCCTTCATCGCTGTGAGGCACAGCAGCTCGATTGCCTTTTTCATCTTTTTCCCCTAGAAAAAATTATGTGGTGTACGTTCTCTTATATTATATACTATTTGGGAGTACTTGTCAAGGGGTTAAAAAGGTTGAGGAATAAGGAGACTTTATGCTACAGTGCGTGCAACGCGCCCATAGCTCAGTTGGTAGAGCGGCTCCCTTTTAAGGAGATGGTCCTTGGTTCGAATCCAAGTGGGCGCACAGAGTAGCAAACACGCCCCCTTCGGGGCGTTTTGCACTACTGTGCGAGGCGGAGCGTTGCTGTGCAATTGCACAACCGCGAGCCGGGGTCGAGAAAATTCTGCGCGACGGCGAAGAATTATTCGTGACCACAAATTTAGCTACAACGTAAGCACGAACTGCTCGAGTAGCAGTTCCAAGTCCCCCGCCCCGCGGTGCGAGTCGTGGTACAAAGTTACAATTTCGCGCGAAAGCGCCGCATCTTTCATGTTCCGTGCTTTCCACGCCAAGAGGCCGGCAATTGCTTCGGGTTTTTCTCCGGCACGGAGCGACTTTACAACGCCGAGCCATAACTTTTTTTTATCGCGATTCCCGAGCGCTGCAGCAACTCCAAACTGGTCAAACTTCCATTCAGCTGCTTTCTTTTTTTCTTGGACTTCGGCTTTCACTCCAGCTTTTGCAAGTGCATCGCTTGGTTTTTTAAGCAGTTTCTCTTCTTCAAAAATAAATGTATGTGGCGAAAGGACAAGACCCTTTGCGAGCGAAATAAATTCATCTCCCCGCTCGCCACTAAGCGCGCCGGTTAGTACGAATGTTTGCGTGTCACCAAGGAGTGACGCAGTCGAGGCCAAGGTGCCAAGCTCTTCTGCAGACACATCTTCCCATCGCAGCTCTTCCCTAAACGTCGCTTTTTGCGACGTCGGGCGAACTTTGCCTGACAAAGTTTTAGTCCCCACAACAACGCGCATCATATTTTTAATTCCTTCATCTCGCCCCAGTTAGTTCCCACCTTACCTTCCGCAGTAAACGGGATGCCGTGCGCGTCTTTCGCGTCTACCACCTGCTCCATTAGTTTCTTTATATGTGCGGCGGCACCTTGTACAGCATCTTTCTTAATTTCAAACACCAATTCGTCGTGTACTTGCAAGAGCATATGTACGTCTGTTTCTTTCGCAACCCACGCACCTATGTGGACCATTGCAAGCTTGAGCATGTCGGCGGCGCTGCCCTGGAACGGCGCATTTACCGCAGCACGCTCCGCTGCAGCACGTACAAAAGGAATGCTTGATTTAATGCCTTCCACGTAACGTTTGCGCCCAAAAAAAGTTTCTGTGTAGCCCTGCCGCGCAGCGTCTCCTTTTATTTCGTCTAAGTAGGCGGCCAAACGTGGAAATGCTTCAAAGTATTGGTTATAAAATTCCTGCGCTTCGCTGCGTGTCGTACCCAAAGACTCGCGCAGTGCATTTACACCCATACCGTAGAGAATGCCGAAGTTAATAACTTTCGCACGGCGACGTTGCTCGTATGAAACATCTTCCGGCTGCACGTGGAACACGCGTGTCGCAACTTCTGTATGGACATCGCGACCGTTTTTAAAAATATCTATAAGCGACTCGTCTTTTGAAAGGAGTGCCGCAATACGAAGTTCAATTTGTGAATAATCGAACGACACCAATTCCATTCCCTCGCTTGCAACAAACGCGTGGCGTATTGCCCGGCCAAGTTCTGTCTTGATAGGAATGTTTTGCAAGTTCGGGTTTTTAGACGCCATGCGCCCTGTGGATGCGCCAATTTGTACATACGACGTATGCAAGCGGTCGCCACTGTCGAGCAGTTGCGGAATAGTGTCGATGTAGGTTGAAAGCAGTTTTTGTAATTCACGATGCTGCAAAATGTCGCCAACAATCGGGTGTAGTTCGCGCATCTTTTCCAGCTCCGACTCACGTGTGGAACGCTGTCCCCCGGCTGTCTTTTTTTGGTTTTTTACTGCAAGCCCAAGAGTGTCAAACAATATGTCGCCCAACTGCTTAGGTGAGTTGATATTAAACTCCTGTCCTGCTGCTGTAAAAATACGTTTTGCAAGAGCGTCGAGTTCTGTATGATACTTCTCCGACAAATTCTTCAAAAACTTACGGTCTACCAACACGCCCCGCGCCTCCATTGCACGCAACACAGGCGAAAGCGGCAGTTCCATCTTTTCGTATATAAACTCAAGCTTCTCTTTTTGAATGTCGGCCAAAATATTGGCTCCGGCCTCGGCAAATTTCTCTGCCCGTCCCACACGATACATGTCGTCTAAAGTTGGCTCTGTAATTGTTGGGTCAAGTACAGAAACTGCCAATGCTATTTTTGCAAATTCATCTTTTGGCACATCTTCCACAGGAGCCATCTCTGCAAACATGTCAGCCTGCCCAGAAACGGAGAGCAAATTGTCCTGAGAAAAAGTCTGGCCGTGCGTAGCAAGGAGATCCGAGGACTTTTTCGAAAGAGCAATTTGCTCGGAGCCTCCAGTGTTAAATAATTTATTCACTCGCGGCAACAACGAGCGGAAATCAAACTCTGCAAACATTGCCAGTACTTTTTCGCGTGAGATACTCTCCTGCCATTCGTGTTCGGGCATTACAAAATTGATAGGCGCATCGAGGCGAATTTGCGCCAACCCTTTGGAAAATAGCGCGTCTTCCTCCCCTCCCCTCAACTTTTCCATCATGCCGTCTTTTATCCCAGCTTCGACTAACTTCTCTGGATTCTTTTTTAGCGTCTTATATATGTTCTCGACACTACCAAATTGCGAAATTAAAATGCCTGCAGTTTTTTCGCCAATGCCTTTAACACCTGGAATGTTGTCCGACGGGTCGCCGCGCAAACCTTTGTAGTCGGGAATTAATTCTGGCCCAAATTGAAACCGTTCTATAACCGCCGCTTCGTTGTATAAAATTGTATCCGCTATGCCTTTTTTAAATGTAAATACACGCACACGGTCGTCATCGACAAGCTGCAACATGTCCATGTCGCCTGATGCGATAACTAAGTCGACCTTTGTTTTTTTCATCTCCTCTGCAACGGTGCCTATAACGTCGTCGGCTTCAAAGCCTTCGCACTCATAGAGCGGGATACCAAAAGCTGCTAACACATCGCGACTACGGATAATCTGCGCCACCAGCGCGTCGTCGGTTTCCTTGCGTTGTGCTTTATATTTTTCATACGCCAAGTGGCGATGCGTGGGGCCGGGCAAGTCGAACGCTGCAACGACATAGTCGGGTTTTAAGTCTGTAGCAATTTTGAGCAACATCGACACGAGCCCATACAATGCACCGGTTGGCTCCCCTTTTTTAGACACAAAGTCGGGCAACGCATGGTACCCGCGATGCAAAATCGCGTGAGTATCCAAAATCACCAGCCGCTTTTTTTCCTTCATGCTACTTCAATATACCGCTCTTCCTCACTTGCGCCATCAGCAGAAAAATTTAATACAACATCGGGTTTTGGGAGCTGCCCTTCGACACGTTCCGGCCATTCAATAACAACCAGCACCTCTTTGTCGGAAAGAAACTGCTCAGGCAGGAGTGCACTAAATTGCTCGGGCGCATCCAGCCGGTATGCATCTATGTGCACTAATTTTTTAAAACGACCGAATGAGATTGGATACGACTTCATTAATACGTACGTTGGGCTTTGCACCGTGTCTGTAACACCAAGCGCCTGGGCCAGGCTTTGTGTAAATGTTGTCTTACCTGCACCCAAGTTCCCGCGCAGGGCTATCACAAACGCCGTTGAGCCGGAGCGGAATCCGGTTGCGGAGCCGGAGATCGACGCAGAGGGTTCCGCGAAGGCTCTTGCCAATACTTCCTGCACAAAGTTGGGCAGTTCTTCTTTCTGTACTTTCATACGGGCAGTCTAGCAAATTTCTGGAGAAATGCGTTGTATGATGTATATATGACTGTAGTCTTTGGAGATGATGAACAAGAAAAGCACGTCGACTTCCTCAAACGCCGCGAGGAAGAAGAGTTGTCGCAAATGTTGTCACACAAATATGGCGTCGACTATATCGACCTTTCGCTTGTTGCAGTTAACAGCGATGCATTGCGCCTAATACCCGATGCTGTAGCGCGCGCTGCAGAAATGGCAGCATTCGGGCTTGTCGGCAAACGCATAAGTCTTGCCGTACGCGCCCCGCTTAACCCAAAAGTGCAGGAAGAAGTTAAGCGGCTTACAGAAGCTGGTTACACACCGGTGCTGTTTATGGCATCGAAGGAAAGTTTAAAGCGTGCCTACGACCACTACTCGGAACTCTCCTACGCAACAGAGTCAAAGGCTGGGGTGTTTAATCTTTCTAATACTGAACTTGAAGAAATTCTTGTAAAAGTAAAAGGCTTGGCAGACATCGGTGCACTTATAGACGAAGCAGTTAAGTCGATGAAGCACACATACCGCATTACCCGCATATTGGAAGTTATTTTGGCGGGAGGGCTTTCAACTGGCGCATCCGACATCCACTTTGAACCAGAAGAGGCTGCCGTGCGCTTGCGCTACCGCCTAGACGGCGTGCTTATCGACGTACTGACGTTTGACCACGAAACGTATCGCCTGGTGTTGTCGCGCCTCAAACTTCTTTCGGGCTTGAAATTAAACATTGTTGCCGACGCGCAAGACGGGCGTTTTAGTATCAAAGTAAAAGGCGACGAAATAGAATTGCGCACCTCTATTTTGCCTGGCAACTATGCCGAGACGATGGTCTTGCGTATTTTGAACCCAAAGTCTATTGCCGTACCCCTGGAAGAACTCGGTATCGAACCAAAGTTGCTCGAGAAAATCGCAAAAGAAATTGCAAAACCAAACGGCATGATTTTGACAACCGGCCCCACCGGTAGCGGTAAGACAACAACGCTCTACGCGTTTATGCGTAAGGTCAACAGCACCGAAACAAAAATAATTACTATTGAAGACCCAGTCGAATATCACCTAAACGGCATTGTGCAAACACAGGTCGACAAAAAAAACTACACCTTTGCCGCGGGCTTGCGTTCTGCTTTGCGACAGGACCCTGACATTATTATGGTCGGCGAAATCCGCGATGCTGAGGTGGCAGAAGTTGCGATTAACGCAGCGCTCACAGGCCACTTAGTGTTTTCAACTCTGCACACCAACGACGCAGCGGGCTCGTTCCCCCGCCTTATAGACCTCGGCGTCAGCGAAAAAGTGCTCTCCTCTGCGGTGAGCGTTGCGATGGCACAGCGCTTGTTGCGCAAACTCTGCACTGCATGCAAAACAACTCGCCCAGCAAATACCGAAGAGGCCGCGACATTAAAAAAATATCTAGATAGTATTGTCGACAAGTCACTAGTGCCTGAAAATACGTCGCAAATATCTGTAGCAAACGAAGCGGGATGCGAACAATGTCACGGTCGTGGGTACAAAGGCCGCATTGGCATTTATGAAGCTATTTTTATGGACCGCGCTGTTGAAGAAATTTTGCGCAGCAAACCGAGTGAGCGCGAGATAGCAACCACCTCTCGTTCGCAAGGTGTCCCAACAATGCAAGAAGACGGTATTTTAAAATGTTTGCGTGGTATCACCAGCTTGGAAGAGCTGCGACGTGTTGTTGATTTGGACGCTGTATAAAAAGCACAAAAAACCGCACGGTCAACGTTGCGGGAACTCGGGGTAGGAGTACAGTAGAGACAGGTTCTCGAAGTATATCGAGAGCGCGTACCTCTAAGCAATAATCTTTTTTGACCAGCAAAAAAGCGGAGGACCAGTTCTGAGGATAACCCCCGCATTCCACCGTTAAGTGGGTGCCGAAACGTCCTTGTAATGGCTCCAAAACCCTTGCAGGCTCATTGCTTAGAGATATGCACGCTCGAAAGTCGTTTTCCGAATGAGGTAATAAAAAACTCGCGCCATGCGAGATCTGAAACAAGGTTAGCATAGTATCGATTTTATGTCAAGTACCTCTGAGGAAGAAAAATTTATACCAAGGAACGATACCTTTCTTGACCAAACCCTGCGGCCATCGTCGTTTGACGAATATATTGGGCAAGACACTGTTAAAAGCAATTTACATATTTTACTTTCTGCAGCAAAAGAGCGCGGCAACCCTCCCGAACACATTCTTTTTTATGGGCCGCCGGGTTTAGGTAAAACAACACTCGCCCACTTAATTGCAAAAGAACTGGGCGGCAACTTGCGTTCTACGTCCGGCCCCGCAATTGAACGTGTTGGCGACTTGGCCGCACTGCTCACTAACCTTGTCCCTGGCGACGTGCTGTTTATCGACGAAATCCACCGTCTCTCGCGCACTATCGAGGAAGTGCTCTACCCTGCTATGGAGTCGGGTGCACTTAATATAATCATCGGCAAAGGTCCCTCTGCTCGTACGCTTGAGTTGCCGCTACCGCCGTTTACACTTATCGCTGCCACAACCCGCGTTGCAGACCTTTCGGCCCCGCTGCGTTCGCGTTTTTCTGGGGGCGTATTTCGACTCGAATTTTATTCGGAAGACAATATTGCCGACATCGTACGGCGCTCGGCGGGCATTTTAGGTGTTGATATTGAAGAAGGGGGCGTGCGTGAAATTGCAAAACGCAGCCGCGCAACACCACGTACTGCAAACTACCTTCTTAAACGCGCACGCGACTTTGCACAACTTAAACGCCTTCCCCTTTCAGAAACTATTGTGTCCGACGCGCTAGGGCTTTTAGAAGTGGACGCGCTGGGCCTTACGCCCATAGACCGCAAACTACTTGTTGCGCTTATCGAGCGCTTTAACGGAGGCCCCGCGGGAGTTGCCGCACTTGGCGCAGCACTGTCAGAAGAGCCTACGACAATTTCTGAAGTACACGAGCCCTTCTTGTTGCAGCTCGGCCTTATCGAACGCACACCACGCGGCCGTGTTGCAACTGCCGCTGCCTATGCACACGTGGGCCGTACACCGCCTGCAAACTTACACGAGAAATTATTGTAATATTGTCTGCATATGTCAGGACATAGCAAGTGGGCGAAATTAAAACACACTAAAGGTAAAACAGACACACAAAAATCGAAGCTTTTCAGTAAGTTGGTTAAAATTATTGGAGGTGAACTTAAAAAAGCGAGGGGCGACAAAACAGCTCCAGGTGTACGCCAAGCAGTCGAAAAAGCAAAAGCTGCAAACATGCCTGCGAACAACATCGAGCGCGCACTAAGTAAATCGGACGGAAAAGAACTTGAACAGGTTGTATACGAAGCCTATGGTCCGGGCGGCTGTGCACTTATTATCGAAGGCTACACTGACTCGCGTAACCGCACCTCGCAGGAATTGAAGCATCTCTTAAGCCTGCATGGCGGAAGTATCGCGACACCCGGTGCCGCACTGTGGGCTTTCCAAAAAAATGCTGCGGGCAGCTTTGAACCTCTTTCTGCTATCGAACTTTCGGACGAGGACTCACAAAAAATGGCCGACCTCTCCGACGCACTTGAAGAACACGATGACGTGAGTGAGGTTTACTCAAATGCAGCCTAATAAAAATAGAGTACTTGCCTTTGACCCCGGCTTTGAGAGGCTCGGGGTTGCTGTGGTTGAAAAAGTCCAAGGTAAAGAACAACTGATACATTCCGACTGCATACGTACCTCTGCTTCCCTGCCGTTTGCAGAACGTCTATTAATACTAGGTCGCGCAGCAGAAGAACTTATCACACAGTGGGGCCCGGGTTGTGCCGCACTTGAAAATGTTTTTTTTGAAAAAAACGCAAAAACCGCCATGGACGTTGCGGCTGTGCGCGGCCTGTTGCTCTATCTTGCTGCCGAGGCCGGGCTTGTAGTGTACGAATACACACCGCTACAGGTAAAAGTTGCAATTACCGGCTACGGCCAGAGCGACAAGTCAGCTGTTGGCATGATGGTCCCCCGCCTTGTATCACTACCTGCTAAAAAACGTCTTGACGACGAGATAGATGCAATTGCTATTGGTTTGACCTGTTTGGCGTCTGTCCGAGGCCCTCGGTAAATGCTTATCCACAGAGTTTTTTTAGCGGACTTGCAAAGAATACTGGTTTTGGTACAACTCTAGGATATTGCTGTGTAAATTATTAAGTTAGCAACGC
Organism: Candidatus Adlerbacteria bacterium; assembly: GCA_037135035.1. GTDB lineage: Bacteria > Patescibacteriota > Minisyncoccia > Phycocordibacterales > SBAW01 > GWA1-54-10. The sequence goes on along the minus strand of JBAXLB010000002.1, from coordinate 74,710 downwards.
ATATATGCCAGAAGAATTTAAGTTAGATGAGTTTTTGCTCGATGGAGACGAGGAAGAAGTAGGTACCGACGACTCTGAAGTCGATGATGAAGAAGAAAAGGAAGATGACGTAGATCCTACTGACCCTAATGGGCTTAGAGATCCCGAATAATAAAAAAACCGCCATGTGGCGGTTTTTTTATTTGATCTTTATAAAGCGGTGTTTGCCTATACGTATCACCTCTTCGCTCGTAGCTTGATACTGTGCGTCTGTAATTTTCTCTCCACTTGCCACAGAAGAAATTGCACCACTGGCAAGCAACTGGCGGAACTCAGTGTTTGACTTTACAACACCAGCCGAGACAACCGACATCATCAAACCTTCAGGCTTTTTTTCTACAACTAACACATCTTCAGGCACCTCACCTTTTGAAAAAGTTTTTTCCCACTCTTGTTCTGCTTTTTCTGCCAACTCCCGACTGTGGTACATCGTGACAATCTCCCGCGCTAAACGCATCTTTGCTTCTTTAGGGTGAATAGAAATAATTGTTTCTATTTCTTCTTTTGGTAGTCGTGTGCAGTTTATAAAAATAGGTTTGGTCATTTCATCTGGTTGTGCCATTAACTGACCGTACATTTCTGTAGCTGTAGCGTTGAGGAAAACGCCAGTGCCACGACTTTTAGACATTAGCTCACCAGTGACTGGGTTTTCGAGCAAATGTACGACTAGTACAAATTTATCTTTTTGCTTCAGACGTTTCATCAACGTACGGCCCGCAAGCATGTTGAAGGTTTGGTCAGTCCCCCCCATTTCCGCGTCAACCTCCATCGCCACGCTGTCATAGCCTTGCATAAGTGGGTAGAGAAACTCGTGCAAATGCACCATTTCGCCAGCTTTAATGCGACGCTCAAACATATCTCTCTCAAGCATTTGCTGTACGGTAAAGTTCGACGCAAGGCGTACAACATCTGCAAACGAAAGTTTGCCCAACCATTCGCTATTAAATTTTACAAGTGCCGGATTTTTTGAGTCAGAAAAATCTAGAATTGGTTCGAGTTGTTTCTTCCATGTCTGCATATTTACCTGAACATCTTCTGGTGTTAGCTGTTTGCGAACAGAAGCACGCTCGGTTGGGTCACCAATTTGGGCCGTAAAGTCGCCAAACAAAACTATTACTTCGTGACCAAGACGACGAAAATCTTCAAGCAACATGTAATTCTTCGCATGGCTCAAGTGCAAGGCGGTTGAAGTAGGGTCTGCTCCAATATATATGCGCAAACGTTCACCAGAAAGTAATTTTTCACGAAACGCCTCTTTTGTAGGTAAAACACTAACAAGAACTCCTCGGTTTAAGAGTTTGTCTATTTCCTTTTCATCGGTCGAAACTGCCGGAGCGCGTGAAAAAAGTCCCATGCAAAACACTGTAACATGGGCGGTCGCGTGTTAGAATGGGGGCTCATGAGGCAACTCCTGAAATGGGTGCGTATACATATTCGGCGACTACGCCGTTTTGTGCGGCGGCATATACAAGGAATCGTTATATGGGGCTTGTGCGCAGGCTTTCTACTAGGAGGAATATTGCTTATGTGGGCTGCAACACTGCAAATTCCCGACCTTGCGTCCATACAAACCCGTAAAGTCCAACAGTCGACAAAAATATATGACCGCACCGGCACCGTATTGTTGTACAACCTCAACAGCGACGCACAACGGACGGTTGTGCCTCTCACCCAGATCTCTCAAAATATTCAAAACGCAACTATCGCAATAGAAGACCCGGGCTTTTACCAACATGGTGGTATACAGGTCACCGCCATTGCCCGCGCTATTTTTATCGACATCACTACCCTCTCTGCGTCGCAAGGAGGCTCAACCATTACCCAGCAGGTGGTTAAAAACACACTTCTCACAAGTACTAAAAGTATCGCCCGTAAGTTTGAAGAATGGATTTTATCACTCAAGCTTGAACGCGTACTCACAAAGTCGCAAATTCTTGAGCTGTATTTAAACCAGTCGCCGTACGGGGGTAGTATCTACGGGGTCGAGCAAGCGTCCGAAACATTTTTTGGCAAACATGCGTCGGACGTGGACGTTGCGGAAGCCGCGTACCTTGCCGCTGTACTCCCCGCCCCAAGCCGCTATTCCCCCTACGGTTACCACAAAGCAGAACTTGATGCCCGTAAAAACCTTGTCATTCGGGAAATGCAGCAACACGGCTACCTGACAGCGGAAGAAGCTACGAAGGCAAAAGCCGAACAGGTGACCTTTGTGCCGCAACGCACAAGCTCCATCACCGCGCCGCACTTTGTATTTTACGTCCAGCAATATTTGGAAAATAAATATGGAGAAGATGCACTACAACACGGAGGCTGGACAATAACTTCCTCGCTAGATGCAGACTTGCAAGCAAAAGCCGAAGAAGTTGTCCAAGGGCACGCCGCGAGCAACGAAAAAAATTTTAACGCATCGAACACCGGGATGATAGCCCTCGACCCCACCAATGGCCAAATTTTGGTAATGGTAGGCTCCCGGAACTACTTCGACACAAAAATTGGTGGAAATTTCAACGTCACACTAGCAGAACGCCAGCCAGGTTCTGCATTTAAACCGTTCGTCTATGCTGAAGCGTTTGAAAAAGGCTACACCCCCGACACTGTTGTGTTTGACGTGCGAACGCAATTTTCTACCTCGTGCTCTGCTGGGGACACCACCAACAGCACCTCACCGTGTTATTCGCCGGTTAACTACGACGGGCTCTTCCGCGGCCCTATGACGCTCCGCGATGCGCTTGCGCAGTCTATAAACGTGCCAGCTATTAAGGCTCTGTACTTGGCAGGTATTGCCAACTCGCTTGAATTGGCAAAGTCTATGGGTATTTCAACCTTAGGTAAGGCGGGCCAATATGGCTTAACGTTGGTGCTTGGTGGTGGTGAAGTAACTCTACTCGACATGTCGAGCGCGTACGGCGTGTTTGCGCAGGACGGCATGAAGTATCAACCCCAGGCAATATTAAAAATCCAAGACGCAAGCGGAAGTATCATTGAAGACAATACCCAAACTGCAGGCACACAGGTGTTGCAGCCAGACATTGCACAAAAAATAAACGACATACTCTCCGACCCGGTTGCCCGCGCACCACTTGGCGAAAACGACCTGCTGCAGTTCCCTGGCCGCGATGTCGCCGTAAAAACCGGTACAACAAACGACTACAAAGACGCCTGGACTATAGGGTATACACCTAACTTGGTTGTAGGTATTTGGGCTGGGAACAACGACAACACCCCTATGGTTAAAAAGGTATCGGGCTTTATTGTGGGCCCTATGTGGCACGAATTTATGGCCTATGCGTTAGGTAAAATACCGAACCAAGCCTTTACCCGCAGCGAGCCAGACTACAGCACCACCAAACCCGCCCTGCGCGGGAGGTGGCAAGTGCCTGGGAGCGACGGGCAGTATCACGAAATACTGTACTGGGTAGATACGGACAACCCGACCGGCCCTCCACCAAGCAACCCAGGTGCCGACCCGCAGTTTGCCCGTTGGGATATCCCTGTGCAAAACTGGCTCGCACAAAATGCTGCGCCTGCACAACCAACAGCTCCTGCTACTCCCATTCAATAAAACGTATACCTTCTAGAAACAACAGATGCTACCTGTTCATCGGCATTGCGAGGTAAAAGAATGACTCATCCCCTGCATCTTTAATAAGCATAGGCTTCCCTGGGCCGTTGGCGTGCAAGCGCACACTGTCACCCGAAATAGACTGCAGGCTGTCTGCTAGGTAGCGGCCATTAAACGACATAGTTAGTTCGTCGCCAGAAATTGTTGCGCGTACGGTTGAGGTTTGCTCCCCTACGTCGGGGTTGCGCGACGAAAGTAAGACCGACTTTTTTGCAGGCTCTATAGCAAGCGACACCTGAGAAAATTTGTCCGCAAAAATCGAAAGAGACTTCAAAGCAGTTGAGACATCTTCGCGCAGTACAACTGCTTCGGTGGAAAATGTCTTTGGCACAATTTGGCGATAGTTTGGGAAGGCCGCGTCTATGATGCGGCTCGTGTAGTACACATTACCCACATGGGTCGAGAGCTGGTTTTCATTAAAATATACTTCTGCTTCCCCACCCACACTGTCGAGGATGCGCATAAGCTCTGCTGCGTTGCGTGCAGGCACAAGCAACTGCGGCGTACTCCCTCCGCCCCGCAATGGTACGGTTTTTTCCGCAAGGCGGAACGAGTCTGTCGCAACTGCCGTAAGCTTTCCCCCTTCCCCAAACAACAAGACACTCTGTAGTTCCGGTTTTACAGCTGAAAGTGACGCACAGTACGCAACACTGCGAATAGCCTTAGAAAGGTCGCTGCTTTTTGCAGTAAACGACTTCTCTGCCGAAACGCGTGGCAGTACAGGAAAGTCGTCATGCGGAATTGTTTTTATCGCAGCCGATGCACGTTCAGTTTCAACCTTAAACAACTCACCAACCAGAGACCCCGACACCACCTTGCCGCGTGCATTGTTTAAAAAGCCCGCAAAAATTGTTGCAGGAAGTGCCGCAATACCGTCTGCGCTCACTTTTGCAGGCACGGTTATCTCAACTCCACATTCGAGGTTTGTTGCACGTAATGTAAGGCGGCCGTTTTCTGCGGCGAGTAGTATTGCAGAAAGTGCCGGTAGGTTTGCGCGGCGTTCAACAAAACGTGCGGCTGTTGCAACTGCCTGGGACAACTCGTCGGTGTTAGTTTCAAATTTCATATATTTAAATAAAAGTTTTACCTACTACTAAGGGTGTGTATAGGTCGAACAAGTCTAATACATGTTGTCCTACAAAGGTAGAAGTAGAATTTAAAAAACGAAATACGTGTTGGTATGTGGTAACAACTTCTGTTGATAACTTTATTTGTGTGGAGTTGTTCATGGTGGTTTCAGGTGTTATTAGGTGTGTTATCCACATCATTTCAACATAAGGCGAATCTGATTTAATTCGCTGGTGAGCACGCTGTCGCTGCGCAGGTCATTTTTTATTTTTTCGCACGAGTGTATGACTGTTGTGTGGTCGCGGCCACCAAGCTTCTCTCCAATTGTTGGGAACGATATCTTAAAGTCTTCACGCAACAAAAACATAATCATTTGGCGCGGCCGTACTACTTCTTTGCGGCGCGTTTTTTCGTAAATACTATGTTCCTCGACCCCGTAGAAGGCAGAAATGGTGCGCACTACTTCCTGCACCGACACCGCTTTTTTTGTAGCGTTGGAAGCACCGCGCAGCAGCATTTTTGCGTCGTTTATTGTTAGCGGTTCGCTGCCGCGTAGTTCAAATTGTATAAGGAGTAGGTTTAGTGCACCCTCCAATTCACGGACGTTACCCTCAACTGCAGTTGCTAAGTATTCGAGCACTTCGTCGGGCAAAATAACGTTGTGTGCAGAGGCTTTTGTGCGGACAATAGCTAGACGTGACTCATGGTCGGGTGGTGTTACTGAAAGTATCATCCCCGCGCTAAAGCGCGACTTTAAACGGTCTTCCAAGTTTTGTATAACGTTTGGATGCTGGTCGGAAGAAAAAATCAGCTGTTTGTTACTGTCGTGGAGGAAGTTAAACAAATGGAAAAATTCTTCTTTTGTTTTTTCCATCTTCGCCAAAAATTGCACGTCGTCCATGATAAGCAAGTCGTACTGGCGATACTTTTCTTTAAACGACTGCACCTTCCCCGCTTGTAGGGATGATACATAGTCCATGGAAAACTTTTCCGATGTTACGTACTGTACTTTTCGCTCAGGTGCGTTAACGCGGAAGTGGTTCCCTATTGCTTGTATAAGGTGCGTTTTGCCCAAACCGGTAGGGCCGTATATAAGGAGTGGGTTGTAGGCGCTGCCTGGCTTGCGTATAACGGCTTGTGCGGCTGCGTGCGCAAGTTCGTTAAACGGCCCTACAACAAACGACTGTAGGGTAAAACGCGGGTTCAAGTTTGTTTTTGCATGAACGCTTTCAAGCGGCAATTCTGACGGTGCGGCGGGCACAGTACGAGCATCTTCTACATTTTTTTTAGGCCCACGAGAAATTATATATTCGACCGTGCGTACCGTGTCTGAGAGTCCGCGCAATGAACGCAGAATATCTTTATGAAATTTAGTCGAAAGCCAGTCGCGGGCAAATTGTGACGGTACGCCAAGGTACACCGCCCCTTCTTCGACCCGCACCACGTGTGTATCTTTAAACCAGGTATTAAAATTTGGCTTGGATATTGTAAGTTCAAGTTCGACCAGTGCATTTTCCCAAAGTTCTTTCGTGGTGGTCATGGAGGAGTGGCCTTAAGAATACGCGGTATAGTTCGGCCCGTCAAAAAAGACACTTTGTGCACAAGTTGTGGAGAAACTGGGTATAGAGTATATTTGACACATGTCGCAAACCTACCAGCCAAAAAAGCGCAAACGCGCACGTGCACACGGGTTCCTTAAGCGTGCTCGCACCCCGGGGGGCCAGAAAACCGTTGCCCGCAGACGCCACAAAGGCCGCGCTCGTGTAACAGTCTAATACCAGCCATGCTTCCAAAACGGAGGCGGCTTAGCGCTGCAGAAGTGAGGAATATCATTACGGCAGGCCGTTCTGGCCGGGCCGGGTTCCTTTCTGTAAAACATATCCCTAGCACCCAGCTACTCCGCGCTGCGGTAGTAGTATCTAAAAAGGTGGCACGCGGAGCAGTCGAACGTAATCGTCTGCGCCGGGCGGTATATCGGGCGCTCGTCTCCTGTTCGGGCAGTGGATCGGTAGTTATCTTTGTACAGAAAATTCCAACCAATCCCCTAGCGCCAGCCTTCCAACAAGAATTAATGGTACTGTTAGAAAAGACCAGATAACTCATGTTTAATACATTTCTTATCAACCCCATATATAACGCGTTCATTTACCTTATTGGCATTATGCCGCAAGGTGACGTGGGCTTGGCAATAATTGCCATGACACTCCTTATACGTATAGTGTTTTACCCGCTGTTTGCATCCAACATCCGTACCCAGATGGGCATGCAGGCAGCGCAGGTGGAGTTGAACGAGATAAACAAAAAATACAAAGACAACGCAGACGAACGTGCAAAGCGCACGATGGAGTTATTTAAGCAACATAAAGTGCGGCCACTCAGCGCGTTTTTTGCACTACTTGTGCAGATACCAGTATTTTTGGCCCTCTACTACGCGTTCTTCCGCGAAGATCTGCCTAAAATAGCCACAGAACTGCTCTATTCATTTGTGTCGGTACCCACGGTAGTAAGCACCAACTTTTTTGGGCTTATAGACTTGCTACTCAAACACAATGTAGTACTTGCACTTGCTGTAGCCTTTTTGCAATATGCGGTTATTAAACTTTCTTTGTTCCGCACAGTCTCTTCTGCTGGAAGCGTAGACCCACAAAAAGAAATGAGCCAAAAGCTCCAACAAGGTATGATGTTGTACTTCCTTCCGGGGCTTATGGGTGTGGTGTCTTACACCCTCCCTGCGGCGGTTGGCATATACTTTGCCGCAGGTAGCGTAATTTCATTAGGGCAAGAGTGGATAATCCAGCGCCAGATGCAGAAAAAATAGCAACCTAGCCTGCCTCGCCGGCGGCGGGTTGCGTAGTACACGACAGTTAGAGTATTGTGGCTCTATGACTCCCGAGCTTCTCCAAGACACAGTCTCTACACTGGTTGGGTTGCTCGGCCTCTCGGTTACAAATATTGCCGTTTCTTCAGGACATCGGACTGTTGTTGCTGTCACCTCCCCCGACGCAGAGCTGCTTATAGGCCCAGATGGTGAACATCTGCGTGCATTAAATGCAGTTGCGCGTAGATTGGTAGAAAAAAAGTATGGTGTAGAGGCTGCGAGCTTTCTTATTGATGTAAATGGCCACCACGAACATCAGATGGAAACAGTGCGCGCAAACGCACGCTTGTTGGCCCAGCGGGTGCGACTTTTTAAACACGACGTAGAGATGCCGCCGCTCAGTTCGTACGAACGTTTAGTAGTGCACGAGTTATTTGCAAACGATGCAGAGATAGAAACTCGCTCCGAAGGCGAAGGTAAGTTTCGACACATTGTCCTTGCGGCACGAGGTGCTCGCAAAGCCTCTGTATAGTTTTTATATTAGAGTCGCACGCCCCAAAGCGAATGGTCTCCGCGGGTGATAAACAGTAAGTATTTCCCGTCTGGCGACACGCCAAGCTGGTCTATTGGTGCACTCGGTCCCCCATTGCCCGGTAGCGTTATAACAACACCTGCGCCATTGTTAGTATCAAATAAAACTATACTGTCGGGCATTTGCACAAGACCCTGATGCCACAAGTCCATATACGTTGCTGGCGTCGGGTCAAGAGACACTGCGCAGTAAAGAGCCGTAGTATCAACAGTGCTCCACGCACATTTTTCTGGGAGTGGTGTTTTAGAAATATCAGTGTCTTTACCTGTTGGCCCATCGTGGGCATAGGTAGTTGCACCCGTCTGTGTGTTGGGGCTTGTTTGGTATACGACTTTTGAAAAGTCACTATTTGCAATTACCGACAGTCCGGGCGTATAGAGCAGTGGTGAAACTGCGCCAGTTTTTGCATCTATAGCAAAAGCTATACCCGGTACCCCCACCGCACTTTTTGCCTGTGCAAGTAGCGTGTTTTGCGCCGGCCACGAAAGTAAAACTTGCGAAAGTGGTAATGAAAATACTTTTTTACTATTTGTGCCGTCGGGGTTTGCTATATATCCATCAACCCCCCTGCTTGTTTGCAGTGTGTAGGCAAAGCTGCTTCCGTCGGGTGAGGCAGCAAGCGCAGATATACCGCTTGGCAAAAATTGTATACGCACGGGGGTTACGACACTGGTTGTCGTTGCAGGTGGGAATTCGGCATATACACTTTTAAGTACGCTCGCATCTACATACTGCAGTATTGTGGCACCACCTTTTTTCTCCCAAAAAGCTGCTGTGACCCCAGGTATCGTCGTATTTGAAATTGGCCGTGCAGCTGCGCCAGCGACGTCAATTGCAAGGTCAAATATATGCCCCGTGTCTTGCATCACGTAGCGTGCAAGCGTGGTCGTCGGGCTAAATGTTTGCACAAACGTTGCCCCTGCAACTGGACCGTCGGCAATTTTAAACACTCGCTGAAGAGAGAGGTTCCCCCCTTGTCCTGTAGCCGTAGAGTCCCCCGCTGTTTGTGTTGTTGAGACATTGCCGCCAATACCAAAAAACCCAGTTGACGGTGTGCCTACTGTTGAGCGGGAACGAAAGAAGAAAAACAGCAATAACAAAATTATTGCTAGAAGAATTATCCCGCTCATTATATATAAAGTGTTCTTTTTCATTTAGAGTATGGGAGGAACAAGACAAATTTCACCGGGTCGTATAACAGAGCAAGCCCAACCTCGAGGAATGATTCCGGGACTGCATCCAAAAAGACCAGGTGTCGGATCCCCCGTTTTAAGTATCGCTTTTTTCCCGTTTACTTCAGGTAATGCTAAGCAGTTTTTCTCTGCGTCTTGAATCTGGTTTGACGTAGACGGTGCTGCTAAGCCTGGTAATGTAGTTGGATTAAGAATACTGCAAGCGGTAACTAGTTGAGGATTAATAGTATTTAGGATAATCCACGAAGCAAGAAGTAATACAAGTCCTAATACAGCGGCTTTAATACGTTCACGTGCGGCCCCCCTTTTGTCTACTACTTCGGAAACCATGTACGTGATACCACCCAACACTAAAAACAAGACGGCAGCCATACCCCCTAAATAAATAAGTGTTTTAAAAATTAAATTTAAAAGCTGGCAAAAATTTGCTTGTTTTGAATCTTCCCCTACTAAAGGCTCAAGAGGTATGTACCCAAGGTTAGGAACGTTTGTAAAAGTAGCGGCTTGACCACTACTATTAATAGGTCTCGTGCCCGGTGGACATTGATTAGTTTTTGGATCAGGAGGTGTTGTCGTAGGATCAGTAGAGCCAAGGGTTATACATCCAGCAGTAAATTGGGCCTGAATTTTAAGTGGAATAACGCCAAATACAAGAACCAAAAGAATAGGAAATAATTTTTTATACATCATAAGCCAAAGAATGACGAAAGTGCCGAACCCGTTTGCTGTCCAAAGAGTAATTGCAAACTAGCATCTGCCGACTGTACAAATTTGCTTGTGTCCGTGTTCTGTACGCTTACGCTCAAGTCAGCCTGCCCACCACCACTCCCTGTCTGTCGCAAGGTCAGTATACCCTGCGCCGCATTTGGGCCAGTAGTTTCCTGCCCGCTTAGCTGCCATGTGTACACAAGGGCTTTACGCTGCACGCTCGTGTTTGAAAAAAAGTACGGCTCTGCCTGCAGGGTAATTTCTTTTTGTTGTAGAGAAACGCTGTTTTGCATACCTTCGTCTAACAACTCTCCGCGCAGTGGGTCTTTGTTGTACATCAATACTTGAGGGGCACTTGCTGGTACGACAATATCCCCTTCCCCTACTGCTGTGGTGCCAGAATATACTTTTACAGAAATATCTTCCTCTGTTTGCAGTTGGTCACCTTGGAATGCAAACGAGTTTCTTCCCAAACCCGATGCGTCCGTTACTAGGTCGTCGCCGCGGCGCCACTGGAAGGAAAGTTTGTTTGTTTCTGCAAGCTTGCCTCCGACCATAACCGTTGGGAAAGCAGTAACGTGCAAATTTGAGCCCCCGCTATATAACGCTTTTCCTTTATACAGCAGCGGTGTGTAGGTGTCGGCTTCCCAGACCAGGTTGACAACCGACGGGTTAAATACAAAGTCGTGCGTCATCACGCCAAGCGCCGGTGAGTTAATAATAAGGTGTATCTGAGTTATAAAACCGACACCTCCTGTTGTAAAGGAAAATGACTTTTTACCTGCAAATGCAGCAACCGCTTTGCCGTTTTGCTGCCAGACCATGTCGGAGTTGCCCAAAAATTGCCCGACACCGTTTACTTCAATATTTACCAGCTGGTTTGGGCCTGGGTTTTCTGGTGAAACTATAAACTGCAATGGGTCAGGCACTGCCGACTGCGCATGTACACAAGGCACACCTATAAAAAACAGAGCAAGAAAAATTGTGACGTGTAGTTTACGCTGCATATGGAGTAAGGTTTGAGGAAGATTGTGTTCTCGGTGCACGAATGCCATCAATATTTCTAAGCTCTGTAGATACAGTCGACTTTGTTTTGCTGTCCGCTGTATTCTGTTCTTCTTGTGTGTACACGCCCCGCTCGCGCGCTAATTTTTGGGTCGCTTGATTGAGGCCAAAAATTGTAGTTGCCCCGGCTCCCGTTAAGCCCGACGTCATTCTTTTTGAAAAGGCCTCCCCGGCAGTCCCCTCCAATTTCTTCTCCTCGGCTTTTTTGCGAATTACTGCAAGGGTTGTCATACATGTCCAGCCGGGTAAATTACTAAGGCCTGGTAACATTTCTAAAAGTAATCCGGCGCCAGCATATTTTGGATAATACATACCAAACGACCACAAAGAGGCAAGAAGTATGGCACCTAAAGTAACATCAATACAAAAACTGATCCCAAAACCAAGCGCAATAGCAAAAGGTAAAGCTATGGGAGCTAATACTGGGTTAACTAAGCTTCCGGCAACGCTAGTTATTGTTCCTACAAGGAAGCAACCTATTTTTCCTCCAAAAAAAGTAGAGCCGAGAAGACATCCAGCTATACCGCCTCCTGCTGTGCCCGGGAACGCGCCCATAACAAAAAAAGTAAACGCTGTAAACGCCTGCGCACCGTCTATAAGAAGTGCAAAACCTATAAGTAGCGCTCCCTTCATGCCCTATATTGTACCGCGTTTATTTTTCTTTCGACTATGCTTGTGCAGCAGCGTCGGCTTTTTGTTTGCGAATTGCCAGCACTTGCGACGGGTCGGACGTAATTATCTGGTCTTCGGTATATGAGGCGATAACTTTTATAGCCACGTGTTTCAGGCCAGCAAAAAATATTCCCTCCCCCACGTCTGACTCGAGCAACAAGTACTTTTCTTCGTCGGACAAGTTAAAGGTTTTTTGCAGGTTGTCTATCGTTGTTGGCGACTGCTTCAAAAGCAACTGTATGGACGAGTTGGTAATCATAGGCAGCCCGTACGGCGACTTTAAAAAGTCGTCCACGTCTTGGGTAATGGTTGCCAACCCCAAGTAATATTTACGGCCGCGCTTTGCCATGCTGTACAAGAACGAGGCGGTGTCTTCGGACTTCATCATCCACCACGCCTCGTCTATCACGAGCAAGCGTTTTTTAAGGTTTTTACGTACCGTGTTCCATATATAGTGGGTAATAAGGTACATAGCGACGGGTTTTAGGTCGTCTTCCATGTCGCGGACAGAAAACACAACAAATTTTTTGTTGATGTCGACGTTAGTCGGCTGGTTGATAAAACCCGACCACGTACCCTTGGTATATTTTGAAAGGCGTTGCCCCAATGACTCGCTTCCGTCCATACCGGCAAGCACTGTTTCGAAGTCGGAAAGGAGTGGTGGCTCAATTTCCGCAAAGTTGGAGTCTATAGTGATGTCTTTAAGCGCGTATGTTTCAGTAATTGCTTTGTCGATTATTGCGTCTTCCTCTGGCGAAAGGCCTCCCAACATAATGCGGAAGAGGCCGACCAACGCAACAATGTTGGAACGCAAAATGTCTGCCGGGTTTTCGTCTTCGCGCGGTATTGGCAGGTCAAACGGGTTAATGTGGTGTTCGGACGAAAGGGAGATGTTAAAGTACCGCCCACCCACTGTCTGGCTCAAAAATTCGTATTCACGCTCGGGGTCTATGACGATAACTTCGGTGTCGAACATAAGTGTGCGCAAAATCTCGAGTTTGGTAGCGTAGCTCTTACCCGAACCTGACTTTGCAAAAATAACGGAGTTATAGTTCTCCAACGAAAATCGGTCAAACAGCACAAGGGACGCGTTGTGGCGGTTAACCCCGTACAAAATACCCTTGTCAGAGGTAAGGTCAAACGACACAAACGGGAAAATAGAAGAGAGTGGCGACGAATTAAGTTTTGAATTTACCTGCAACTCGTCCCGGCCAATAGGGAGTGTGCTTTTAAACCCTTGTTCTTGTTGGAAGAGTGCTGGTTTTACATAAATTAAGCGCGACTCGAGCATAGACTTTATTTCCGACTCGGTTTTGTCGAGTTCTTCAATCGTTTTGCCGTACACGGTAATGTATACGCCAACGTCAAATATCTTTTCCTCTGCTTGTTGCAGTTGGTCGCGCAGATCCTCCAAGTCGCGGTAGGCAGTGTCCAAAATTGGGTCACGCACCAAGCCTTTTTCTTCCCGCGACATAATTTGGCTCTGTACCTCGGCTACCTTTTTTTGGAACTTTTTCAAAATCTCTGCCGAGTCTATAGGGTGCACAAAAATTGAGATGTCCAGCACGCGGTCGAGGTTAATTATGGGTGCAAACCACGAGTCTGTTAGTGTGCGCGGGTACGACATGACAAAAAACGTACGTGCAATTTTGTCGCCCAAGTTAATTTCGCGCGGGGTAATCTTTAAAGCTGAAGGTGCGATAACATCCTGCAGTTCAAGCACTCCTTGCTTGTAAATCTGCTCGGGCATAATAGGCGCCAAAGACGAGGTGCGCCCACCGTCGTCAGTTTTTGGTTTTAGAAAATCAAGGAGTGCCATAAAAAGGTGTACGAAGCTTCTTTATAGTATCACTTTGCAACTTGTGTTACTTGCAGCGGTTTTTCAAGTTCGCCCGGGTTAAAGAGTTTGTAAAACAGTTCGATAATTTCTTCTGTCCCCAAGCCCACCACACGCACACCGGTGCGTATTAAACCTTGTTCTATAACCGATACGCGTTGCTCAAGCTGTACGCGGTACTCTTCAAACTGCTCGTCGGTAAGTACTCCTCCCCCGCCGGTACTTTTTGAAGGTATCAGCGCATTTACAATTCCTGTAACACCGCTGCCGCGGGCAACAAGTGCGGGGTCGTACGGCACCACGATAAAAAAGTTTTTTGTCATGATGTTGGAGCGTGCGGTAAAGTCTTTAATGAAGGCAATGTATTCTTTTATTTGTATTTTCATCAAATCGTCTAGCTCGGCGGTGTAACGAGCTTCCAACAACCCAATGTAGGGGCGGATGTCTAAGTCTCGCGACTGGATAAAAAATTGTGCACTAAACTCGAGTGAGTTAAGGAAGTTTTGAAATTGCCCAATTATCGCCGCCTGCTCGTCTTGCGACTTTAGGGCCAGGTTAATAGACGACGCCATAAGCATCGACCGCATAGAGCCGTCTTTTAAAATAATAATACCGCCACGTACCTCTTGTATGGGTACAAATTCCTGTGTTGCCTGTGCTTTTGTCGCGTTGTCAGCCATATTAGATGTTCTTTATATCGGTAAGGGCGGCGCGTTCCTTAATATTTAGCGACCACGCAAGGTCTTTAAGGCGACTGTCAGAAAGTTTGGGTACGGTAATTGTTGTAGAAGGAGCGCTTGCTGGCGTTACAACCTGTCCTTCCCCAGCGGAAGGCAAACGTTGCTTCCACAAATAGAGTTTGCTGCCGACAAAATACCCAAAGGCATGTTCAATAGAGTTTAAAAACGGGCGGCCGTTAACTTCATAAAACGCAAGCGCAAAGGAAAAACCAGCGACTGGCAGTGAAAGAGTAATAGTTATGTAGAGCGGCAACAAGCTAAAAAATATAAGACACAAGCCTGCCCCACCGGCCAAATAGATAAACTGCTTCAGCGTAAGGGGGCCGAATATTTTATCTTCAACTTCGATAAATTGAGGAACTTGATAGCGCATTCCTCATTAGTATATATCAGTTTTGTATAGGGCTTTACTCAATTGGCTCGCGGTAGGGGTCAGTTTTGTATATGGGCCGCGGTGTTGTTGGCTGGGCAGGGGTATTTTGCACTAGGGCAGGTGCTGGCATAGTTGGAGCTACCACTACTGTTTTTTCTGTAAGCATTTTTTCAGCTACCGGCATAGAAATTGCAGGTACAGAAGCGACCGCTGGAGCTGAAAGTGCTGTGACAGCAGGAAGTGGGGCTATTTGTACTGCAGGCAAGGCCGAATTTTGTTCTACTTTTTCTGGGGTGGCCTTGTTAGTTACAAAGTTTTTTAACGACTCACGTATAGGTGCAAAGACAGTGTCGCTCACCTCCCCTGCTATTGCGGCAGCATCTTCGGCTGGTATTGCAAGTTGGTCTTGTATTTGTTGGTTAAATGTATCTGCGTCAAAAAAACCAAGCATTACAAGCATTGTTTCATCCTCCAGCTTCCCTATTTGGTCTATGTGGAGGCCGTGCTTTTGCCCAATAGAGTGGATGTGTGTGCCCATGTCTGCTGAAAGTACCGCGTCTTGCACATCTTGCGGTAGCTCTGCCAACCTCTCTTTAATTTTTTCCTGTATTGTTTTTTCTTCCATAAGTACGTATCTTACTAATAATTATTTCTTTGGAGTATCTTTAGGTATTTCTATCGTAGGTGTTGGTGCTGCTGTTGAGGAAGGTGTTTCCGGTTTTGTCTCCGTATTTCGACGTATTCTCTCGAGAGTATTCCGTATTGCGAGCATATCGCCCCTAGTAATTTGAGATTTGTCATTTCGTGTAGGTGCCAGGCCTCTTGAGTCGGTGATGAATCCTGCTCCAACTCGGCCTTTATCGACCGGAGTACGTTGCCTGGTGGGATTCTTTTGCTGCTCTACAACAACTTGTTGAGGGGTAGACTCTCTAGATTTTTGAGTTTGTATTGAAGAGAGAGCCTTTTTCCCTTCTCTTGCTAGCCTGGTTTGCTCCTGTTCTTCAGTGAGTTGAGCTTTTTCAAGTCTGTTTGTTTCTCGCAATCTTGATGCTATTTCTCTAAAGATTGGGCTATCTGTTATTTCAGTATTTGCTGCTGTCCCAAGGCCTCCTGGCCTTTGTGCATCTTTTAGAATAGCGGTTTTGGTTAGAGGTGCTCGAGCGGGTGGAGGAACTGGAGCCGGCGCAGGAGCTACTATCCCAGCCCCTTGGAGAGCGTCCCTCAAAGTCTCTGTTGGGTTTTTCCCTCGAGTCATTCCACCCACCTTCAATGCTCCTTCTATACTGCCACGCGACGGCCCGAATGCTCGATTTAAGATAGGCGTATCTCGCACTAATGGTATGGTGCCCAAGTTTTGCCAATTTTTCTCCCCCAATCTATTAGCAAGAGCATTAAGACGTTCTGTGTTTAAAGTTTCAATTTTCTTTTTACCAAATTCTTCCTCCTTCTTTATTTTTTCTCCAGTCTCTTTTGCTATTTTCTTATTCTCGTCTCTTTCTTCTTTAGTTGCTCCAGTTTTAGCAAGAGCTTCTGCTAGATTTTTAATACCTTTAAGTTCACTCAGGTTTTCTTTATAGGCTCCAGATTTGTTATGAGCTCTGTCATAGTCAGCCTCATGTTTTTTCTGTGCCTTGTCTATGTCGACGGCATCGCCCTTCAGGTCTTTTGCGTCAGCTTCTATACGTTTTGCACGGTCGGCCTCCTTCTTTGCAAAGCCACCTTTGCCACCAGCCTTCCCTGCGTCGATGTTCACCTTGCCCAAGACAGATTTAAGGCCAGAAACACCTCGAATATCCATGCTCGAGCCCGCGATTCCTGTAAGTGTATTCTTAACGCCACGACCAATTGCATAGTTTGCTGCAAAGTTTTGAACCGCATTAGTGCGTGACAGCGCATTTGCGGCACGTCCTGCGGTATTACGCGCTGCCCAGGCAGAGGTGCCTGCACCAATTTGTGCTGCCTTGCTTCCTGCCCAACCGCCGATATTTTTTACGGCAGCGCTACCCTGGCTGCTAAAGGAGTCAGAAAATTTCAGCGCATAGAACATCATAACTATAAGGAGGCCTACCCGTATACCTACATTGCCCATTATTATGAAAAGAGCCTGGTATCCTCGCGTGCCTTGTGCAGCCTTAAATACTTCTGGGATAAGACCTGTCGATCCAGCAAGCTCCTTAAGGAACAAGGTGATTATAAAAAACATAAACAGAAATATCGCCGGGTAAAATGCCGACTCGACTAAGTGCTGTTGCCACAGGTCGTAGTATTTCTTTGCGTATTTAACTTGCGGCAATGAACGTGCTGCAAACGCAAGAGGAGCAAAAATAATAACAAACCAGAGAGTTACGATACGTATAAGGAAATTAATTCCGACGGAAAAAAAGATAAAAGCAATAAGGGCAAAAAATATAGCCACAGTAGTGTAGAGAAGTATCTGTAAACCAACGTTTGCAAGAAAACCACTAAAGTTTTGAGCTTGGTCAGTAAAATTCTTAAATGATTCCGTACCGAGGAGATTTTGTATTTGTACCGCATTCATAATGCCGGCGCTCATATCTTTTATCACCGGGTTGTTATTTCCTCCAAGAGGTGACGCAATAGTTGCCGCTAACCGCGGGTTTTGAGGGTCTCGAACGTCTATGGCATTGTAAAACTGTATTGCTAAGATATTGCCTGTATCTATGACAATGCGTGTTAGGAAAAAGCTAAAGTTGATAAGCAGCGCCATAACAATAACCATTGCCAAGGTCTTCATCGTTCCAGATGTTTCTGCTTGGACAATAATAGTGTAGGCAATGTAAATAAGAATAAAAACAAAGGCTAAATTAGCGATGTCGCGCACCACTGCCCAGCCTTGGGAAAGGAAGTCGAGCGCATACGAGCTGCTGTTAAGGCCAAGTTGCAGCCCAAAGTTAAAGACGTAGCTTCCAACGTAGACAAGCCCACTTGTCCAATACACAGTAAACAGGTAAACCACGGATGTAAGACAAGTGCTGGTTGTGTCACAAAACTTTGCATTAGGATCTGCTCCTTGTCCTTGTTGCGCATGCACTGTTGTGGGTGTTCCAAGCACAGCTAATGCAGGGGAAAACACAACCACAAGCAAAAAAAATGCTACGGCACAGCGGAGCACCTTTTGCATTTTTGATGAATGTAGAAATTTAAAAAGCATTACATTGTTGGAGCTTTACGGCAGTTTGCTGGTTGAGGGCGTTCATCTGGCTTTGGAGTGTGGTGCGGTTTTGCTGCGCGTTAACTACGTCGTTTTGTGTAGGGATTTTGCCAGAATTCCGCGTGGTGTTGTATGTAGCCGTTACTGAATTTACGTCTGCTGTGGAGCCTGCCGAAAGTGCCTGGCTCTGGAGTTGTTGCATAACAATAATACTATTGTTTGCTGCGGTTATGCGGTCGTTGTAAGCGTTAATTGTAACGTTCAGCGCATCAATGGTGCTCGACGCTTGTGCGGCGTTTGACTGTGCCTGTCCAAATTTTGGTGATGTACTTGCAACATTGCGCCAGCAGTCAACAAGGTTATGCAGCTGCTGCTGTGTATTTTCAATATCGCTAATGCTCCCTTGCTGTATGGACGCATATTGCTGGATATATGCCACGTCGCCCTGCATTTGTGAGAGGAGTGTTTGCCCAAGGTTTTGTGCCTGCAGCTGGTCGGGGCTGTAGAAGTTGCTGCTGTAGCCGCCTGCACCGCTCAAGTTTGAAAGGCCCGACTGCAGTGTACGTGTAAGGAGTTGGGTAATGAGTGCACCGAGGATTTCGTCAAAGCTTTTTGCCAAGTTAAGCCCGTCGAGCGAACCATCTAAGGTTTTTGACAGAGAAGTCTCGATTATCTTGCCGGGCGTTGTTGTTCTAAGGTTGCAGACTCTGTAGTGGGTGCCTCCAGGTCCCTCTATTGGTTTAACAGATTTACCTGGTGAAGTTGGAGGAGCAGTGGTGCCTACATCTTTACAGTTGACTTCTTCTTTAAAGTCCAAGAAGCCTCCAGCTTGCAATAGGTTTGTCTGTGTTTGGCCTTTTGCCTGTGAGGTTGCCGCATTGAGGCTGACAGACGCAAACATAAATGCGCCGTAGGGGTTGTTGGTTGGCATGGTAGTAAAGGAAATCATCCCTGCCCAGTTGCCGGAAAGGAAATTGCCGTTCATAAAGTTATTTATATTTTTTATGATGCCTGTCAGGGTACAGGAATTGGCGTTACGTTGGGCGTAACTCGCGGCTATGGCGATTTTAATTTGCAGCTGGAATGGACTGCACAAAAAGGAAAGTGCACTGCTTTGTATAAATGTACCGGCTGCACTGTCGGCAACGTTAGTAAAGAATTTGCTTGGGTCTTGTACGAAAGAAGGTGAGCCTTTAAACCCGGAGTTGATCCAGTTAACAACGCTGTTGGTTATTTGTTGAATCGCTATTTTTGCAATAGTGCGGGCAATACAACCAAGAAATGTGTTAACAGAAAAAGATCCATTCTCTGCTCCTACATTTGCCCCAGTTGTTCCCCCAAGAGCGGTGCTTCCACCTATGGTTGCAATCACCTGACCAAGGTTTACTTCCATAACGCTCAATGGTAAAAGACCCAATGCTAGCGTCATACCTGGAGTTTGGTGAGCCACAGCCGACGCCTCGCCAGTTGCAAGACCGAGTGCTTGCATCGCAAGGCTAATACCTGTCGATGCGCCGCAGACAAGCGCGCCTGCCCCAACTGCTATGGCTGCAGTCCCAGCAAGGCCAAGTCCCCCGCCACCTCCAGCCCCTTGCTGCCCGTTACCACTGATGCCAATGTCGGGGATAACTCCACTACTACCCGTTGGGTTTGAGTCAAGAATATCGTTTATACCTATAGGGTTAAAAACAGTGCCGGGAAAGCCATTGTTTGTGGGGGTCGCTGTCCCCGGGGAGACACCTGAAAGCCAAATAACACCAGGCACGCCTATTTGCCCTTGTGCTACTGCGGCCGGCCGGCCGGGTGTTGTGGTTGAATTTATACCGCCCGGGCCCCCAGTGCCTCCGGTCGAAGCGCCAACGTTCCCAAGTTGTACGTTAGTTTGTGTTTCGGTACCCCCGTTTTGAGGAAGCGTAGTTCCTGTATTGTTTGCACCTGTAGTGCCGGTGCTATTTCCTCCGGTTGAATTTGCTGCAGTACCAAATGTCCCGTTTGTGGGTACTCCGGGCGGTGCATGACGGAAAAACCACCACCATGCAAGAAGCACAAGCGCCAGTACTGCGAGTGCGGTGAGGATGATATAAATTACTTTTCGCATGTAGTTTCTTCCCGCAGTATTTAATGTGGGGTTCCAAACAAAGCCCACGAAGCACCCGACTCGTCCTTAGTAAAAAGTATACCGTTTTTCTCTAGTGCCTGCGCGATATTTATAAACATTTTGCCGCCATCTTGCGCAAGTGAGTTGTATTGTTGGATACCTGAAAGTCCACGCAGTGGGTCCGACAACACAGTTTGCATGTCTCCATATGTTGCGATCATTTTTGCAAAGTCATTTAAGAGTCCTAAGTGGAATGGAAGGAGTGTTTTTGGTACGACTATAGCAAGCATTCCCTGTATAAACACCTCATACTTTTTTTGCAGCGCCGGGAATTCTTTAAACTCGCTTGGATCGTTGGTTGCAGTGACATTGTCGACAATAGACAGTGTTTTAAGGAATTCTCCATTTGCATTTTTCTTAAAAACACTCATTAACGCATTGCCATAGTCGTGCAAACTCCTGGATGAGTTGTCGGTAACCTTAATGTCAGCGTCAGTATATTGTTTTGTAGGCTGCGCTGTTCCAATTTGGGCAAGTGCGCCAGTAATAAGTTCGTTTTGTGTTGGGATGTCGTCGCCTAACCCTTGGGTTTTTGCATTACTTAAGTTAACAAGCAAGGTACGTGAAAGGCGGTCGGTAATATTTGAGCTTTGCGCCGCTTGTAAAAGGTTGTTGACATCATTTTGGTCGGCTGGGGTTGGGAGGTTGGTTCCCGACTCTGCCTGCACGGTGTCGAGTGATGCTTTCCAGTCTGGGTTTGTACTACTTGTATCTGTTGTCTGTGCAACCGTCACAGCGGGTGCTGGAGCATGTGTGGTAAACGCGTTTGCTGCGAATACAAGACCAACCGACAGTAATAATGACCCTACAATAACGGAAAATTGACTACTCGGGAGATACGTTGGTGCCCTCATTGCACCTGTAAGTATACAATTGTTTTTGGAGTATACTCTCTATATATATGACAGGTATGGCACGCTTTACAGTCGGTATTGTCCTCGCCGCAACATTGCTCGCGCCTTTTTCTGCTTCTGCGCAGGCTCAAGCTGGGCTTTCATTCGGCGGCAGAATTGAATTTGTCTTTCCCTGTCTTAGCCTCTTAGGTCCGTCTATGTGGGTTGTTATAGTTCCGGCCCCATTTACCAAAATACCTGTGTATGTTTGGACGATAGCAACACTACGCGGAGGTCCCCCTCCTCTTCCCCCCTCGCTCGACATTCCTCCTCCGTACGCTCCACTGCAAGAAATTGCGGGTATCGCGGACATCCCCTTCTGGTGTTGTATTCCAGGGTCAGTTCCAACGCCCGTTCCTTTTAGTTGTGTTTCGCCCATTCCTCCTTTTGTGTGGCCTCCTCTCCCCGGCCAGCGTATGCAATGGGCAAACCAGAGTTGGCTACCCAGCCCACCGCTAGTACTTTGATATACGTTTAGTGCCCCGAGAGTGCCAACCACTTCTCTAGTGGTACATCTTCTGCACGAGCGTTTTCTGCGATGCCTGCATTCTGCATAGCAGCTTCAGTTCCGTTTCCAAAAATTCCTGTAATATTTTTCTTCAACATTTTACGTTTTTGTGCAAAGCCACTCTTTAATATAGTAAAAAACTTTTTCTCATGTGCTGCGTCCCTAAAATTACTCCGCGAGATGTTTGTTACTGCCAAAATTGCAGAGTCTACGTCGGGTGGTGGAGAAAATGCGCCGCGCGGCACAGTCTTTATATACTTCACATTGCCGTATATTTTGACTGAAAGTGAGAGAATACTTTCTTTTGCGCTTTTTGCGACGCGCTCTGCGACTTCTTTTTGTACTAAAAATACAAGAGTGCTTGGCTGTGTTTTTTCTTCAGACAAAAATTTTCTCAGCAGTGCACCTGTTATGTAGTACGGGATATTGGCGACAAGTTTAAAATTTTTCTTCCCTATTATTTTTTCTACATCAACCTCGAGTGCATCGCCTTCGTGCACAAAAAGTTTTTTATTTTGTATTTCATCTGCAAATGTTTCTTCTAGTACTGAAATTAAGCGATGGTCTTTTTCAACAGCAACTACTTTTGCTCCGCGCGCAAGCAGCTCTCTTGTAAGGGCTCCTTCCCCGGGTCCAATTTCTAGCACACACTCCCCTTTTTGTATGTCCGCCGCATCGGCCATGGCACGCAAGTATGTTGGTGCATTTAAAAAATGTTGCCCGAGGGATTTTTTCTTTACTATTTTTTGCATACCGCTAATCCAAATATATTGTTCTTCCAATACGCTCGGGGGTTTCCCAACTGACCAGGTGGTTTGATATGTCAGAGAGAAATTGCGACGGGATGGTTGCGTTTTTAGAACCAAAGACTGTTCGGTACGACGCAAAGGTGAGAAATAATTTTTTCTCGGCACGCGTAATGGCCACGTACATCAAACGGCGCTCTTCTTCTTTGTCGGAGTTTTCTTCGCCCATACGCTCGTATGGAAAGAGCCCTTCTTCAAGTCCGGTGATAAACACAAACGGGAATTCAAGACCTTTTGATGCATGCACGGTCATAAGTCGCACGGCGTTTGCGTTTTCTTTCAGCTCGTCTTGGTCGCTCTGCAACGCTGCGTTTTCAAGTAGTTGGTCCAACCCCTCTCCCGGGCCAAACGCGTCGTAACGTACCGCGAGCGACACAAGTTCGCGCAAGTTTTCTAGGCGCTCTGGCCCTTCTATTTTATCTTCGCGGAACATACGCTCTAACCCCGACTCGACAATGACAAATTTCAAAAATTCAGACGGTATCATCTCTGTTGCTTTTATATGTATTTTTGAAAGTAGGAAGCGCAAGTTTTTTACTTTGTCTCCAACTGCGCCGCCGAGCGCATCTTCTTGCCCGCTTAAGATTTTAAGCAGCGTCACTTTGCCAATACCGCGCGGTGGCACGTTTGCAATGCGCGCCAAGTCCCCCGGTGTTCCGTGTATCGCCGCTTTGATAAACGAAAGTACGTCTTTTATTTCTTTGCGTTCATAAAATTTTGTTCCAAGCAGTTGGTATTCGAGCCCAGAGTTTAAGAGCTGTTCTTCAATAGCGCGCGACTGAAAGTTTGCCCGGTACAGCACACAAAAGTCTCTTGGCTGCCTGCCATCGCGTATATGCTCTTTTATTTTTCGTACGATAAAGCCTGCCTCGTCAGTTTCGTCAAACGCTTGGTATAGGCCAAGTTGCTCGCCATCAGTATTTTTCGTGTACAAGTTTTTTTCGCGGCGGTTGGTGTTTTTTGCAATTATCTCGTTTGCAGCGGCCAAAATATTTTTGGTCGAGCGGTAGTTTTCTTCCAACAGAATAATTTTTGCCCCGGGATATTTTTTTTCGAACGAAAGTATGTTGGCAATTTCTGCACCGCGCCAGCCGTAGATAGTTTGGTCGATATCGCCCACGGCACAAATGTTTTTCTCGGGGCCCACAAGCATCTCGGCCATTTTTGCCTGCACCGAGTTAGTGTCTTGGTATTCGTCTATATGTACATAGCGCCAGCGCTTTTGGTAGGAAAGGCGTACTTCTTCGTTGTTTTGCAGCAGGCGCATCGCTTTTACAAGCAGGTCGTCAAAGTCTACAGCGCCGTCTTTTTTAAGTGCTGCGTCGTACGCAAGCCACACCTGCCCCACAACCCGGTCGACGGGCATCTCGGCCTTTTCTGCAAAACTGGCTGCCTCGCGTCCCTGCCCTTTTTGTTTGGAAATAATGCCAAGTGCTGTACGTGGTTCAATTTCTTCGTTGCCGAGTGTCTTCAGCGCTGCTTTTACTTCGCGCATAGAGTCTGCGCGGTCGTATATGGTTGGAGTGCGTTTGTACCCCAGCAAGACATGATTTTCTTTAATTATCTGCAGACCAAGCGAATGGAAGGTAGAAACAAACGGTGCGCTGGCCGAAGCAAAACCCGGCTGCGGAGCCGAAGATCGACGCAGAGGGTTTTGCGTAGGCCCCTCAAACTTCCTCAAAAGGCCAACCACCCGCTCGCGCATCTCCGTTGCCGCCTTGTTGGTAAACGTGATAGCCAAAATCTGCTCTGGGGCCACACCTTTTTGTACAATTTCTAAAATCCGGTGGGCGATAACTCGTGTTTTGCCTGCTCCGGCACCTGCGATGACAAGTAGCGGACCCTCTGTAGTCTCCACTGCCTCTTTTTGGGCATCGTTCAAACCGCTTTCCCCATTCATCTATACAAAGTAGCGCACAAAATACTATTTACATAATTGAAACATTGTTCAATACGTATCGGTCTTGTCAAGGTTTGTTCCCTCATCTTATATACACCTAGAAATAAGGCTATTTTGGGGCCAAAATATAGTTGTCCACAGTTCCCCGCTCGTCAAGTTGACCACCCGGGCTCATTTACTATAGTTAAGGTACGGGGTGAAGAATATATGAAATGGCTCTGTTGAGCCGTTTTATCACAGAAATAGCTAAGCGAGCGCTTAAAATAGGCTTATTTTGTTTCACAATACAGACCCTGCCCAGACGGAACGTGCGTATTCCTCGGGGCGGGCAAAAAAATCGCTGGTGCTTGCTCTTGTTTTAGGAGGAGCCTCTTTTGTATTTTCTATACCACTGCTTGCGTCGGCAAGTATCTTTGCTTCCCTACTGCAAACAAGCGCCACACAAACCAGTGCAGCGGGCTCTTCTTCCAATTCGCAGACTATGGTGCTGCTAGCGCCGGCAGTAAACCTCGACCCCCACCCTGCTGTGGGCGGCGGAGACATTAGTTTGGTGGACGGCTCTGCTTTGCTCGCACAGGAAGGCCCGTCGGGTACAGCGGCAGACATTGAAAGTAAGCCAACAAACCCCCAAATTAGTGTTTATACCGTGCACGAAGGCGACACCCTTTCGGGTATTGCAAAAATGTTTGGCGTTAGTACAAACACCATCCTTGGTGCAAACGACATCAAAGGTGGTGTTGTGCATCCGGGTGACACACTTATCATTCTTCCGATAACGGGTATCCAGCACACGGTGCTTAAAGGCGAAACTCTTGCGTCACTCGCCAAAAAATATAATTCCAATGCAACTGGCATTGCAAAGTACAACGACCTCGGGGTCAGCGACGCGCTTACTATTGGTGATGTTATTTTGATCCCCGGCGGCGAAGCTACAGCACCTGTGCTGGCAAAAGTAAAAGCCCCTGTAAACTCTCACGCAAAAGTTATTTCAAATATTGCTACAGGCAAAATAAAACAAGCATTCTTAGGTGGTTCGGGCCCTGCGGTTGACGGGTACTATACATGGCCTGCTGCAGGCGGGCGCATCACGCAAAGTTTGCATGGATGGAACGGTGTCGACATTGGCGCGGCAAAAGGTACATCAATTTATGCAGCAGCAGGGGGCACGGTGATTGTTGCACAGGCGGGCGGCGGGTGGAACGGTGGGTATGGAAGTTATGTCGTCGTACAACATGGCAACGGCACGCAAACCTTGTATGCACACATGAGCAAGGTGTTGGTTTCTGCCGGTGACAGTGTTGACCAAGGTGACACACTTGGCAAAGTTGGTGCCACTGGCGAAGCAACCGGCCCGCACTTGCACTTTGAAGTCCGCGGTGCCGAAAACCCATTTGCTAACATGGACGTCGGCAGTAGCAACTAATAAAATTTAAAAAATAAAAAAGCTCGCACTACACTGCGAGCTTTTTTATTTGAGACAGCCTAACTCTTCCGCTGGCGGTACTGCAGGGCTTCGAGTACGTGCGACTCGTTAATGTCTGGCGCGCCGTCCAGGTCGGCGACGGTGCGTGCAACTTTTATCACACGGTGAAATGCCCGCGGGGAAAGTGAAAGCCGCTGCCCTGCTTTTTCCAGCGTAGTGCGAACTTTCTCACTTAAGGGTACGAGGTCTTCTAGTTCGCGCGGCGAAAGGTCGCTGTTTGTTTTTGTAAATGTCTGTCCGTCTTTTTCTTTTTTCGAACGTGCAAACCGCTCGGCTTGCATCGCCCGTGCATCTAAAACTTTTTTGCGTGCAACTGTTGTCTCGCTCCCCCTCACTGTTTTTTTGCCGAGCTCGGGCAGGTCGACTGGGCCCATAACCATCCACAGGTCGATGCGGTCGGCAATGGGTCCTGAAATTTTTCTGCGGTAGCGCTCGAGTGTCACGGGGCTGCAGGTGCACGCAACAGTTGGGTGCCCCCAGTTGCCGCAGGGGCACGGGTTCATTGCCGCAACGAGTGTGAAACGCGCAGGGAAAAGCGCCGTACCTTTTGCGCGTGCAACAGCAATAACACGGTCTTCCAAGGGCTGGCGCAGCGCTTCAATGACGCGGCGTTCAAATTCGGGGAACTCGTCCAAAAATAAAACACCTCGGTGTGCGAGCGTTGCTTCGCCCGGTCTTGGTGTTGCGCCACCTCCAACAATAGAAACATACGACGAGGTGTGGTGCGGCGCACGGAACGGCGGCATTGTCAGCAGCTCGCTCCGCAATACTCCCGCAACAGAATGTATGCCGTTTACCTCAAGCACTTCGTCAAAGGAAAGCGGCGGGAGAATAGATGCAAGTGCGCGCGCAAGCATTGTCTTGCCGGTACCCGGCGGCCCCGAGAGCCCTAAGTTGTGCCCGCCTGCAGCGGCAATTATCGCCGCACGTTTTGCACTTTCCTGCCCGCGAATATCTTCAAATGCAAACTGTGTTTCTTCTAGAGACGGTTCGAGTTTTGTTTGCGGTGCGGCTACTAACTTTGGTATTTCTTTTTTGGTCGCGTTTTTCTTTTCGTTTAGATGGTCAATAACTTCTCCTAAACTTCTGGCTCCGTAAATTTCTATGCCGCCCACAAGTGCGGCTTCCTCTTCGTTTTCTTTCGGGACAAATACGGCGCGCTTCCCTTTTCGTTTTGCTTCTGCAACAAGCGGCAAAATTCCGCGCACCGGTTGCAACATGCCGTCGAGCGAAAGTTCGCCCACAAACAACAAGTGCTCCGGGTCAAAACGAATATCATCCGCCGCAAGCAAATAGGACAGTGCAATGGGTAGGTCAAACATTGGCCCTTCCTTTCGCAGGTCGGCCGGTGCAAGCGAGATGACAATTTTTTGGTTGCGGCTTTTAGGCGAATCAAAGCCCGAATGTTTTATCGCGGCGGCAACACGGTCGCGACTTTCCTCCACCGCTTTGTCTGGGAGCCCGACAACAGTAAACGAATGTAAGCCGCGTGAGAGGTCAGTTTCAATAGAAACAATATGTGGAGTAAGGAGCGAGGTCTGCGCGCCATAGACGCGAGCGTACTGCATACATATATTGTATAGCAGAATTATTTGCCCTCGAGTGCGGCCCAATGCGCCTCGAATATCCCTGCGAGTAAGTCGTGCACTTTTTGGCTTTCGACAATAACTCCCATTTCTTCATAAAACGAAGCGATGATTATTTTATTGCCACCATATATAAGGAGGTCGGTCTGTGGCCCGAAGTTTTTGTCCACGCGAGTTTCTTTAAGCACCCCTGCATCGTGTTGGGCATAGTCGCGCATCACAGCAGTGTCGCCGACAATAAACTGGTTGGAGATGTTTTGTTTGATGCGCTGCGGCCGGTAGGTGTTTAAAAAGAAATCGAGCCCGTGTTCCGACCACGCACCTTCCGAAAGCCAGCCGCGCAGCGTGGTGTCCGGTACGGCGAGTGTTTCAAAGTATGCACTCAACAGTTGAGCCTTCCCCGAGAACGAGCGTGTTACTGGTGCCACTCCAGGCACAGCAACAAGTGCGAGTATAGACGGCAGTAAACTTTTTGCGTCTTCAAAGCGTGTCTGTGCTTTAGCAAAGAGTTGCTTGGGGTCCATGGAAACAAACAGCTGCTTTTTGGCCCGAGGGATAGTGTAGACGATGTTTAACTCGATTAACTCCTTCAAAATAACGTAGGTAGTAGGAGTTTTTAGGCCTGCTTTGTGGGCAATAGCGTAGGCAGACGACTCCCCTAGCCCAACCAAGGCTAAATATACGCTCGCCTGCTTTTCGCTCAGCCCCAAAGTTCCAAGTGCTTCGGTGTAATTCATACCTAGCTAGTATAGGGCAAAACACATATTTAGTCAACAATTTTGATAAACGAAGCTAAATCTCCAAAATATGTTGATAAATAAAGCTTTTTATATACACACGAACTATAAATTAAATCATAAAGATTGACAATCTGCCCAAAATGACCTATACTGTTGGGTAGACGATCATCACAACAAGGGCAATATTGCCAAACCATCAGCCCCGAGGGGCACAGGAGAGCATCATGCGCGACTGTTACAACTACGCTACCGAGTCTTACGACTACCAGTATGACGTGCGCATCCCGGGCGGCGAAGGCCGTCTCTGGGAAACTAGGTATCTGTTTGCATGCATGAACGATGCGTGCGAAAACAGGGAAACCACCTGGTTGCGTTGCGTCAGCAGCGAGTACGATGGCAACTTGATGTACGTGAAGTTCATCAAAAATGCCCGCGGCTCGTTCCTGGGCTCGGTTAGTCTCCCTGACGGTGAGAACTTCAAAAAGGAGTTCCCCGGCTTGGTTAGCTGTCCGAGGTGCGAAAGCAAGCTCTTCCCCTTCCACCGCCGATTGGTTGAAGTGACGGGCCTGCCCGCATAGTCGCATAGATCGGAGCGGGGTGATTCCCGCTTGGCAACAGAAGGCGTATCCTTTTAAATTAGGGGTTATAAGTCCAACAACTATCTAACGCTACAACCTCGAGAGTGGCGTCTCGATAGATAGAGAAAAGCCCTTCTCTATCGAACTTAAGGCATTGGGGTGAATCTACACATTCACCCTCTCTATTGAGTCTTTGAAGAAATTCGAAGGTTCATCGAGAAGAGATCTTTTAAAACAGACGCCTCACAAGGCACGGGAGAAAGTCATGAAGCTTGACGATAAGATGTACGCGATTGCGGTTGATTTCCTCGCAGCAGCGTGGAGCTGGGAGGATCCAGAGAAAGCCGAAAGGCTTCTCGAAGAATTGAAGAAGAACGTGCCTCGCGGGGGCAAAAGCGTCATCTCCGCGTGTCGGCGGATCTTCGACAGGATGAAAAAGAATCCGGGCACGCACATCCTCGAGAGGAACAAACCTGTTCGCAAGATGCGGGATTTGTTGCTCGACTGAAAAATCCAAAAACCGCCCCGGTTATTCCGAGGCGCTCATTTACTGGAGATCGTGGCATCGCGCCAAGTCCCAGATCGAGCGGTCCCTGAAGGAGCTCGGGTACGAAATTGTGCCCGTGTACAAACTCCGCAAAATCAAAACTTAGAGGAGGAGAACGAAAAAGCGCTCAGTAGAAATACTGGGCGCTTAAATTTTTTATATTTAATTTACCAAGCAGATTCTACGAAAGATTTTTTTCTTCGTCGATGTGCACTTTGCAGGTGCGTGCCGAAGGGTTTACTTCCAAGCGGTCTTCTTCAACTGCTTCCCCACAAATTTCGCAGATGCCGTAGGTACCTTCTTCTATTTTTGCGAGTGCACGTTTGATGTCATTCCAGTGCACCTGTATCTCGGCAATTTCTGTTTGGTTTTCCTCAAACTCTTCAATACGGTCGGCAACTTCGTCCGACTCTGTGGCGCTTTGGTCGATGTCTTTTACTGCAGCGTCCCACTCCCCTGCGTCGTTCTTCCACCCCAAGTTTTTTAACTCTTCTTCTACTGTGTGGAGCTGCTCGGTTAATACTTTTTTAAAGTGTGTAGTTTCGTGTATCATGCCTGCATCATACCAGCCTAAAAAAAGTACGGCAACGAGTCTTTATTTTCCTGGTAGCGGCAATATAGGTGCTTGCAACAAGCGAGAAATAATTTCACGCAATGTGCCAGCGTTGGTTGTTATAACAATTGTCTGTCGGTCTAGAAAGGTCCAGAGGAAATTAAGCGACCCGTCCGCGCTTGTAAGTATCCGCGCGTTGTGGTTTTCGACAATTACGTCAAAAAAGTTAGTCTGCAAAAATTGTGCCGACCCAGCACTTTGCTGCGCGCGCACACCAGGGGCTGGAGTGTACGCAAACAGTGGCGAGAGGTCGGCCTTCATGCTTGTTTCCCACGCTAACATTCCTGCGTACGCTTGTTCGTATGAGTCGACTTTAATAATCAAAAACGGCTGGTTCAGTCCAAACGAATGTACACCAAGCAAGTACACCGGCTGCACCGCACGCAGTAAGTTACCCGGTATGTCGGGCGCAAGTGCGGAAAGGAGTGTCGGAGCGTCGACATACTGCGGTGCAGAGTCGCTGCTTGTGGCAGCAGTTTGTATATACAATTGCGCAATCAGCCCAAGAGAGAGGTTTACAGATTTTTTTGCCTGTACGAGCTGGTTCATTACCGCGCTTGGTGTTGTGTTTTGAGACATCGACACGAGGGTTGTGCCGTCGACGGCAATAAACGGTGCAGCATTTGGTGACCCTGCCGGGAGCGGTGCGTTAAATACATACACGTAGTGCACCAGTATCCCTGCGGCAATAACCAACAACACACTCGCTGCAATAAGTACGACAGTACGGAGTGTGTGTTTTGGCTGGGTGGCCTCTATGAGTTCGTGTATTTCGAGGCTCTTCTTGCTGCGTCTCTCTGCCTCTGCTGCGGCAATGGAAACAACTGAAACATGCTTTCCTTGCACGACACGTTCCACGTCGCCTTGATATGTCTGTAAATTACGCACGCCAGTATCTTCTGGTGTTGCTATTGGAGCAAATTCCTCTGCGTCGATCTTCGGCTCCGCAACCGGAACTTGCTCCAACGGCGGCGTACTTAGCGTTGCTCCCAGTTCTTGCGCCAAAAGTGCGCCCGCGTTTATGCGCTGCGCCGAGTCGACGGACGGGCCGTCTTTTTTTGGTAGGAGGATTTTATTGAGATCGATCTCCCCCGCCCCCGAGTGTTGGTCCTGTTTGTTTGGTGGCATTGTTTTGTGTAGACGGCGCAAGGCCTTTACGTGCAGCAAACTCTGGGTCAGCTCCTTTTATAGAGAGGTTGATGCGTCCTTTTTCGTCTATCTCTTTAATCATAACCCGTACTTTCTCTCCAACAGTTACGACACCTGCAATTTTCTCAATTCGGAACGGTGCAATTTCAGACACGTGCACCAACCCTTCGGCGTCTTTGCCGGGGCCAATGCGTACGAATGCGCCGAAGTCCATCAAAC
This sequence comes from Candidatus Adlerbacteria bacterium, assembly GCA_037135035.1. GTDB lineage: Bacteria > Patescibacteriota > Minisyncoccia > Phycocordibacterales > SBAW01 > GWA1-54-10. The sequence continues at coordinate 43,631 of JBAXLB010000002.1, read as the reverse complement.
GTGTGACTTCGCCTTCGTACACTTCGCCTGGCTTATATTCTTTAACGAGCGCTTCAATCATCCCTTTTGCTTTTTCTGCACTCCCATTTTTACCGGTGATAAAGATAGAGCCGTCGTCTTCAATGGTGATGTCACTCACCGCAGTAACATCTTTAATTCCGTTTATTGTTTTACCTCCCCCGCCAATGACCAAACCAATTTGGTCGGGGCGTACGTGCATCGTAATAATTTCTGGTGCGCGCGGGTTTATGTGTGCGCGTGGTGCGGCAATTTCTTTTTCAATCACATCTAATATGTGCATGCGCGCTGCTTTTGCACCCGCGAGTGCTTCAACCAAAATAGGTACAGGCACGCCGTCGAGTTTAATGTCCATCTGTATCGCAGTCACACCAGTGCGGGTACCTGCAACTTTAAAGTCCATGTCGCCGAACTCGTCTTCGGGACCTTGGATGTCGGTCAATACTTTGTAGCGACCGTCGCCATTCATCGAAAGCATCAACCCCATCGCAATACCTGCAACAGGTGCCTTCAGCGGCACGCCGCCGTCCATCAGTGCAAGAGTTGATGCACAGACAGAACCCATCGACGTCGAGCCGTTGCTTGCCAAACATTCCGACACTAAGCGGATAGTGTAGGGAAATTCTTCAACAGACGGTATCACTGCTTCGAGCGCTTTTTCTGCAAGTGCACCGTGCCCTGTTGCTCGGCGGTTAATGCCACCAACACGCCCTGTCTCCCCTGCCGAGTACGGCGGGAAGTTGTAATGATGCATGAAACGTTTCTTAACGTCGTGCTCTTCCATCGAGTCAATAACCTGTGAATCACCGGGCCCGCCGAGTGTGAGTGCAGAAAAGACGTGTGTACCACCACGGTAAAAAATACCCGAGCCGTGCAAGATGTCCGACACCCCACCTGCTTTTGCAAACAGCGGGCGCACTTCTGTGAAACTGCGGTTGTCTGCACGCATGTCACGTTCAACTGCGCCGTGGTGGATTTCTTCATCAACTTTATCTTCAAGGAAACGTTTTGCTATCGCTAATGGAACCGAATATTCCTGAAGAAAAGTCTGGCCGTGCGAAGCAAGGGAGTCCGAGGACTTTTCGGAAGGAACATTCGGTGTAGTGAGACGCTTCATCCATTCATGTTGTACTTCGTGGATAGCGTCTTTGCTTGGGACTCCACAGAAAACTGCATCACTTAATTTTTGTTTAAATTCTGTTTCAAAAAGTTCTGTGAGCGCCGCAGGAACTTCCGGTTTCGGTGCTTCGCGTTTTACTTTGCCGACTTCTGCAATTATTTTTTTCTGCCATTCTAAAATTTTATCGTGCTCGGCTGTTGCGCGTACAAAGCCGGCAGCAACATCGTCTTCGCTCGCCTGTTTGGCAGCCACTTCTATCATGTTTATTGTGCCGTCTTTACCACATGCCAAAATGTCGAGCACTGTCTCTGCACGCTGTGCGTATGTTGGGTTTACTATAAAATCTCCTGTTGCATTTTTCCCAATGCGCACCGCAGCAACTGGCCCACCCCACGGGATGTCCGATGTTGCCAGCGCAAGCGACGCTGCGTTCACGGCAATAGAGGCAGGGTCTTCTTCATCGAGCGCGAGCATGGTGATTATTACCTGTATCTCATTTCGCATATGGTGCGGGAAGAGCGGGCGAATAGTGCGGTCCACAACACGGCCTGTCAGTATTGCTTGCTCGCTTGGCCTGCCTTCGCGGCGTACAAAACGGCTACCACCGATAGTCCCCGCTGCATAAAAACGCTCTTCGTATTCGACAGAGAGAGGAAAGTAGTCGATATCGTCACGTGTGCGGTGCGACATCACAGCTGTGGCCAACAGTGCCGTGTTGCCGTAACGGACAATAACCGACCCGTTCGCCTGCTCGGCTAGGTCGGTAAATTCGGCCGAAAGTACCTTCCCGCCTATGGTTGTTTCAAATTTTTTCGATTTCATGCATACACTGTAAGCCAAAAACACCCTCCCGCCTATTACTTGACAAATATGTTGATATGCGGTATAATAGAAGGTAGGAGTCAGCCTAGGGGAATTAGCCCCAAAAGCCTTTGAAAAAGGGGAAAAGATGAAAATTAAGCGCCTACCGCTCTATAAGTATGAGCTGACCAAGCTCGTGCTTTACTGGGCCCTCCTGCCAATTGCCTTCTTGGCATTCGGCATGATGGTGCAGTACTGCCCGAAAGTCATTCTGGCAGTAGTGAGTGTCGTCAAGCCGGTCTCGGCCTGGCTGACCCACTATTTCTTGGACTTGCTTTGGAACCTAACCGTTCCCGAGCCCGTCCGCCAGCAGGTGAGCCAGTTGGGTGGGTTCTTGGCTCCACTTGCCAAGCCACTTGCCAAAAGCATTGCCTGGGGGACCCAGAAGGTGGCCGAGGTGATGGATGACCGAGCGAAGGCTGCTCTAAGCCTTGCGTTCGGTGGGTTCATCTTGATATCGCTGCTCCCGAGGCTGCTGCGCTTGGCGGTAATGCCGTGGGTCTACAGCAGGTTGGTGCGGGACATCCTCGCCAACGCCACGGAAGAAGAATTCCGGGCAGCACAGAAGAAACGCTGAGCTGCATCAACATCGTTACCGCCGTCCTCTACCAAGGGGACGGCGTTTCTATTTATATTGACGTCTACCCTCTTCAAAGATATGGTTATGGTGAGATTGTCAGCCGAAGGGATTTCCCCGGCGTTTACAGGCGGAGGCGTCATGGTCAAGATATTGTGGTTGCCGGTGCGGGGCTTCTTTTTCCTCGTCGATCTTTTCGACCGATACGTCCCATGCTACGTCAACACGGGACGTGGTGAGCAATGGACTGAATGTCTGGGCGGCGAGCCGCCTTGGGCCGAAGCCTGATTCTGATCGCCAACAACAAAACGCCGCAGTTCGGGTTCCCGAGCCACGGCGTTTTTCTTTTTTTATAATTTTATTTATCTTCGTCTATGTCGCTGTCGTCGTAGACCTCTTGGCCGACATCGACTCCTTCGTCTTCGACAGGTGTAGGTGCATGTTTGGCTCCTCCGCCAAAGCCAGGGATTGAAAATCCGCGACCTCCCCCACCTCCCTTGTAGTTAATAAGATAATTGCGTGGGTTGTCGCACATGTCGATAAAGTCGTCGGTTACCTCGCGCAACTGGCCCGAAGACGACTTGCCGAAGGAAATAACTTCCACCTGGCAGCCGCGGGCGTAACGTAGATATTCCACCAGCGGGACAAAGTCGCCGTCGCCGGTACCCAGGACAATAGTGTCGAGCTTTTCGGCCATCGCAATAGCGTCGATAGCCATGCCCATGTCCCAGTCGGCCTTTTTAGCACCGCCGGCAAATATCTTGATATCTTTTACTTTTGTCTCTATTCCGAGTTTGTTTAACGCATCAAAAAAACTTTTTTCTTCTTCGCTTTCGGTGCGGATAACATACGCTACTGCGCGTACAAGTACGCGGCCGGCCAAGGCTTCCTTAACGACGTTGCCGAAGTTAACTTTAGCTTTGTAAAGGTTTTTTGCGCTGTGGTAGAGGTTTTGCGTGTCTATAAAAATGCCGACGCGCTGGCTTTTGTGTTTAATGATTGCCATAAAAATGGTGAACTAACTTTTAAAAATACGAACCTACTAAATAAAATGCCTTACTCTATTGTATACGAACAAAAAAGAAGCCCGGGTGCCCTACTGCGTAAAAAAATGAAGAAGATTATTTCTTCAAACCCAACTTTTTGACAATAGCGGTGTGGCGCTTTTTGTCGCTGTTTTCCAAATACTTCAAATGTGTGCGACGGTCTGCAACCATCTGCAACAGGCCACGGCGTGAGTGCTTGTCTTTCAAGTGTTTTTTCAAATGGTTGGCGAGTTCTTCAATGCGTTCGCTCAACACAGCAATTTGCACCTCGGCAGAGCCGGTGTCAGTTGCATGAATGCCTGTTTCTTTGATTATTTTGGCCTTTTTCTTCGTAGTCAGCATGGCCCATATGGTAGCACAGGCTCGTGTTTTTTGCAAGAGGCTGCAGAGAAGGCCAGAAATGACGAACCCGGCAGTCTCGCTTCCCTTGTGAGGAAGAAAGACTGCCGGGGTTGCCTGTCGACCACAACGACAGGGCTGCTAGTGGCGATGATTTCTGAGGAGAAGAACTCCCCGCCGACGCGCTCGAAGCCGTAGAGGCCCGTGCGAAACGAGGTCGTTCTTCTTGGACCGTCTGTCGACAATCCAGAGGATTGCTTGGTAGGCCACAAAGAGCAGGCCTACGACAAGGAAACTCAGCAAAACGGCTGCAGCTCCTTCGTCGTTGGTACCCAGCCACAGCGGGATACTCACCAGCATTGCGACGTACGCGTACGCTAGTAGCGTGGCGACGACCCAGAGGGCCGTCCAATTCCAGAGCTTCTTCATGAAACGCTCCTTAACTGGCTTGGAGGGGTTTAAGACCTCTGTAGAGGGTCTTTTGTGTTAGATCAAGCCGATGTAAATTTATACATGTTTTGTATTTTTGTCAAGCTCTCTCAAGAGAAGTCTATATATGGGTGTTATTTCTTGGCGGAGAACGTCTTTCTCTCGGCTGTTTTGGTTTAGAGGGTAGGCCCAAAGACACTTCCGCACCTAGTGTTCTTAGTACTCGTTTGCCTATGCGAGAGAAATACATACCGCGCGTCATGTCCTCCATCCGCACAAGTTCTCTGTCTACCGTACGGGAAAGGTTGCCAAACTTCCCCAGATTATCTGCCACGATGCTAGAATAGCCGGCGCCTATAATTTTTTCGGCTGCTTCAGTATTTAATGAGTCAAATTGGTCTATTTGCCATGCGACGTCCCGTATTTTTTTCTCATCACGCATAAGCATGAGTGCTATTTTTGCATGTTCTTTTGGTTCGAAACTCTTCATATTGTTTAGAATGTAGCTGTCGGCATTAAGGTCATGAAGTTCTTCAGCTATGTGGGCATCGAGGCCGGTGAAATTCTCCAAGTGATATGCGAGTTCGCCCGGCTCTTTGCTTTTTAAAATTTCACGAGCAACTTCTTTCTGGTTGACCGCCCCAAATTCATGTAAGTCGCGGGCAACGCTGCGTGCGTCCCCGCCTTCGATAAGCAACTTTGCAACTTCTTGGTGATCAACATTTTTTAATTTGAACAAGTATGGGATCAAATAATGACCTTGGCCGATTTTTGTTATTGTTCGCGCAAGTTCCATGTGGTCAAGTGGTTCGAATTTATTTAAATGTTCAAGAACATTTCCACAAAACCAAGAACGTCTATCCCCTACTGTGTGTGTTACAAGCGCGAAGGCCGTTTCTTTGTCGAGTTGGCCAAAATGTGCAAGATTTTCTGCTACAAATTCTGCTTGTTGCGCCGTGCTGCCCTCGATAAGTTTCTTCGCGGTAGCTGCGTTTAAGTTGGTAAATTTATTTAGGAAGTTTGCGAGAGTCCATTCCTCTCCCGCTGCAATGAGCGCGTCGGCAACTTTTTGGTTGTCCGTGTTTGAGAATTTTTCTAAATTCCCAACAACACTTTGATACCATTTTTTCTCCAACATGTGTGTTGCAATTTTTTCGTGGTCCGCTTCTGGCACCTTTGAGATAATTTCTTTTACTTGAAATCCTTGAAATGAACTGTCGATAAGCGCGAGAGCGGTATCAGTATCGAGTTCTATAAATCTCTCTGCTTTGTCAGCTATCTGTTTTGTATGACCAGCCTCGCATAGTGCCCGAGCTGCCGCAGCAGAAAGCGGTTCAAATTTTTCAAGTTGTGCTACTACCATGTCTGAGCGCTGTAACTTTAAAAGCTTGAGCGCCAGAGACTCTGGTATGTCAGCAGCGTCAAAAATTATTTGGAAGTCTCCAGCAACATATTTTAGAGAATCGGGGAATTGAGTATCTTTATTGATATACATATCTCCGGTGAAAAGTATTATGCCTTCACGTATTTCATCTGCATGCACCGCGGTATGTGCAGCGTCGACACCGTATATTGTCATTAAATCTGTGTCCCGATTACGTTTATTCCGTATCTCTCCAATACGAGGGTCCCTGTTCTGTCCGAACCCTTCTATCTTGGAATTTCTCTCATAGAGAAATGAAAGCTCTTCCTTTGTAAGAGGTTGTTTTGAGTGCTCTTTTTTCGCAATGGTGGTGAGTTCTGCCATGTCTGCCACCTTCTTCTCATACAACTGCCCATCGGGGAATCCTTGAAGTTTCTGTTTAACGACCGGGGTAATGTATTGGTCCAAGTTTTGTTGTGGTGCTACTCCACGCACTTCTGCAATACGGGTGCCCTCCATTCTAATTGCGACTCGCGGAATAGTTGGCTCTCCTTTTGTATCGAGTGAGTAGTAGACATAAAAATCACCTCCTTGTAATTGTGTTTGTGCCGTTGCAAACCCTGCAGTGCACCACCCTGTACCGCGGTTCTGAAGCGACTTTACAAGTGGAGTATGATCAGAACCCTTATCAAATTTTACCCACTCCCCTTTTGTTTCAGGAAATAATTCTGCCGAGTTAGCCGCAGCTTTTTCAATTGCCGCAGCATATATTTTTGCAAAGTCACCATTCCGAGCCGCTTCTTTAAGTTGTATGTCGACGGGGGCGACCACTTCGCCCGGGTTTTTATCGCCGTTTGCGAGCACGGCGTCGTATATGTATGTTACTGCCTCGGAGTTAATCTCAGGAAAAGGTTTTGTGGTTCCCTTTGACCGTTTTCCAAAATCTTTCTTTTCTGCATCATATTCGCTCAACTCCGAAGCTCCGCGGAGTATGTAATATTTAAACCAATCTTCGTACTGCGCATCATTTGAAGCCAAATACGTAACCCATCGGTCAAGAGAATGCATTTGATCTCTACGTATAACTTCGACATGGTGTGCCCGTTCTGCGGGTGTAATTGCAACGGTTCCATGGCCCCTCTCGCGAGCAATTCTTTGTTGGAGTACAAAATAGTTTTCCGGGACGTCCTCTCCTCGTATAACTAGTTTTTTATGCAGTACATCTTTAAAGGCTTCGAGCCCGCGTTCGCGTTTTTTTGGATCTGTGCGTGCAAGTACGCCGGTAAACCGATCTAAATAGTTTTGAATTTGCGCGTCTGGTTTTTGAGGTACTTTTTCGCCTGTACGTTTGTCTGTTCGACTGGCAGCGGCTTTGACCTCTGGAGTATTGTGCAGGTTATATTTTTTCTTTAAAAATTCAGTACCTTTCATATTTTCTATTCTACCACGCACGTTTTAATTGCACCTATTATTGTGCGACGTTTAGGCAAGGTACAATGTATAGATGAAGGCAGATTTGAAAGATCTCAAAACTCAGTTTTTAGAATATTTAGAAATTGAAAAAGGCCGGAGTATTAAAACGGTCGAAAATTACGACCGGTACCTTTCGCGTTTTTTAGCACACAGTAAAATAACCTCCCCTTCTAAGCTGACCGAAAGCGCCGTGCGCGAATTCCGCTTGCATCTTAACCGCCAAGCAGGTACTGCGGGTACGATGAAGCACAAAACACAAAACTACTACATGATCTCGCTCCGTGCGTTTTTAAAGTTTTTGCGCAAGCGCGATATAGAGTCATTGAATCCAGAGCGCATTGAACTGGCAAAAGTTGGTAGTCGCGACTTGGATCTTATTACGTCCGATGAGCTGGAGCGTTTGATGGCGGGCCCGAAAGGTTCGGGACTTGCAGAGTTGCGCGACCGGGCGATTTTAGAATTATTTTTTTCCACTGGGTTGCGTGTGTCGGAACTATGTTCGCTTAACCGCGACCTAGACTTAACGCGCGACGAGTTTTCTATCCGTGGCAAAGGCGAAAAAATTCGTGTTGTGTTTCTCTCCCCTGCCGCCAAGCGCACGATAAAAGAATATTTAGACAAACGTGGCGATGTCGACGAGGCGCTCTTTATACAAATGGGCAAAGGTTCAAAAAATGCCAAAGAGCTGCGGCTCACTCCCCGCTCGGTAGAACGTCTCGTTAAAAAATATTCGGTAAAAGCGGGCATTACGCGCAAAGTTACGCCGCACGTTATCCGCCACTCCTTTGCAACCGACCTGCTCCAAAACGGCGCCGACTTGCGTTCCGTACAAGCACTCCTTGGTCATGCGAACATCGCAACCACACAGGTCTACACCCACGTGACAGACAAACACCTGCACGAAGTCCACAAAAAATTCCACGGCACGGGCAGGAAATAAGTAAAAGAAAAAGGGCGAGGTCCGAAAACCTCGCCCAGGCCTCTACTAGTCTTCGAGTTTCATGCCGAGGTGGAGCCCCATGCCGGCCAAAGACTCCTTAATTGTGTTTCGAGTTTTTTGGCCGAGCCCCAACTTTTGGAGTTCGTCTTCAGTCTTCACAACCAACGTTCCAATCTTCGAGATTTCTGCTTTGGTCAGAAGGCTCCGAATCCGGGTCATGTGCCCTGGCGGACACCACTCGCGGTCCTTTTCTTCCCAAGCAAAAACCTCATCGACCGTGAGGCGCAGAAGCCCTTGCTTCCGAAGGTGCTCGTTTAGGTTTGCGAGTTGCTTACACTCGTCGCGCAGCTCCTCCCATTGCTTGAGTTCGCCCACCACCATCTCCCCACGGATAACACCAAGCACATTTTTGTGGAGAGGATAGGCTACGGGCTCTTTCGGCAAGAGTCCGCTAAAAACGTACAGGTCGGGCTCATGAGTTACGAGCCTTTTCTGCTTTGCCAACACCTCCAGCTCTTCTATGGTGGCGCCCGCGCTCATGAATGCCTCGAGTATTGCCGCCGCGAGCCTCTGCTTTTCGGAGTCTTCCATTTTTCCTCCTCGATGTAAATGTACGTACATATTATGCCCTTTTTCTAACGATTAGTCAATATATACTATGACAAAAATATAGGCAAAAAAAGCTTGATTTATATACTGAAAAGAGTAATATGTCATATATGGATATGACAGAGAAAAATGCAGAGTTGGCATTGCTGCTTGAACCGTTCGGGCTTACAGACAATGATGCGCGGGTGTATATCTTCTTGCTGGAACGTGGGCAGCCGTTTGGCGGGTCGAAAATTGCCGGAAGGTTGGAACTTCATCGGCAATATGTGCACAATTCTGTCCAAAAACTGCTCGGGCTCGGATTAATTGAAGAAATTCCCTCCGGAGCACGCACCCAGTACAAAGCGCTTCCCCCTCATTACATTACTCACCTAGCAAAACGGCGGCTCGAAAGTGCCGAACATGCTGCTCGCGAGCTTTCGCACATTTCTGCAATTGGTGCTGAACAGGACTTTGAAGTATTTCGGGGCACACGGCAGATTCTTGATTTTGAGGAGCGTTTTGTTCAGAGCCTGCCTGAAAACCTTACGCAATACATAATTGGCGGTAACTGCGAAGCGTTCATGGACTTTTTTGGAGAGAGATATGAAGAAAATTCTCGTATCGCCGAAAGTAGAGGCCTCAAGAGTAAATTTATCGCTGCTCCAGCGGATGTCCCGTATATGAAACGGGCACAGAAAGTGCTTTCTCATTTTGAATATCGCGTACTGGACACTTTGCCCAAAACAGTTGCTTCTACCGTCGTACGTTTTGACACGGTGACATTCTACAGCTTTGCAAACCCGGCACTCCTCTATATCATCAAATCAAAAGCAGTTGCGGAAGATTATAAAAAATTCTTCGACATGCTCTGGAACATGGCGAAGTAACCCAGTAGGTGACTCTGCTGAATCGAAAAGAAAAAGCGCTCCAGTTACGGAGCGCTTCGGCTTCTATTGCCAGGTACCCTTTGGTGGCGGTTTGTTCACCGTCCTTGCAAGTGCAAGTAGTGCAGCGTTAAGCCGGCCCTTCCATTCGTTGTGCTCGTTTTTATACCTACTTCTTCTGTCGAAAGGAAGCGGTAGTGCCGTGTTGCCTGCTGCGCTGACCACCTTAATTGTGTTGTGGGATTTGTGGTCGGCGTAGATGAGCATAAAAATGCCTGCGCCTGGATGCTCTATCCGTACCGAAAGCAGCGAGTCTCTGGCGGAGTCCACGCCATGCGTATAGGTGTAGACAATGTCGTCGGCCACGAGGCGAATGTTAAAACGAAGAAGTGTGTGTTTCTTCGAATAGGTGCTCCACGGGGCCACCTTGTAGACGCTGAGAAACGCGCCGTCCTTTTGTTTACTCTCGCGCAGCGTTGCGTGCTCGAACAGCTCTTGCACCCACGCAGCAGGCAGTGCGTCTACCTGGGGCGCTTGGTCAACGAACACTTCTTGGGCCGGGGCGTTGGTTCGAGCGAAATACGGCCAGAGAAGGAAAGCCGCAAATAGAACAGCAATTCCAACGAGAAGACGTTTTACGAAGTGGGGCATCGGTACCTCCTGGGTCTATCCGCTCTTTTTATACTTGGTTTTGTACATCTCCACAAGGAAGATATTGCCCAGGGTGTCTACATTGACTTGTGGGCAGTAAAAAATTAGTGTTACGCGCAGAAGTCCACCAACGTTGGGGAGTCCCATGCAAAAAGTTTTGTTAGTGACGGGCAGCTCGCGGGGTATCGGTGCTGCAACTGCTTCGGCAGCTGCCCACCGCAGGTACGATGTCTGCATCAATTACCGCAATCCCTTGAACGCAGGTCGTGCACAGCTTGTGCTCGACGATATACAAAAGCTGGGCGTCCGGGCTATTGCGGTTCGGGCAGATATTGCCGACGCACGGCAGGTCGAAGATCTCTTCAAAACTATCGACAGAGAACTGGGGCCAGTCACGGCTCTTGTTAATAATGCCGGCATCTCTGGTGACCGAAAAGCGTTTCTCGACCAGGGCGAAGTTGCCTTTGCGCGGGTTTTGGCCGTCAACCTTATGGGCACCATCAACTGCACACGTGAAGCCTTGAAGAGAATGGCGAAGTCTCTCGGCGGGGCTATCGTGAGCGTTTCTTCGTCTGCGGCAGTGAGCGGCGGCAAGCATCTCACGGCCTATGTGACAGCTGCAAACGGTATCGAAGGGTTCACGCGCTCTGTCGCCAAGGACTACGCACAAAAAGGCATCCGGGCCAACATAGTGCGCGCGGGGGTTATAGCAACCGAACAACAGCCGTTGGGTGACGAGCGGTGGGTGGAGAGAATGGAACTATCCATACCTCTGCGTCGCCTCGGAAAAGACTCTGAAGTGGCAGAGGCAATTATGTTCTTGCTCTCCCCAGCGTCTTCGTACATGACAGGATCCGTCGTCGACGTAAACGGCGGGCGATTCTAAATTTCCACACAGTCACCACCCGGGTGGCTGTTTTTCTTTTCATTCAGCAGAATCACCTACGGGATTAAAATTCTACTTCTGTATATTCAAACTTCTCAACTACAAAAGGTTTTTCGGTACCGCTAAAATAACACGTACCTTCTATTGTTTTATCTTGCTGCAACACAAGCGGCACCCAGTGCGTGTCCGACGGCCACATGTCGTTTATGGGGAGGTTTTGTAAGTTATGCCACGCAGGCAACGACATCTCGCGCGTTTCAATAGGTTCGCCAGAGAATTTATTTGCGATAAATACATGCACGTCGTGGTCGTATGCAGGGATGTCAGTAAAGCGAAAGACAATGTGCGCGACTTTCTGTATGTCGTCTGTATGCACGTCTAACCCCGACTCTTCTTTTGTTTCGCGACAGGCGCTTTGTTCAATTGTCTCGCCGTCCTCTACCCCACCGCCAAACCCGTTCCAGTACCCAATGCCAAACTTTGTCTTCTTTTTGGCGAGCATAACTTTGCCTGCCCCGACCGAAGCGTCGGGGTCGCCGTCGACTATAAAAAGTAAGCTCACAAGTCTCATACATTTAGTATAGTATATTCGTATGAAACTAATCTCCTGGAACGTAAACGGCATCCGCGCGGTGCATAATAAAAATTTGTTTGTGCCGTTTGTTGAAGAATATCAGCCCGACATTTTGTGTTTGCAAGAAACAAAGGCCCGGCAAGCGCAAAGCGAAGTCGATCTGCCCGACTACGAAGAATATTGGAACAGTGCGGTAAAAAAAGGCTACAGCGGCACCGCCATTTTTACGAAGCATAAACCATTGGCCGTGTTGCTGGGCTTGCCGGAAGATATTGCAAAAAAATATAAGCTCGATAGTGATGACTATGGCGACCCAAATGCCGAAGGTCGTGTGTTGGCTGCCGAGTTTGAAAAGTTTTACGTTGTGACTGTGTATACGCCTAACTCTAAGCCCGACCTTTCGCGCCTGTCGCTTCGCCATACACAGTGGGACCCGGCGTTTTTGGAATACTGCAAAGAGTTGGAAAAACATAAACCGGTTATTTTTTGTGGGGACTTAAACGTGGCACATGGCCCCGACGACCTTGCCAACCCCAAAGCCAACGAAGGCGGCCACGGCTATACACTTGAAGAGCGCGAAGGCATCGACAGTGTTGTTGCAGCAGGTTTTGTCGACACCTTCCGCCTTTTTACCAAAGGCAACGGCCACTACAGCTGGTGGAGCCATTTTGCTAATTCGCGCATCCGCAACGTCGGCTGGCGCATAGACTATTTTTTTGTATCAAAAAAACTCGCCCCCAAAGTAAAAAAAGCCGCAATCCTCCCCGACGTCATGGGCTCCGACCACTGCCCCGTGTTGTTGGAAGTGGATTTGTAAAGAAAAAGCCGCCCCAACGTGTGGAGCGGCTCGATAGTTTTGGCCGCTTTGGCTATATAGCCACGATGAGCACAAAGGGCGGATATTTCTCGAGCAGTTCCCGACCCTCGCCCCAATCTTTGGGCGGCAACGGCTCCTCCATTCTTTCGATTGTGAAACCAGCTTCCTCCAAAAGTCGGCGATAGTCGTCGTGGCGGCGGTAGATATCGTCAGTTAAGAGGATAGCATTCTCACCAGAACCGAGCGTCACGTCGACGAAATCACCTGTTCGGACCCCTTCCTTTTTGTGATAGTGCAGGCTTGTGTACCGAATACCGTGCGCTTTCTCTTGGTTGGGTTCAACAATGACGAGCTTGCCACCCTTGTGCAGTATTGCCCGCATATCGCGCAGAATGTAGCGTATTTCCCGGTCGGGAATGACACAGAACGAGAAGCTCATGAGAATACAGTCTATCGGAATCCACCCAAGTTTCTTGACGAGCAACCCCTGCCAAACCCAATAATCGCTGCGCGGGTCAACCTGACGCGCCTTCTCGATGACGATAGGGTCAACATCGAGGCCAATAACACGCGCCCCGGCATCCAAAAGCCTCGGGCTGTTGGTCGCAGGCCCACAGCCAAAGTCGAGCACAGTCTTCCCTTGTGTATCTCCAAGGGCTGCAAGTGCCGGCATTCTGCCAAGCCGCAGCTCTGGGTCATTAAGGTTGTCGTCGCTCGTGTAGAACTGGTACCGGTCAGCAAAATTCCCATAATTGGTCTTCATTTTTATCCCTCTGCCCCATGGGGCGGTTATTTTCGATGTACTGACTGAACTACATACATAATAGCACCATAAAACAGTAATGTCAAGAAATACTGATGATAAAAAATTGACAATAAAGCACTGTGAATGCTAGAGTTTTGGTATAGATGTCAAAAAATATTGATGATATTGCAAATAAGGAGCTTTTAAGCAATTTGGAGGCTTTAGGGCTCACCGACAAGGAAGCGCGGGTCTATTTAGCCTTACTTCCCCGCCAAGACACAGGCACCAGCAACCTTATCCGCGCCAGCGGGCTGCACGGGCAGTTTGTGTACCAGGCACTTGAACGGTTGGAGGAGTTGGGGCTTGCAAAACACGTGGTGCAAAACGGCCGGAAGAAGTTTAGCGCTGGCTCGCCCGAGCGCATCCTTTCGCTTGTGGAAGAAAAAAAGCTTTCGGCCCAGGCAGTGGTGCGCCAGCTAAAAGAGCAGTTTGCCGGCAAGCACGAACAGAGCTTCGAGGTCTTCCAGGGCGACACCGCGTTTGTTGCCCACGAGTTTGCTCTGCTCGAAGGTATGCCCGACGGCAGCTCTATAGATATTTTGGCAGGCAACGGGGACAAATATGTCGAAATTTTTGGAGGAGAACTGAACGAATATGAACGGATTCGTATTGAAAAAAAGATACGGCTGCGGTACATAAGTATGTCGGGTAACCCCAACTACCTTAAAATAATGGCTCAAACACGACCTTTTTTCGAATATCGCGTCCTCCCCCAGTCGGCACCTGAAGTAGATACTGACATCTATGGCGACAAGGTCAATTTTATGATTTATGGCAACCCGGTTGTTGCCTTTACCTTTACAAACAAAAAAGTTGCAGAGGGCTACAAAGGGTTTTTTGAAGTACTCTGGAACCTTTCGAGTAAGTAAATTTGGGTACAATTAAACCCGCAACGCCGGAGTAGGTGGTTGCGGGCTCTGTGCCTGCTTCTGGAATAACTTCTATTTAGAACAAAAGAACTAACAAACTATATTGGGTCGAAACGTAATACCTTTTAAATCAAAAATTTATAAGATTGCTGGTTTACGTACTCGGCTCAACATCTACGAACGCTACTACTGCGAAGTTGATCCGGAAACGGGAACATATTTGTGCGCTGCAGCGCAAGACTGTGTATCGAAAGAACCGGTGTTCACTCGACGTGACTTGTTGCAGCCGCAGGGCAGTGTGGCTGGAAGAAATCCCTTCAATTGAACTCTAAGACAACTGTATGCCTTATAAAGGACAACGTAAAGGACATATAAAAGACAAACTGGGGATAACCCCAGTTTTAGCCTTAATTTACGAAGTATTTCTTCTGAATTTCTTTAATACTCTCTTCTTCTAATTCCTCTTTTTTCTCTTTTCCTGCATCCCCTATTGCACGTAAGTCTTTATCTGAAAGTCGCACCAGCTCTAGTATCTTTGTTTCTAAATATTCTTTTGTATTTAACTTCGGGTCTTCCAACACCTCTTCGAGCAGTGCATGCAGAAGCCAACCAATACGCGGGCCCGCCTTCTCCCCCGTTACTTCCATTATGCGTTTGCCGTCTATAGCGAGCATGCCGACCGAAATTGGGTCGCGAAGCGCCTCTTCTATCATTGCCTGGTATTTGCGGAGCCTGAAGGGCTGTTCTTTAGGCCTACCAGTGCCTATACGGTCGCATATGCGTAGTTCGATGAGCTTTTCGATGTTGTCCCTACCTACGTTGGTTATGATGCGTCTGACGGCAGATAACGTGATTTTATCGGGGTCAGAAAAGAACATGTGCCAGCGGACCATGCGTTCTGCATTTTCTATAGTTTCACGTGAAAATTTGAGTGCTTCCAGGGCTTTTTTGGTTATTCGTGCGCCTACCACGTCGTGGCCGTGGAACGTCCAGTCGTGCTTTTCGTCCGACCAGCGTCGGCTGGCAGGCTTGCCTATGTCGTGAAACAGGGCGGCTAGGCGTACTTCGAAGCTCCAGTTCTTGTCGGCAGCGTGCTGCAGAGCGCGTATGTTGTGTTCAAACACGTCAAAGCTGTGGGCTTGGTTTTGTTCCACTCCTATCCCCTTTTCCAGGTCTGGGGCAATATATCCCAAAATACCTATACTTTGAGCCAAAATAATAGAGTTCATCGGTTTGGCTGAGTTTAAAATACGCACAAATTCGTCGCGGATACGCTCTTTTGAAATTTTGCCCAACTGGCCGGCACATTTTTGCATTGCAGCCTTTGTTTCGGCCTCAATAGTAAACCCCAATTCTGCCGAAATACGTATAGCACGCATAATCCGCAGTGCATCTTCGGTAAAACGTTCTTCTGGCTCCCCTACGGCGCGCACCATGCCTGCAGCCGTGTCCTTTATGCCGCCATAAAGGTCAAGAAGCTGTTTTGTGCCTGGGTTGTACGCTAGAGCATTAATGGTAAAGTCGCGGCGCTTAAGGTCATCTTCGATATGTTTGCTAAAAATAACGTTGTCAGGCCTACGAGCATCGCTGTACTTCCCTTCCAGGCGGTACGGCGTTGCTTCGACAATCTTCACATTTTCGTTTGTTGCGTTGTCATTTACGATGCCGACAGTCCCAAATTCGTTGGTATAAAAGGTGTTTTCGAATAAACCCTGGATTTCTTCCGGGTTTGCATTGGTTGTGATGTCCCAGTCTTTGGGCGGACGGCCAAGCAACAGGTCGCGCACGCACCCCCCTACTATCCAAGCCTCAAAGCCGGCCTTGGTAAACGTTTCGGTTATTCGTGAAACCTCCGCGGGTATTTGGTCTTCGAGGAGTTGCATGGCATGATTCTATCACGCAACCACGAGCTCCCGTGGTGAAATGGATATCATGTCTGCCTTCGAAGCAGCTGTTCCAGGTTCGAATCCTGGCGGGAGCACAAAAACTTAGTGCGGATAGGGAGAATCGAACTCCCGTCTCATCCTTGGCAAGGATGTGTTCTACCACTAAACCATATCCGCTTCGTCGAATACTATAGCACAACTTTTAGATTTTTCTTGCTACTACATAGTTAGATAACGGAAAATTAAAGACAGCCAGATTGTGAATATAAAATACGTTGTAGAAAAAGGTTATACTATAATTTCTGGGGATAACTATGGGGACAGGTGTATTAAAGACACGTCTTTAAGTGGGTTTTATGGCTTATAATGGCATATAATGTTTCTAAGATGACACTTTATAGGTTATTTGGTTCACATGAAACCATGCCAAAGGCGGGCAGGCAGCTATCATGGAAAAGACTAAAAAGCGGGAAATAGGCGACTTGGGCGAAGATATAGCCTCGAAATATCTTGAAAAGAGGGGATATGTTGTGTTGGATAGGAATTACCTCAAACCCTGGGGCGAATTGGACATTGTTGTCCGTAAGGACAAAAAGCTCCATTTTATTGAAGTAAAGACCGTCCGCCGTGAGTCGGGACAGGTTTCACGTGAACCTGGGAAGGGAGGCGGGGGAGATGTTACACGTGGCACAGTTAGGCCGGAAGAGAATATGCACAGAAAGAAGGTTATGCGGCTGCATAGAGCGTTGCAGACGTATATGATGGAAAAGAAGGTGGGCGGGGAAGTAGAGTGGCAAATCGACCTTGCCTGCGTTTACTTGGATTTTTCGTCCAGGCGCGCTACAGTGGAGCTGTTCGAGAATATTATTCTATAAGTAGGGAAGCGGGGTATCGTATATCGGTAGTACGCTTGCTTTGGGAGCAAGATGGCTCAGTTCGATTCTGAGTACCCCGACAAAATTAATCGTATGGAACGGCTAACTCTTGTAACAAAACCGTCCGACGGGTATGAACTACTCGACTCGGGTGGGGAAGAGAAGCTCGAGCGATTTGGCGACGTCCTGTTGCGCAGACCAGACCCACAGGCACTGTGGCCTAAAAAGTTAGAGGAAAGCGAGTGGAGCAAAGCTGCAGGCGCTTATGTGCGTGAGGGTGGGGCTAAAACCGCTAGCGGTTCGCCCGACACTTCACCTAGTGAAGTGTTTAGGGGAAGGTGGACGGGCGTGTTGCCGCAGGAGTGGAAAATAGAGTTTGGCGGCCTGAATTTTTTATTGAAGCCAACGAGTTTTAAACATACGGGGCTATTTCCTGAGCAAGAACAAAATTGGCTCTGGAGCGCTGAATGTATAAAAAATGCAGGAAGGGAAGTGTCCATTTTGAATCTCTTCGGGTATACCGGCGGGGCAACACTGGCTGCGGCAAAGGCTGGAGCCCAGGTGACGCATGTTGATGCATCAAAGACAGCAGTTGCGTGGGCGCGGGAAAATGCAAAGGCGTCGGGGTTGGAAGATGCTCCCGTGCGCTGGATTACCGAAGACGCACTACTCTTTGTCCGCCGCGAAATTGCACGGGGCAAGAAGTATGACGGCATTATCATGGACCCGCCGGCGTTTGGACACGGGCCAAAAAATGAAATTTGGAAGATAGAAGAGAATTTGATCGAGCTTGTCGACCTGTGCGGCCAACTCCTTTCCGACCAACCGTTGTTTTTGTTGGTAAATGGCTACGCGGCAGGATATTCGCCATTGGCATTTGCATACAACTTGGAGCAATTTGAAAAAAAGTACGGTGGGGCAACAGAATATGGCGATTTGGGTATAGAAGAGGCAAACTCCGGCCGCACATTGCCTGCCGGCATTTTTGCCCGGTGGAAAAGGTAGCCTGTCTTGTTGACAAGGCAGGCTTGACCGTTTTTACATGTAGCAGTAGGGTAGGGGTATGGAGTTACGTTCGCAAGCCCTCTTCGTCTGGATGATTTACCTTCTTAAACGAGGGGGCCTTGCAGCGCGGTAATCCAACTAAGATACCAAAAAAGATGCAAGGACCCCTCAAGGGGTCCTTGTTTCTTTTTGGGAGACTATTTTAGAGTTCGTTCAAACGCGCTACGGCGCATAACAGGAGAGAAGATAATGGCTGAATTGGAACAATTAGCCAAAGAAGGCCAAGGGCCGTCGTTCGATGTGCTCGATGCCCACCTTGGGCAGCCGACGCCCGTTTCGTTAGGGCCGGTGGTGGTCAATGACACCATTCGGTCCGACATGGGGCCGTTCAAGAGCTTGCCCGAATACCGGGTGGTCTATCCGGGAACGGTCGTCCAAGCTTTGGCGGTGTTGGTTGCGGAATACAATACGGCGTTCGCGCCGCTTGTGGCCGCTAACCAGGAGACGGACGCCGACTATCGACACTGCTTCGTCAATGGGTCGCCGGTCAACTTCGGCGTTCAGATCGACATGCCGGCCTTGCCCGAGGCGTTTCTCGCGCTTGCCGCTAGTATGTCGATGGAACAGGTGGTCGAGATCTTACGGAGACGAATCTTCGAGATCGAAAACTCGCTGGCGATGTACCAATTGCTTAGGAGGCAATTTGCCAGGGGAGGAATTTCCTTCTTTGAAAGTCGCTTCGCCGACTTCATGGACACTCTTCGGCGACACACCGGCAAGCCAGTTGCTCTGCTGGCTGTGACCGACCAGAAGTACGAGTCGATGCGTAGCTCGGAATTCGGGAAGTCTCTACACGACAAGCTTCCCAAGGAAGAGTTGCTCGATATGTCGGGGTTCGATGCGATGTTCAGTCCTGACGGCTTTTCCCGGCATCTTAGGCAAAACGGCGGGGAAAGTGCGTACGCGCTGTATGCACGTACGTCCGACCCTGTTGCGGTCTTGAGGGATCCCACGGTTCGTGTGGGGCATGAACTTCTTGGCAACAATGAGGTTCGGCACAAGGTGCGGCAAGATGCACTGACCTTCAATGTTGATACGCCGACTGCAGAGCCCCGACATCGGCTGAATGACACCAAGATGTACATGCCCGCTATGGGTATGGGTGTCTTGCTTCCAGGCCACGTTGACCTGGTCACTTTCCTGAAACGCAGCGCGACGAAGGAGTACTTCGAAGCGTGTGGTGTCGACCCTGAGGCTGTGATCGGAGGGCAAGCGGCTCTGCGCGCAAAGCCTGCACTGGGAACGTACGGCTGCTACGGCCATATCCACGGCCGCATCGGTGTGAACAAATTTGAGGGCAACCTTAATCGCGAGCGGCAGCGCAGGGGCTCCTACATCCTGCAACCCGAACTACCTCTTCTCAAGTTGGTCAATGAGCTCGACGAAGAGGATTCCTACATCGCTATCGACCGGAACTTCCTCGGTTGGAACGGTGAAGGATACATCTTCCTTGGTGGTTTCCGGTCACTTATGCCGGACAAAACCATGGAAGCGCGTAAGGGTCGAAATCACGGCAGCAAAGAGACCCTCTGGGCCGAAGTGGTGACCTAAGACCCATTTCGATCGTTTGTACCGGACATTGGTTAGAAGAGGAAACTCTTTCTACCAATGTCCGGTATTTTTTTACCCGAATACGCAAACATGGTATGAATAGAGACATGAAAGAAGATATTTTAGATTTGGCACAAGCGTTTGTGTCTATTCCATCTAATCCGGACAACAAAGAGGCACTCGACACTATTTTAAATCTTGCTCTTTCCAAACTTTCTAATTTCACCATTGAACGCTTTGAGCGCAACGGTGTCAAAAGTGCGTTGGTATATGTGGGTCCTGTACGGCCAAAGAAGTTTAAAGTATTGCTCAACGGGCATTTAGATATTATTCCTGGCAAACCGGAGCAGTATACCCCGGTGGTAAAAGGTAAACGGTTGTATGGCGTTGGAGTGATGGATATGAAGGCAAACCTTACCAGCATGTTGTATGCGTTTGCGGAAATTGCACATAAAGTCTCGTACCCACTAGGCTTGCAACTTGTTACAGACGAGGAACTCGGTGGTTTTGACGGAACAAAATATCAAGTCGAACAAGGTGTGAGAGCAGACTTTGTTTTGACCAGCGAGCCGACTAACTTCGACATTGTTTACAAAGCACGCGGAATTATATGGTTAAAAATCTCCTCTCGCGGTAAGACAGCGCATGGCGCGTACCCATGGCGAGGAGAAAATGCTATTTGGAAGATGCACGAATTTCTTACTGCGTTAAAAAAGCAGTACCCGGTTCCTGCTAAAGAAAAATGGGTAACGACGGTCAATGTTGCAAAAATTGAAACGAATAACCAGTCACTTAATAAAATCCCTGACGACTGCACCGTTTCTTTAGATATTCGATATATCCCGGAAGATACAAAGGTACTACAAAAAATAAAAAAGCTTTTACCGAAAGGATTTTCTATGGAAGTACTTACGGACGAGCCGGCACTTGATACTGACGCAAGTAATAGATACATACAGATGCTTCAAAGTGTAAGTTCAAAAATCCTTAAGAAAAAAATTATCAAGCGAGGTGCGTTTGGGTCGTCAGATGCACGACATTTTGCACGATACAAATGTCCTGGTATCGAATTTGGTCCAATAGGAGAGGGTATTGGTAGCGACAATGAATGGGTAGACATCCCAAGTTTAGAGAAATTTAACACCATACTGACAACGTTCCTTTTGGAACTAGATACGCCATCTGCTCCAATCAAAAAACGTTAATGCGTCAGGGCATTAACTAGTTTTTGTCGCAAAATGGGGGCGACGGTGCTGGCGAAGTGTTCGGCTTTTTGTTGCATGTTGCCCGAAAGGAGTGCAACAACGCCGCCCATGCCCGCCGTAGCGAGGCTCTGGTTAATGTGGCTTAGGGTTATACCGCGTAGGTCGCGTGTGGCAGTGGTGTCGCCGAGGGTTGCTGTTGCCACTATTGCCTGCAAAGCGCCGTCTTGTGTGCGGACAACAGCCCCACCGGATGAGCCTGCTTGCGCAACAACGCTGCCGCCAAGTGATACGACGTCGGGCAGGCCGCGGCTGTCGAACGCAAAAATATCTGCAATTGTTGTAAATGCACTCGATGCGTACAAACTCATTTCAATAGTGATACCTTCCAAAAAACCCGCAGGATAGGCGGCCAACAACACCGGCTCCCCGCGCTGCGGCTCGTCGAGTGTGACAGGAATGGTAGGGAAGCGGGCAGGGAGCGTTGCTGCAGGGTCGGTGCGCGAGGTAATAAGTAAAAATGCGTAGTCGTTTTCGCCGGTGCCGACGGCCTCGTCGGATATTATTTGTTTCGCGTTCGCGTCTATCCAGGCAGGTGGTAGGTAGAGCAAGGTCGCGTTGTATCGCGCCATGGCGGGGCTGCCGGTGCGTATTACACAGTCGATATTGCCAGGGACAATATAGTCGCGGAGCAAAAAGTATTGGCCGACGTGCGCGTTGGTTACGATAACGCCGCTGTCGCTGACAATAACCCCGCTGCCCGAAATTGGGTGCAGGTAGCCGCCATTTTTTGTCGTACAGAGGATGTTAACAAGCGCAGCACGTGCTGTGTTATTTACAACACCTGGAGGCACTACGGGGGCGGGAGGAGGCGGTGGAGTAGGTAAAGATACTGTCTCTGCGTCGGTCTTCTGACCAGCAACCGACAGTGCCTTTGCCTTAGAAGTTTTTACAGGAAGAAGTTTTATTGAAGGGGTAGTTGTAGCAACTGTCGCAGATAGATTTTGTGTAACGGGGAGCTGTGACTTTGTAGTTGTTGCCACAGGCAGGGAAGTAGCAGATGCAAATGGGTGTGTAGCTACAGCCCCAAAAAAGGCGTGGAAGGCGATAAATATACTTGCGGCAATATGGGTTAGGAACGAAATGAGTGCTTGCATCAATACAGTATACAATTTAAGGTGTAGAAGTTCGCTGGTCGAAAAAAAAGTAAAAAGCGGGATTAGTTTAATGGTAGAACATCAGTTTTCCAAACTGATGGCACCGGTCCGATTCCGGTATCCCGCACCTGAGTTTTAAAACGTTGGATAGAGAACAAACGAAGGTTGGTAGTTAATTGCTTGGATGTACGGTTTGCCTGTGTACACCGCGTGAATTTTTGCCATTGCAAATGTTTCTCTAAATAAAAGATTGGAATTCAACCAGCCATGTGACGCAACGTTAATAAGGACAGTAGCTCCTGCGCCAGATGCTTCTTTATATCCAAAGGGAGCAAAAACTTCTGAACATGCAAGAACGCTAAGATTGGCAGACTTCCATACAAAAGTATGAGAAGAAAAAGGTTCGTCGGAAGAGAGATATTCTCTACTTGTAAGAATGTCTCGGAGCTCTTTCCCAAGTCCTAGAAATGTAAGGATAGAAATAAGTAATTTAGGCTGATATTCAGCAAAGGGCATAAGGTAGCGTTTTTCTTGGCGGGCAACGACAGCACCGCTCGCTCCGTCGAAAAATAACATAGCTCCTTGTCCGCCAGGTGTTGCTTCAGAGTCGACAAGAAGAGTGTTATTTTTTTTCAAACCTTCCATCAATGTAGTGCGAAAGTTTGAGGGAAGCAGCATCTGGTTTTTAAGGAATTGGAGATATTCCGGAAGAATAATAACGTCGGGTTTCTGTTTCAAGGCGACGTTTATTTTGTCCGCAATAGTTTGCTCATATCCAAGAAGCTGCTCTGCGGTTAAGTGGAAACTTGGGTCGAGATGCGTAGAAATAGGTACAACGCGGAGCCCGTCCGCCACTACTACGCTCGGTTCCATTTCGACTTTTAGTGGGCTTGGGAGCAAAAATCCTATAGCAAGTATGAATAGATATATACCCGCAAAGCTGTAGAGCCGTGTTTGAAAAAACAATGTTTTTTGCGTAGCCACTACATACAACAGGCTTCCTAGCGTTATTGCTAGCCAGCTTAAGGCAAGTACTCCTCCCGCACGAGCAAACCACAAAAGGCCCGGCGACCCTGCGAAGGTGTAGCCGATAAAACCAAAAGAGAAGTCAGCTCCAAATGTAGAACCCGACCCCCACATAACAAGAGAGAAAAGGGCGGCTCGCACAAGTTCGCTCGCTACCCACAGAAGTGGCGCAATACAAAGAATCCAAAAGCTTTTTAGGTAGGGGCGAACTTGTATACCAAAAAAACCGGAAAAGGTCGCTAGTATGAGCGAGCAGAAAAACCATATTCCAAATTCAACACAAACGGAGGCTATATGGTTGTGCACACCAATTCGGTCAAAAGGAAACAATGTAAACACCCAGCTTAAGGAAAAACCTACAATACAAAACCCAAACAATGTTCCTAGAAAAAATAATTCTCGTGTAGTGGAACGAGAGAGGAGATATAAAAATAATGCACATGCGCCTGGTACCAAGATCCATCCGTATGTGTAGAAAAAACTCGCCCCTATTGCAGAGCCTGTCGTCGCAGCTAGAAAGAGATGTAATAGAAACTTTTTCACTAGTACTTGTTAGGTATACGATAGCAGATATTCTAAATATTTTGATTTTATTGAACTCTTAAGGATGTCAACAGCGATATATTGACAAAAATGCTAAAATCTGTATAGTAGTAGGTATTGTCCGGGATTTCCCTGGACTCCAGATGCTCCAAGAGGAGAGGATCTCATGTTCACTGTCAAGAGACTTTGCGTCCTTCTCGTAGGCGCACTCATGCTGTTCCCGGCCCTGGGCCAGGCGCAGGTGCAACAGGCTTCGGCCATTGGCTGGAGTTACGAAACCACCATGCTGCCGGTCTCCTCGCCGGGGTTGAACGCGGCGCAGGTTCAGTCTCGCTGTCTCGCCCTGTTCGGCAAGAAGGCTCGCTACGAGGGCAGATACGAGGGAGAGAAGCACAATCTGACCCTCACGTTCGAAACCGCGGGAGCCATGCTCCCCGGAGGAGCTTCCTACGTGACAGACCGCCCGATCTGTGCGGTTTCCTACGGCTGGTGGAACGCACGTCAAGAAGGTCAGTGGGATCGCCCCTACTACTTCGACGGCAAGACCGTGTTCGTCATCAACACGTCCGGCAAGGAACCGAGGACAGATATCATCATGACGCCGACCGTCGATTCCGACGGAAACAGTGGCAGCCTGGTCCTTTCTCGGCGTTACCGGAAGGCGCAGAAGTTCGAGTACCTGACGGGAACCTTTCTCCGCACCAAGTAGCGGCTGAAGCTCGGAATATTAGAGGCGGGGGGGGGTTGCGTTCGCGCAACCCCCCTTTTTTTTATTTACCAACTAAGTTCTAGAAGGAACTGAGATACAGGTTTATTTTTTGAAGCAACAAGGTTTTTTAGAGCAGTAACTTCCTGCGGTGAACGAATGTTTTTATAGGCACGGAGGAATGTAAAAAATCTATTTTGAGGGTTTTGTGCGTACAGTTTTACAATTGGAGCGAATAGGTCTGTAACAAGTGCCGCTGCATCTTTTTCAGATAATTGGGAGTCTTTTTTACTTACCGCAAACGCAGTTGTTAGGGCTAGCGAAATACGCAAAACATTTGCATTAAATGAGCCTAATTCAGATGTTGTACTTGCGTTTGCAGACAAGATGTCGATTTGGGTAATAGCGTTAAGGGTTGTGTTACGTACAAGGTCGAAGGGGACAGTGTTTTGTGCTGCAAAGTCTTTGCCTACAGTGTGGTTTTGCTGCCAAAAATATACAAGACCAAGATTCCATGACTTTTTAACCGAATAGATACTCGTAAAGTATGTGTTTTTTATAAGTAATTTATATTCAGGGACTATATCAAGACCATCAGGCGAACCTGAGATACTAGTATTAAAGAGTTTAGATGCCTCGTTTCTGTAGGAAGAAAAATTTGGATCACTATTTAACGTTCCTGAATCAAGCAAACCATATAGAGATATTGTTTGGACCATATCTTGTTTTAGGCCCTCGGAATATGCTGGATTGTGCACAATTGTTGCGTAAAGCACTTCTAACTGCCTTCCAACAAAATACAATATTGCATCTTGCTTAATTTTAGGAGAGTGTATGTCCATACCATGCCCCGCAAGAGTTTTTTGATATGCAGCCGCAACGGCGGCAATGCCTGGATTATTTGGCAGTACGTAGGTAACAAATGCATCTGTGCCCACACCAACGCGACGCAGTTTTTCGGCCAAGACAACCCAAGCAAGTACATCTGCGGTAGTTGGGTTTTTATTGTCTAGAGTGAGTACTTTGGCAACGTTTGCAAGCCCTGCAGAGTCGGAAGCATTAACTTCCTGGAGTGTGCGAGCGTCCTTGTTTGGGTTAATTGAAGAGCTTAAAAACGGCTCGTCTGCAACAAATAAATTGGCTAATATCCAATTATCGTGCCCCACGGTAGCTGGGTCGCTGTCTGCGATTATATGTAATTGAGAGCTTTGGTTGGTTGCTATAAGTTTCTGTATATCAGTAGCGCCAATTTTAGACGCAGGGAGTACAACGTGCAGATAGTAGTATCCCCCTACAGCTGCACAAATGACTAATAAAATGCTAACGGTATAAAATATTTTCTTTTTTGGAGTAGGATCGAACATAGTTTTTATTATTTACCACCTCCTCCACCTCCACCATTGCCTCCACCGCTGTCACCAGCAGCGGCTCCTTCACCGTTAGCGCCGCTGCTAGAGTTTCCATCACTGTCACTGCTATTGTTGCCGGCGCAACAACCACAAGCTGTGCCGCCGCCAGCGGATCCTGAAGAGCCTGCACCTCCGGAGTCATAAGGCACTCCATCGGCTCCTCCACCGGCTGGAGCATCTGCACTCGCTATAGGAGTTGAAAATATTTCAATAAGCGAACCTTGTTTTGTGTGGACCGCGAAACCTAAGAAGAGAGCAATTTGTGTAAGAAGCAACATGCTTTTTCCAAAAAGACGTGCTGTTTTTCTGCGAGCTTTTTGTACCATACGTACATTGTAACAACTCTCTGTTTTTTATGGAAAGGGGTGGGGAGGGATAACTCCTGTTAACAATGCTTCGGGTGAATAAGTTGTACCTTTCCATGCAGCAAATTCGTCCAACCGGTCAGAATCGAGTGTTGCAAATTGGTCACGCAAATATATTGGGATTATTTTTGGCACGGTAACTCGGACTGCGTGGTACCTGAGTGTTTTTAAAACCTGCGCGCGCGATTCATACATGTATACCTCGTAGCCTTCCCCTTTGTTTTTTAGGAGCGAAAGGAGATACGAGAGCTCATCCGTGTCATTTTGTGGCACTACAGCAAACTCTCCAGCAAATGAACTAAAAGAAATATCTTTTCCATCTAAAAACCACTGCACTTTTGCCAACATAGCCTCCCCGTGCAGGTAATAAATACGCTCAAGGCGGTCGAAGGGGGTTATAAAAGGTTGAAATGGCTCGGGTAACGCACCCTCATTGCCGCCGTCGAAGCAGCTTACGAGTGAATGCATTTCGCGCAATGCGTCACTCACCGCCTGCGTGCAGTCTGTATGGGCTGCTGCTGTAACGTGGAAGCGGGGCCGCAGCGTTGCCCTGTCTATTGCAACCACGGCTACGCAGGGGAGTGCGATGTCAGTTGTAATGTCGAGTATATGAATTTCAAATTTATATTTTGCATACTCCGCAAGGATGTTTTGTATCTCGGTGTCTGGTATGGAGTTCAGCACAATCTTCCGCGGGCTGCTTTTGGTGTGCCAGTAACACATAAAAGCGTCTCGCTGTATAAGCTCTTTTAAGGCGCGTACTGTGGCGCCCGTGCGGGTCATGTAGCCGGCACAACCGCTGGAGGTAGACTCGTGGATTAGATGTTCCTGATTCCGAGAGGTGCGTCTAAACTCCCAGAATGTTGTTTGTGCTGGGAGCCACGCGGGTGTATTGGTCGAAATGTTACGACCTTTTACCCATGATATTGAGTCTTTTTCGTTATATCCAAACTCAAGGTACTCTTTTTGTTGTTGGGGGAGATACCGGTTGTAGACAAATGAGTGTGCGTAGTCTTTGCCTGCGGCCCTTAAAGCTTCGGCGCTCGACAGTATCATGCGCCCTTTTTCTTTTTTAGTTGGTACGGCAAAAAAACGCCGCTCCAGAAGTTCCCCTAGGCATTTTGAAAGCGCGATTTCTTTATTGTGGTGTGAAGCAATTGAATGTATCTGTAGAGTAGTTTCTCCATCTGATACATCACAGCTTGCCGTAAACGTATGTGTTGGGGGGTACCCGTTAGCCTTATAAGAATAGTTAAGTGTGTTCAGCGCCCTTTCTTTTACTAAAAAAGAAGTAACCATTGTCCAATAAAGCGACAGGCCATACGGGTTTTTTATAAGGAGGCTTGGCCCAAAGGCCGAAAAACGCATAAAGAGGCTCGCGATGCGTATGTGTAGCCAATCTTTGAATGTTGAAAAGTTTTTAGGTAGGCGGAAGGGCTGCTGTTCGTTTTTGTCTTGCTTAAAAAAGTTTTGAGCAGGCTCTATATATGATTCTTTGTCACCGGTAATATAAGCCTTCATAATTTATATTCCAATACCTATGGCGTACACGAGAGACTCGCGAGTGGTGTCTATGTCTAGTAGTTCTTCAAGTGCCTCGTCTCTTGTGCCGCTAAGCGGCCTTGTATTAAACCCAAGGTACCGTGCTGCCATACACATCATCTGTCCTACGTGCCCTGCTTCCAAAAGCATATACCGGTAGCCGCGGCTGCCATATTTTTGTGTCGACCTTTCAAAAACGGCGGTCATAACAACAAGCGCATTGCCGGTCGCTACCCATGGGTAGCCTACATAGTTTGAGATATCGCCTGGAGAAAAAACTTTCCAAAAATAATGTTCAAGCTGGTGGTTTTTAATATTGTAGTGGTACACGCCAGGCTCAAGCCCTTCTATATTTAGCGCTAAAACATACAACTCAAGCGGGTAGCGTGCGCCGCCTGAAGGTACTAGGCGTCGCGATGCGCTGCCAATATTATTTTCCCCGTACGAGAGTTGTAAAAAGCTCGCGAGCTGGTCGAGCGTAATAGTTTTTTGTGTAAAGGTAAAAGGTGACTTCCGAGAGCTAACTACGCTATAAAAATCTGCCTCTACAGGAGTGTGGGGCTTCAACAATACGCGGCCCGCACGTTCAACTTGTTTGTACAAAACAGTTTTCCAGCTTTTTGGCCACAAACTTTCGTCGTCGGGGATATAAACCTGCCCTCCTTCAGTTTTGTCTTTTGTTTGCTTGTGGAAGTAGTTAAACAGGCGGTACATATGGGCGCGGTTATTATAAACTAAAACCAAAAACATCGCCCAAAGCCCCTCCAGGCAACAAGTTAGACAAAATAACAAATTTGTATTATTGTGCCAAATAGAAGGACCTGTGCCGTCGGTATAGGACTGTCTAATGCATTTTTGAGGGGACTCAAATGCGTAGCATTACTCGTTTGTTTTGCCTGCTGGCGGTGATAGGGGTCACTGCTTGTGCAGCCCCTCAACCCCTGTTGCTTTGGGGGGATCCTATACCTCTGCTCAACGCAGAGGGTTTGGAGGAGGCCGAGTCGTAGTGTAGAAGCCGCTCTTTGCGCAAAGAGCGGCTTTTTCTTTTTAAATGTGCACTAAATTTGAGCCTCTTAAAATCTGATTTCACGCATGCATGCGCACGAAGTATACTTGTTATACATGCAGAACTTTAGACAATGCCCCTCTCCGGACACAGAGATATTTATTGCTGAATTACAAAAGGCTATAGACGACGGAAAAGTTAAATTCGACGTACTGTCACGTGTGGATAAAAATAGTACAGGTATACACGGGCATAGCGCCTGGTATTCGCTCAAGAGCAACCTCCCAATTACCCTAGAAGGGAAGGATGTGTATACCTGGAACTCATTACTTGTGTACACAACACCCCTGATTTCTTCATTTCCAGCACTGTATACGTTTCTTAAAAAATTTGCAGATCAAGAGAACAGTATTGTGCGTAGAATTGCAATTGTGGGGCTACGAGCAGAAGGGGAAGTACTGCCACACATAGATGGAGGAGCCTATTATGCAAGGACTAATAGGTATCACTTGGTGCTTGTATCACCGAACGGTTCAGAATTTTCTTCCGGAGATGAGCGTACGGTCTTGAAAGAAGGAGAGTTGTGGTGGTTTGATAATAAAAAGCAACATTCGGTAAAAAACCTTTCCGACGCGTTGCGGGTGCATGTGATTTTTGATATTTTGCCAAAAAGCAGACTATCTTTTATACAGCGAGTAAAACTCCACCTTTTTGAATTCTGCTTCCAAGGTTTGTATGACGAGATGGATAGAGATGAGTTCCTCAGGCTAATTGAAAGAAATCCATTTTTAGCAAAAATCTTCATGCTGTAGCCTGGAACTTAGGCACTGTCATTGCGGCAACCTGTACGGTTGCGCCGGTGCGTGGGTTTAAATGAGAGTCTGCTGTGTTTTCTCAAATTCCAAAATCTCCGAGTTGCGTATTAAAAGGGTTCTACTGGTGGTAAACGAAAGACCTTTATTTGGCTGTGCCTCGAAGCCGAGATATACGCAGCTTATTTTTCTGTCGCGAACTTCTTTGATAGCGGGTTGCAAGTCTGAATCGGAGCTCCCAAGTATTATTTCTTTAACTTTCTTATCGCACGCCAAGCTCACCATGTCGACGGCGATTTTTACATCAACGCCTTTTTCTTTGAATACAAGTACCTTTTTTCCGCTTTGACCTTCTTCCATTTGCCCACGTACTCGACCGCTCAAAATAACCTCAAAACCCTGCTTCTCCAGATGGGTTTTGAGTTGGCGTTGCTCCTCAACTAACTGTTTTGATTTTTCTTTGCTATCATCGTGTTCTTTAATACGAGCAAAGTAAAAGACCTTTCTATCGAGAGGAATATCTTTCAACACTTTATCAAGCAGACCCTTAAAGTCGTATTCGTGCCACACGGGTTTGTCCTTCTTTGTGTCTTTGAACACAGAGCGGATTTTGCCCTTAAAATTCTCTCCGTCTATGAGTAAAATTGTCTCCACGTGTCCGCTATTGTAGCAGATTTGGGCACGAACAACCCCAGCGGACCTTGCGGCTAGCTGGGGCGTGTATGGATACACTCTATATCATCTAGTGTGTTGGGTCAATGAAGTTTGGGTACAACTAGTTTAGCGGCTATATGTAAAAGTTCTTAAGCAAAAACACCGCCCCAAGGGCGGTGTTTTTGCTTCAAACCAGCCTAAGGCTGGCAGGCGCATTGGAAATGCTACCTATTTTACTGCTTCTTTGAGTGCTTTTGCAGCCTGGAACTTAGGCACTGTCATTGCGGCAACCTGTACGGTTGCGCCAGTGCGCGGGTTGCGGGCGGTGCGTGCTGCACGCATTTTTGTCTTAAAGATGCCCAAACCTGCGATAGAAACATCTTCGCCTTTCTTTAAAGAGGCAACGATGGTGTCTATCATAGTTTCAACGGCACGTTCTGCATCGGCCTTGGTTCCGCCAAGGACTCCGTGCACTTTTTCTGCTATATCTTGTTTGTTCATACGTATGAGCTAGGTGGTTAAAAGACTGTGCCCTGCGCCCATTAGTATATACGCCCTAAAAAACCGCGCAACAGAGCCACGGGGATAGAAATATTTGACAAAAAATAAATATATTGCAATATTTTTACTCAATAATATAAAAAGTTTTACTACAGAGGAGTCTCGCATTCCTGTTACAGTTTATTTTCCAATAAAATTGAAGTTTAAAAATTACATGAAGACTCTATTCGTGGAGTTTTTTGGCTCAACAAGGCCATATATTTTCTGTGGAAAACTTGCTTCCCGCTGCTTTTTGTGTATACTGTAACTGTATTAACACGAAGAGGGACCCGAACGGCTTTTGTGCCTAAGGGGCCCTTTTCATTTATGGGTATGGGCTATCTTGGCTTTGACATCAGCTGATTCGAGATAGTCGAAGTATTCTCCTCCTAAGCTGTGATATAGAGAAGAGGCGAACTTCCTGTTTGGAAATAACATTTTGCCGAACTTTCCTTTTTTAACTAAATAGTCGACCATTCTTTTATAATCGCCATCCCCAGACACTATAAAAACTGTATCGAAGGGCTCGTTTTCTGCTAGTTTTTTCATGGCACCAAATACAATATCGCAGTCAACATTGCCTTTTTTATTTCCCTTAAGCGCAGCTGAATGGTCTCTAAACGAAAGGATAAAACCGGCTTTTTGGAGTTTGTCGTATAGATCCTGCTCTCCGTCTGAGACGAAACCTAAATAGTAATAGGCTTCCTGAATATTATATTTTTCTGAAAGGTATACTCTAAATCTTTTATGATTTATCACCCAGCCACATTCTTTTGTGCCTAAATGGAGGTTTTGTCCGTCAATAAAAGCTACGTTATGAATTTTTATAGTCTCATTGCCCATATTTCTATTTTAGCATCTTTTGATACGCAAAAGACCCTCCACCACTGTGGCAAAGGGCCTTTGCGCGAACGTGTCCTCTACTAGTTTACCATAATCAACATGAAAAGTTAATTAATAAATGAATTTTTATCCACCGCTTACAATTTTTTCCACACCAATTCAAAAATCTGTCGCACTGTTTTTGCAACGTCGGCATTTTCTATCGCAACTCCCTGCAAATTTTTATAATCTTGTATGCGCACAATGTCGCCAAGCACGTCTATAGCAACTTCGGACGAATACTCTGCATACGGAACGGTTTTTAGCTGCCTGTTATATTTTGCGTCTGCATCGCGATAGTCTTTGAGGGACGCATGTTCGGGAGCTATCATACGCACAGGGATATGTAACTTCAACATTTTGTCTGCCCATTCGTCCTTAAAATATCGCACTAGCTCTGGGTCGGCGTTAACATCCGTGGCATAGAACCCGACCATCTCTTTGCCGTGCATTTCTTTAGCGCGATATTCCATCAGCTGTTTGATACCCTCGACACCTTCAAAGTAAAGAGTATTTACTTTTGTGTCGGTGCCTTTGGTTAGCGCGAGCAGCTCGGGCAGTGTTGCTTTTGCTAGTGCAAACTTTTCTTCAGCTGTGGCAAAGACCTCTTGTGGCGAGTGGGGGACATAGAGCTGTTTTTTGACGCGCGGCACACGAGAGACTAAGCCTTTCTCTATCAGCTCGTCCAAAATAACGTAGGTGGTGGGTTTTTTGAGCCCGCTTTTGAGAGCAATAGAATATGCCGAGCCGCGGCCAAGCTGCAACAGTGCCAAATAGACAGCGGTTTGCTTCTCGGAGAGCCCTATAGTTTGCAACGCTTCTTTTAACTGCATATCTCTAGCGTATACTAAATGTCCATTTTAGTCAATATTTTTGATGATTTTTACCAATATGTACAAAATACGTTCTTAAATAAAGCTATTTGAGCTAATTATATAGCCCATTAAATTGACAAATCTACCAAATCTGGTACTCTGTTGTCAGTACAGAGTTCATCAAAACAGGCCAACGGCCTTACAGCCTTAGGAGGGCATCATGCAGGTTCAGTACATCATTATTACTGAGAACAAGGGTTGTTCAAAGTCGTATGGCAAATTCCATGCCTGGAGCCGGAAGGAAGTGCATTCCTTCCATGGTTCCCAGGAGGAAGCGAACAAGGTGCTGGGGACACTATCTCCCAAAAAAGAAGACAAGTCGTCGGAAGGGGGGTCGTCGACGAAGGAAACTACCTATCAGGTGATCTCCATTGAGGAACTAAATGAAATGCTCCCGAGGTATAACGACTAAAAACACTAAGGGAAGAAAGAAATTTCTTCCTCTCTATTGAGAATCTGGACAGTCGGGTGTTCAAGAGAGAATAGATCTTTCAAATAACCACAGGAGACTTCAATGAGCGATGTAATGAACCAAAAACTTCGTGATTATTGGCCGGATCATCATCGCTATCAACTCGAAGTTATCGAAAGGGAAGGGTGGGTGACGGTAGGCGATGTCCTGAATCGCGTCGTGACCGAAGCGGAGATCCTCCGAACCCCGCGCGTTGGTCGCGAGACGTTGAGGGTTGTGAGGCACGTCGTAGCAAAGGTCGTGCTGGACTGGGCCTCTCAGTAGGAGATGTGTGTAGGAGAAGCTTACAACTTCTCCTCTCTATTGAGTCTTTGAAGAAATTCGAAGATTCATCGAGATAGATTTTTGAGAGGAGACTCAAATGAAAAAGGCAAAACGTTCTAAGAGAAAGAAGAAAGAGGATCTGCTTGCGGACAAATTTGGAGGACCTATCTACTTCCAATTCCTCATTACGCCGAATCATTCTCGCGGAAAACACAAGTTAGTTTTCTATAGTGGATGGTCGACTCACTTCTCAGAAATAATTCTGACAGAAGAACATTCTACGCCATCCCTTATTAAACGTATTGAGGATCTTAAGCTCAATATGTACGGTAAGCGTTCAAATGAAGCACATGAAAGGTCTCAAAAATACGCTCGTTTTTTGGCGAGTCTATCGCCATGGCAGCGCAGTTTTTTTAAGTAAAAACCGCCCCGGTTGTCCGAGGCGGTTTCTTTTTATTTCTATTAGTTAGCGAGCAAACTCTATCGAACGACTTTCGCGGATGACGTTTACTTTTACTTCGCCAGGATATTTCAATTCGTTTTCGATGCGGTTAGCAATATTGCGGGCAAGTTCGCGTGACTGGAAGTCGGTCATCTCTTCGGGTTTTACAAAGACACGCACTTCGCGGCCTGCAGAAATTGCGTAACATTTCTCGACTCCTGCAAACGAGTTGGCGATTTCTTCAATATCACCAAGGCGCTTCAAGTAATTTTCGACACTGTCGCGGCGCGCACCTGGGCGGCCGCCGGAAATCGCGTCGGCAACCTGCACAATGATGCTCTCCACCGTTTCGTACGGATATTCTTCGTGGTGGGCCTGCATTGCCTTCACCACCTCTTCCGACACACCAAACTTTTGCAATATGCGGCGGCCGATTTCCACATGGGTGCCCTGTACTTCGTGGTCCAGGGCTTTGCCGATGTCGTGCAGCAAGGCACCTGCCTTTGCAACCTGCACGTTTGCGCCAAGCTCTTCGGCTATCATGCCGGCGATGTGCGCCATTTCTGTCGAGTGCTGGAGCACCGACTGCCCAAAAGAGGTGCGGAAGTGGAGGCGGCCAAGCACGGTCATCAAACGTGGGTCCAAGTTAAGGACACCCGTTTCAAAACATGCAGCGTCGGCTTTTTCTTTAATTATTTTGCCTATGTCGGCGCGGGCTTTGTCGGCAGCCTCTTCGATTTTTGCAGGTTGGATGCGGCCGTCGAGTATCAAGTTTTCGAGTGCCATGCGGGCAACGGCACGGCGCATTGGGTCGAACGAGGAGAGGACAATAGAGCCTGGCGTGTCGTCGATTATCACTTCCACACCTGTTGCGCGTTCAAACGCTTTAATGTTGCGGCCTTCTTTGCCTATAATTTTGCCTTTAATTTCGTCGTTGGGAATGGTCACGGCGGTGGCCATAGTGTCTGATGCAACCGAGTTGCCCAGGCGGTGTATGGCGGTTGTCAAAATTTCCTTCGCGCGGCGCTCTAACTTTTCCATACCGTCGCGTTCAAGTTTGGCGACGCGCATCATAAGGTCGTCGCCAGCCTCGCGCTCGAGTTCGGCATGGAGCTGGGTAAGAGCCTGCTCTTTGCTTAAACCTGCTACTTTTGCAAGTTCACTGGAGCGTTCCACAAGCAAGCCTTCGGCCTTTTCTTTAATAGTTTTTACCTCTTCGATACGGCTTTTGACCGCAGCAACTTCGCTGTCGAGTTCGGTCTGTTTTTTGTCTACCTGTTCTTCACGTTTAAAAACCCGGTCTTCGGCGCGGGTAATTTTTTCCTCTTTTTCCTTTAATTCGCTTTCAACGGCGGCGGCTTTTTCTTTGGCGGCGGCTTCGGCTTTTTCTACAACTGTCTTTGCTTCTACTTGTGCGTCGAGTACTATCTTTTGGACTTCGATTTCGAGCGAGTTTTTACGAGCGCGCAGCAGGACCAGGCGTAGCCAATAGCCAAGTGCGGCGCCGAGGCAGAACCCTGCCATCACGGCAAGTGCCAGTACGGTTTTGGTAAACATATAAGGGGGACATAAATTTCATTAAGAAGAAAAGCCTTTGGCCGTAGCCCAAACGGGCGAGGCACCAACCCACAATACCAGGGAGTTGGGCTTTCGGCAAGATTGCCTCGGGCTACTATTTTTTGCCTACTTGCGCACCTTTGTGGCCAAAGATGTCGTCAATGACGCCGTATTTTTTGGCTTCTTCTGCGCTCATGAAATAGTCACGTTCGACGTCTTTTTCGATTTTTGAAAGCGGCTGGCCGCTGGCCTTTGCCAAGATTTTGTTCAAGCGGTCGCGGGTTGCAATAATGTGCTTTGCGGTAATTTCAATATCAGTTGCTTGGCCCTGTGCACCGCCCCATGGCTGGTGGATCATCACTTCGGCGTTGGGCAGTGCAAAACGCTTTCCCTTTGTGCCGCCGGCGAGCATTATCGCAGCACCGGACGCTGCAATACCAATGCAGACAGTCGCGACGTCTGGCTTGATGTAGTTCATCGTGTCGAGCATGGCGAGTGTGGCTGTGACCGAGCCGCCGGGGGAGTTGATGTAGAGCTGAATGTCTTTTTTAGGGTCTTCCGATGCCAAAAAGAGCAACTGCGCGATAACGACGTTTGCGGTGTAGTCCTCGATTGGGCCACCGAGAAAAATAATACGGTCTTTAAGCAAGCGCGAATAAATGTCAAACGCGCGTTCGCCAAATGGCGTTTTTTCGATAACCATAGGCACGAGTTCTGCCCTCTCAGGATTGAATTTATTGTGTTGCATACGTTAAATAGTATCAATTTTTAAGGTTTTTTGGAGCTTGACAAAGCTATCTATTAGTATTATACTAGTATTCTGTTCTTAATCCGCCTCGTAAGAGGCAGGGAGGTCATTATGTTGTTCGAAGAAAGGATGAGGGAGCTCAGATCATTTCTGGGCTCCTGGACCAGGGAGAAACAGACCACCGGCTTAAGGTGGCAACAGTCTTCAGCCGACATTTTTTTCGGCAAGAAAGTGATCTCCCAGTTCAAGGGGAGTGACTTCAATGTCGACCAGACCCTCGATGCGATCAGCGCACATGCTGCGTCCGACGCGACCTTCAGGGAGTGGATCTCCGAGATGCCGTTCGAGCGGCTCCAGGAGATCATCAAGTTCCAGTTCTCTTTCCCCAGGTAGGTTCTCGAACCCTGCCGACCATCATCGCACGGCACCATGCAATCCATGGTGCCGTTTTGCTATTAGCCTGCGGCTTGTTTCTTTTGCTCAGTATTCTCTGCAGATTCTAATTTTTCTTTCACTTTAGTGCTTACTGTCTCATCTACGTACTCAATAGGCATCATTGCAACAATTGAAAGTCCTGGACCGCGACTCCAATTACCGTCAGTGCGGCTTGTGTCAGCAAGGGTCCTGACGATATACAAATATTTAGGTGCTTTTTTGCGATAGAGAGTTTTATATGATGTCGAATAATACGCCATGCCCAGGTCATTGTCCCGATGGTCTTGTTCCGTTGGTTTGATAAACCAGGAACCTTTCGCGTCAGGGCGGATTTCAGTAGGAGAATTATGATACCCAACACCAAAACCATGTTTGACTGCTTCTGTAAGAAGATATGAAGCGGCAGTTTCGAATGTGAGTTGCCCGTGCTCTATTTTTGAATGGAGCGAAGCCAAGTTTCTTTTTGCAAGTTCTGCGGGAATCGCCATTGCGCGTGCTGCATCTTCAAACTTCATTGAGATAAGACCTCTTAGTGTGCGGTCTACTTCCTCTGTCGAAAAACCAGATTCAAATAAATTATCTTCGAAGGTGCCTTGTAACTGATTGAGCACTATTGAATTAAAAGTATTTTCTATAAGAGCATCTTTGCTTTCTGCCGGTGGAGGGAGGGGCGGAAGTTTTTCTTTAGCTTCAGCTTTTTTGAAGGGTATGACGTTACCCATTGATTTCGGAGGCATAGTAAAAGAATACCAGTTTTTTCTTGTATACTAAACGCAATGCAAAAACAACTTGAAGACTTGGGACTTTCGGAAAAAGAAGCAAAAGTATATGCCGCAGCGCTTGAAATTGGCGCCGCAACTGCCGACCAACTTGCGAAACAGTCAAAAATTGTACGCTCGACAACCTACGTACAGCTCGAGTCGTTGATGAAAAAAGGTTTGATGAGTACGTATGAAGAAGGGAAGAAAACTTTTTTTGCCCCCGAGTCGCCAGAGTCTCTGAAGCGAATCTTTGACCTCAAACGCAAAGAGCTTGAGATACAAGAAAAAGAACTGCACGAATTCTTGCCAGAACTCATGCAAAAGTTTGAAGGCGCCGGCGAACGCCCCGTTGTGCGGTTTTTTGACGGTAAAGAAGGTATTACTGCTATGCGCGAGAATATCCTGAATTTACCAAAAGGGACTGAACTGAAACTCATTTATTGTCCTGATTCTTGGGGCGAAATTTATACCGAAGAAGAACTTTTCTCATACGCACAAAAACGTGCAGACAAGGGTATCCACCTCAAAGCTGTTTATTCTCAAAAAACTGGCCCTTTTAAACCTGACGATATTGTCCCGCATACAGAACGTAGATTTATTCCGTACGAACGCATGTCTATACGCTCTGATATTTATATATACAAAGATACGGTTGCTATTATGGGCTTGCGTGGAAAGATTTTCGGAATTGTCGTGGAGAGTAAGGAAATCACTCAAAGTATGGAAACCATTTTTGCGCTCTTATGGGGTATTGGCCAGGAGGAGCAGTAGGGTGTTGTATACAGAGAGAGGGCAGCTCTTTGGAAATGTGTGATGTGCACGCATAACCTTAGAGCCGCCCTCCTGAGGGAATCTTGTTGAGAGGACCCTTAGGTCCGCTTGTGCGACTCCCTCAAATCATCGATTTTTCCACTGTGCGGCTTTTGGGCTAGGCCCCGCCGCCAGTGCCTTCCAGGAACTGCCTCATGACAAAACTCCTTCTTGCCAAAAAGCCCGATTTTACACACTACGCCAGGGGGGCCGGGCCGGGCATATCCCGCTTCCTCCCTACAGAAATAAGAGTAGCATAGTCAAAGAATAAAGTCAAATTATTTTTTGAATAAATATATTTATGTCATACTATACTGACTTTTAGTAAATGAAAATATGGCTTAAATTATAGGTATATTTGACTATTTTTAGACATATGTGCCAATTATGCTTGACAAAAACAACAGGTTGTGTATACTCCAATTGTCAGAGTGATTTGACGGGTTAGTTACCCACATAGTTCGGAAATATATAGGCGTAGCGGTGCTAGGAATATTAAGTATTAGACCCTCCCTATCTCTTTCGACTTACTATGTGGTTTTCTTTTTGCCCAAAATCGCCCTTGGCGGGAAGGGTTCTTCTCAATAAACAACTCCGTTTCCCCTTGTGGGAAGCGGTATGGACGCCCAGAAAGGTTTCTGTACCGCTTCGTATAAGGGAGGAGGCATGGTGATTGTGTTTGCTGAGGGTCGCGTCCTCGGCACCCATTCGTGGGTAGACGGTTTCAAACCCGTCACGCGCCGCCTGGTCCGGCTCAGCGAAGAGCAGGCCACGTGCCACGCCGCATGGCTCGAAAAGCACCTCTCATTTGAGGTCGCCTACGAGTTCATCGACAGGTGGCACGCTGGGTACCTCTTCGAGGTGCACTAGGTGGTAGAAAACTTCACCTATGCGGGGTTCATAGCATAGGTTGCGGCAGATCCTGACCGCTAGAACGACCGCAAAAAGGTGGATGATCGTTCGATAAAAAAATAGGCTGTTGCTCAACAGAAAAATGAGTAACGGGGGAAAGCGTAGTTTTTCTCCCCTCTGTTCAGCCCACGAAATGGTTCGCTGGCTGATTGAGAAATGTACTTTGAAAGAAAGGAATCGTGGAACAAAGACTCTATCTTACCTCCGAGCATTTCTATTATCTTTTGGAAAACCAGAAAAGGTTTATCCCCGCATTAAAAGCCATGATGGTAATCTATGTGGCTGCGCGGGGCCGGAAGATAGTGTTGCCCGAAATGCTCGTACGCTATGGGTACGCACGGCTTCTTGCTCCACTCTTTGGAGTAACAATCGTCTCCACTTCCAAGTGGAGTGAATTGAAGAAGCATACAAAAACCTATGCGGCTCTGAGGTAACTTGGTAGTATCCCCGTCTGACTACCATCCAAACCCAGAACTAATCTGGGAAGGAGAATAAGGGGAATGCTTGGAAATATAAGACTGAATACCAAGTATGGCTGATAACCAAAACTGTCCGGCTATGTTGTGCGGCCGAGGAACTGCACGACTCCACAGTAAAAAAGGAGACATGTGGGAGACCATGTGGATGCTTTTTGCCCGGAATGCGATGCGAATGTCGGTCCCGGAACCTTGGACAGCGTAGGCTGCCCATTGTGCGGATACTCCGATAGGGAAAAGCGTGGAGATGATGAACGGCTGCAAGCCGTTCTGCGAATCAGTCGCCATGAGGAGACCGATTCGCACATCCGTGCACTGCAGCAGGTGTTTGGTGCTGATGTTGAAGTCATCACCAATGACCTTGTCTATGGGGACGATCCAGTAGGGATAGTAGCGGAATTGATTGAGAAGCTTGGCAGCTTTGATTTCGATACCAATACGACCTACGAGGTCATCGCCGTTGAGGCTGCAGGCCCTGAATTGGTACTCCAAGCCCTTGTTGAGGGATTGGAAGTGCCGATTATTCGGCCCGTGTTCCGCCGCGAGGAAAATGGTCGCGTTGCGGTTGTTGGCAAAGATGCTAACGGCCGCGATATTTTTGACGTCGAGCGCTATGAGCAACTCGTCGTCGAAATGCGACCCTCCCTCGTTGGTAAATCGCTGTAACTACAGCAAAGGTAGATACCCCGTCTGACTACCTTTCCGTTTGGCATACGGATAAGTAAGGGGAGAGCCTGGAAATATAAGACTGAATACCAGGTAGGCGGAAGTGTAATACTTCCGCACTCTATTCAGCCCACGAAATGGTTCGCTGGCTGATTGAGTTTAGATCTTTGAAAAAATGTACCTGCTTTGGTCGGCGCCTGATGGGCGTCTCCAGCCAGCCAGGGGTTGCCCTGTGTTGGTCATGCACCGAAAGCCCTTCTTTGGGGTTGCCCGACAGGGCTAGGTGTTCCCAGTAATGGGACCCGGGGGATGTTCCGGGAAAAGCAGGAGGCGAATCTGTGTCGCCTTGGAGCGTGTCTCCTAAATGGTCCGAGTGCCTCATGCACGAGCAGGAAATGATGCTGACCCTCAGGGCGGCCAATCGTTCCTCACCAACAACAGACCCATTCTGGAGGAAGAGAAATCTTCCTCCTCTCTATTCAACCCGCGAATGGTTCGTTGGTTGATTGAGTTTTTGGGAGGTGAAGATGGCCAAGTTTGTTGAAGTCGAGGTTTTCGCGACCTTCGCCGAGGTCTACCTCATGTACGGCCATAGCGGGCCGCTGCTCCGGCAGTTCCACACGGAGCAGCATCGCAAGTCCTTCCGCAAGAAGGCGATGAAATTCGCCAAACGGTTCGCCAAGAAAAATGGCGGCCTGGAGGTGAAGAAAACCGATCACACAAGGGAGATGGCAACATGAAGTTCATTGTAAAAGAGAAGGATGTTCCTTCGCGAAATCCGATGGCGCAGGCATTGCGTCACGGGTTGTTTCGGAAAAAGATTGTCCGGGACAAAAACAAGTACACCCGCAAGGGGCGCCCCACGGAGGATCGGCGTACAACATGATCCTCCCTTCACTTCGACACATAAATAGTTTGTGTGGCGATAGAAGTACGTTTCAACATCCCGCAATCACGCGGGCCCGCACCTCGGGGTCAGAGGTTTGGAGACTACGATGACCAACTTCTTTGGGTTCGCCCTCGCCGATTCGATGTTCTCGGGCGAAGCCACGATCCGCCGGCGCAAGCTGACGGTCGAAAAGGTCGCCGAGCGGGTGAAGGCCTGGGTCGAACCTTGCTTGAATCCCTCGCACGCGGCGACCATTGCCGCGATGCGGGACAAGTTCGGCCTCGACGTCGGCATCCCTGCCACGCCTCCGCGCGTGGTGTTGGGGTCCGGCGACTCGGTGATCGTGATGGGGGTCCGCGGCTTGCCCCGGCTCACCGACCGCCACGAGTACACGGCGGAGGAGGTTGCTAAAGCCTCCTTTGAGTTCCATGAGTACTCGGTCGAGTAAACTTTTCTCTAACGAAGGAAGGGAGGTGGCCCGCACGATTGCGGGCGTCTAGCCAACATAGTTCTTTGATTTGAGTAGGTCGGGCGCGGGCTCCGGGCATTGATTCGGGCATGCTGCAGCGCAGATCTAAGGTGACTGGGAAGACACCAAAACTTCTTCCCCTCTACTGAGCCTACGATTCGTTCGCTGGCTGACAGAGATTAGGTCTTTTACACTCCGCATTTTGCGGCCCGCACCTCGGGGACAGGGGTTTAGGAGAGACACATGGCTAAAGGTTTTCCCACGGTCGGCGCGATCATCAAGCAGATGAACGCGGATGCTTTCCGCATCATGTACCACGGCACTGGCCAAGCGCTGATGACGGATGCGATCGACATGCAGAAGATCGCCGCCGGCATGGAGTCGCTTAAGAAGAGGCTCAAGGGCAAAAACCTCTGGGAGCTTCCCCAAGGCGCTCCGGAGCGTTCCGAGGCCTTGTTCATGCTGGGTGATGCCGCCAAGCTGATGGAGAAGAACGGTCTGGGTAAACCCGAGGTCTCCAAGAAACGCACACGCTCACCTGACAAAGGGTGAGCGTTTCTTTTTTACTTGACAATATGTACCTAATATGGTACAATAGATAGGTTAGGACATTCACAACGGCATCCTAAAAAGTGCCTTAGATAGGGGAAAGATAGTGATTGCACAAATTCAAGCGTTTTTGAGCCAGAACCTGCCTTGGGTGATTGTGGGCCTGCTTGCTCTCATCATCGTAGGGATGGTTTTGCATTTCGTCTTCGGGATCTTCTTCAAGATCCTCAAGGCGATTTGCAAGGCTGTGGTCTGGGGGTTGAAGTTCGTCTTCAATCTGATCCGAGCCTTCCTGCGGCTCGTCGGCAAACTGCTGAAATTTCTCTGGCGGCTCGTCGGCAAACTGCTGAAATTTCTCTGGCGCCTCGTGTGGGGCCGGACGAAGTGGGGGTTCAAGAAAAATCCCTTCTTGGCAGCCGGGGCCATACTCTACGGCCTGCTGGCGTTCAACATGCTGGTTCTGCCCCAGTATGATTACGATGGAATCCGTCCGGTGCTCAGTGAGCTTTTGTGGAGCTTGTTGGTCCTCGACATCACGCTGTTCGGTGGCTGGATCATGATCTGGCTCCGACACAAGATGACGACGAAGAAAACGAAGAAGAAAAAATAGGGCGCGTGTTCCTAGGGCGCGGTTGGAGAAATCCACACCGCGCCCTTTTTGTTTATGATGGAGAAATTATTTTACTCCTCCAGCCTCCAACAATTGCAGAGCTTTTTCGTTGCGGAGCACTGTTTCGATATGGATGCGTACCAGCTCGGGGCGGGCGTCGGGGAAGTGTTCCATCGCATGCTTCATTTCTTCCTCCACCCGTTCCTTATCGGCTTCCACCTTTTCGTCGTCGGCGAGTTTGTTTAAGGTTAGTTGGAGTTTTGCGCGTTTGCGAGCCTGCTCGCGGAACTCTTCGCGCATTTGTGCCTCTGTTTTTTCTACACGCTTCAAATATTCTTCAAATGTAAGGCCAAAACGCTGGGTGTCTTCCTTCATTTGATTGAGGATTTTCTCTAATTCGCTTTCGACAAAAATTGCAGGCACTTCCAGTGTTGTCTTTTCGAGCAGATCTTCGATTATTTTGCCGCGACGTTTGTCTTTTGCCGCCTGCTCTTTTTCCTGCTTCATGTTTTCGCGCAGCTTCACCTTTAAGTCGGCAAGGTCGGTAAAGCTGCCTAGTGACTGGGCAAATTCGTCATTCAACTCAGGGAGGATTTCTTTAGCCTGCGCAGAACCGTCTGCGTCGCCCTGTGGAGCCCCTACATCGGCACTGGTGCCTTCGTGTGGCTGAGCCTTTGCTCGTGCTTTGCGGATAGACTGCAAGGCTTCTTCAACCTCTGCATCTAAAACGTCGGGCACGGTTTCCACTTCAACTTTTCCGGCAAGTTTGCTCCAGTCTTTGGGGAGTGTGATGGTAGGGTAGACAGTCGTGGCAACGGTAATAGTTATAGGCGTTCCGGCCGTTGGTGGGTTTGTGATACGGATGTCTGGGCGGCCGACAGCATCTGCCGCATGCACCTGCAGCAGCTCTGGGTAGAAGTCGCGCATAAAAAGCTCGACTGCTTCTTCGAGTACTCCAACCTCGCCGACTTTTTTAAGCGCAATGTCGTGCGGGACGTGGCCCTTGCGGAAGCCAGGCATGTCAATTTCCAAGGCGATTTCGCCAAGTGCTCGTTCGCGGTAGGGAGCAATAACATCGACTGGGATTTCTCCTGAAAGTTCGACTTCTGACGCCGGAAGTTCCTTTTTTATAAACGACTTTGCGAGTTGTTCCCAGCCAGAGGCTGGTCCGCCTTGGGCGGAAAATGATCCTTCGTTTTTTGACATTACAAGATTCTACTCGTTTAGGAGTT
>JBAXLB010000001.1:0-210024 GCA_037135035.1 Candidatus Adlerbacteria bacterium | reverse complement strand
GCCACGGCAAACGCGGCGACCTGTTTGTCCGCGTCAAAATCACACTCCCACAAAAACTCTCTCGTTCTGCAAAAGCCCTGGTAGAAAAATTAAAAGAAGAGGGGATATAGTGCAAAGACTGTAAAAAAGAAAACCGCCCCAATCATCGTTGCTGGGGCGGGCGGGTTGACGAACTCTAATTCTTGAGCTCATAGAGAAGCTGGGTGATGAGCTGACTGCCGACGATGGTCGTGGTGATTTGTTTCACCAGGATACCGGCTTTGCCTTCGGGGGCGGCGTCCTTGATCCACCTGTTGATCTTGGAATCGACCACTTCACAGGAAGACTCATCCTTGGTGAGGGGAGTCAT
This sequence comes from Candidatus Adlerbacteria bacterium, assembly GCA_037135035.1. Taxonomy (GTDB): domain Bacteria; phylum Patescibacteriota; class Minisyncoccia; order Phycocordibacterales; family SBAW01; genus GWA1-54-10. Next base: position 209,675 of record JBAXLB010000001.1, on the reverse strand, counting down.
GAAGGTTTTTACACGCTCACAATTTGTCATTATTCCTCGCAATTTTGGCGGACTTGCCGATGTAATTTTTAACATAATCATAGACCTGCGTCAATAGGTTTCCATTCGCGCACTGTAGGGCTTTTTTTGCTATAGTATCTTCATAATGTCAGACAAAAAACGACTTTTGACGGGGCTGCAGTCGAGCGGTACGTTGCATATAGGCAACTATTTTGGCGCACTCAAACCATTTTTAGGAATGTACGAAGAGTACGAAAGTTTTTTGATGATAGCTGACTACCATGCGCTGACGTCACTGAAAGACCCGAAGCTTGTACGCGAAAGTATCTTTAATGTTGTACGCGACTACTTGGCTGTGGGTGTCGACCCAAACAAAGCCACTATCTTTCAACAATCGCGCGTAAGCGAACACACCGAGGCCGCCTGGATTTTTGATTGCTTGGTGACCGTGCCATTTTTGGAGCTTGGCCACGCGTACAAAGACAAAGTTGCGAAAGGGCTTGAGGCAAATGCAGGGTTGTTTACCTACCCCATGCTTATGGCTGCCGATATTTTGCTCTACGACACTGACGTAGTGCCTGTGGGCGAGGACCAACGCCAGCATATTGAATATGCACGTGAGGCCGCATCTAAATTCAACAACACCTATGGCCAAACATTTACCGAGCCAAAAGAATTAATCCAGAAAGAAATTGCAGTTGTACCCGGCACCGACGGAAAGAAAATGAGTAAGAGTTATGGCAATATTGTTCCATTGTTTGGCACAAAAGAAGAAATTACAAAAGCTGTCATGAGCATTGTGACAGACTCGTCTGGCGAGCGGCCAGAAAATGTATATGCGATACACAAACTTTTGCGCAGCGAAGACGAGCTTAGTCCCATATATGAGACAAACAAAGGTAGTTACAAAATCTTAAAAGAGATGCTTATCGAAGATTTGGAGAACTTTATCGCTCCTATGCGTGAAAAACGAAACAGTATAACTGACGCCGACGTTATAAAAGTTATAGAAGAGGGAAGCGCCAAAGCAAAAGAATATGCAGCAAAGAAAATGGAAGACGTACGAAAAAAAGTTGGAGTAACACTTTAAATTTATGACACGAACACTCATTGGAGAATTGGAAGGAAAGACAGGGGAAGAAGTAACCATTAAAGGCTGGGTTAGCGTTCGGCGCGACCAGGGTAAGATGGTGTTTTTTGATTTCCGCGACCGAAGCGGCACCGTGCAAGGAGTTGTGCTGCCAAGTTCGGCTGCAATTGAAACTGCAAAAGAAACTCGCAACGAATATGTTGTAGAGGTGCAGGGCAAAGTAAATGCTCGCCCCGAGAAAAATGTTAATGCAAAAGTAGGGAACGGTACTATCGAACTGGAAGTAACCGGGCTTGTTGTGTTGGCAAAGGCCGAACCGCTACCCTTTGACATGTCTGTTGACGGATACAACCTCGACCTACCCACAGAGCTTAACCACCGTGCGCTCACGCTACGCCACCCGCGCTTGCAAGCAATCTTTAAGGTACAAGCAGTTATCATCGACTCCTTCCGCGAATACATGAAGTCACAAGACTTTTTTGAATTCCAATCTCCAGTTATCACCCCAGCCACAGCCGAAGGTGGTGCCGAAGTTTTTGAAGTAAAATATTTCGACAAAAAAGCATTTCTTACCCAGTCTCCACAACTCTACAAGCAAATAATGATGACCGCGTTTGAGCGTGTTTTTTCGGTCAACAAAGTATTCCGCGCAGAACCCAGCGTCACCACACGCCACCTGACCGAAATAGTCTGCCTCGACGCCGAGATGGGCTTTATTGAGTCGTGGGAAGATGTCCGCGACATGTCCGAGGCAACGGTGCGCTACATATTAGGCCAACTCGAGTTGCGTTGCAGCGAAGAGCTCAAATTTTTGGACGCAACTCTGCCTACGATGATAGAAAAAACACCGACTCTGACGTTGAACGAAGCCTTTACCAAACTCGGTCTTCCGTTCGGCAAGGACCTCAACCCCGAGCAGGAGCGCAACCTTTGTGAAATTATAAAAACAGAAACTGGCTCGGACTTTGTGTACGTCTATGGGTACCCAACGCGTGACCGACCTTTTTATGTTTATCCAAACCCCGAAAAACCGGAGGTTAACGAAGGGATGGACCTTTTGTGCCGCGGGATAGAGTGGCTTTCGGGCGGACGACGCATAAACGACTTTGCCCAGCTTATGGACCATGTCGAAAAGTGGGAGATGGATCCAAAGAAAATTGAAATGTTTTTGGAAGCCTTCCGTTATGGCGTCCCGCCTGAAGGGGGTTTTTCCTTTGGTGCCGAACGTCTAACTATGCAAATCCTTGGCCTCAAAAATATCCGCGAAGCAACCATGTTCCCCCGTGACATGAGCCGTATCGACATGCCCTTGTCGGAAACTGAAACAAAAGAATAGTAAATGAATGCAGATGTTGTAATCGTCGGCGCGGGTGCAGCAGGTTTGATGGCTGCTAGAGAACTTGCCCGGGCAGGTAAAAAAATAATTATTTTAGAAGCGCGCGATAGGATTGGCGGGCGTATATATCCATTATCAGAAAGTGATTTTGGATACGAAGCAATGGGTGGTGCTGAATTTATTCATGGGAAAGCACCAGTTACAAAGGCACTCGCACAAGAGTTAGGCCTTACGCTAACGCATCCAACAGAATGGTGGAATGTTCGCGATGGAGAGCCCACAAAAGTCGCAGGGGCTGCGCCACACGACCCACAACTTGAACAAAAACTTCGCGAACTTACAGAAGATATTTCTGTAGAAGAATTCTTGAAAAAGAATTTTCCTAAAGACACGCACGCAGCACTGTGGGATTTTGTGTGTCGTTGGACAGAAGGGTACGATGCAGCTGACATAGCACGCGCCAGCACGTTTGGCCTCCGCGAAGAAATGCTTGATTCTTCGACTTGGATGCAAATGAACATTAAGGAAGGATACGGACCCATACTACGTTATCTCCAACAAGAAGCCGAAACACACAAAGTTGAATTTCATTTCAATACATGTGTCACATCGATTGACCATACAAGTTCGGTCGTTAAGGTAACTACAGCTAACGGCGTCGAATATAAAGCCGACAAGGTGATACTCACTGTACCACTACCCTTGGTGTCGCAGATTTCCTACACTCCTGCCATACCAGAAAAACTCGCTGCGGTTGAAAAGATGGGATACGGTGCGGTGATAAAAATGCTTTTGCGTTTTAAAACAAAATGGTGGACAGGTGTACGAGAGCAAATATTCGAACGTTTATTTTTTATGTTGAGTAGCGAAAAAGTTCCAACGTGGTGGACTCAATATCCAGAAGAGCGACCTGTCCTGACAGGATGGTTGCCAGGACCACAAGCGTTGGAAATGTCGAAACTTTCAGATGAGCAAATTTTGGATGCAGCGCTGCAGTCGCTTTCGAATATTTTTAAAATTTCGCTTAGTGAATTGAAAGAGCAACTCACCAACTATAAAATTATTAATTGGCCTGCCGACCCGTATGCGCAAGGGGTGTACAGCTATGCAACGCCTTGGAGTGAAGAGGGAATAGCCGAGCTTCGAAAACCTGTTGCTAATAAACTATATTTCGCTGGCGAAGCATTAACACAAGGTCACGACAACGGTACTGTCGAAGCAGCTCTGGCAAGTGGTAAAGAAACTGCAGAAAAAATTCTATTGCTTATATAATTCAATAATCTCTTTAGAAATTTCAGACAATTGGTCTGGGTTTGTGACTTCAAAAAAGTAGTCAAAGTCAGATGGGTTAGGCGGTTGGAAACGCTCGCGTTGTTTTACAATAAGTTCGTTAAAATCTTTGGAGACACTAAGCACCTTGGTATCTCTCTGTGAATTTTTTACGCGTTCAAAAAGCACTTCTTCTGGATAATTAAAATACACGCCTATCGTTTTCCCCGGATACTTCTTGATAATATCGAGCACTTGTTTACGTCCATTTTCGTACATATTTGAATTACTCAAAATACAGTTCGAGCCTTGCTTTAAAGCAAATTCTAAAATAGTGCAGTAAACCAAAAACTTAAGAGACGGGTCTGAAAAACTGCCTTTGTGGTCGAGATCGAGAGAATGAAGCGAGAGATAGTGTGAACGCAAAAACAATGCGATTGTATCAGTCTCTAAAATTACCGAGTTTGGAATAGAGGTAGCAATTTCTTTTGCAAATGTACTTTTACCAGAATGTGTTTTGCCTATAGTGAGTAAAGTAAGTCCTGACATGCGACAATTGTAGCAAGATTATACAAACAGAAAACCCACCACGCCGCGGAGGGTTTTCCGCAGCCCTGGTGGGCTAAATTCTACTTGCTGTAGCGCCGGTCCCACAAGTTGGGATACTGCGCCTTGAACTCATCGTTCGCCGCTTTGAGTTCGTCCGAAGCCTTGACGACGCCGTTGAGCGTCTTCGCAGCTTTATCGTACGCGGGGCTTGCCAGCGACATCCGCTCGACCATATTCCGACAATTGTCGGGATTGGCCTCGTCCTTGCAGAGCCTCCAGAGCCCTGTATAGTTCATCTTCGGCACTTCGTAACTCTGTGCCGACGCGACGGTTGCTGAGAAGAAAGAAGCGGCGATGATTGAAAGGATCAAGCGAGCCATGAGGGCCTCCTAAATTGCTCGTTGTAAACCTTTATAATTATACTCTCATTCATACTGTTTGTCAAGTCTCCAAAAAACCCAAGAATAGAGCTAGAATAAATATATGAGCACTTCGTCTCATATAACCGTCGCTCGCTCGGAAATTAAAGCGAGCTTTATTTCTCTCACTCGCTAGCTTATGAAATTTCAGCCAACTGCGGAGAAAAATGCGGTACGAGTAGAGTTTATTGAAGGTAGTTTGAACCGTTTTGATGGAAAAATACTTTCTATTGGATACGGAAAGGAAAAGAATCTGAACCGCCGGAAATTTGTATTGTTTACACGCAAAGTTGTTGCGGTCGCGAAGCAAAACCGCATCAAGTCTATTGCTGTCGATTTTAAGGATTTGAAGTCACTCGCACCAAAAGAATTTTCTGACAAAGAAGTTGGGAAGGTAAGTGCCATTTCGTTTGTGATGGCGGGCTACGAACACAACACATACAAGCGCACACCGAAGGACGGCTTTGCAAGTGTTGACGTTGTCTGCTTGCCGAATATTTCTAAAGAAGGAATCGAGGGGGCAAAAGTTGGCCACTGGACAGGGGAAGAGGTTAATGCAGCACGCGAGCTTAGCAATACTCCAGGCGGTGACTTAACACCAAAGCAATTTAGTGCACTCGCAAAAAAAGTTTTAAAAGGAGCCGGTACAAAAGTAATCGTGCTCGGCCGGAAGGAAATGGAAAAGCTTGGGATGGGCGGTGTTGTTGGCATTGGCAAAGGTTCAGACAACGAGCCTCAGTTTGTTATTGCCGAATACTGGGGCGCTCCTAAGTCGCAAGCTCCCGTTGTACTTGTTGGCAAAGGCGTCACCTTCGACTCAGGCGGGCTTAACTTGAAGCCGGGCGACCATATGTACGAAATGCACATGGACATGTCGGGAGGCGCCGCTGTGCTGCACACGGTGGCACTTGCGGCAAAGTTAAAACTGAAAAGTAATGTTGTAGGACTTATCCCAACAGTGGAAAACATGCCGGGGCAAAATGCCGTGCGCCCGGGCGACATGCTGCGCTCGATGTCGGGCCGCACAATTGAAGTACTTAACACCGACGCCGAAGGCCGCGTTATCCTCTCCGACGGTATTACGTATGCAAAAAAATATAACCCTGCGGTTGTCGTAGACGTGGCAACACTCACGGGGGCTGCACTTGTAGCCCTTGGCACGCAAGCGTCGTGCGTTATGGCAAACGACCAGCAGTTGGAAGATACGCTGCGCGAACTTGGTGAAATTTCTGGCGATTATGTCTGGCCGTTCCCACTATGGGAAGAATACGAAGAGATGACCAAAGGCCATTTTGGCGACGTACCCAACATTTCGACTGCGGGCAACAGCCGCGAAGGGGGAGTTATTGCGGGCGGGATGTTTTTGCGCGAGTTTGCCAAAGACCTAGACTGCCCGTGGGCACACATCGACATGGCACCGCGCATGACATCTCACCCTGCCGAATTCCTCTCCAAAGGTGCGGTTGGTGCCCCGGTACGTCTCCTTCTAGCTCTTGTCGAAAGTTATATAAAATAAAAAGCCCGGTGTTGCCACTATTATTGCACCCTGTCAAATTAGCGCAGTATGGTGTAAAATGTGGGAAATGCAAACACGCCCGCACGTAAAAACTGAGGTTTTTGAAGGGCCTTTGGAGCTCCTGCTTGAGTTGATAGAAAAACGCAAACTCCATATTAGCGATGTGTCGCTTGCTGCAGTGTGTGACGAATATATCGCTCGCATTTCTGCACACACAGAGCTGCCCGTGGGGGAGACAGCCGAATTTGTCACCCTTGCCGCAACGCTGCTTTTGATAAAGTCGCGTTCGCTCTTGCCAACGCTCGCACTCTCGGAAGAAGAGTCGCGCGACATTAAAGAGCTCGAATATCGTTTGGCACTGTACCAACTTATAAAAGACGCCGCACGCAGTGTCGGAGAAGCTACAAAAAGTCCGGCACTCTACGAAGGTTCTGCGCCCGCACCCGAGCCGATGTTTTTATTTGACGCGTCTATTACAAAAGAATCTCTGTTAGGTGCTGCGCAGACACTTATTGTCGGGTTCCCCAAGTCGCTCGTGTTGCCAAAAGTTGCCGTTAAAAAAATTGTCTCTATTGAAGAGATGATCACCCAGATGGCGGCGCGTGTTTCAAGCGCGTTCCGGCTTTCGTTTAAAGAATTTGCCGGCATGAACAAACAGGCAAGTGCGCATGCGCGGCACGAAATTATCATCAGCTTTTTAGCACTGCTTGAGCTGGTGAAGCAGGGTATAATCAAAGCAAACCAGGGCGAACACTTTAGCGACATCGTGCTAGAGTCGGACTCTGTGTCGGTACCGTCTTATGAATGAAAACGCTCTAGCTATACAAATTGAAGGGTTGCTGTTTAGTTTGGGCAGGCCTCTTACGCGTGCCGAACTCTGTAAAGCAATGGGCGCCGAACTAGACATGGTCGAGGTGGCATTAGCAACGCTACGTGCACGGACAAGGGGAGGGATTGTGCTCGTTGACGATGGAAAAGTTGTCGAGCTCCGCACCGCACCAGCTGCGGCAGAGCTTGTAGAGAAAATCCGTAAGGAAGAATATTCGCGCGACATAGGCAAAGCAGGGCTCGAGGCACTTGCCGCAGTAATATACCGCGGGCCGCTCTCGCGTAGCGAGATAGACTTTATCCGCGGTGTAAATTCGTCACAAACATTACGTACACTGTTGATGCGCGGGCTCGTTCGCAAAATTTCTAACCCAAAAGACGAACGGTCATTTTTGTACGAACCCACAACAGAACTACTTGCAGAATTGGGAGTCGCACACAAAGACGAGCTGCCCGACTATGTGTCCGTGCAAGAAAAATTGCGCACGCTTGAAACTGCCTACCGCGCACAAGAGCTTTTAGTGCCCACAGAAGAACCCGCATGAAAACAATAACTCTACATCATACGGTTTTTTCGGCCCTGGGAGCCATACTTTTGTCTGCTGTCGCATTTGGCAGCGGCGTCGGCGCAGTTTCGATGTTGCAAAAGATAACCCCTGGCCAACAAGTGGCGGCTGTGGCACTTTTTCCTGCATCAATCTCGCTCGATACAAACACACTTATCGCAAAAGCAGCGATAGTCTATGACCCAACCGACGGGAGAATTTTATTTTCAAAAAACTCCAGCGCCCCGCTCCCACTTGCATCGCTTACTAAGTTGATGACCGCAACTACTGTGCTCGAAGGAGGCAACACTGGCCGCTCGGTACAGATAACCGCAGCAGACTTGGCACCCGAAGGAGACTGGGGATTTAAAGCAGGCGACACCGTGCCGCTTTCCAGTTTGCTTAAAATTGGCCTTATTGCATCGTCAAACGACGCGATGGCAGCTGCAGCCGCAAGTTTGGGCGACAATTATCTCGACCTTATGAACGCACGTGCAAAAACACTCGGCCTGCCACACATGTATTTTTTAAACCCAACCGGTTTGGACGAGAGTGCCGGTACTGCGGGGGCGTACGGCTCTGCATTTGATGTCGCACGCCTGGCTGCACACTTGTTTCAAAATTACCCAGACTACTTTGGGCTTACAACCCAGCCAAATGTGTCTATACAAGACGGCACACGCACGCTAAAGGCTGCTGCAACGGCACTACCGCTCGCAGGCGTGCCTGGAGTTGTTGCAGCAAAAACCGGTTTTACCGACCTGGCCGGCGGCAACTTGGCAGTAGTATTTGACATAGCAATAGGGCACCCGCTTGTTGCTGTTGTACTTGGCTCGACGGAAGACGCTCGGTTTGACGACATGAAAAAACTTATCCAAGCGGTGCGTGATGCACAAAGTACACAAACTTCTCTATGATGATGTCCGACGTCATGCGCATTTTTATACCAACGACCATTGCCTTTTTATTTGGCATCGGCATCACGCCTTTTTTGGCGCACTTTTTATACAGCCGGAAAATGTGGAAACCAAAAGCGGGGAAGGTTGCGTTTGACGGTACACCGGCCGAGACATTTAACCGTTTACACGAAAGCCGCGACTCGGGCACACCGCGTTTTGGCGGTGTCGTAGTGTGGGGGAGTGTGCTGTTGACCGCAGGCCTCCTTTCCATACTTTCTGTACTATTTCCTGATGCCTTTGGCGCACTGTCATTTATCAGCCGCAATCAAACATGGGTGCCACTTGCGGCACTTGTCGCGGGCGCACTTGTAGGCCTGCTCGACGACCTGTTTGAAGTAAAGGGCAAGTCGGGGCTGCCACTACGTATACGTCTACTTATTGTTGCCGCCATAGCACTGCTGTGTGCCTGGTGGTTTTACGAAAAATTGGGAGTGGCAGCAATTTCGTTCCCATTTCTCCTGCAACCAGTGTCGCTTGGGGTGTGGTTCATCCCATTTTTTGTTCTTGTGGCACTCTTTATATATGCGGGCGGCGTTATCGACGGTATCGACGGTTTGGCCGGAGGAATATTTTCAACAATTTTTGCCGCGTACGCAGGTATCGCATTTTTCCAAAACCAGATGGACATCGCGGCACTCTCGGGAGCTATTGCAGGCGGCTTGCTCGCATTTTTGTGGTTTAACATTCCGCCCGCACGCTTTTACCTTTCAGAAACCGGCACCATGGGGCTCACCCTTGCACTTGTTGTTATCGCATTTTTGACCGACACACTCGACGGGGGTAGGGGTATCACCGTGCTACCAATTATCGCGCTCCCACTTGTTGCAACGGTTGCCTCCAACGTATTGCAAATTTTGAGCAAAAAAATATTTGGAAAAAAGTTTTTAAAAATTGCACCGCTCCACCACCATTTTGAAGCTATTGGCTGGCCCGCATACAAAGTAACCATGCGCTACTGGATAGTGGGTGTGCTTGCGGCAATTATAGGCATGAGCGTCGCGCTGCTGTGAAAAAGATAGACACACCATTTTTCCTGACACTCTGCGCGCTAGTTGTGTTTGGTCTACTTATTTTTACCTCTGCGGCACTCGGGTTACTTGCACGTGACGGCGCGTCGTTTACCTCTGTTGCTGTAAGCCAACTACTGCTTGGGTTTGTCTGTGGCACTGTGTTGCTTGTCTTTTTTTCCCGTGTCGACTACCGATTTTGGAGGCCCTACACACCGTACATGTTTGGTTTTGCGCTATGCCTTACGCTGCTCACGTTTGTGCCCCATATTGGCCTTTCGCTTAAAGGTGCCGCACGGTGGATAGTGATAGGTCATTTTTCCTTCCAGCCCGAAGAAGTGCTCAAGTTTGCAACGGTACTTTTTTTGGCGGCAGTCTACGCTGCGCGTTTTAAGGCAACCGACACACTGCGGGGCGGCATACTCCCACTCATGTTTATTGCCGGTAGTGCCGCAACGATACTTATACTCCAGCCAAATACTGCGGGCGTTATTATTTTAGGCATGGCGTCTACCGGCATGCTCTTTGCCGCAGGAGGGCGCATCACACACCTACTACTACTTGCAGGAGTCGGGGTTGCTGCCATTGCTGGCGCCGCACTTGTCTACCCTCACGTTGCGCAGCGGCTAGAGACGTACCTCGACCAGTCGGCAGACCCTCGGGGCACAGGCTACCAAGTGCAACAGTCGCTTATTGCTGTGGGTTCTGGCGGGTTCACCGGGCGTGGGTTTGGCCAGAGCATACAAAAATTTTCCTACTTGCCCGAGCCTATAGGCGACTCTATTTTTGCAGTTGCAGGAGAAGAATTTGGTTTTGTCGGAAGCACCCTGTTGGTGTTCCTATTTGCGGGGTTCTGTATATTAGGCCTGCGCATTGCCGCACGAGCACCCGACGCATTTGGTGGACTCGTCGCCGTGGGGCTTGTTATACTCATTGTGGGACAATCATTTTTCAACATTGCATCTACCTTGGCGCTTGTGCCACTTGTTGGAGTCCCTCTTATTTTTGTGTCGCACGGAGGCACCGCGCTCGCGCTCTCTTTGGCAGAAGTAGGTATCATATTAAATATTTCGAGAAATATGCGCAGCAAAAAATCATGAAAATACTTTTAACAGGCGGCGTTACCGGGGGACATTTTTACCCAATTATTGCAGTGACCGAGGCACTGCATGACCTTGTGCGCGAAAGGAGGCTTCTCGAACCAAACATCTATTTTGCAGCACCGGGCCCGTACGACAAAGAAATGCTTGTCGCGAATGAAATTATATTTGTCCCAACTGCCGCAGGTAAAATGCGCCGCTATTTTTCGTTTTTAAACTTTGTCGACTACTTTAAAATTGCATGGGGAGTGGCCCGCTCGCTTGTCCGTATGTTCTTTCTCTATCCTGACGTCGTGTTTGGTAAAGGTGGCTATGGCAGCTTCCCAACGCTGCTTGCAGCACGCCTGTTCCGGATACCGGTTGTTATACACGAGTCCGACGCAAACCCGGGGAGGGTCAACGCGTGGGCGGGGAAGTTTGCAGTAAAAATTGCAGTGTCCTACCCCGACGCAGAAAAATACTTCCCCGGAGGGCGTGTTGCCTTTACCGGTAACCCCATTCGCAAAGCGGCGCTTGTGCCGGCACGTGAAGGCGCACACGAATTTTTAAAATTAAGCAAAGACCTACCTATTATCTACATCACCGGCGGCTCACAGGGGGCAGAAACTATCAACGACGTGGTACTTGGCAGTTTGCCGCAACTCTTGGAAAAATATCAGATAGTCCACCAAACAGGGCACGCCAACTTGAAAGAGGTCGAGTCGCGTGCAAAAGTTGCACTACTTAACTCGCCCTATGCCGACCGATACAAAATATTCCCCTATTTAAATGACCTTGCAATGCGCATGATAGCGGGTGCAGCAACGCTGGTTATCTCGCGCGCAGGGTCTACTATTTTTGAAATCGCGGTATGGGGCCTGCCGTCTATCATTATCCCAATACCAGAAGCTATTTCGCACGACCAAACACAAAATGCGTATGCCTATGCACGCTCGGGAGCAGCGACCGTGATAGAACAGAGCAACCTCACCCGTGGGCTTTTAGTGTCGGAGGTCGACCGTATTTTGCAAAACCCCGAACTTATTCGTACTATGAGCACCGCCGCACGCGGGTTTGGCCGCGCGGACGCTGCCCGCACCGTCGCTAACGCATTGCTCGACATCGCGCTTTCCCATGAATCCTGAAAAAATAATTACACGCATCGCACCGTCTCCCACTGGACAAATGCACATCGGAACCGTCCGTACGGCTTTATTTAATTATATTTTTGCCAAACAAAACAAAGGTACATACTTTGTCCGAATAGAGGACACCGACCGCGAGCGCAATAAAGAGGAGTGGGTTGATGCTATATGGAATGACTTTGAATGGTGTGGCCTCAAGCCTGATGCAAAATATAGACAGTCAGAACATATCGAACGCCACAAAGAACTTCTGCAAAAACTGGTAGCAGAAGACAAGGCGTATATATCACGCGAGCCAAAAAAAGATGACCCGACAGAAGAGGTTGAAGTAGTGCGCTTGAGAAACCCTAACACCATAATTACTTTTACTGACCTTATACGGGGAGAGGTTAGTTTTGACACGACCGAACATGGAGACTTCGTTATTGCTCGCTCTATAGATGACCCTCTGTACCATTTTGCAGTAGTCGTGGACGACGGCGACTCCTGTGTAACCCATGTCTTGCGCGCAGAAGAGCATATTTCGAACACCCCACGCCAGATACTGATTTTAGAAGCGCTTGGATATACACGTCCTACGTACGCGCACTTTCCGCTCATATTGGCTCCTGACCGCACAAAGCTTTCCAAGCGCAAACACGCGGCGTCGGTAGAGCAGTATCGCGCACAAGGTTTTTTGCCAGAAGCAATGATAAATTATCTCGCACTGCTTGGATGGAACCCCGGAGGAGAGCGCGAAATATTTTCACTGGACGAACTTATTAAACTTTTTAGCTTCGAGCGCATGCACAAGGCGGGCGCGGTGTTTGATATAGAAAAATTTCGCTGGTTCAACCATGAATACTTGAAACTTCTACCGATGCAGGAGTTTGTTGACAGACTTAGCCTGTTCATGACAGAGAGAGGCGATACTACTCCATCCTATCTTCCTCAAATTGGAGTAGAGCTTAGAAATCGCGCGCAAACATTTGGGGAAGCTGCCGACTACCTGAAGGGTGGAGAATTTTCTTTTATGGAAGATACTATTCCAGCGCCCACAGGCGAACTTTTGTTGCAGGGAGCAAAGGCCGATGCGGCGGCAGTTAAAACTAACCTTACCAAGGTAGTGGAGTTACTTTTGAACCATGAACCCTTCAGCGCAGAGAGCGTCAAAGAAGCTATTTTCCCCTACGCAACAGAACAGGGAAGGGCGTCTGTGTTGTGGCCTATGCGTGTAGCCCTGTCAGGAAAAGAAAAATCTCCTGACCCTTTCACGCTTGCAGGGCTCCTGGGTCGTAAAAAAACGCTTGAACGCATTGAGAAAGCGTGCTCCATGCTTTAAACTAAGGAGATGCTTCCTTTGGTACTTTCCTTTCTCCTTTTTTTTGGTAACGTAGCGCACGCTGCAACCTCAACTACAACCGACCCGGTGCAAGCGCAGATTGACCAAGGCACTGCACAAATAGCGCAGCTACGTGCAGAAATTGCGCAACTCCAAAACCAGCTCACCACAACCAGTGCACAAAAAAAGACACTCCAGAGTGCTATAGATGCACTCAATTTAAATATTCAAAAAATAACTAAAAGCGTTACTCTCACCAGTACACAAATTGCACAGAGAGACCGGCAGATTAAAACGCTCGCGGGCACTATTTCAACAACTACCAGCGAAATAAGCCAGGTCGAGATGCAAGTAAAAGACTCTTTGCAAGAATTACAGACCCTCGATGACGAACCGCTCGCACTGACCCTGCTCGGTGGGGGAACACTGTCGTCTTTTTTTGACTCTGCAACAACACTTGAGGCAGTACGGAGTGGGCTCCAAAATAAAATTACCGAATTATTGAATTTAAAAGGAACACTGGCTGCAAATAAAACATCGGCCGAACAAAAACGCGCCGACCTCGCAAGTTTAAAACAAAACTTGGCTGAACAAAAAACAAGTTTAAGTATCACAAAGGAGTCACAAAACCAACTGCTGGTCCAAACAAAAAATAAAGAGTCTGGCTACCAAAGTTTACTCGCCCAAAAACAAGCTGAAGAAAAGTCATTCGAAGCCACGTTGATACAACTCGCCAAAGGCCTTGGGTCTGCAAATACCTCAAGCGCCCCAGACCCTGAAAAAGGCATACTTGCCTGGCCACTCGACAGTGTTGCTGTTACACAATATTTTGGCAAAACCGACTTTGCAAAGTCTGGTGGGTACAACGGAAGCGGCCACAACGGGGTAGACTTCCGTGCATCAATTGGCACACCGGTACACGCCGCGCTGTCGGGTACCGTGCAGGAAGTAAACCAAGGTGCCGTTAAATACTGCCAGTACGGCAAGTGGGTACTTGTGCGCCACGACAACGGCCTTACATCGCTGTACGCGCATCTTTCCAGCATTACGGCCACCAAGGGGGAACGTGTAACAACGGGCGACATACTGGGCTATTCTGGCGACACCGGCTATGCAACCGGGCCACACTTGCATATGACCGTGTATGTCTCAAGTGCCGTGACATTTAAGCAATACACCTGCAACAGCGGAGCCACCGCGTTTATCCCCATTGCACCACTTAACGCGTACTTAAACCCACTGTCGTACTTGCCGGCATTCTAGCCCTTATCCCCACGAGACCCTTTGCAGGGTCTATGGAGGGTTATACTAGATGGTACGGATCCTGGCATACAGGGGTCGAGCCGTATAAAATAATTTCTCAAAATTTTCTATGAAAGCACTTCACAGGGTCTCGTTACTCTTGCTCGTTATCGGCGGACTTAACTGGGGCCTTGTTGGACTCGGTGGTTTTGCTGGTGCAGACTGGAACGTTGTTAAAATGATCCTCGGCTCATGGCCGCAGGTGGAATGGCTCGTCTATGTTTTGGTAGGTCTCTCGGCAATTTGGATTGCTATTGGCCACAAAAAAGACTGCCGTACTTGCATGTAGTCGACGCTGTTTTTGTGCACCAAAAATCCCTTCCTGTCTTTGTGGCATGAGGGGGTTTTTGATACCTGAGCCTGCACAAGTCGGATATGGTATACTGTAGCCTTCATGACAAACGCTGTTTCAATAAAAAATCTTCGCAAAACGTACAAGACAGGAGTAGAAGCCCTCAAAGGTGTTGACTTGGAAATTGCCGAGGGTGACTTTTTTGCGTTACTTGGCCCCAACGGCGCAGGCAAGTCGACTATCATCAGCATCTTAACGAGCCTTACAACTAAAAGCAGCGGTGAAGTAAAAATATTCGGCAACTCGCTGGACACTGACCGCGACAAAACAAAAACCTACATTGGTGTGGTGCCGCAGGAATTTAACTTCAATATTTTTGAAAAAGTTATCGACATCATTACCGTACAGGCGGGTTACTACGGCATCCCACGCGCACAAGCAATTAAAGACGCAGAGCCGATACTAAAAGAACTCGGTCTTTGGGAAAAGAAGGACAGCCCGTCACAACAACTCTCTGGCGGTATGAAGCGCCGCTTGATGATAGCGCGCGCACTCATCCACAAACCCAAGCTCCTTATTTTGGACGAGCCGACAGCCGGGGTAGACATCGAAATGCGTCGCGGCATGTGGGATTTTTTGCGCCGTATGAACGCCGAAGGCACAACCATTATTTTGACGACCCACTACTTGGAAGAGGCGGAGGAACTCTGCCGCACCGTTGCCATAATCAACAAAGGGGAAGTAAAGCTTCATGAGACGATGCACAAACTACTCGAAGCTAACGGCAAAGAAAAGCTCGAAAATATTTACGTGGATATTATCCAAGACAGTAACAATAAAACGATATGAGCCCGGCAAAAATTTGGATTTCCTACTACACTATGCTGCGCAAAGAGTTTGTGCGCATGGTGCGCATCTGGAGCCAGACTCTGCTCCCGCCAGTTGTCACAACAGGCCTGTATTTTATTGTCTTTGGTTCGTTTATAGGCTCGCAGTTGCAAGCTATACACGGCTTTAGTTACATGCAGTTTATTGTGCCGGGCCTCATTATGATGTCGGTTATCACCAGCTCGTACATGAACACCGTTTCAACTTTTTATTTTGCTAAGTGGCAGCGCAACTTAGACGAAGTACTTGTCTCGCCAACACCCGACTGGGTTGTTATTGCCGGCTATGTAAGTGGTGGGGTAATGCGAGGACTCCTTGTTGGAACACTCGTGCTTATAGTCTCGCTCTTTTTCACACACCTGATAATTTATAACGTTGCGGTGTTGTTGTGCGCAGTAGTGCTTACCTCGGTCATGTTTTCGCTTGCGGGACTTGTGAACGGGATTTTTGCAAAAGGCTTTGACGGCATTTCTATTGTGCCAACGTTTGTGCTGACGCCACTGACATACTTGGGCGGTATCTTTTACTCCATCGACCAATTTCCACCGTTTTGGCGTGCCGTATCGTTGTTTAACCCAATACTCTACATAGTTAATGCCTTCCGGTACGGCTTCCTAGGGTTTAGCGACGTTTCAATTGCAACAAGCTTTACGCTCCTTATAGGGATCACCCTCGTACTTGCTGTCACTGCACTCGTTTTGTTTAAACGCGGTACTGGGTTTAAAAACTAACGCAGTAGCACTAGAGCAGTTTCTTTTTTTCTGACTCCCATTCGACAACGTCTAGTATCTTACATTCAGCAGATGATGCTTTGCGAAGCGATTTTTTAGTTATGCCCTGCAAAATAGGGAAGTGGGGCGAGTCGTCCAACTCTTCTGCAATACGCTCAAGAGGAGCCTCCGACACAACCCAGTCTCCGGGCGCGTAACGGCGCAGGTCAAACGGACGAGAAAAGGCACGGAGGGTTTTGACACCGTCGTCCATGTAGTACTCGTGGAAAAACGACATCGCAAGTTCGCGAACTGTTTTGTACACCGGGTCGCGCCAGCGCAAAATAGCGTGGTTTGTTTTGCTTATAGCGCCCCAGTAGCCATGCTCCTTAAACAGGGCTAGCACATGGTCGTCGTCGTAGGGGAGGGTCTGCAGGTCGAGCAAGAGCGGCCGCTGACCGTGGTAGGCAAGCACCGCCGCAGCCAACAGTGCGCCTTCAATACAGTGTGCTTTGCCTTGTGCAACTACCTGCCGGGGCGAATAAATAGTGTCACCTTTGTATTCGAAATTAATCGGCATTTCATCTAAAAAGTCCTGTATTTTGTTCGCAGAAGAGAGGCGTTTAAATAACTTTGTTTCTGCGGGCGAAAGGACAGCGTTAAGTTGGGCGGCATAGTTTTGCATAGGGCCATTCTACACCTTTCGCTCTGTAAAAGTTGGTAATAAGCGGCGCATGAGCCCGTCATCGTACGTGTAGCTATTTACTTACTAAATTAAAATTCATGTTGTATACCATTGCAGTCACTTTATTGATATTGTGGCTTTTGGGTGTTGTAACGTCCTACACCATTGGTGGGTTTGTGCACGTACTGCTTGTTATCGCAATTATCATGGTCTTGATTCGCCTTATCCGCGGCGAAAAACCTTTCTAATTTAAACGTTCAAAAAGAAAACCCACCTGTGAGTGGTGGGTAGACCGAAGCTTTAGTGCACATCACATTTGGCCGGTGGAGTCAGGATCTCCATCACACATGTATGAGAACACATAAGATACGTCTGCCATTCGCCGTTACCAAAATAGACAGAACATATAACGCTCTCACTCACTGGGGATGTATAGTTGCACCCCTGTCGCTGACATTCGACGACGCTTGTATTTGTCGTATGGCCGTTAACGCTCAGGATTTGAACGCGCTGGAGAGCAACAAGCTGCATGATAAAATCCTCCCGGAACTCAACAACTTGATACTAGCGTAAAAAATAAAAGACGCAAATTAATTATAATTTAACAGAAACGGTAGGGGAGACTCCCCTAATTTTTACAGAATTATTTCCAAGAGTTTTTTCTGACATATATTTTATTTAATTAGTTAGGTTGCAACGGTTCCTTAGCCAAGAATATTTAGCGGCAGGGTAGTAGTACTGGCCGTTGTGATTGAGCCGTGGCTATATGTGGTTGAAGGGAATTAATAACTATACGTCGCACAATATATCTTTTGCGACTCATATTAGCCTAGAAGACTAGGATTGCTTTGAACACGCTGTGCGGTTACGTGCCGCACTGTACATCTCCTATGAGTCACTTCCCCACAAAAATATGTTTGAAAATAGTCTGTCTATTTAGTCTCTCTTGTTTGGCATATATTGCAGAAAAATATGCACCAAATTCTTGTTAAAAAAATTTACCTTTTACTGGGGGAGTCACTTCCCTATTATTTTCAGATAAAAACTGCCATTAAGGAAACTATTGACCGCCCATTTTCATCTGCTACTGTAATTTTAACCACATTCCCGTGGATGAAGTTCGTGAGGTCCGTTATGGCTACTCAGATTCAGGTAGTTCTTGCAGAACCTTTTGAAAGGCGATACGAGGCAGAGCTCGAGCTCAAGTTTTGGCGTAGGGTTCGAAGGATCCTCTACGTGCTATGGGGCATTTGTTTTTACTTTGCTTACACGTCTCTAAACAGTCCTTTAGAAACTGCATTACTTGCAGCCGGAGCAATCCTTCTATTGTCTGCGCCAACAGGTCTTGCATGCATGCGCATAGGCGCAGCCAAAGAGGTGGTGAGAGAAGTCGCCAGACTGAGAGAACAGTACTTTAAGGACCTTGAAAAGAAGGATTGACTCCTGTACGGCAAGGTATAGGATATTGACAGACCGTTCTGCTGCGCTCGTCCCTGACAGCCCTCTCCGTCCGGCGAGTTTCCAGCAGGCCCTGGGACAACATATGCGATCCCTCGTATCGCTATGGTTTGGAATGAATGCCACACCTCCTCAAGACCCCGAGGAGTCGTGGGCCCCAAACTCATTCCCAACAGTCCCAGGGTTCACCTTTTCCTCGCCAGCTACCTATGCTGGCGATTTTCTTTTTAAAAAATGGGGAACTGACTTCCCTATTTTTATATAGCAAAAACCACCCCTTTTTAGTGGAGTGGTTTTTGTGCTCTTAGAATCAAACTTTATTTACCTGCGAGAGCAAGCAACTTTGCGTTCTTTGTTTTGCCCCAGCACGGCTCGGACGATGCCCACGGCGTGGTACCTTCTTTGTCGTACAAATAGCGCGCATAGGAGGTATTGCCTTCAAGGCTGTACAGGTCAAAGCCCATCTTCACGGCAGTGTTTAAGTGGTAGCGCTCGTTTATCTGCATCACCCCAACGTCCTGGTTATTTTGGACGCCACGGTAGACGGCTCCACTTTTGTTGTATTGGCGAAAATGCGACTCGCACTGCGCGATGTCCACCATAATAGGCTCATCGGCAAAGTAGGTCTGTACATACTCCCGAACTGTCTGTGCCTGAGGCGACATGATAGTTGGGACTGGCGTCGTAGTGGTTGCGGGGGTTGTTCCTAGTGCCGCAGAGAGCGCCAGAGCGAGGCCAAGAGTAAGAGGCATGAATGTAGTGGCATAGGGTTAGGGTTAAGTGGTACGGCCGGCGGTATGCCGGGCACGAAAAAAGCCGGCTCGACCGCCGACTAAACAATACATTATCAAAAATATGTCAAGGGGTCAATAGGAGGGTATTGACATATAAACCCCCTTCCCCATCACTTCCTGTGGATATCGCCTTGACGATAAAAAATGTTGTTATATAAGGTTTTTTTGGCTTATATCCAAGGGATTTCAAACGCTTCGAACTCTGGGAGCAGCTTTTTGTCGTAGAGCAAACGGGAGATAACCTCCGCATGCGACTTTGCCCCCGTAAGGGCGTTATGGGGCTGCGGTTCGCTTGGAATGCCACAGTAGTTGAGCACAGCGTCCAAGTTAAGGCTGGAATGGTGCTTTTCCGGGTCTACAGGGGGTGTCACTCCCCTTTTAACCATATGCATAAAACACAGGGTATGGGTGTCTATAGTGCGGTGTGCAAACGGCCAGCTGGTGTGGCCTGCACGGGCAGCTGCTGCCTGCAAAAAGTCGCGGTCAAACGACACATTTTGCCCAGCCAAGGTGCGCTCGGCAACCCCCTCAGCAAAGGTTTTAAACTTGTGGACCAAGTCGGCCTCACTTTGCTTTGTAGGGTCGGTTATTTGCTCGCGGGTAAAGCCGTTTACTTCCAGAGCCTCGTCTTCTATATGGGCGCCGTCCCAAACCCGGCATTCTTCGTACAGCTGGTGTTCCGGGTGGTCCAGGTCTAAAGCGCCTATGCTTACAATGGAGTTTACCTTCGCATCCAATCCGCTGGCTTCAATATCTACAACTAACATGCCTCAATAATACGTTGTTATGCAGTCCCAGGCAATAAAACTTGCCTAAAACCTGCCTTTTTGGTACTATCTCTGCACAACCTTATGGCATCAAAAAAGGCAGGCGGAACAGCGAAAAACCTCAATGACTCAAATGCAAAATATTTGGGTGTTAAACTCTATGCCGGTCAAAAGGCAAAAATCGGCGACATCATAGTACGCCAGCGCGGCACGGCAATGATGCCAGGCCGAAACGTCGGCCTCGGTAAGGACCACACCATTTTTGCTATCAAAGAAGGCGTCGTAGCATTCCGCAACGTCCGTAAAATAAACTTCAACGGCAAAAAGACAACTCGCTCAGCTGTCGACGTGGTTACTGCGTAAGCACTTCTTCTATTTTTTCTATTTTTGCAGCAACAGGCCCTTTGCGGGGCTTTTTTGCTTTTTGAAACGCTTCCAGCTTTTTTTCTATTGTTTCAAGTTTTGCCAATACATCGGATATGCTGTTTTTTTCCGACTGCACTTCTGTTTCTGTTTTTTCCACGACCTTTTTTTCGTGCTTGAGGCCCGACAAAATAATATTGTCACCTATAAAAAATGACACGAGCAGGCCAGTAGAAAGTAGTATCACGAGCCCTATCAATACCGACGGGAAGCCAAACAAAATAGGATAGTATTCTGCCATTTCCCAGACACCTTTCCAAAACAAGACGATACCAACGCCCCCAATAAACGAATAGAGAATAGGCCAATGGCTCAAACGCGCACGCACGCGGTCTTCAAGCTTGTCAAAAAACACAACTACTTTTTGTATCATGTACACCCAGTATACTATGCCGCGACAACAACAAGAGTCATATCCACTTTTTGATTTTTACTTGCAAGCACTATTTTGTGTTCCCCCACTGTTTTTGTAGGAGTAAGAGTTATCGAGTTTTCAGGTATCTGCAAGGCGTGTTCGCCCAAAATAGCTTTTGCAACGTCTTTTGTAACAATAGATTTAAAGAGGCCGCCTTTTTCAGTTGCCTTGGCAGTGATGGTAATTTTTTTACCTTTGAGCGACAAAACTTTTTTGTCGAGAATATCTTCTTCTTTTTTTATTGCATCTTCTGCTGCTTTTTTTTGTGATTCTACCCGCTTAACTGTTTCTTCTGTTGCAGGTTCGGCAAATTTTTGAGGAAAGAGAAAGTTAACCGCATAGCCGTCGGCCACATTTTTAATCTCCATAGCGCGTCCAACACCTCGTACATCTTTCAAGAATAGTACTTTCATATCCGGAGAAATTACACTGGTATTAGTTGTTGAGCAAATACAGAACCGCTGCGTTTGTTTGCGGGTCGTTGCCTGCTTTTACGTCGTCCAGGCTGCGTGCAGCTTGGATGTCGGGCTGCAAACCGCCGTCTGAAATTGAGCTACCGTTTGGTGTCAGCCAGCGAGCAATAGTGACCTTAAGTTCTGCTCCACCACCTAAGTCCATCAGCTCTTGCACCGAGCCTTTCCCAAAACTACGCGTACCCACAAGTTTTGCCACTCCGTGTTGTTGCAAAGCACCTGCCAAAATCTCTGACGCCGACGCGGAGCCTTGGTTTACCAATATTGCCATTTTAAAGTTCGAATTACCTTGGAAGATGTTGTACCCAAGACTGCGATGGTCGACATTGTCTTGTTTGCCCTTAAAGTCTTCTGTCACCACCGTGTCGCCAACTGGCAAGAAGTAGCTTGCCATGTTAACTGCCGCGTCTAGGTACCCGCCTGGGTTGCCACGTAGGTCGAGGATAAGCTTGGTGTCTCCCGACTGTATAAACTGGCGCAGCGCAGCGCGGAAGAGGTCAACAGAATTTTCTGAAAAGCTGTAGAGGTTGATAACAAATATCCCGTCGTCACGTTTGTGTGTGTCGAGAACTGGGATATTGATAGTGTCGCGAACAATTGAAACGCTCAGAGGTTTTGCTTCCCCTACGCGTTGTATTTTGAGAGTAACCGTTGTCCCGATGGGTCCGCGAATAATTTTAACGGCTTGGTCGGAAGGGATGTTTGCCGTACTTGTTGCACCAATGGCCACGATAATGTCGCCGCTCTGTATACCCGCACGTTCTGCTGGAGTATTTTTAAGTGCAGAAACAACCACCAGCTGCCCCGATGCATTGTTGTCTATTTCCATACCAACGCCTCCAAATGAGCCGCTGATGTCCTGCTGGAACACCGTCGCGTCGGACGGTGGGAAAAAGACAGTGTAGGGGTCGTTAAAGCTCTGTGTTAGGCCGGCAATTGCGCCGTATATTTGTTCTTGCTCTGTTGGGAATGTGCTTGATGCGTGAACCATCACAAAGTTGCTGTTAAGCAGTTGGTATGCAGTCCAAAACTGCTTCATGTCTACGTCTGTTGGTTGGCTTGTGCTAGAAACTACATTCGTTGTAATGCCACCCGCCGCAGAAACGCTCTGTTGGTGCATCGAGACACCTACATAAAATGCTCCGACAATTGCTACAAGTACCGCTGCTGCCTTCCATTTAGATGATGTCATACGTGGCTGTCAGTATATCACAAATGGAATATTGGATGCGATTTTGTGGTGCTATACTATTTCTATATGTTGACGAGATACGTGCGCGAGAATCTCGTGTGGATAGACTGCGTTTCGCCAACGCCGGCAGAAGTGCGCGGCTTAATGCACGAATTTGGCATAGACCCCCTTATTGCTGAAGAGCTTTTACTCCCCTCCTACAAACCCAAGGTAGAAAAACGCGGCGACGTTATATATGTCATTTTGCATTTCCCTATTATGCGGAGCATGCACCAAACTCCCGAACAGGAGATAGATTTTTTGATTGGTAAAAACTTTTTGATAACCACGCGGTACGAAAATGTCGACCCGCTCCATTCATTTGCAAAAGCATTTGAAGTTGCCGGCGTGCTGGGGACAGACACGGCAACCTCTCACGGAGGCCATTTGTTTATCTCTATGGTGCGCAATCTCTACCAAGCCCTCGAAAATGGTTGTAGCAACGTGCACCGCCGCCTACAAGATATTGAAGGGCATATTTTTAGCGGCGACGAACGCCGCATGGTTGCAGAACTTTCCAAAGTGGGCCGCACCATACACGACTTTAAACAGTCGCTTGCTCCGCACGAAGAAATGCTGAAGTCGTTTGAGCCGGTCGGCACACGTATGTTTGGTTCAGAATTTTCCTACCATCTGCGCAACCTGGAAGGCGCGTACGAACGTATTCGACGCACCTTACTAAACTTGCACGACTCCCTAACAGAGCTGCGCGAGACAAATAATTCGCTCTTGTCGACAAAACAAAATGAAATAATGAAGACGTTTACGGTGCTCACATTCTTTTTCTTGCCGCTGTCGTTTATCGCAGGGCTTTTTGGGATGAACGCGCAGCACATGCCTATCATTGGCAACCAATACGATTTTTGGATAGTATCAGGCGGTATGGCGGTCGTTGCCTGCGCGTGCTTTGCCTATTTTAAATATAAAGACTGGCTCTAAACTTACATGTTTTCATTTCTGAAACGAACCAAACCCACGGCTGGGTCGGCAGACCTGCCGCCACTTATGCTCCACAGCACGCTTTCGGGCACGCTGGAGGCGTTTACTCCCCTTTCCGCAAAAGAGGTAAAGATGTACAACTGCGGCCCTACCGTGTACGACTATGCAACTATAGGTAACTTGCGGTCGTATATTTTTGCTGACACGCTGCGCCGCACACTCGACGTGTGGCACTACAACGTTAAACAGGTCATAAATATTACCGACTTCGGCCATTTAATTTCCGACGCTGACGAAGGCGAAGACAAAATGACAAAAGGCCTCAAACGCGAAGGGCTTGCATTGACCATGAAGAACATGCACGTTTTGGCCGAGAGATACGCGGAAGCTTTTTTGGAAGACCTTACTTCTATTGGCGTCGAGACAAAACGCATAACCTTCCCTCGCGCAAGCGCCTATGTCCCAGAACAGATAGCACTCATTAGCACACTCGAACAAAAGGGGTACGCATATAGGGCGAGCGACGGTGTTTACTTTGATACAAAAAAATTTGCAGGCTACGGCAAACTTGGTGGTATAAACGCAGTCGAACAGGAGGCGGGTGCCCGGCTCGAAATAAATCCGGAAAAACGAAATCCTGCTGACTTTATATTGTGGAAGTCTGACAACAAGGTTGGGTGGAAGTCGCCCTGGGGGCTCGGGTTCCCGGGGTGGCACATTGAATGCACCGCGATGATCTTTACCTTGCTCGGAAAACAGATAGACATCCACACTGGAGGTATCGACCATATTTCTATCCATCACAATAACGAAATCGCACAAGCCGAAGCAGTAACAGGAAAACAATTTGTTCGTTATTGGATGCATAACGAATTTATTACCATCGAGTCTAAGCGCATCGGCAAGTCTGTTGGTAACGCTATTACACTAAAAGGTTTTATGGACCGTGGGTTTTCCCCCCGTGCGTTGCGTTACTGGTACTTGACCGGGCACTATCGTTCGCCTATGAACTTTACCTGGGACGCGCTCGAAGGCGCCAACACCGCACTTGCACGGCTCACCCGCGCATATTTAGAAATGAAAGAGGGCGAACTAGACAAAGAATTTTTGCAAAAGTTTTATGCATGTATTGCAAACGACTTAGGCACCGCACAAGCACTTGCGCTTGTCTGGCAGCACTTGCCTACACTTAATAAATCAACCCTCAAAAAAGTTGATGAAGTACTAGGATTGGGTTTTGCTGAAGCGCGTCCCCCCAAAAAACTTGCAGTTGAACCTAAAGGCGAACTAGATACACTTTTAAAAGAACGTGGTAATGCTCGCCTAGCAAAAAATTTTACTCTTGCTGACGAACTTAGACTAAAAATAGAAGCGCTGGGGTTTGCGGTTAAAGACGGCGCAGAAGGGCAAGAAATTACTCAAAAATAAGCCCGGAACTATCCCCTTTTTGTCCACGGGGCTGTCCTTTTGGAGGCAGCGCATAAAAAAGGTACTCTGTAGTGGATGGTAAAAAGAGACGACAAGCTGCGCATGCCTCCGCAAACAGTAGAGTCTGAAAAGGCTCTTCTGGGTGCGCTTATGATCCGCCCCGAAGGTATGAGCGAAAGTACCGAAGTACTTTCGGCCGACGCCTTTTACAGCGAAAAGCACCGCATCATTTACCGTGCCATGCTGCTGCTCTTTAGCAAAAACGAACCGATAGATATTGAAAGCGTTCGCTCGCGCCTTTCCGACGACAAAGCGCTCGAGAGTATCGGCGGCGTCACCTACCTGGCCGAACTTGTCTCCGACGTACCGGCAGCGTCCAACGCAAAGCACTACGCCGAGCAAGTACAAAAAAAGTTTATGCTCCGCTCACTTATTGATGCGGGCGAATTTGTTGCCGAACTTGGGTTTGACGAAAGCGGCGACATCGACGAAACACTCGACAAAGCAGAGAAAAAAATCTACCAAGTAACCGAAAGCCCTTCCCTTTCCAAATTTACATCTCTTAAAGAAACGCTCGCGCTCGCGTGGGAAAACTTTGAGCGTTTGCAGGACAACAAAGGCGAGCTGCGCGGTGTACGCACAGGGTTTGCCGAACTCGACAAAATGCTCGCAGGCTTCCAAAAGTCGGACCTCATTATTTTGGCAGCTCGGCCTTCCGTGGGTAAAACCAGCCTTGCACTCGACATTGCGCGCCAGAGCGCCATACAACATGGCACAACGGTAGGCTTTTTCTCGCTCGAAATGAGCGCACAGCAACTTGTCGACCGTATGGTGGCCGCCGAGGCAAAAGTGAACTCGTGGAATTTGCGTACCGGCCGCATCACCGACCAAGAAGACTTTGACCGCATCCGCGATGCGTACGACCGCCTTTCGCGTGCACCAATTTTTATCGACGACCAGCCAGGCAACAACATTTTAAAAATGCGCTCGGTTGCACGTCGTCTAAAACGCGATAGCGGGCTCGACTTAATTGTTGTCGACTACTTGCAGCTCTTGGCGCCCACAACTGCGCGTGCGTCCGACTCTATGGTGCAGCAAGTGACAGAAATTTCGCGCTCGCTTAAAAACTTGGCGCGCGAACTCGATGTGCCCGTTATTGCCCTGTCGCAGCTCTCGCGTGCTGTGGAGCAGCGCGGCGGCAAACCGCGTCTCTCTGACCTGCGCGACTCTGGCTCTATTGAACAAGACGCAGACGTCGTTATGTTTATCCACCGCGACGACAAAACAAACAAAGAAAGTGAACGGCCAAACATCGCTGAAATCTTGATCGAAAAACATCGTAACGGCCCGGTCGGTATGGTCGAGCTGTACTTCGATGACAAGCGCACTAGCTTCCAGTCGCTTGAAAAAACCGACTTCGGCGCCTTCGACACTGGCGTTGCGGACTTTTAAATTATCGTGAACCCACTCGACCGACTTACAGATTTATTTGAACGCTTCCCCGGCATTGGCCCCCGCCAGGCGCGCCGTTTTGTGCAATTTTTACTTGCCGAACAAGCCGGGTTCCGCAGCGACCTGGCTGAAAGTATACGCCACTTGGGGACCGAAACCGCGCAATGCAAAAAGTGCTATCGCTGGTTTGTAAAAAATGAAGAGGAACGCGGCCTGTGCAACATTTGCGGTAATGCAAAACGTGACGCTGCAACACTCTTTGTGGTAGAGAAAGATGCCGATATAGAAAATGTCGAGCATAGCGGCTTCCGTGGGCTGTACTTTGTGCTTGGTGGCACGATACCACTCGCAAGCGAGCAGCCAGAGCGCCACGTGCGTATGCAGGAGTTACTCCGCCGTATCGAAGCAGAGGCATCAAAGCTCGAACTGAACGAGCTTATTTTGGGTCTTTCAGCAACAACCGAAGGCGATCACACACGGCTGATACTCCAGGAAAAAATCCGCCCAATTTCAGAAGGTCTCAACTTCCGCGTTTCCTCCCTTGGCCGTGGCCTCTCAACGGGCTCCGAGCTCGAATACGCCGACCCCGACACTATCGCAAGCGCTCTTTCATCTCGAAATTAGCCTTCTATTGACTTTTAAATAAATACGTGCTGATTTGCCTGTGGCACACGTTCCGTGCAGAAACCAAAGGAAAGATCATGGCACTGCCAGAATTTGCGGGTCCGATCCTGCTCGGCCGCTATCCCAACCTCTACGTCGCCAAGAACGAAGTCGTGCTCCGACTCGGTGGGATCAAGCAATCCCTGAAAGCGGGTCAGAAGAGGTCGTACAAGCGACACGGCGAAATCGAGGTCTACTTCGCCGACAAGCACTCCGGATACATCCGAGTCACCTTGCCGAATGGGCAGACCCACGACGCAACCATTCCCGCTAACGCCGAGGTCACTCTCGTCGACGGCAAGAAGCACACGCGCCAGAGTGGGCCGGAAATCGGCTTCGTCTGCCCCGACTGGGCACTGGAGTATTGGGACCCCGACGAATGCACTATTCTCAAGTGCACCGACGGCGCTTATGCCGTCGTGGACCACTCGGTTCAACAGACAATTTTCGTCGGCCGCCAATTTGAGTGCGAGGACTTCCTCGAAGAACCGGATCACTACCCGGAATCCTATTACCGCCAGCTCGGCTGAAACCAACACCGCCTACGGAAGACCTCTTCCATTAGGCGGTCTTTCTTTTTCTAAAACAAAAAACCCGCCGAATGGCGGATTATTTGATGCTTGAGATTTTTACCTCAAAAAATGGCTGGCGATGGCCGCGCTTTTTAAAATAGTTGCTCTTTGCTTTGTATTTAATAACTACGACTTTCTTTGCACGAGAGATTTTTGAAATTTCTGCAGAGACTTTTGCACC
Source organism: Candidatus Adlerbacteria bacterium (assembly GCA_037135035.1). Taxonomy (GTDB): domain Bacteria; phylum Patescibacteriota; class Minisyncoccia; order Phycocordibacterales; family SBAW01; genus GWA1-54-10. Next base: position 181,939 of record JBAXLB010000001.1, on the reverse strand, counting down.
CTTAATATAAGGGGTGCCGATGGTTGTGTCCTCGCCATGTTGAGCAAGGAGGACATTGTCGAACGCAACTGAGTCGCCCACTTTGTGGTCGCCCATCAGTTTTTCGATCTTAAGGGTATCGCCTTCCGCGACAAGATATTGCTTGCCTCCGGTCTCGATTATTGCGAACTCCTTTGCCATTTCTTTAGTTGCCATAGACCGAAACAATATACCTAAAAAGAGCTTTTTATGCAAGTCAGGTTGACCTGGCTTATTTTTATAGGTACAACTACGCCAGAGGTACGTCCCTCGACTCCTTCAACCGAGAAAAGAGGACTCCATGGTACATATCGACGCCAATGCCAAGATGAGGCAAGCGGCTCTACAGGAGGTTCAAAACAGGTCCGTGGAACTGAAGCGGCTGTTCTCCTCAATCAGCATTAACGAGCAGAACGCTGCAAAAGGGGCTTTGTTCGGCATGGTGATCGCACTAGTTTTCATCGGGGCGATAACGCTCAAATGGAAGCCTACCTTCCTCACAGACCCCACGAATGACCTGTGGTTCGTGGTGGGCCTCATTTCAGTGATCCTCATCGTCTGCACCTTCGGTGGGCGGTGGTTTGGGTCGAGGATAGGCCGAGAGCTGGCCCAAAAAGGTCGTGCCGAGCTCCTTCGCCTCATTCGTGAAGACCGCGAGGCGGTCCACACTCTGACTATCATTCGAGACTGGGCACCTCAATACACAAAGCTGGTCGAGTCTCTCTTCGACGAGGCAAGCAAAGTTTAACCAGACCCAAGGCCGGACGAAGAAGTCCGGCCTTTTCTTTTTTTAATCCTTCCCCTCTATAAGTGGCCGGTCGATAACGGCAATGTCTATTGCAATATCAGCCGATGCGTCAATTTTGAGCACGTCCTTTTCGATCTTGCCCAATTCCTTGGTGCCGGCGTTAAAGTGGTTAACGGTGGTGGAAAGCGCTGCTCCCAGCTTCTTGTAATAGTCCTGGTATGCGTTTATATGCCGCCCCAGAGCCTCGACGTTCTTAGCAATATCTTTTGCCTGCTCTTCAATTTTAAATGCTTTAAAGCCATACAGCACCGACTGTAGGTATGCGGCAAATGTTGTGGGTGAGACAATAATTACCTTTTTCTCATTCTGCGCGTAATCCAGTAGGCTCCGGGTATTTACCGCGCCTATGCCGTCGTTCAATAGGTCGTAATAAATGCTTTCGGCCGGAATATACATAAAGGCAAAGGGCAGTGTGCCGTCTTTGGGGCGCACATATTTGCTCGTTTCGTCGATACGCTTTTTTAGGTCGCGCTTAAATGCCTCTTCAAATTCCTTACGGCGGTCGTCATCTTTTTCGTCGTGGATACGAGTGTAGTTTTCGAGCGGGAATTTTGCATCCACAGGGATAAAACCTTCTTTTGTGCGGATTATCGCGTCAACTGTCTCCCCTCCTGGGAACTCAAACTGCATCGCATACGCGCCCGGGGGCAAGATGTTGCTCATCACAAGTTCCAAGCTGGCCTCGCCCAAGTTACCGCGCTGTTTTTGATTTTTTAATACTTTTTCTAAATTGCTTAGCTGTTCGGCGATAACAAAGACTTGCTTGGTCGACTCTTTTGTTTCTGTCACACCCTTAACCACTTCAAGCAACTGTTCCTGCACTTGTTTGGTAATAGTGCTCATCAACTGGTGGCCCTGGTTTGTCTGGCTCGACATAAAGTCGGACATTGTCTTGGTACCTTCGCCTAGTTTGCTGTCCATCGCACGAGTAAGCTCTGCAAGTTGGTTTTGGAGCAACAGCATCCCCTGCGTGTCGGTTGGAGGCACAGCAGCAGGCTCCTGGCCTTTTTTCCACAACATGTATAAAAATGCACCGTTGCCGAGTGCTATAAGTATCAACAGCCCTATAAGTATTTGCGTCATAGCAAGCAGTTTATCACGAAAGGTTTTTTTGGTAGTATTACCTGCATATGACCCACCTTGAACTTAGAGAGCAGATAAAAGCAGCGATGAAGGCGCGCGCGGAAGTCCGCCTCTCGGTACTACGTGGTCTACTTTCAAACGCCACAAACGAACTTGTTGCCAAGGGTAAAAAACCAACCGACGAGTTGAGCGAAGACGACTTAAACGCACTTATCCGCCGCGGTGCAAAACAGCGCAAAGACTCTATCGAACAGTTTGAAAAAGGCGGCCGCGCCGACTTGGCCGACAAAGAAAAAGAAGAACTGGTTATTCTAGACAGCTTCCTGCCTGCGCTGATGAGTAAGGAAGATGTGCAGGTACTCGCCACTGCAAAAGCTGCAGAGCTTGGCATAACTGACAAAACAAAAGCAAACCAACTGATGGGTATGCTGATGAAAGACTTGAAAGGAAAAGCCGACGGCAACGTCGTCAAAGAGGTAATCGACGGCATGTTTGCCTAAGTTGACTAAGAGTTAAAAAAGTCCTATAGTTTTATAGGATTCTCATCTTGGGAGACGTACATGCGACAAGTTCTTTTGGCTTGCCTGATACTGCCGGTAGCCCTCGGTGGGTGCGCCATTTATGAGGTCAGGCCAGCGGTGATGTACGACGCACCCCCTCCGCAGAGGACGGTCGTGTACGATGTGGCTCCGGCTCCACCGCCACCGCCACAGTACAGAGTGACGTACTACCAGTCGGCGTATATCACTCCTGCACCAGTGGTCTACTACCCGGCCCCGGCGTACGTCACGTACTACCCGCACAGACGGCGACGTTACTAGAAGTATTGAAAGCGGAAGGACCTAAAAATCCAACCGCTTTTTCTTTTTATATTTTTACAATACTTGTGGCACGTATAACGCCGTCGATGTCATATTTTTGCACACTGCTTAATTGGTTGGCCGGCGTGACAATACCTGTCACCTGCACTTTGGTGCCCGTTGGAAAGTCGACTGGGTACGTCGACATCAATGACGTGTCTATTGCATAGTGTCCGTCACTTTGGTCACGAGCTATGCCAAACGCACATTCCATAGTTTGCGGACCGCTCGTGTTTTTGTGTGGCAAACATTCCCAAAAACCTACAATGGTTTGGCTGTGCGGGAGTTCGCTGTATGCGCCTTTGGTAAATGCTGTTATTACCCACGCACTCCCCTGTTTTTCAACCGTGAGCGAAAGTGGTTGGACACCAACAGGTGCTTCCCCACCTCCTTGCGACGCGTCCATCACCACCATATTCGCTTCTACCTGGTAGGACTCGAATGCTTTCCCCGAAACCCGCGGTGTGACAGACACAATGTCGAGCCGATCTTCCCCGAGTGTTTTGCCGTAGTCTTCTACCACAGCACGTATTGCCGAGTCATCTGCGTTTGAAACTGTAGTCGACGCCGGCGACGTGTAGTGTGTATAGCCGTATGCGCCGAGAGCAATAAGAATAAGTAAAGATCCTATACCGAGAATTGTTTTTTGACTCATACACCCAGTGTACCAAATTGGGTATTTCTAATTTGAACTCTTTATTGGCATGACCCTACGGGGAATCGAACCCCGATTTAAAGCTTGAGAAGCTTCCGTCCTAACCGTTAGACGATAGGGCCGTAGTTGTATCTAACCTCCAAACCTTACAATACGTTCAGGGGTTTTTCCAGTCTTTACGTAAAAAGATGTGCCAATTATTGGCCGTGATATAATTATTCTATGTCGGAGAAACTCACTGAAGAAAAATTTCAAGAATTGGTGGTCAACCAATTTGAATCTATTGCTAAACAATTTGCTCTGGTTACTGGCCAGGTCACTACTCTAGGTGAACAAGTGGGCGAAGTCCGTTCTGAAATCAAAGGACTGCACGCTGAAATAAAAAATATACAGGAAACATTAAAACCACTTTCAAAAGCATTTGATGCAGATGCAGAAGTGCTTGTCGACCACAGCCGACGCATTACGCACATCGAAAAACATTTAGAAATAGCAAACTAGCGGTTTTTCCAGTTCAGCTCCTGCCGGACCAACAGCTCGCCTGCGCGTTCGGGGTTGAGCATCAAGTGTTCAACTGTTTTTTCCATCCGCATACTTTGCGAACCTTTTACCAAAACAATGTCGCCGGGTGCGAGCATTGCTGCAAGTTCCTCCCCTGCTTTGTCGGCATCTTCGTATTGAAATATATTCCCGTCAGCAAGCCCTGCATCAAGTGCACCACTTGCCGCGTCACGCGCACGGAAACCGACTGTTACTAGTATGTCGACAATACCTGCAGCGTATGCACCTATTTTTCTGTGTTCTTCCACCGAATGCCGTCCGAGTTCGAGCATGTCGGCAAACACTGCAATAACGCGACCTCGTGGCGCAATAAGTTTTAGTGCATCAAGTGCAGCCACAACCGCGGCCGGGGACGAGTTGTACGTGTCGTCAATAATACGTGTGTCTTTAATACCAGGAAGCAGACGCATACGGCCGTGTGGTGGCGCGTAGTGGCTAAGCGCTTCTGCAATTTCAGGCAAGGTCTTCCCTACCGCACTACCTACGGCAGCCGCTGCGACAAGCGGCAACACCATGTGTGAGCCAAGTATACCGAGCGTCGACACCGGTGCGCTTATACCGCCCGCTGTTATATGCGACTCCATACCAATGGGCCAGTTATTGCCACCCTCTTCACGCACAACTGAAAAACCCGACGCATACACGTCGGCCGTGTCGAGCAGGCCAAATGTCACAATACGCACCCCGCGTGCCTGTGCTTTTTGTACCAGTATGTCTCTGCGGTTGTCGTCGGCGTAGACCACCAGTGTCCCGTCTTTTTTGAGCGCGTTAATAAGCGACGCTTTTTCTGCAACAACCGCATCAGCCGAGTCAAAAAATTCGACATGCACAGGAACTTCCGGCAGCCTGGTTATCACCGCAATGTCGACAGGTAACCACGCTGCGAGCGAACTAATATCGCCAGGTCTGTCTGCACCCACTTCCAGCACCAACCATTCAGGGTAAGTAGTTTTGAAGATAATTAAAATAAGCCCGTCGACAATATTTTGTAGCCATCGCAGCGGGTTACTCCACGCATTTGGGCACCCGAGTATGGTCAGCGGCAACCCAACTTCGCTGTTAAAACTTTTGTCGCTTTTGCGCACATGAGCATTTTCGGCAAGGACGCTGTAAATAGCATCTTTCGTAGATGTTTTGCCCACACTCCCGGTGACTGCCACAATGTGCGGCTTGTACTTGCGTACGACAAGCCGCGCTTCCAGCGTTAGAACATAGACGATGCATTTTTTAAAGAGTGTGCGCATACAATGAGGTTAGTCGTCTGTACCGGACTGACTATCTGTCAGGAGGGACGTTGTAATAGTTGATAAGAAACTGCGTTAGTTCGTGCCAAGGAGGTGCAAGTGTAGTCGACGCATACGGCGCGCCGACAGGTTCTACTGCAAACAAAAATACAATAAATTTTGCGTCGTACGACGGGAAATACCCAACAAAACTGTGCAGGAACCTGTCGCTATAGTAGCCCCCACCCGAAGGGTTTGCAATTTGGGCTGTGCCCGTTTTGGCCGCCACACTGTAATGCTCTATCTTGTCTTCCCCTTTAGCGAGTGCCGTGTCGACAACAGCAGTAAGCATACGACTTACGGTGGTAGACGTTTCTGGTTTTAGTACCTGCACTTTTTCTGGGAGTGAAATTGGTTTGGTGATACCAACCGTGTAGCGTATTGCACGGACCAAGTGCGGGGTTACCAAGTAGCCACCGTTTGCAAGCGTTGCAAGCGCACGCACTGTTTCAACAGGAGTGTTGGCGATACCTTGCCCAAACGACGCTGTGTCATATTCGACCTGGCGGGGCGACGACAAGTTGCCGACAATACCGCGGACTTCCCCTGGCATGTCGATGCCTGTCGTTGACCCTAGTCCATAGTGGTCGAGGAAATAGTTACGCATCGTTGATGAGCCCATGCGTGTGGCAACAAACGATGCACCGACGTTTAGCGACTGGCTCAAAATTTGTTGCATCGGTATCACTCCGCGCGCTTTAAAGTCGAAGTTCGAGATCTTTTTTCCATCAACTGTTATAAAACCTGTGTCGTTGTAGGTAGTATTTTCTGTCACCGCGCCCGAGTCTATACCGGCTGCCATTGTAAGCGGTTTAAAAATCGAACCCATTTCGTACACGTTTTGCACAAGTGGGTTTGCGTATACAAGCGGGTTAGTTTGCAAGTTAAACGCATTGAGGTCAAACGTCGGCGCTACAGCCATCGCATATATTTCGCCATTTTGTGGGTTCATGATAATGCCGCCCGCAAGTTTTGGGTGCCATGTGCTGTCGTACAGTGCCAACTGTCGTTCGAGTTCGCTTTGTACCGACGGCTCTATCGTAGTGATGATATCGCCTTCTTGGGGAGCGCCTTCAAGCACCGACTTGACCCCACCAAAGAGTTCGACAAAAAAGTTTTTGTACAGGTCTTGGGCGCTGCGTTCAAGTGTCTGGTTGTACTGGCGCTCCAGCCCGTAGCGGCCTTCCTGGCTGTCACCTCCATTGTAGGCAACAAACCCAATTTCTTGGGCGGCAAGCGAACCCCCCGGATACGAACGCCATCTGTCTTGCTGCACAATAAGTCCAGGAAGTTGTTTTGCTTGGAGCGCCTCACCAACATCACCACTTAAATGCTGCGCCACCAGTTGATACTGGCTTCCCGACTTAGTTGCTTTTGCTATAAATGCGTCGTGCGAAAGCGTAACGGCTCCCTGGAGAGCTGTCCACAAGGCTTCTGCGTCGGTGACCTTGGTAGGATTTACTGCAATAGCAAAGCCGTCTTTTATTACTGCTGCAGCGATTTCTGTACCTGCGTTGTCGCTAAAATATATAATACCGCGGGTAGGAAGAGACGTTGCAGGTTCAGTAAATTGGGCGTCGGCACGAGTGGTATATGCGGGACCGCGCACAATTTGCAAAAAATAAAGCCGGCCTACAAGCACGAGCGAGACCGTTACAAAAAAGAGCGTCAGCATCCGCACCCTCCCAAGAAACCGTTTGTTCATTATCGTCGTAGAGAAAGTGACCGCGCGTCGCCCGTTTCAAACACAGCGGCAACAGCAACTGGTGTAGTAAAGCCAAGAGTTACTGCGCTGGCGCGTGTTAACTCTTTTGTTTTTGCAAGATATTCTGCTTCGAGCGTGCTCAACTGCAGAGTTGTTTCGCTCACTTGTTTCCCGAGCGCTGTGCGTGCGGCGGTATGTTCAACTGCGAGTAGTAAAAACGTACCGTATAAAAAGACCGACAACGCACACACGCCGGCAAGCAGTGCGATACTGCGGGAGAGGTAGACTTGATAGAGAGCGAGACTTTTAGTGTTCATATAATTTAGAGAGATTTTTCAATAACGCGGAGTTTGGCGCTGCGGGCTCGGGGGTTTGCCACAACCTCGGCCCGGGATGGCACCAGTGGTTTTTTAAACACTAAACGTCCATCACCTTTCACAAAGTCGGCAAACAATCGCTTAACCGCGCGGTCTTCAATACTATGGAACGTTATGACCGCAATACGACCGCCGGGCGACAAGTGCTCCCATGCGGACGTTACCCCACGGTTTATAACTCCAAGTTCGTCATTAACAGCCATGCGCAACCCTTGGAATGTGCGTGTCGCAAAGTGGAGGCGGCCGCGGTGGTAGGCACTTGGCGTGCTGTCCCGCACAACTTCCACCAACTCAAGAGTTGTGGCAAAGGGCTTAGTTTCGCGACGTTGAACTATTGCTTTGGCAATACGGCGCGCGTAGCGCTCTTCGCCATAGCCGTAAAAAACATTCGCGAGAGTCTCTTCTTCCCATTCGTTTAACGCTTCGGCTGCAGTAAAACTTGAAGCAGACTGTGTGCCGTAGCTCATGTCGAGCGGCTCATCGACTAAGAATGAAAAACCTCTCCCAAGCCCTAATTGGCCCGAGTTCCACCCCAGGTCAAAGAGTGCTTTATCGATTGTTTTAATACCCTGCTTTTTGAGAACTTTTTCAATATCGCCAAAATTTGCTTCAACTACTGCTGCACGTTCGCCAAATTGTGCCAAGCGCTTCTCTGCCAACTCTACCGACACAGGGTCGGCGTCGAGTGCAAGCACGCGGGAGCCAGGAGTATTTTTTAAAATCGCGTCACTATGACCACCCTGCCCTGCCGTTGCATCAAGAACCTGTTGGCCTTTTTTAACATCTAAATATTGCAAAACTTCCTCTACCATGACGCTGGTGTGGGAACCTTCGCGGAGCCCTCTGCGTCGATCTTCGGCTCCGCAACCGGACTCCGCTTCGGTTTTTGCTACCTCCTTCTTTACTTTCCCTTGCTTCTGCTCGCGGGCAGAGCTGCCCTCCTCTCGCAAGAGGCTGCTCCGGACACGAACAGAAGTAAAAGAATGTGCAGTCATATATTTCAAAGGATTCCTAAGTCACCCATTTTTTCCGCCATCTGGTCAGCGCTCTTTTCAATGCGGCGTTTATATTCTTCCCAGGTTTTTTCGTTCCACATTTCAATACGGTCCGAAACTCCTGCCAAAACAACACGCGAACGTAGGTCAGCAAAGTCTTTAAGGAAGTCTGGCACCAAAATGCGGCCCGCACTGTCGACATCTGTCTCTACCGCACCAGAAAGCAGGAAGCGGCTCATACCCCGGGTGTCTGCCTGGCCAATGGGTAGGTTCGCCAACTTTTCTGCAATTTTGTCCCACGACTTTTGAGGGAACATAAACAAACAAGCATCCAAACCGCGCGTAATGACAACTTTACGGCCAACCTCCTTCCTGAATTTTGCGGGAAGCGAAAGACGCTTTTTGCTGTCCAGAGTATGTAGATATTCGCCAATGAGCATACAGTTCGCGGGTATCCCACTTCATCCCACTACTCACCAGTATATGACATTTTGCCCCACTTCCCCGCATAAAGTTATCCACATAAAAGCTTCATAAAGCCGCCAACTTCACCGTTTATTTGACACACGTAAACCATGCGTAGTACAACTAAAAAGGATACAAAATCGTTCCGTTTTTTGTTGAGGGAAAACTTAGAGATGGCTGATGCTGTAGAGTTGACACTAATCGCTTCGGTAATTTTCGTGGCTGCTACTAGCGCGATAAGCGCCACCAGTAAGTCGCCTCCGGCACCTGGGATCACCTGGTTCGACAAAAAGGCAGGTTCTGCCTGCGTTGTAGCACCAGACCTGTCCTACGAGGATGCGGTCAAAAAGGCCCAAGGGTCTTGGGTAGAAGTAATAGGAGGAAAGGCCTATAGAATCATCTCAGCCAGCAAGGGCGGTAAAAACGACTGCCCCGATGCTTTCTTAGTTGGCACTATACCCGCCAAAACTTCCTGACTTCTCGCTCACTAACCGCCTTCTCGTAAGGCGGTTTTCTTTTTTTATACAAAACTAATTTTTAGGACGAAGGAGAGGGAAAATTTGTGTTTCGTACGCAGACTTATTTTCAAGGAATGCAAAGAAGCGCTCCGACATGCCAAAACCAAAAGCAGGTGGCATGCCATACTCCATCGCGCGGATGTAGTCGGTGTCCAAACGCTGTGCTTCGTCGTCGCCGCCGTCGCGGAGTTTTTGCTGCTCTTCAAAACGCGCCGTTTGGTCTTGTGGGTCGTTCAACTCACTAAAGCCCTTGCCCATCTCCGAACCTGCCAACAAAACTTGGCAACGTTCTACCACATTCGAATTTTCAGGCGATCGTTTTGCGAGCGGTTCCAAGTATACAGGGATACCAACCAAAAACGCAGGACCCGAAATTGTTTTACGGATACTCTTCCACAAGTGGTCCACTGCTCGAGCCTTGTTGAGCGTCTCGCCTACTTGTATCTTGTGTGCGTGTACCGCAGCAATTGCATCATCTTTTGAAACTGTAAGTGGGTCGATGCCAAATTTCTCGTTAATAATTTCGCAAAAATTAATTTCCTTCCATTCGTCGGCCAAGTCAAACTCGTGCCCCTGCACGGTAAAACGTGTCCTGCCGTATACTTCCTGCGCAATGTGGCGGTATAGGTCTTGGATAAACTGCATGCCCTTTTTCATATCGCTATACGCTTCGTATGTTTCGAGCTGGGTGTAGTCTTGCAAATGTTCGCGCGACTGACCTTCGTTACGGAATATACGACCAATTTCAAACACTTTAGGGAACCCGGCAACAAGCAGCCGCTTTTGCCACAGCTCACCCGCGGAAATGCGTAGATACACCTCCATGTCGAGCGCGTTGTGGTGGGTTATAAACGGCCGCGCGTCGGCACCGCCGGGCGAATTTTCAAGAATTGGCGTTTCTACTTCCAAAAATTTTCTCTGCAAAAGGAAGTTGCGCATCGCCTGCCAAAACGCACCGCGGCGTATAAACATGTCGCGCAAGTCTTCGTTTAACAATATATCCAAGTAGCGTTCACGCAATTTTAGTTCAGTATCTTGGATGCCATACCATTCGGTTGGTAGTGGCGCCAACGACTTCGCAAGCATCTTCCACGAAGTAACTTTGAGCGACTGCTGGCCGCGTTTGGTCAAATATGCAACTCCTGTTGCTTCAACAAAGTCGCCCTGGTCTACGGCACTTTCAAAAAGTACAAAAGCCTCGTCCCCCATTTCTGCTTTTTCCAACACAAACTGCACGCGGGCTGTACCGTCCGCAACATCAGCAAATATAATGCCGCCCTGGCCACGTATGGAAAGCACACGACCTGCAAGCACTTCAGTACCGCCCGAAGAAACGAGCTCTTCAAACTTTTCTAAAAATTCTGCACCCGAAACAGAACGCCCCGTGGACACTGGGTAGCCTTCCATCCCCGCTTCTTTCAGCAGCTCCAACTTACGCAAACGTTCCGCCCTCATCTCGTCATACATGAAGACCATTGTAAACAAAAAAGACCCCTTTTGCGAGGGGTCTTTTTTGTTACTCTACTTTTAGTATCTTATATTTCTGTGTTCCTTTGGGGGTATGGAACGAAAATTCGTCGCCTTTCTTTTTACCAAGGAGTGCGTTACCGAGCGGTGAATGATAGGAAATTTTGCCTGCCAACATGTCGGCCTCTTCAGCACCAACAATAATGTAGGTGTGTTTGTCGTCTGCGCCCACCTTTTGCACCGTTACATTGCCACCCATGCCCACAATGTCACTCTTACCTGCGTGTACAATTTTTGCGTTTTTTAAAATTGCCTCAAGTTTTTGTACGCGCTCTTCAACAGACGCCTGCATTTCGCGCGCTTCCTGGTATTCGGCATTTTCTGAAAGGTCTCCGAGCGAACGAGCGTATTCAAGCTGTTCTGCCACCTCTTTGCGGCGAGTCGTATGTAAAAATTCCAGCTCTTTTTTTAATTCTTCAAACTTTTCCTGCGAGATGAGTTCTTCGGTCATAAATAGTTTTTAAAAAGAAATAGGCAGGTAATCGAGGCGTGCATTAGTATAGCCGAAATTAGATAAACGTCAAAGCAAGTTTTTATCCACTTATTTCAAATACTGCGGCGCGTTTTCGTTCATCCACGGTAAAAATGTAGCCATCACAGCAGGCGCACCTTGCAATGTCCCCGCGGGCCCACGTTCAAGCACTACAGCGTACGCATACTTCGGGTGTTCGTACGGGAAAAATCCTATCATCCACGAATTTAAATACTGGTTGTGTGTGCCAATTTGCGCAGTACCGGTTTTTGCCGCGACATGCACAAAGTCAAACTTTACCGACTGGGCAATACCTGTCGTAACACCCATACGCATACCCTCTTGTACAACGCGGAAGTTGTGCGGGTCGATGTGTATTTTTGTACCGGCAGGCGTGCTACTTGCGGTAAGTGTCGGGGTTAGCAGTGTCCCACCGTTTGCAACAGCTGCCGCCTCGCGCACTGCCTGGAGAGGTGTCACCTGCATACCGTACTGGCCAATTGCCGTGTGGTACGTGTCGCCCAAACGCCATGTTGGGTCTTTAGGAAACGCAACCACCTTCCAGGCAATTGTTGGGATATTGCCGTCTTGCTCGCTAAAGCCGGCAAGCCCCGCGTCCTGCCCAAACCCAAACAATCTCAAATATTTGTCGATGCGGTCGATCCCCAACCCCGCCTGGTCTTTATATCCACCGCCCACTGCATAAAAATATACGTCGGAGGAAACTGCAATTGCTTGTTGCACGTCCACCCACCCGTTTGCACGCCAGTCTTTAAAAATAGACGGGTGCGCTGGGTCGTACGGGTTTGGCACGCTTATCGAGCCTGTACTTAAAATTTGTTTTGTCTCACTGATAATCCCTTCTTGCAATGCAGCCAAGCCCATAACCGGTTTTACGATAGAGCCCGGCGCATACAGGCCGTCTGTCGCGCGGTTTAAAAACGGCTGGCGAGTGTCGGCATTTAAACTTTTAAGCACCGCGGCGTCACCATTTTCGACGCCGTTTTGGCTGTATTCAGGGTAGCTGGTCATCGCCAAAATCTCACCTGTCTCAACATCGATAATAACTCCCGCCCCTCCTTGGAATTTTGAAGAGTCGACACGCGCAGAAATTGCTTTGTACAGACCTTCGGTAACTTTTGCATCGAGGGAAAGTGTCAAGGTCTCACCTGCCTGCGGCGGCTGCACTACACTTTCTGAAATAATTTTTCCTTTTGCGTCCGTTTCGGAAAGTTTTAATCCGTTCTGTCCCGCGAGCTGTGCGTTAAATGCTTTTTCTGCACCGTCGATGCCCACAAACGCGTTGCGGTAGTACACGCCGTACGAGTCTTTTGCCGGCGCTTTTACATACCCCACCGCGTGCGCCAAACCGGCAAAGTTTGCGTAGGTGCGTTTTGCAAAGTCGTCTGCAACACTGCCGCGTTCGTTAAAGGCAAGCGGGACTCCGTTCCTGTCGGCAATAATACCGCGGTCAGCAAAAATAGTTTGCTCGGTCAGTTGGTTATTTTTTGCTTGTTCCGCATACGCCGCACCGTGTGCAAGTTGCAGGTCGGCGGCGCGTACTACATAGGCAAGCAACAACAACGCCACCAACCCGCTTGCCAGAAAAAACGAACGTCGCGACAGAGGCTGTTCTATACGGCCTTCAAACTGGTCGCGGTTAAATTCTGCACCACTAGAGGAGTCGATGAGGATTTCGTCCGGATGTATTTCGCTCCGAAGTGTTTTTTTACGTCCTCGTCTAAAAAACTGCATCACTCCAGTATGCTTCTAGCGCATATGCCGCGCAAGGACTGCGCGCGCGCACACAATACATAGTGCCAAAAACGTGAAGGGGAAAAATATGAAGTGTACATATCCGCTTGGTACCCCGTATGCACAGTCGAGTACAAGTGCCAGCACTACTGCAGTGACAGCGCGGCCACAGAGTGCCGCAAGCACTACCCCAACAAGGGCAAACGGCCACCACGAAAATAAAAAGGCAAGTAGTATAAAAAGGACTGCAGCGGCAGATACAAGTTTTGAGTCGCGAAACATACTGGTTACTTGCGAACTTCAACGTAGCGCAATGTAAGGGGGTCTACCGGCAGCCGCGCATACACTGTTTGGAACGACTCGGCCTGGCGCGCGTCGACTTTTACAACGATTCCGGCAAAGCCACTCGCCACACCAGGGAAGACAAGTGTGTCTCCCGCAGCAACAGGAGTACCCGCAGGGACTTGGCCCACAAACGACCCGCCGCCCTGCCCCTGCATAGTAAGAGGCACCGAGCCTTTTAGGAGTACGTCGTATGTTTCCCCTGCTGTTGAAAAGAGCACCACACGCGCAGTGTGCGCATATGCCTGGCCCACGGTGCCAATAAGCGAAGTACCTCCAGCGTAGACTAGCTGCCCCGCTGCAACCCCTTCGGCTACACCAGCGTCAATAATAAGAGTGTCGTACGGTATGCCCGGCGGGCGCATAATGACCCCACCTAAAATAGTTTGCACTCCTGCGTCGCGGCCGAGGCGTGCTTTTAGTTCTATATTTTCTTTGTATAACGCGTCGCGGTCGGCAACATGCGCAGTTGTTGATGCAAGTTCTGCCTGCAGGCGTGTAGTGTCCGATGCGCCAAGCGCACTACGAAAGTGTTGAAGAGGCACCAGTGCGTCCCAAAAAAAACCAGCAAGCGAAGCACGCCAAAAAACTACGGCACCAAACACACACAGCAACACTACTCCCCACACAAGGGCAGCAGATACTCCACCCATACCACCCCTCCTGCCGCGACCCGTGTTAAAAGTCTTCGCCATATTCCAAAAGTAAATCTTGATGCAACCCCAAATTTTCTAAAATCACACCCGTGCCGCGTGCAACTGCAGTGAGTGGGTCGTCGGCAACAACCACAGGGACCTTAAGCCATTGCGTTAACAATTGGTCGAGCCCTTTCAGCAGGGCACCCCCGCCCACCAGTGTAATACCCGAGCGCATTATGTCGGAAAGGATTTCGGGCGGCGTTGTTTCCAGCACTTCGCGCACTGAGTCGACAAGTGTGTCTATAGACTGCGAAATTGCTTCGCGGATGTCCTGGTCGGTCAAAATAATCTCGCGTGGCAAGCCGGTAATGAGGTCGCGGCCACGCACCACTGCCTGCAGATTTTCGCCGCCTTCAATAACCGAGCCTATTGCCATCTTCACTTCTTCTGCGGTTTTTTCACCAATCAAAATTTTAAATTCCGAACGCACGTAGCCAATGATGTCTTGGTTAAGTTTGTCGCCGGCACTGCGCAAGTTTTTGGCACGGACAATGCCTCCAAGCGAAAGCACCGCAATGTCTACTGTGCCCCCGCCAATGTCGACAATCATGCTGCCGACCGCTTCGCGTATTGGCATGCGCACACCAAGTGCTGCGGCGACAGGTTCTTCAACAATATGCACTTCGCGCGCGCCGGCGTTTTGCGCGGCATCTTTTACGGCGCGCATTTCAACATTTGTAATACCTGCAGGCACACCAATCACGGCGCGCGGTCCGAGCAGTTTGCGCGACACTCCCTGCGCTTGGTTTATAAGGTACGCAATCATCTCTTCTGTCGCTTCGAAGTCCGACACAACACCATCGACAAGTGGGCGCACGGCGACCAAGTGCCCAGGTGTGCGACCCAACATGTCTTTTGCAGTACGGCCAACAGCAACCACCTGGCCTGTTTTTTGGTTTACGGCAACAACGGACGGTTCGTTAACCACAATCCCCCTACCCCGCAAATACACGAGTGTGTTTGCAGTGCCTAAGTCGATGCCGACATCGTTTGATATAAAGGGTAGAAGGCGGTCAAGAATTTTGCTCATGCGGTCAGGTGTCCTATCAGTTCAGTAATGCTTTTATGTTCGGTCTTGCCACTTGCACGGTGCACACATTCGAACTTACCTGCAGCTAATGTTTTTTCAGAAACTACTACACGCAAGGGTATTCCCATCAGCTCGCTGTCAGCAAACTTCTCGCCTGCGCGTGCGTCGCGGTCGTCCCACAACACTTCTACACCTGCTTCATTCAATTCGCGATACAGCTCTGCTGCTTCTTTTTTTACATCGTCGTTGTCGTTGGCAATTTCTATCAAGTGCACACGGAACGGTGCGACACTCTCCGGCCAGACAATTCCCTTTTCATCGGCAAAGACTTCAACAATGGTTCCCATCAAACGTGTGGTACCAATGCCAAAGCAGCCCACAATTGGGTGGTGGTCGGTGCCGTCTTCTGCTTTGTAGGTAAAGTTAAATGCTTTTGGATATTTCTGCCCCAGGTCAAACACGTTGCCAACTTCCACCGACTTCGCTTCTTTAAGCACACCAACGGAGCAGCGCGGACACGCCTCGCCCGGTTTTATTTTTGCAATTTCGTCTTCGACACAAAAGTCGCAATTTTCGCAATAAAAAATAACATCTTCGCCTGCGTCGGTAAGTACCTCAAACTCATAGGAAATTTTTTCGCTAAATGAGCCGCCCGATGCTTCGGTTACTTTTGCAACTAACCCCATGCGCTTATAGACATTTAAATATGCGCCTTTAACGACTGCATAAAAACGGTCAAAATCTTCCTGTGTTGCATGGAAGGAATACATGTCCTTCATGCCAAACTCGCGTCCGCGCATGATGCCGCTTTTTGCACGCAACTCGTCGCGGTACTTTTGCCCAATTTGGTAAATAGCAACGGGCAAGTCTTTGTATGACGTAACATATTGCTGCGCTATCGGCGTTACAATTTCTTCCTCGCTTTGGCCGAGCGCATATTCTTTTTCAGTTCGGCTGTTTATTTTAAACAACACATCAACACCGTCCCATGCGCCTGTTTGCTTCCACGGTTCGCTTGGGTGCAGTGTTGCCATGCGGATTTCCTGCCCACCAATGGCATCCATCTCTTCGCGGATTATTTGCTCTACCTTTTGCAGCACACGACGGCCAAGCGGCAGATACGAATACACCCCCGCCATTTCTTTATGTACGTAGCCTGCGCGGATAAGCAGCTGCGCGTTTTTAGAAACTTCGTCTTTTGGTGCCTCGCGGCGAGTTTTTACAAATAGTTTAGATTGCTTCATTCCGACATTGTACGGGGAAAATACTGTTGGTGCAAAACGATGTAAAATAATTTGACTTTATTAAAGTATTATGTTAATGTGCTTTCGGCCGTACATCGCCTTTAGCCGGGCATACACTCAAAGGAAATACCCATGACGGGTTTAAATGCAGCCGCTCCGACGGAAGCCTCGTCACCCCGCGTTCCTGTCCCCGTTCTGGACCGGAAACTCTTGCACGAGGGCAGTGTCGTGCAGGTCGCCGTGCCGCTCGAAGCACGCAGGAGCACGGTGGAGGATGCGGGTCGGACGATCCACTTCCTCCAGTTCAAGCACAACGTGCACGGGGGGATACTCAACTTCTTCGTGCACGGCGAAACTGCCGAGGAGCTGGAAGCCTACTACGGCGACACTATCGTCGCCCGTGCGAAGATCTGGCAGAAGGACATGGAGGACGGGCGTAAGTTCGTCTATGTCGACCTCCTGCCGACGTCTATGCACATCGCAGCGACCCACGCGATCTTCGTGCTCTACGGATTCAACGATAAGGCGAAGAGGCTAATCCCCTACGCCGAGGCGGACTGGACCACGTTCAAGACGCCGGGGCATCTCAAGGGTGCAGTGGTTCTCGTACCACTCACCGCGATGAAGCTCGAGATGCCGACCCTCGAAACCACTACGCCGTCGGTGCTGGAGAAAAATACTCCTTCCGCGCCGGCACGTCAGTCCACTGGCGACGGACAACTCGACCGCCTCCTGGCGGCTGGCTGGTCAATCGCCAGCGAGACCGAGAACGTGGTCAATCTGGCCAAGGGCGAAAAGACTATGCAGCACCGCAAGCCCAAGGCGAAAGACAAAAAGCGCTAAGCCGCAAGGCACGACTACAGCCGCTCCAGTAACACCTGGAGCGGCTTTCTTTTTTTATGATCTCTATTGACTTTTAATATTAAACATGCTATTATTCTAAAGGCTGTTCCCGGGTGTTAGCCACACTCTCTACTGTTGAAAGGATACGTGCATGGAGACCCTCCTGCAGCTTCGGTACGATGAAGCACAAGCGAGATTGAGAGCAAAGGTGAAAGCCTGGGTTCCCAACCTCGATGAAGACCTCCCCTTCATTCTTGTCACCCACAGACACCCCGACACCGACGCCTACGCATGCTTGTGGAAGGCCGTTCGGTTCATCGTGGGAGACAGCGAATACAAAGTTGTCCTGTTGCCCGCAGGTGTTCCGCTGCCGGACGAGGACAGAGTCGGCCACCGGGTCCTGGAAATGGACACGGGAGGCGGACCGCTAGACCAACACGGCAAGGGCCTTACGGACACTTCGAGCTTCAAGCTCATGTGCGAGCACTACGGCTTCCACACGGATGAAGGCCTGTGGCCCTTCATCAAGCTGACGGTCGCAACCGATCGAGCCGAACAGGTCGACCGGCTGTCACTGCACTACCAACTTCGCGGCCTGGCCAACTACCACCGCGACCACACGTCGAACGAAATCGACTGGGGAACATGTTGTCAGAGGGCGTTCGAAATGTTCGACATCCTCTACAACCAAGAAACGTCACGTCTGCAGAGCGCCGTGAATCTCCACAAGCTCAGCAAGCGCTACACCCTAGAGAACGGCATGAACGTCTGTCTGCTCTGGGGAAATCCTCAATTGCGTGACGCCGCATTCGAAGACGGCGCCGACGTCGTAATGTGGACGATCTTGAAGCGCAAGCACTTCCAGGTTGGCATTGCTCTCAACCGCAACGCTCCCAACGCGGTCGAGAAGGGAATGCTGAGCGTCGTCAGTGCTATCCGCATCGCCGAAGCCAAGGCACGGGGCATCGATGCTGCCGGCCATGACCTGCGGGCAACAGGGCCGAACAAGTATTTCGGCGGCTGGTATGCACACCCTGGCGAAAACGGTGGGACAAGGCTCATCCTGTGCGGTAGCAAAAAGGCTCCTCTTGAGCCCGAGGAACGCACCAAGTTGAGCTGGGATCAGCTGTGCGCTATCGTCAACGGACGTCTCGGCAACGATAATCTCTGGTAGATCAACTACCACTCATTCTTCAAGACCTCGCAACTTCCTTCCGGAAGAAAGCGGGGTCTTCTTTTTTTATTTACACCGGGCGCACCAAGTTGAGCACGTCGTGATACGACACAACTACCATCAGCAAAATGAGGAGGCCAAAACCGGCAAGAGTAAACGCGAGTGTAAAGCGCGGGGAAATTGGGCGGCGGGTAATTGCTTCGATAACAATAAACAACAGGCGGCCACCGTCGAGGCCAGGAATTGGGAGCAGGTTAATAATTGCCAAGTTTATGGAGATAAGCGCGGTCAAGATAATTGTCGCGATAATTCCTTCCTGCACTGCCGTGCTGCCCATGCCCGCAATACCAATAGGGCCGCTCACACCAGCAAAGTCTGCTGTGCCGTGGAAAATTTGTGCAAAAAAGCCAAGCAACCCTGCTGCAGTTGAAATAGTAATTTCTTTAGCTAACAGTGCACCTTGACCAAGTGCCGGAAAAAGAGAAAGTTTGAGCACACCAACGTCGCCAAGTGCAACACCAAGTGCTTTGTGGCCTTCGGCAATTCCTCCCACTGGTACTGCAATGACACTTATTTCTGCACTACCCCGCCCTACCGTAAGGCCAATACTTTCGTCTTGGTGTGCTGCGATAAACTGCTGCACGTCCTCTGCAGTGGCGCCTGCCTGCAAGCTTGCCGTGCCGGTGATAACAGTTTCAACCACATCACCCGCCTTTAGCCCCGCTTTGTCTGCCGGCGAGCCTGGCAGTACATCGACAATAGTTGCATGGGCGTTTTGTACAACACCAAAACCTTTGTGGTCGGCTGATGTTGGGATACCTACCATGTACCCGGCCGAAAGTATCAACCACGCAAACGCTAAGTTAAAAACAATACCGGCGACTATAACAGCCGCTTGTACCGGGCGCGGTTTGTGCACGAAAGAATCTACGGGACTAGCTACCGGTGTCGGGTACACAATTTCCTTGCTAGGAAATTGCTCAGTCCTCGGGCCGTCGCCCTGTGGAGCCCCTCCCTCGATACTAGTCCCTACGTCTGTCTGCTCGCCATTCTCTCCAAAGATTTTAACAAACCCGCCAAACGGCAACCAATTTAAAGAATATTCTGTGCCTCTCCATTTAATAGCAAAGATGCGCGGCGGGAAAAAAATACCGAACTCGTCGACACGGATACCGAACGCTTTGGCAATTATAAAATGCCCAAACTCGTGCACGAGTATCAAGGAAACCAGTATAAGGATGAAGATAATCAGGCTCATACAAAATTAGCCTGAAATTTCTTTTTCTTTCCGTGCGAGCACTTCGTCAAATGCTTTGTTTGCCGCATCGACTTTTTTTTGCATTTCGTCTTTGTTACGGAACTTGTCGTCTTCGGGCATCTCGCCGTCGCGTTCCTTTTTTTGGATATCCGACCAGACTTCGTCACGTGCAACACGCAGAGAGGTTTTGCTTTCTTCAATGCGCTCCTTTGCCAATTTTACAAGTGTCGTACGGCGCTCGGACGTTAGTTCAGGGAAAAATACGCGGACGCCTTTTTCGTCGGCCCCAACAGAAATACCCAGGTTTGCCTGCACAATTGCTTTTTCAATTTCTTTAGCCTGACTGGCATCCCATGGGGTGATGCGCAACGTGCGGGCGTCTTCGATAGAAATGTTTGCAACCTGGTTTATCGGCATGCGAGTGCCGTAGCTTTCCACCTGCACGCCGTCCAAGATAGTGGGTGCCGCACGGCCCGTGCGGATGCCGGCCATTTCAAGCTGTACGTGTTCGCTAATTTCTTTAATACGTGTGTCGAAGGGTTTAAAGTCGTATGCCATATAGGTATCATAACATAACGCACTATTTGCTTTTAAGAGGCTCCACAGGGCGACGGCCCGAGGACTGAGCAATTTCCTAGCAAGGAAATTGTGTACTCTTAGAAGTAAGATAGTGCGTGGTGACTTTATGTGCGAAACCGCTCTGCAGCAGGAGGGTAGATTTTTACAAGAGGGTCTTTGGACGTGTCGTATACGCGGGCCGGGGCCAGGTAACGGCCGTAGTGTATAACCCGATGTGTAAACGTAGACCACTCTTTTTTTGGCAAAAGTTGTATCAAGTCGCGCTCAATGCGCACAGCGTCTTTAAAGTCTGAAAGGTCGTACCGCTGCACAAACCGTATAACATGCGTGTCGACAGTAATACCCGCAACAACCCCAAACGCAGTTGCAAGCACAACCGTTGCTGTCTTGCGCGCGACACCGGGCAACTTCAACAACTCTTCAATAGTGCGTGGCACTTCCCCACCAAACTCGTTCTTAATCATTTTGACAGCCCTCAGGATGTTTTTTGCCTTTGCACGGTAAAAACCGGATGCGAATATATCTTGTTCAAATTCGTTTATGTTTTTTTGTGTCTTCCCTGCATGGACATAGTCGTTCAATGTTTTGTATTTTTTGAAAAGTTTTTCAGTAATTTTATTTACGTTTTTGTCAGTCGACTGTGCCGAAAGTTGTACGGCAATTAAAAGCTCGAGCGTATTGCTAAAGTTCAATTCGATAGTTGGGTTTGGGTATAGTTTCTTGAGAGCTCTGTCCAGCTTTAAAATTCGCTCTTTGCGTTCTTCTAATTTTTTGGGAGTCACGAGTTTATTTAATTAATGGAAGCGTTGCGGCAAAATGCTCAAGTATCATCTTTAACGACGGTGCCCTGTCAGACAAATAGTCGCGGAAATGGGCAATGTCTTGCAACCCTTCACGTATTTCTTTCCCCGACGCTTCGGTCGGGGTCCCGACCCCTTCAAGGCGTCGGGATTTATACAACACAGCCTCCAATTCGTTCAAAAAACTGCGAGCCAATTCGCGCGTATTTTCTTCATCATTTTTTACAAACGCTGTCACCCAGTCACTCCGCTTTTTGTAGGGCCAGGAAAGGAATTCTTTCGCCTCCCCACTTCCAGCCGCGGCTTTTAACTTTTCCGGATACGCTAAAAAGCGCGAACGCAGTGTTGCAAGAAGTGCCCCGTGCGGTACAAGTACCACAAACACAGTCCCTTGGACAGGCTCTTCAAACAACTTTAGAAGTGCATGTTGTGCCTCGCTTGTTATTGATGAAAGTCCTAAAACAAACAGTGCCTTCCCACTTGCAGCTTTGAACGCGGCCTGCTGTGTTAGTTCGCGTGCTTCGTCGATGCCAAATTTTTCCCATTCGCGCACATAGACATCCGGATTATTCTCTCGTTGAAAATTAAATTGCGCACACGCAGACTCTGCCAGCTGTGGCAGTAGCGAAACAGGCCCTTCATATAAATACGCGTGATGATTGTTCATAGATATTCGCGGCAGCTGAACAAAAAGGGTGCGCTCCGGGGCTGCACGCCCCTAGTCTAACCCCCTTTTTGCTCACTACCACTTCATCTCTACCTCTTAGCAATAATAGCTTTTTTGTACGTGTCTAAGTGGTCAAGTGCAATGCCTGTGCCGCGCGCTACGCAAAACAGTGGGTCGTCGGCGACTTTTGCTTTTACTCCTGTGCGGCGGAAGACAAGCTCTGGGAAATGACGCAACATCGACGTGCCACCGGTCATGATAATCCCGCGGTCGATAATGTCGCTGGCTAGTTCGGGCGGTGTCTCTTGCAGCACATCACGTATCGCTTTAATTATTTCGCGCAACTCTTTACCCATCGCTTTAACTAGGTCGTTAGTCTTTAACTCTGTGCTGCGCGGGAGGCCGGTGATAAAGTCACGGCCGCGCACAGTCATCACCAACTCTTCCTCCATCGGCACTGCCGAGCCGATGCCAATTTTTACATCTTCGGCAGTTTTCTCACCAATGCCTAAGTTGTAGGTTTTTTTAATATAGTCGGCAATGGCGTGGTCGAGTTTGTCGCCGCCGCATTTAACAGAGGTCGACGCAACAATGCCGCCCAAGGAAATCACCGCCACGTCGCAGGTGCCGCCACCGATGTCGACAACCATGTTGCCGCGAGGCTCCTGAATTGGGATACCTGCACCAATTGCCGCGAGCACCGACTCTTTAACCACGTACGCATTTTTTGCGCCGGCACGTATTGCAGCTTCAACAACGGCGCGGCGTTCGGTTGATGTTACGCCTGTCGGCACCGACACCATCACTTCGGGTTTAAAAAATTGAAAGCGTCCCATTGCTTTGCTTATAAAATAGCGCAACATTGCCTGCGTCACGCGGTAGTCGGAAATAACGCCATCTTTAAGTGGACGGTATGCAATAATTTCCCCCGGGGTGCGGCCTATCATTTCTTTTGCTTCAGCACCAACCGCTAAAATACGCCTGTCGATTTCTGAAATTGCTACAACTGAGGGTTCGTTAAGCACAACTCCCCTGCCTGGTACAAACACGAGAGTATTTGCCGTACCTAAGTCTATGCCAAGTTTTGGAGTAAAAAACGCCACGCCCCAACATGATACTTGAGTAGGCCGGCCAAAACAAATTTGGGACTATTCCACCACTTCGCGCTTGATATTAAGCCCGAGTTTTTGCAAACGTTCCTCTATATGTTCGTACCCGCGGTCTATCAAATATGCGTTGTCTATAGTCGACGTACCCTCGGCTACAGTGGCAGCTAAAATGTATGCGAGGCCGCCGCGCAAGTCCGGGCTTGTTAAATTTTTGCGGCTAAGTTCTGCGGGGCCGCGCACAAGCACGCGGTGCGGGTTCATCACGGTCATCTTTGCACCCATCAGGACTAAATCGTCTACATAGCGAAAGCGACCATCAAAAATAGTTTCGAGTATGCTTCCCTCCCCCGTACACTGGCTCATAAACACAGCCATAGGTGCTTGCAGGTCGGTTGCAAACCCTGGGTACTCGTGCGTACGCACCGAAACCATTTTGTACGGCACCTCCGACGCGAGGATACGGATATAGTCTGCACCCGTTTCAATATTCACCCCTGCTTGGCGCAAAAGCGCCAGAGGCACTTCGACCCAGCCAGGGTTGCAGTTAGTTATGGTCACATCTTCGGCGGCAAGCGCTGCCAAAATGGCAAAGCTGCCTGTCTCGATCCTGTCGGGTGGCGTGTCATACGAAATACCTCCCGCGTGCAGCAAACCGCCGCCGGTAATTGTTATCGTGGGAGTGCCCGCATCTTCAATTTTTGCGCCACATTTATTTAAATACAACGCGAGGTCAGCAATTTCTGGTTCCATCGCGGCGTTTTCAAGTACGGTTATGCCTTCGGCAAGTACTGCAGCCATCATCAATGTTTCTGTACCTGTAACTGAAACAAGCGGGAAGACAATACGTGCGCCTTTCAACTTCCCGCCCCCTGCGGTGATTTTAAAATAGCTGTCATCTTCTTCAACAGTAGCTCCCATTGCACGGAAGCCATTTAAAAATAGGTCGATGGCACGCTCACCTAACACACAACCACCGGGGAACGGAAACTCTACTGCGCCGTAGCGCGCAAGCACAGGGCCAGTAAGTACAATAGAGGCACGGAATTTTTCTGCAATATCTTTTTTGAGTATAGTCGGTTGAGTTTTTAGAGCGTCCAGCAACTCGTGCATGCGTTTGACGTCTTCAATGTCAGGGACATTTGTCATCGGTACATCGTCCTCAAACAGTACCGTTGCAGCGAGCGCCTTGAGGACAGCATTTTTGGCACCACCAACACGTATCTCCCCTTTCAGAGTTTTCTGTCCATTCAGCCCTTCAACAACGAATCTATCGCGCATATGTTTTTTTAAATTTTTTCTGACTTTCTGCAATGGCCTGCGGTGTATGGTTTTTAGGATGTATCTCCCACCAAAACTTTTTTGAAAAGTCTGTTGCTTGGTCGCAAATACTTTTTAGATAGTAAAGGTCCTCTGTCGGTATAGCAACCAACAAGCGTGCCATGCGACCCATAGTCATCGGGGCTAAACCGTCGCGCACACGTGCCTGGTTTAACTTTTTTAAAAAATATTCCATCATTTCACCGCGCTCGGTGATCTTTAGCGGCTTTGCCGCAGGAGCCTCTTTTTTTTGTGGGAAAAGTTTAATATGTGCGCCGATATGTTCCATTGCCTAGCAGTATACCAAGCACTTCCCTAGATGCGCAGGTATTTCCTTTTCTGTAAAAATATTGCATGATGCGTATACGATATGAAAGACCCTATTGTGCAGGCAGGCGCCAAGGTATTAAGCCAAAAGGCCGCGCCCGTGCTTAAAAAAGACATTGGCGGGAAAGCACTAGATGCTCTTATAAAAAAGATGAAGAAAGCTCTCGCCGCAGAAGAGTTTGGCGTGGCTATTGCTGCACCGCAAGTTGGAGAGTCGTTACGGATGTTTGTCGTGGGCGAAAAAGTTTTTAAAAAAGACACCGACGAGGATGAACTTACGGCGGAACATGTTTCAAAAAAGTCCTCGGATCTCCTTGCTTCGCACGGCCAGACTTTTCTTCAACATGTTTCGCCTCCTCATACAGTATTTATAAACCCAGTTCTAACTCGCCTTTCGAGAAAAAAGAAGGAGATGTCTGAAGGCTGCTTGTCAGTACGCGGCACGTACGGCACAGTGCTGCGGCATGAAAAGGCAACGGTTGAAGCGTGGGACGAACAAGGTAAACCGTTTGTGTACCACGGCTCGGGGCTTGTTGCACATATATTCCAGCACGAATGCGACCACCTAGACGGCATACTATATATAGACAAAGCTCTGCATGTAGAGGAAGACGAAGATATGGACATGAAGAGTGCCCGCAAAAAAGTTAAAGACAAACACGGCATCTAGTATGAAAAAACCTCTCTTTGTATTTTTTGGCACACCCAAATTTTCTGTACACGTGCTCGACGCACTGGAAAAACACGGACTGCTCCCTGCACTTGTTGTCACCGCACCCGACCGCCACCAGGG
The DNA here is from genome assembly GCA_037135035.1 of Candidatus Adlerbacteria bacterium. Lineage (GTDB taxonomy): Bacteria > Patescibacteriota > Minisyncoccia > Phycocordibacterales > SBAW01 > GWA1-54-10. Next base: position 156,676 of record JBAXLB010000001.1, on the reverse strand, counting down.
CCGCGGGTTAGTGTTAACGCCGTCACCTGCAAACGTGTGGGCTACGGAGCGCGGCATCGACGTACTGACGCCAGCAACACTCTCCGCCAAAGGCGGATCCGCCTCCGGCGGAAAAAGCTTTGCCGAAGAACTGCAAAATACCGACTGGGATGTATTTTTGGTTGCCGCCTATGCAAAACTTATTCCAAAAAACATTTTGGATATTCCACGCCGCGGTTGCTTAAATGTGCACCCTTCACTATTGCCAAAATTCCGTGGCCCCTCCCCTGCAGTCTCCGCAATTTTGGCAGACGAACGCGCAACAGGCGTAACCATTATGCAGATGGCAGAAAAAATGGACGCCGGGCCCGTGGTCGCACAAGCACAAGTGGAACTTGAAATAGAAGCTTGGCCACCTAAGGGCAGCGAGTTTGAAGAGCTGCTCGCAACAGAAGGTGGCAACCTGCTTGCCGAAACCCTACCCTTTTATATTGCCGGAGACATTACGCCCGAAGTACAAGACGAAGCTGCGGCAACGTTTACAAAAAAATTTGTCGACACCGACTCTTTAATTGACCTTGCCGGCGACTCACACGAACAACTTTTAAAAATCCGCGCATTCGACAAAAACCCACGTGCTCATTTTATTACAGCTGCAGGCAAACGTGTGATTATTACCGAAGCAGATATAGTTGATGGAAAACTGAATATACTCCGCGTAATTCCCGAAGGAAAAAAAGAGATGCCGTTTGAGCAATTTCAACAACACTAAGTTACTCCTGTCCTTCTACAAGGGTACCGCCTGAATAACTCATCGTTCGCGGATTTGCTTTATGCTCTTCATCGGGAGAGCGATATTTAACCGAAAAAACTGGTTTTTCAGCCTGGTACGTAACTGAAACAGCCTCTGGTGACGTAGGGATATCAGGACCAATAACCCTAGCACCAAATGTTTCGCTCATTTTTTGTGCAATACCACCCTCTTTACCAGTGGAACAAGAGAACAAAATAATACTTGGATCTTCTACAAAAAAAGAACCAGCTCGTGTGTGCCCAGGACCTTCAAAGTCTTGTTGGAGTAACTTCTTAGATTTAGAAAACACTATAAGATCTTCTGCTCCGTGCCCACCCAATATCGCGAAACTTATTTTGTTGTTTGGATATTTCTTTGCTAAACCAACCAAATCTCTACCCAACTGGAATGTAGATTCTATTTCAAATACTTTGAGCGCATGCTTCCCTTGTGTTTGCTCAAAAACTTCTCCAATTTGCGAGACGTCCATATCGAAGGCTCCGTTGTGGTCACTTCGAGGAAATACAACAACGCCGTAAGGCTGGTCTATTTCTTCTTCTTGCAATTGTTTTATAAGAACTTTCGATGGATATCTGTAAAATTCTTTAATGCCGTAGTCCTTAATAAGTCTCTTTACAGAGCCCGGTAGTTCCTCTTCAAGTTCTTTACATGATTCTATAAGGGAACCAATTCTAAACTCTTTTAAAAGAGGACTATCAACAGAACCACAAAAATCTGCAATAGACATATCGACTATTTTTCTAAGTATCGGGTCGGCCTTTTCTGCCGCATATTTTATAACTTCTGGAGAGCTACCAAAAAGATAATTAAACTCATGCATATTAAAACCCCTTGAAGCTCCCTCTGCGAATATGTCGTCAACCGCGGCAAAAATTGCTTGCTTCTTTGCCACATCCTCTGACATTGAGAAAATAAGAGATACTAAGCCGTTGCACCAGTGCTTGACTGCATACTCTGCGTACTGAGGATTGTTACTATCAAAGACCCTATTTACAGCCTCTGCAAGTGCAGCTCGATGCGAAGGTTCAAGTTTGACTCTATCCTCAGTTGCTAACGCTGAAATTAAGCGTAAATATTGGTATCCCACCTTAAAAAAAGTGTTACTTTCGCTCTCTCCTTCTGGACGACCCTCAAGCGACATACTGCCGAGGTTTTTAAAAATAACCTCCTCTAAATCTTTTTGTAAAGGCGTACCAGGACATTCGATTACGAGCTTCTCATAGACCGCTGCAAGATCAAATAACATCCACTCGTGCAAATTTTTATTACCAAGTGCGTGGGACAGATACTGCATATCAAGTACTACCTCGGGCTGTTTCCTACCTCTACGATCCCATCGATCTTCCCTATAAAAATCGGCGAGAATTTCCAGAGGCTCCGAAATTCGGCTTACGAACTCTTTATTGTCAACTTCCTCTTCCAACACCCCAATACGTTCCTTTCCGGCCGCAAGCATATCCTTGCTTGTGCTTTGTATAGCTACTTTTTCTTCAGCAATAGCCTGGTCACGTTTTTCTGTTCTACCAAAAAAAGCTTTTGCTCGGTGAGACATAGAACCTTGCTCTTTATTGAGAGGCTCTCGTTTTGCACGCTCACTTTTTACTTGGGACGCAAGTTCATCGCGTTCCTTTTTCACAACAGGGTTTGTCTTTTTTTGCTGTGGCGTAAGGAAACTGTTTTTACCTTCAAGACTCATACCTGCAATAGTAACAAATAATCTGGAGCCTAGACATCTAGCTCTTTCTATTTTTTAGTAAAATATTTTTGCAGCACGGGAAGGTATCCTGGGATAAATTCATACTGCTCCAGTTCGGCTGCAGTGACCCACGCGTGGTTATTATTTTCCTCACTTAACGTAATGTCGCCGCCGACATACGGACATTCAAACACGGCAAGCATAACCTGGTCTGCCGAAGCTCCAGGTTTGTTCCACGGCCTGCGCATAATGTCTATCAGCGGACCGACGGTCACGTTAAAACTCTCACCAAGTTCTTCGCGGATCTCCCGCTGTAAAATTTCTTCGAGCGGAACCTCTTCTTCGCCCACGGCAATTTTCCCGCCCGGCAATTCCCATTTACCGCCGCCAACAAAATGCGTCGGCTCTTGGGTGATAAGTACCTTGCCGTCGCTGTGTACAATCAAGCCCTTAACGCCGATATACGATATTTTATTTTTATCCATCACCCCGTAGTTTAAAACTTATCCCTCCAACCACGCAAATATTCTTTTACACGCACGGCACTGTGGCGAAATACACGCATGCGCTTCTTTTTTGTTTTGGTTAACTCGTGTAGCAACTCGCTTGCTGCGGCATCCATCGCTTCATGCAATGTCCCCCGCTCCGCTTCGGCACGTAGTGGCTCAGTTGTACCCGGCGCATGCAACATCAATTCGGCGCGGTACATTTTTGCCTCACCTTCCTTATATTCCAACTCGACATCTACACGCGGCTTGCCTTCGCTTTTTACAAGTTTGTCGAGCGTGTTTAGACCCTTTTCCACATAGCGCCTAATTTCGTCAGTAATTGCCACATTGGTACCTTTGAGGTTGTAGTTCATAAAAGAATAGAAAATGTTTTAGATGGAGCATGATGGCCTCGCACAAGCAATACTTTTTTGAGCGGGACTCCATACTTCTTCGCTAGTAATATACGGACACGATTGTTTGCACGGTTCATCTCTGCCGGCTCTTTCACCGAAACCATTAAACCCTTTTCTTTCTCAACGACCAATTCACGCGAGGCATCGGCAACAACGCGAGCCTTTACAGTTATAGAACTTCGCTCTATATTTTTTGGTTTCTCAGGAGTCTTCTTCATTCCCCCAGTATATCAGCTGCCCACCTAAAGACTCTGTGAGGCCTTTCCAATTAAGCATTTTTTGCTATATTAGAGCGGTATTCTTCAATTCCGATTTGGTTTTGTAGGATAGTATATTCCGCGATAGCTCAATGGTAGAGCAGCTCCCTGTCGATAGGCAGCCTCCCACAGGAATGTGGGTTGCAAACGAGGTGAATTGTCTGGAAACCCTATTCTCATTTGAGAAGGGCAATCAGCAGCCAAGTCCCCACTCTGGGGAAAGGTTCAGAGACTATTCCAAACGGAAGTAGTCCCGAATTTCGGGACGAAGCGCCTCGCACCCAGAACGGGTGATGATATAGTCCACGCCCTTACGTAAGTTCGGGGTCACGTGTAAGGAGTTGGTTCCAGGTTCGAGTCCTGGTCGCGGAGCATAGTTGGACGAACCGAGGTAAAGACCTCGGTTTCGTCTTTATCTGCCTCACAGTTTTTAGGTTCGAACGCCTTGTTTACTGCCTTAGCCTCAAGAAGGCCTTTTGTAATCACCGAGAAGATTTCTTTGTTGATAACGTTGAGTTTTTTGTCCTTCAGCGTTAGGTTCGAGCCAAGAGCTGAAAGAGCCTCTTGTTTCTCATCAAAGGTGCCTTTGCGGAAAACCTCGGCTACCCCTACGACGAGACTGAAGGCCTCTTTGGCCTTCTCCAGAGTTGTCATATCTGTACCTCCCATATCGGTGAGTACTTGTTTAATTCGTTTCTTGTCGGCCTCAAGGGTTGCCTTATGCTTAAAGAACTCAGCATCGTCGGTAATAAGCCCTTTGATACGCATGCGCACCAGCTCCTCGCTCTCTTTCTCCTTTTGGGCAAGTTCACGCTCCCAGGTTCCTTTGCGCTCATACTCATTCTGTTTGTCATTTTTTGCCAGTTCATCCAGATGCTGGATGCACCAGTCGCTCAATGACTTTGATATGGTGAAGTTATTTTCAGCGTACTCCGCCATGGAGTCGTCTATTTTAAACTCTTGTACACTTCCTTCTGGACAATCCGCACTTCGCTTCTTGGTGCAGTGATAGTAGATGTAGTGCAAGTAGACTGCGTTATCCATATCGCTTATTTTTGTCTCACATGTTGGGCACACCGTCTTGTTTTGATAAGCAAATTTGTACTTACATTCCGAGCAGATGAGCTGGTGTTTGTGCTCCGCCGTAACGCTACCGCCACACGTGCCGCATTTGGTTCTACCGGTGTAAGGAAATATACGCTTGTTGATGGTCGGCCGTGGCACCCCTTTGCGCCCCAGCATGGCCTGTATTTCCCAATACTCTTCCTCGGTAATCATGCGTGGCAGAGCCTCGTTTACCTCGTAGCGCACAGTCTCTCGGTCTTCATCTTTACCGTAAAAGAATCCAGCATAGAATGGGTCTTGTAGAATGGCGTAAACGCGCGACAATGCGAGGGGCTTCCCACCTTCTTTTGTTCGCTGTATTGAGCGCAAGCCCATTACTTCCTCGGCATATTTGGTCAGCTTCCGGACAGAGTATTTACCTGACAAAAAGAGTTTAAACATCTGTTTTACAAGTTCGAACCGTTCCAGATCCACTATTATCTTTCGCTGGCCCTTGAGGCCGTAGTCATTTTCGTAGCCGGGTTTTGCCACCCCTCCTGGAAAACCCATTTGATTCTTTTTACGTAACCCCCTGCGCACCTCGATGCCCTTGGTATCATTTTCCATTTTTGCCTGACTCGTCATCATCTGGAAGAAGAACTTATCTTGTGGGGTGTTCTTAAACGTTTGACTTGGTGTAAGTATTTCTATCAACTTTTCTTCATCCATCAGCTGGATGAGACGTGCAGCATCGATAGCGTTACGAGAAAGTCTATTTGGGTGCCACGCGAGTATTCCTTGCACCTTTCTGGACTCGATTTCTTTTAACAATCGCTCGAATACGGGTCTTGCAAACGCTTGTTTTGCTGAATGCGACTCTTCAAGAATATTTTCTTCTTTTAGATCAACCTCTTTATTCTTCGCAAGTCTCTTTAACGCATCTGCTTGCGACTCGATTGAGAGAGCTTGTTTATCTTCTGCTTCGGAGGATTTGCGTGCATACGAAGCGTATGTAATATTCGCTTTCATGTTTTTTGCTTAGATTGATAACAACTAACAAGCTACCGTTAGTGGTAAACAAGTCCATACCCCTCCATAGCGTGATACCTATCGATATCAAACTGCCACAGATACTCTGTACAGAAAACAAAGCCACCAAACGCGCGTGACGGATTTGATACACCGTTTTCTCAAGGTCGGTTAATGCCCATGGAGGCGGGACCCTTGAGGCGAACACGCCGTTATGACTTCAGTTTCGAGATGCCCTCCTCACGCCCGGGCAATGCCCGGGATGGTTTGCCGCTTTGGCCCAATATCTCGGGCGGTAGCAGAGCACCTCGATTTTGAGCCGGTTTTGTTGTCTCGGGGACTCGCTGACTACCCCGTGCTTTCCGATTGTTAGAAATACCTCGAGCAACCACAGCCATGGCAACCCGAGTCAAACGTAATAGGTCGTGCGCAAGTTCAGCGGATTCCTCATCGCTAAGAACCGCGCCATAGTCGCGCGTTATTATTTTTTTTAGTTCTTGCAATGATTGCTGTTTAATCCGCATGATGCGGAGACTTTTTGTTTATGGAGACGAATACAAAGATCCGCCACCTGTGAGAATGGGAGTTGGCTACTCGACCATTCCCGCAAGAAGCGGGTCTTTGTAGCCAACTCTTATTCGTGCAAACAAAAAGCCTCCAGAATGAGCGCGACAATAAGTCGTGCACAATCTGGAGGCTTCTCCCTCAGCTACCCAGTCCGTCTGGGCGCCAATCAGAACCACAAACCCTATGCCGTAAAAGGTCTGTTCAGAAGCGGCTCTCCCTGATTACTCAGTAGAGCAGCGTGTTGAGCTGGTGAGCCAAACACCTATTCGCATCTTGCAACGGCATTTTCTTTGGTTCCGATTTATATCGGTTTGCAGTGAAGAAAGAACTATACTTATGTTATCAGAGCATTGGTTTGAGAAAGTTTGTCCACAGCATGGCATATGTACAAACGTGCCCCCTCTCACCGAGACGATGGGAGTGTTTTTGTCGATGAGGGGGCACGAATGTAGTTTCAACACCTGTGGATAACGCTTTATGGAAATGTGTCTTTTAATGACTGGCGCTACAATTTATTTGTGACCTTCCATTTATCGGACAAGCAATGGCAATTAGTTGCACCTCTCGTATCACGCCCTCAACGTTTGGAAACCAGAGGCCGCAAAAGGCAGTCTGACCGTCAGTTACTTGATGGAGTACTTCTACTATTGGAGAAGGGCGTCACATTGAGGAGACTGACGCGCGAAGGATACCCACCCTTTCAGTCATGCCATCGACGACTTCACGAATGGGCCGCTTCGGGTGCCCTCGACAAAGTTATTGAGGCTCTCGCTAAAGATTTAGAGACTCGCGGTCGCGTACCTCTGCGTCGCTGCTTTATGGACAGTATGTTTCAACCCGGTTATGAAAAGATAGTAATCATGATCAGGCACGACGAGTTCGAAGATGAAAGGCCGTGGCAAGTTAGGACGAGGTATTTTTTTAGTTGCTCAAGAATATGGAAGTTGTTCTTCCTTCGCACTCAGTCATCATGGATATTGGAGCGTTTGCCCGCAGATCTCGCAAAGAGAGCACAGATGATTTAGCTTGTAGATAAAGGATTTATTTTGAGACAAAAGACGCGTTTTTTGATTTAATCAAGTTTCACTGCGCTCCCTGTATTGCTGCATCTATCGTGTCCATTGTTGCCTTATCTGCTTCGCCGGCTGCGGCTTGCTTATATCTTTGAAGCTCCTCAGTGCAATGATGCGTAGTGTAGAAATCGATTCGCGCTTGGAGCATTTCTCCCATAGTGGCATTTGGGTGGTTCGCGTAATAATCGTCGCTGAATGTCTTGAATGCTGCAGCTGCTTCCGCGTCCGTTGAATACTGACTCGGGCAACGTAGGCTGTCTGCAACTGCTGTTGTGTTCCGTGGAGCCCCGTAAGCGCTCAAAAGGGCTCCAAGCGCGCCGACACCGGCGATAAGGGTTACAACCCCTGCAAGTCTTAGCTTTCTCTTATTTTCGGGCATATATTGCGAACCACATTAAGAGCATTCCACACAAGGTGAAGAATATACCACCAAGGATGTAGCCGACTGAAAATGACCAGATACCGAGCCCCATAACTCCTGCCCCTAAACCAACCTCGAGACTTTCACTCATGGCAATTAGCCTTAGTTGCTAATCCCGTGATGGTCACAAAAAGCCCACCACGGGTAGTGGCCGAAGCCACTCATACCAGTTTCCCGATATGGCGTATAAGGCGACCCCATGATGGGTTCTTTGTGCCTTATACGACTTGTCGACCTTGCCGCAGTGACTGCGGGTTAGGTCCTTTTTATTCAATTGTTGTAACTTAAAGAGCTACGCTCACATTCTACCCCACACAGAAACGATATCCAGCATTAGATTCTGTTTTTATTGTGGCAGATAGTCTGGACGTTCGATTCCGCACTCCTCGAATACCTTTTTGAAGAATGGTAGTAATGCAGTAGTTGCCGGTTGATCAGGCAGTATCTCTCCCTCGGCTTCGATCAAGTCAGTGGCGCAGGGCGGGCCTCCATCGCGGATCCAGTTATGGCCCGGCCGCGGGGCATATCCGATTTGCCGACCTCTCACGCCAGTTAAACCGGCCTTCCAATGATAGGGAGGGTTGATGCCAAGCTCATTTAGAAATTGTGAGTAAGTAAGGATACCCTCGACGAATTTCTGTTCTACTTCCGTCATATAGAGACGGTTTTCACTGTAGTTAAGTAACGCTGTCTCGATGCCCCATACTTCTCCAGTTTTGAAAGCAAATGTAACCCCAGCAATGTTGATTATTGAACCTTCTGTTTGACTATCAGATGCACGGTACATGCCTTCTCCATCAGAAGCTCTGAGATATGAATAGCCTCCTGCCGGATGAATTAGTGGCATGAGTAATGATCTGGGAGAGGACAATTCTTTCAATTGCCGTGGAGTCCATTCTCCCTCTGGTTTCGTTGACGGCATCAGCCGAAGCCACATCGCAGGCCCTGGGGTTAGAAATATTTCCTTTGTAGATTCTCCGTAATGGAGACCGTCTTCGAAGCCTATCGCTTCACCTTTGCTACGAAATCGAGCTGGTCCGTCCTTTGCAACTACAGCTGGAAAGACCGGCGGCGGGTCCGGAGTTGGCGAAGGCACAGCCGCTATGCTCAGCCTAATCGCTTCCTTGAGCACATTAAACAGCTTTCTTTTTTCGTCGGCTCTCTCTTGGGGAGTAGACTCTTCAAACAACGTGTATCTTATAGGCCATCGAAGATGTGCGAGATCAAACGGTAAAGTGTCATTATTTGGCTCACCGTAGGCTGTATTCATAACGCAGATCACACGTGAATATGTAAGAGACTTCAGAGCCCATCCATATTCAATTAGGACATTTGGATTTGGCGCGGGTCGTCCGTCCATACGTGTTCCAGTAAAGGTCAGGTCAGCCACAAAGACCGAGGCGGCATCTATTTTTTTGAAAATCGTTTCAGCAATGGGAGGTTGCCCTGCAATCCCTTGTGTGTCGCTATCGACTTCCACATCGCGAAGAGCTTCATCCAAAGATGCATCCGTGGCAAGGTCCGCGCACACCTCTTCAAGTACATCTTTTATGAAAGAACGGCCAACCTTATTTGGAGTATCAGATTGCCAAGAATAGAAAATAGCCTTTGCCATAGACTATTCAGTTTCTGGACCCTCAAGCAATTCCAATCCTTTAACAGGACCGAATGCAGTGCTCCCGAGCTTACCTTGTATTGAACCCACGACACGTGCCGTGCCGACGAACATTCTGTCGACCTGAGCATCGCGTATTTTCCATGACTTTTCATAAGCAATTCTTTCCCGTCCAATCTGCTCTTTCATTTCTCGATAGACCTCCACCATCGATTCGATCTGTTGCCTGAATTCATGGCTTATGACGTAGTCATAGAGAGAGTCAGCAAGTGTGCCGCGACTCTCCGCCTGCGCGTTTGCCAAAGCGACGTCAAGCAGCTGGCGTCTGAAAGCATGAGCGACACCGATGGCCATGCCCGGCTTGCACACCCATACGCCTTCTTTTTGTCCGAATCCTGCTTTCGCTTCCTCAGGCATTGCAACACTCACGATCACCGGAATGTTTGCTGCCTCGGCGCGAAGGTCATCTTTGAGTTTGCCGAGCCAGCCGTCTGACCATGTTTTTGTTTGCTTTGACTCCCACAGAATTACGCCAGCAAGGCGCCCCGAACTGGACTGCACTCGTTGTCTAATATCAGCACCCCTTATGCCCTTGCCGACAGGCTCGATTACATCCTGCGGAAACGCTTCACGTAGTGCTTGCTCGAGATCAAGTTCCTGAACCTCACCTTGAAGTTGCTGAGATCCTTGTTCAGCTTTTATCTTGGCCTCCTCCAGTTGCTGAACAAGGTCGCTTATTTTCTTTTGATTCTGGCGTTCTTTTGCAGCAAACTCTTCGTTGTATCGTTTGCTTATCTCGACTTCCATCTCACCCTGTTTAGATGCAAGCTTTTTTTCAACTTCGAGGTCTGCGGTCTTGATTCTCTCGTCCGCTTCGCGTTCTCTCTTTCTGGCAGAGAGCTCTGCTTCTTGAGCAATTTTGAGTGCTGCGTCTTTTTCCTTGATCTGCTCCTCCTTATCCTTCAGCTCAACACGAAGTTCCTCTTGTGCCTGCTTTTTTGCATCTGCAACAACCTTTGTGCGCTCTTCATCTACACGCTTAGTTACTTCTCGCTTGACCCGTTCTGCCTCCGTTGCTTTGAGCTTTTCCATCTGTTCCTTTTCACCTGCAATGACTGCCTCTTGCGACGCAAGAGCTTTCTCTCGCTTAGAAACATCAGCAAGTACTTCTGCCTTCGCTTTTTCAGCAATCGACTCACGGAGCGCTTCTGTTATCTCGTAAGTCTCGCCGCACTTGGGACAGTCAATCATCACGGCGCTGGTTTTGTGTGAGTCTGGCATAATTTGTTGAGGTTACTGATAAGTTCTATTTACTAAACTCGTAGATCTTCTCTTTTAATCCGCGGACAAAGCCAAAAAGCCCCCCTGGGTATTGAGCCTGTATTGCTTCTTTCTTTGCGTTCATGTTCGGCAAAAGAAATGCTTGTGACGATATATTCTCTTCGCCGCCGGTCTTGTATTTTTCCATGATGTTGCGAACGGCTTCGCCAATTTCCGTTCCGTACTGGTCAATGAGTTGCGAATTGGCACGCATAAACTGCTTGACGCGGTCTTCGCGTGTGAGAAGCGGCGCGTTGAAGGCAATATGAGCTATCACGTCAAATGCGTCACTGTCTTCTAAGTTCTCGATGGATTTAATGAGTGGAATATTGACGCGCTTTGACTCCAAGTCCGCCATGAATAGCTCACGCTTCTCAGGGTCGAGCCACACTGCACGTAGTTCGTCCGTGGTATGCACCATTTCCACTATCTTCTCCCCGGAGAATCTACGATATTCTGCTTTTGAGAGTTTTATGCCGTCGAACTCAATCTCAACTTCCTCGTCGATCGTAACCTCGATACCTTTAACGGTTATTTTCTTCGGCGTGGAGCGAAGCGCCTTCAGGCGGAACTCGTACGGCATCTCTTCGTCGGACGTGTGGGGTTTTAAGGTTTTGTTCAATACCTTGTAGTCAGCATGTTCAATATGCACGTTTACCTTGTCGTTGGACGGCAAGCCAAACAACTTGAAGAAGCCATGTTCATCTGTCTTTCCGACCTTCTCCCAGCGCCCAAGTTTTGCTTTGACGATTGCGCTTGCAACCGGCTCTTCGGTCGTGTTGTCTACGACAATACCCATGAGCAGTTTATCCATCGGTGGCATCGGTTCCTCTGGCGGAGAGGGCGGCTTAGGCGGCTCTGGGGGAATATCCCAATCATCAATGAGCCGTGTCGCATTGGTGAAGTCAATGATCCTAAAGAACCCTTTGCCTTCGGAGAGACGGGAACCACGGCCCATGATTTGCTTGAAGAGCACGCGCGATGCAATCGGGCGCATAAACACGATATTTTGGATGTGTGGAATATCCACGCCTGTCGAGAGCAAATCTACCGTTGTCGCAACAACCGGCATCGGCCGCTCTTTATCGCGGAAAACAGTTAGGTCATCTTTATCCTCCGCCACGATGCGGGTAGCGTAATCCTCCCTCCCTTTGATTTCGTTGAGTTTGTCCTTGACTGCTTGAGCGTGTGCCATGTCGACGCAAAAGACGATTGTTTTTCCATACTGGTTAGTGTCGTTGAGCACCTGAATGACCTTGCTTGAGAGAAGGTCTATCTGTTCCGGAATGGTAACCGCACGCTCGTACTCGGACGGCTCGTAAAAGTCCTTCACGTCCGCGGGCTCAATTTCATCATCGTAAATGACTTCTTCTGCTGCAGCGACATTCAAACCCTTGCGGTAAAGATTGGTTGTAACTTTGTAGATTTTGTATGGCACGAGGTACCCGTCGTCTATTGCCTGTCCGAGCGAGTATTCAAAAACAGGCTCTCCAAAATAGTCATACACGTCAATATTGTCTTCGCGCTTCGGAGTAGCGGTCATGCCAAGTTGAGCGGCAGAACCGAAGTGATCCAAAACCGCACCCCAGTCGCCATAGCGGGAGCGGTGACACTCGTCTATAACGATGAGATCAAAGAAGTCCGATGGGATGTCCTTGTAGAGGTCGTTGGTGAAAAGGGTTTGATATGTAGCGAAGTAGATATCGCGATTCTTATTGAAGTTACCTCCTTCTATCTTGTGGCGCGTCTCACCGAATGGTTCGAAGTCTCGACTGTATGAGTCATCGCGAAGGATGACGCGATCACTCAAGAAGAGGACGCGGTGCATGGATTTCGATTTGACGAGTTTCCATACGATTTGAAAGGCCGTGAAAGTCTTACCGGTGCCGGTTGCCATCGTGAGGAGCGTCGCCTTCTTACCCTTGGTGATATTTTCCACCACATCCTTAATAGCGGTTTCCTGATAGGCACGGGGGCGTTTGGTTCCACTTATGTAGAGTGGATATTCGAGCGCCGAGAGATTCTGATTCGCGAGCCCCTTCCACTCCAGATATGCTTTATGCATCTCCTCGGGCGAAAGATACGACGAGACCTTCTCCGTTTTCTTTGTGCGCCGATCGTGCAGGTAGATTGTCTTGCCATTTGAGATGTACGCGAACGGCACATCGAGGCGCTTTGCGTAATCCTGCGCCTGACTCATATGCTTAAGAGGCTCTTCATCTTCCGCCTTTGCTTCGAGCACAGCGATGGTGAGATTGTTGTAAGTCAGCACATAATCAGCAAATTTAGCAGTCGGAAGTCGTTTATATTCCTCACCCTCAACGTAAAAGCGATCGTCGGCAATAGCATAGTTGCGAAGGATGTATTCCTCCTTCCATCCTGCTTCGTGTATTTTTGGGTCTATAAGTTTAACCCTTGTGTCATCTTCTGAGTAAGCCATACTATTTATCCTCAGCTTGAAATATTGATAGCAAGAATGAACTCCGAAACAGCATCAAATCAGAATGCTGTTTACCAACTTGCTTTTGCAGTTCAGAGATATGTTCCCATATGGCATCGGCGATTTTAACAATCTCTGCCTGACTCTTTAAATCAGGAATGGAAAAGCTCATTTTCTCGAGCAGAGGCCAGTGACCCTTATAGCCCTCATTTGGAACTACTTCTTGTAGCAAGTAGTAACCGAAGCGAGGTAAAATGACGGCTTTTGCGCGTAATGGAAATACATTTTGTATTACCGAGAAATCATGGGTCATATACCTAACAGCTCTTGTGTGGTTAGCGAAGGTAATAACAGGTTCACCCTCTGACGCATGAATATCCGGCTTAAGGTTGTGATAACCAAACACATCACTCTGGCTCTGGTCAATGACGGGCACCTTGCCTTCATCTCGCACCTCTTTCTTAGAATATTTCCTTCCGGCTGGCAATCGGTCAAAAAGTTCTGTCAATGAATATCTTTGTCCCGCTGAGGTTACCGAGAGTTTTCTATAAAGTGAGCCAAGTGACTGTATTGCTTTCTCAACTGCGCTCTGTCCATTTTCTAAAGCTTGTATCAATTCATCCGGGCTCTCGAACATTTCATTCGTGGTGTTTGGGTTCTTTGGCAATATGTTATAACCCTGCTCCTTGATAGTAGCTATAGGCACTGTCCAAGAAGTATCTGAATTTTCACGCTTTTTCCACTTCTCGAACACCTCATACAAGTCGCTATCTTGCACGGTTTTCTTCTTAGTAAACTTTCCCTTTACTTCGCCATACCAAATCTCCTTTGTACCGCCAGTTTTTTCAAAGAATATGAGGTTGGTCTTAATACCAGTCCCCATTTGGGAGAAAGTACCTTGCGGTAGAGAAATGATTGCCGACACATTAAATTTTGTGAGAAGCTCCTCGCGTATGCGAGCCATGGCTCCTCCACCAAACAATACGTTGCCCTCCGGAAGAATGATGCCGCACCGGCCGCCGTTTTTGAGGCGCTTCATCACATACTGAAGCGCAAGACCTTCGGTCGCTCCAACTTGGATCGGGTAGTTGTTCTGCACCGCTTTCGATTCTTCCGCACCAAATGGAGGGTTCGTCAAAATCACGTTTACTTTCTCGCTTTCGGGCGTGTTGTGCACATCCTCCATAAAGGTGTTCGTGCGTACGAGATTAGGCACGAGGACATGATGTAAAATGAGGTTCATCGTGCCGATTAGAAATGGCAACGGTTTCTTTTCCTGCCCGTAGAGCGTTTTAGTTTGGAGTGTTTTCCATGCACGAACATCTTTTGCAGAGTTTTCGTAGATGTGATTGAAGCTTTCCACGAGGAAGCCGCCCGACCCAACGAAAGGATCGAGAACTGTCTCACCGAGCATCGGATTTACGATTTTGACCATGAGGCGGATGAGCGGTCTTGGAGAATAGAACTCCCCCGACCAGCCACCTTCGCTTCCCATCGCCTGCAAGATTTCTTCATAGACCTGCGAGAGAAGGTTTGTATCCTGAAAATGATGTTTCTCTATCTTGTTGAGAATATCGATGACATCAAGAAGGTTATGAGGCGAGCGGATGCGGTTGCCCGGCAGTTCGCGGAATATCTGACCGATCTTGTCGCGGCGTGGGTCTCCCTGCAACGTTTGCAAGTAAGGGAAGAGTTTCTGATTTATGAAATGAATGAGTTCATCCTTGTCCTTCCAGTCCTTCTTGGCCCACGCCGACCATTGGTATTCGGCATCAATGACTGATTTATATTTTCGCCCTTCAGCCTCTTCAAGTTCCTTGAGCTGCGCTTCGACGCCCTCGAATACTTTGAGAAATAGGAGCCATGAGAATTGCTCGATGTAATCCTTCGCCCCGACGCCATCGTCGCGGCGCAGAATGTCGCACACGCGCTTAATGTCGGCTTTCGTCAAACTATCGCGCTTGCCCACCATGTCCTTCTCAACAGCGCGAAGCACCTCCGGCGCTTCTCCTGCAAGAAATGCTTTGAGATCAGCACTTGTAACACGCCATGCACCCCCAATTTTCTTTGCGTTCAATTTCTTATCGTGAATGTAGCGGAAAGTCGTACGCTCGCTAACATGAAGCATGTCCGCCACCTCCTGCAACGTGTAAAGTCTGTCGTCTTGTGTTTCATTCATAAAGGCATCTTCTACCTTTTGGGAAATTATGTCAAGTTTTGGCAAGCCTTACAACTAACTTGCCAATTCTTGTCAATATCCTGCTTTCATAAAATAAAGGCTATTTTGGCTCCCAAAGCAAGTCATCCGGTCTTTATGGATGTCTTACGTGCCTTGCTGCGACCCTCTGTGGTGCGAATTTATTCCAAAGTCGCTGTATCTCTTGATAGTGGCGAAATGAGCCCAATTTGCTCCAAACTCCAAGTTCTGACGTCGTTCACCATGCGGAGCTGACATATTTTAATAAACTTGTATAGTTGGGCTTGAACTGCACAGGAGGATAGGATGTCCGAGTCCGATAAAGACCGCGAAGCACAGGAGCGCATCCGCGGAAAAGCTGCAAAATCCATGGAGCTAATGCAGCAGGAGTTCGGCGGAGTTGCCGCCGCCGAAGCTGCTCATGCACGCGGCGAGGAAGTGAAAGGCCGTCTGGGTACTCTCTTCCCCACAGATGGCACGGGGGAACTGCTCGACCGCTTCTTCGGTGGCGACCTCGATATCGCCAACATGAGCGATGACGATATTCGTGGAGCAGCTTACAGTCGCGACAAGTAGCTGCGCTTCGGTAATGCCGCTCAAGGCCTCCCACACCAGGGCGGCCTTTTCTTTTACCCACAATAGGTTCGCCTCGCCCGTAGTCCGGGCTATGGCCGAGGGAACGTCCTCTATCAGGAGGAGCAAAAGAAAAACAGGCGCCCAAGCGCCTGCAATATTGCACCCATAGTCCCCTCGCACTATGGTTTTTTGTGTAGATTTGGAGGAGCACCCCTACTCCAACCCGATATTTGTATTTTAGGGTTTTGTAGGTCGACGCCAAAAGGGTAAAGAACGACTTGGACCGGTCCCTCTTCCGTCTCATTACTTACGAGAACCAACAACAACTCATCCGGCTCACCGTGAACGAGAATGACGGGGGCCGTATCGTTAAGCTTTAGTGTGAGGCTCTGATTCCGGGCCGGTCTCCACACACCTCCTCTCAATTGCATCAAGGGATTTGTCGTCTTTAATACGACGTCACCGCCCTTCATTTCGAAGGAGACAGGATTGATGCGGTACTGCCTTTGACCGACAAAGAAATCGATCAAGCCCCCGTCGAAGAGATGCGTCTGGAGCGCGTCTCTCACATTCAGGATCCGCTTCAGGTCAAGGGATGGGGGTAAGGACATCTGAGAACTCCTTATGGTTTTTGGGGAAGAGCGCGTTAAGTTGATAATACCACAATTTTTTTAAAAGTCTATGTTTCTCCTTAAAAATTAGGTCTCAGCGGAGCTGACAAAGTTACATAAAGATGTAGAGTTGTAATTGGAAACATCGAGGAGACTGCTATGGGTTTTACTTTGACCCTGAACACTCTGGCCGACCTAGGAAGATTCACTTCTTGGGAGGAAGCTTTCGAAACAAAAGCCTACAGGCTTTTTTCTGAAGGCAAATTAGATGCGGTGACCGTGCTAAGCCCCGAAGAGTACAAAAGAGGTCTAACGGCGCAGAACGTTAGTATAAATTTCTTTCGGCCAAAATACATTGCGGAAGAGCTTGGAATAGAAGAGCGTCTTGTCTTTCGGTACGTCTGCGAGGTGGCAATTGCTAATCACGGAAGAGAGGTAAAACTCCAACTCGAACACGGGCAAGGCGTCTTCGAAGACGAAGATACTGCCGGTGTTGCAGGTCCAGTCTGGCTATTAGTCATCATCTGCAGCGACACAAAGACTGAACGCTCCCAGAAAAGCGACTTCAAAAAGAAGCTCATGTGACCGCCGCTCCCCCCGAGATGGCGGCTTTTTTATTTCAAACTCCTGACAGTATCGGCGTGGATTATTGTTTCTTGGGCAGTATTGTTAAGCATGCCAGTTATAGTAACGCTATCCCCCACCTGTATAGTTTGATGTGAAAGTACCGCACCATATCGGTTGAGAAAACGTGTACCGAACGTACGAGCACCATAACTAGTGGCGTTGGTTTGTACTATCCAAAGAAAATTTGTTGACCCCCATGTTGTACTGACGGTTAATGTCGTGCCATATCTCGGGGCAACTGCTCGCTCAAGAGGCGGGCAAGCTGGTCGGTGGGGCCCCCGGGCGGGAAACCCACAACAATGCGGATTGGGCGTACGGGGTAATTTTGTGCCCATGAGGCACGGAGAGCGGCCGGCATAAGCGCCGCCGCTACCAGCAGTTGGCGACGTGCAAACATGGCAACAACCTCTCTGTTAGAAGGAACGGAAAAACTCGTACCCAATAGTACTTGATTTATTTCTTCTGCAAAAGCTCTAAAATTTTGTCGAGTTTTTGGTTTTCAATACGATTCAATTCCATCTGCAGACTTTCAATTTCTTTCTTAGCACTCAAGTTTGTTTCGAAGTCTGCCATCGACTGGTGCCGGTCGCGGTCGTTCTGGCGGTTTTGCGCCATCATAATAATAGGCGCTGCGTATGCGGCCTGTGTTGAAAAAAGAAGGTTCAATAAAATAAACGGGTACGGGTCCCAGTGCCCAACATAGGCAAAAATATTTAATCCCATCCAGAAAAAAACAAGGACACTTTGTACAATAATAAATGACCACGAACCCATATAGTTGGCGACTGCGTCAGCAACACGTTCGCCCCACGTAAGCGACTCTTGGTGTTTGCGGTGCCAGGTTTCGGATTCTGTTTCGCCTTTCCGTTTCATGCCTGAAATATACCACGCTTCATAAAAGTGGTATCCTAGTCGAGTGAAAAAGATTGTCCGACATTTTACGCCAGAAAAATTACATCTCCGTATTGGCCTCTCGCGCACAGGGAAAGGATTGTTTGCCGAGCAAGAGATCCCGAAAGGTACCTGCATTATCGAATACACCGGCCGCCCAGTTACTGGAAGCGAGCAGTACACCCATCGCGGGAAATATTTGTTTGAAACAAGTAAAAAAACAATGATCGACGGCAATACAGCAAGCAATACCGCCAAATACATCAACCACTCCTGTGCACCAAATTGCGAAATAGACATACGCAATAAAAGGATTTTTGTCTTTGCCTTACGACGCATCAAAGTAGGCGAAGAGTTAACCTACGACTACGACGAAGAGTATTTCGACACGTATATAAAACCAAAAGGTTGTCGCTGTACAAAATGTAGCCCTCAGTAAGAGTGGCTTTTGTATTTTTCATTTTAGGAGTACCGTTATAGGGATGGACGGCATGGCTATAACCAAGAGCCTACGAGCTGAGAAAATTACGACCCCTATCATTATCCTCACCGGTCGGAGCGAAACAGCGTACAAAGTAGAGTTACTAAACGCCGGTGCAGACGACTACGTCGTTAAACCATTTTCTACAGAAGAACTTATTGCACGCGTTGCATCGGTTGCACGCCGCCCCGCAACTATCCCAACTGTTGTACATACCGTCGGCGACATTACTATCGACACTGCAATGCACAAAGTGTTTGTAAACGACACCGAGATAGCGCTCACACTTAAAGAATACGCCTTGCTCGAATGTTTTCTCCGCCGACCCGGCGAGGTATTTACCCGCGAAGAACTTTCCAGCCATGTGTGGGATTTTAATTCCATGACCTGGAGCAACGTACTCGACGTACACATGAAAAATCTCCGCAAAAAACTAGAGCGCACTCCCACATCGCCCCGTTTTGAAACAGTACGTGGTGTAGGCTACCGCTTTGTAGCATAGGCACACAGGCCACCACGCAGTTCCACATTTGACAAATAAGACCAAATTTTATACGGTCTAAATTAGAAACTGCTCATGGGGGCACAGATGAGGAAGCTCATTTTGAAAATTATACTGTTTTGTCTCATCGGCTACTGCATCTTTAGAGGGGTCGATTTCGTCGGCCAACTTCTACACGTCCAACGTCTTGCTGAAGTGCCTTTAGAGGCACGGGCCGTATGCGCGATCGGGCTGGTAGCCCTGCTGTTCTACAGGCTCTTTCTTCGTCTGCCACGCCGCTCCCAGTAGGGGGCGGTTTTCTTTTTGCAACTAACCGTAATATTTAAATGCGCGGAAGCCAAGCAGACACAAAATTCCAAAAACCACACACAACGCGAGGATAATTATTTTTTCTGTACTTGGGCTGTTAAATTTACTAAGCAAAAAAAACGCTGCACCAAACCCAGCCTGGGCCGCAACTATGTCTCCCAGAGAGTTGGTGTAGGCTTCCGTGCGCGACAGCCGCGTAATGCGTTCAAACAATTCCCACCCAATACCAATAGAAAGCGCTATCCAAAAACTCACGTAAAAACTAAAGTCAAAAAAGAATAGTAGATACGCAATAACAACACCCGAAATAACATGCGGGACACTCCAGAGGTCGACGTACGTCCCCCGCCACGTGCTTTTGCGTTGTAAAAACTTCCTCGCCATATACTCTACATACTACTATACGCCCATGTTTTACTGGTATGATAGAAAGGATGAAGTTACGAAAGGCTGTAGTGGCTCGGACCACATGGCGCATGCGAAAATTTTTGTACGGGCTCGGCATTGCCACAGTACTACTTTCGACTATATTTTTTGTGCTCCCCAGCATGTTGTTTTGGCAGCAGAACGGAGACACTCAACCACCCTTCCCTGTCACTGTTGACCCTACAAAAAAAACTATTAAAGAAAGTCCTGCAGTTGAAGCAATGTTCCAAAAACAGCACACGCCTTTGGTTGCTGCGGTTGCAAGTGCAGGAGCTTTTTTTGAACGTGTCGCACTGCTTATAGCAGCAACGCCCCTCTACCAAAGCGTTGCCGCTGTGGGAGACGCGCCGCAGATTGTGACCATAGACCCCGGAGTACGAAAGGAACAAGTTGTGGCAAAATTTGCCAAAGTACTGGGGTGGAACGCAAATACGCAAAAACAATTTTTACAGTTGCCACCCGTTTCGAACGAAATACTTACCGAAGGGAGCATTGCACCTGGAAACTATGCTGTCTCAAGTGACACATCTATAGGCGCACTACAGCTCGAAGTTGCGGAACGTTTTTCCGACTCTGTGCTGTCGCGATACACCAAAGGTGTACAAGAAATTGTCCCCTTAAACGACGGGCTCACTATGGCGTCTATAATTGAGCGCGAAACAAGCGACCCAGACGAGATGCGAATAATTTCCGGTATTATTTGGAACCGCACATTTGTTGGGATGAAGTTACAAATGGACTCGACACTGCAGTACGCAAAAGCAACCGGCAAAGGCCCGTGGTGGCCTATTGTCTACCCAAAGGACAAATACATCGACTCACCGTACAATACCTACCAAAACGCAGGGCTCCCACCAGCACCTATTGCCAACCCAAGCGTTGCTGCAGTACTTGCGGCGCTTAACCCTAAAAAAACCTCGTGCCTCTTTTATTTCCATGATGACGACGGTAACTTCCACTGCTCGGACACGTACGAAAAGCACGTTGCAATGTTAAAGAAATACTACGGACAAGGTAAGTAGATACTATATGAATGAATTTATTATAGGTGGTGGAGTATTTCTTCTTGTACTAGTACTCGCATGTTTGTATGTCTGGGCCACTGCCCCGTTTGTTGTAGATGGGGAAGAAAAAGATAGTGTTGAAGAACAGACTCCCGGAGAAGCTGCCGAGGAAATAGCTGCCGAACAAGAGGAAGAAGCCGCCCATAATGTAGCGGAACGAAAAGAGGAATTTCATTCAGAAAATTAGGTACTTCACTCCTGCGTGAGTATTTTTTTTATTTGTTATACTAGTAACTTATGCAAAAAAGAACACTACCGGGCACAGACATAGAAGTTACATCAATTTGCCTTGGCACCATGAACTGGGGCCAGCAAAACACGGAAAGTCAGGCGCACGAACAGCTCGACTACGCGACCGCACATGGCATAAACTTTATCGACACTGCAGAAATTTATCCCGTCCCGCCGCAGCGCGACCTGCAGGGTACAACGGAGAAATACTTGGGCTCGTGGCTCGCAAAAAGTGGAAAGAGAAAAGACTTAATTATTGCAAGCAAGGTTGCGTGCATGTTGCAAAAAAACTCTATCGGCACACGCCAAGCATCAGGCCTTACCCGTGCCGAAATCCGCGAAGCGATAGACGGCTCATTGACCCGCCTTGGTACCGACTACGTGGACCTCTACCAAGTGCACGGCCCCGACCGCCTTACCAATGTCTGGGGCCGGTACGGCGTTGAAGATGTCGACGCATCGCAAGACGGCGCCCCAATTGAAGAAACTCTTTCAGCCCTTACCGAACTTGTAAAAGAAGGTAAGGTCCGTGCAATTGGTGTTTCTAATGAGTCGCCTTGGGGCGTTATGCAGTATTTGAACTTAGCGCGCGAGAAAGGCCTGGCGAAGATCTCTACCATCCAAAACCAGTACTCACTACTCAACCGAAAATTTGAAATTGGCCTTTCGGAAATGTGCCTGCGTGAAAACATCGGCCTGCTTCCCTATTCGCCCCTTTCGATGGGCTCACTTACGGGTAAATATTTGGGTGGCGCACGGCCTGCCGGCAGCCGTTTGGCTTTAACCGACCGCAACGCGCACTACAACCCACCGCAGTCACAAGTGGCTATTACGCGCTATGTCGACTTAGCTAAAAAATATGGTTTGGACCCAGCCGCTATGGCTATTGCCTTTACTGTATCTCGTCCGTTTACAACATCGAGCATTATAGGAGCCACATCTATGGAACAACTTGCTGTCGATATTGAGGCCGGAAACCTCACACTTTCGCCCGAGATTATGCAAGAAATTGCAGACATCCACCGAGAGATGCCTAACACCCACGCGTAACATTTACTATCTACGCAAAAACTCCCTTCAAAAAGTCCTCGGATCTCCTCGCTTGGGCGAGGCCAGACTTTTTTCAGGAAGTTATTTGCTTCGAATATGTGAAGTCTACTACTTTGCCTTGCCTAAGATCTTAAACATCTTTGTGCCACAGACCGTGCACATACCGGACATTGCGCGGCGACCCCCCTTCATCTCAACTTCTTTTGCGTCTTTCATCTCGCGCTTTTCGCGACACTTTACGCAGTATGCAATTTCAGTTTCCATTACGTTATATAAAGCTACTAAATAAGACCCTTCTATTGTACCCTACCCGCGGTACCACCCTGCACCGCGTATAGACCTATACACAATAAATACCACACAAAATGCAATGACACTAGCACCGAGGATGTCTATATAGTGGTGTACCCCGGCTAATACACGGGCTATACCCACAACTACTGCCATAACCCACAGCAGTATTCCGACAGGGCGGTTAAACATAAGCACAATAGTTGCAAGTGCCGCGGCAAACAGCATATGGCCGGACGGGAAGCCGTTGCTAGCTACGTGAGTAAAAAGTGGCACCACACCATCTGAAATAAACGGCCGTGGGTTAAAGTAAAAAATCCCTGCAATTTTCGCTACGGCATAGGCAGCCGGCAATGCAATAAGCGACAACAGGAGCATTTTGCGCTTGGTACGTTTGCGCGCGTACAAGAAGTAGCCTACAAAAGCCGCGACCATAACCCATATAAGGTATTGCGCGCAGAAAATAATAAGAGCAGCTGACATCTGGGTATTTTAACACAAAAAGCAGGTTCTGGGGTATATACTGGAGTACCCATGTCCCTCGACCAGGCACTTTTGCTATTGCAACACTACGGCTACTATATTCTCTTCCCGCTCGCCATTGTGGAAGGACCTATTATTACCGTCATCGCAGGTCTGTTAGCAACAACGGGGATTTTTAACCCCGTCATTGCCTACTGTGTTGTTGTTGCAGGCGACCTAGTCGGCGACAGCGCGTGGTACGCAGTTGGCAGGTATGGCGGCGGCCCTATTACCCGCTTTTTAGAGCGCGTGTTTGGCGTTAAACAAGAAACAATAGAAAAAGCAAAACACAAAATAGAAAAAAATCGTTTCAAGACGACCGCCGTATTTAAAGTATCGCAAGGAATAGGTTTTGCAGGACTTATCGCGGCCGGTATCGTACGCGTTTCGTACCCTTTGTTTATATTTGCTTGTTTGTTAGTAACACTGGTGCAGGCCGCTGTGTATTTAGCGTTGGGCATACTCTTTGGCAGCGCATATGAACGAGTGGGTATATATTTTGACTATGTTGCCTTCGCTACCGTTGCTGTGTCTGTATGTGCACTGCTAGTATGGTATTTCAGGAAGAGACGCCAAGCCTAAAAATATGAAAGTACTTATCGCATCAGACACCTACTACCCGCACGTAAACGGGGCCTCGTATTTTACCCAACGTCTTGCCGCATCTCTTGTTGCGCGAGGGCACGAGGTTGCCGTTATCTCCCCATCTCAAACTACTGGTAATGACACACACGTGCGTCATGGTGTAACGCTCTATGGTGTTCGTTCATTCCCCATCGTGTTCGTGCCCAAATTCCGTTTCGTGCTGCCATGGATAATAAACCGTCGCATTGCAAAGGTTATACAAGAATTCAAACCAGACATCGTACATATACAGATGCACTTTTTTGTAAGCAGACAAACACTCAAAGTCGCACAGAGACAGCATGTCCCCGTTGTAGCCACTAACCACTTTATGCCCGAAAACTTGAGTCATTACCTGCCCGTGCCGCAGTTTGTACGAGACACTATTAATGCTCTGGCATGGAAGGACGCCGTGCGCGTACTCAACAAAACATACGGTGTTTCCTCCCCCACCAAAACGGCAAACACATTTATCGAACCGTGGATAGGACGGACACTGCCGGCAATTTCAAACGGTATAGATCTTGCACTATTTAACCCTAACAACGACCCTGCGCCTGCGCGAGAGAAATATAATTTGCCAAACAAACCGACACTCCTGTTTGTGGGGCGTTTGGACAAAGAAAAAAACGTCGACATAGTATTGCGCGCGGTGGCAATTGCCCTCGGTCGTAGCCCTACGGGTGAGACACGAAAAGAAGTTGATATACATTTTATTGTTGCAGGTCACGGTGCCGAAGATACTAATCTCAAAAAACTAGCGCAGAAATTGGGAGTGGCCGAGCATGTCACTTTTACCGGCTTTGTTCCCGATGAGCTACTTCCTAGCCTCTACGCCGCAGCAGACTGCTTTGTAAACGCAGGCACCGCAGAACTACAATGCATTGTTGCTATGGAAGCCATGGCAACAGGCCTGCCTATACTTGGCGCAGATGCCGTTGCCTTACCCGAGCTTATACACCATGGTAAAAACGGCTTTTTATTTGAGCCGGGCAATGCCGAAGAACTCGCCAGCCGCATTGTGGACATGTTCAGCGACGGTGCAAAACGTGCAAATATGGCGGAGCACAGCCTCGAAATTATCTCCCACCATGATATAAACAAAACACTAGAAGCCTTTGAAAAATTTTACCGGGAAGCCCTTCTTGCACACAAAAACAACACTCATGCATAAACTAATTGCTTCACGCTACCGTTCCCAGCTCAGAAACACCGCGTTCCGTTTTTCTGTAGTGACGTCTTTTGTAGTCTTTGCTATGAGTTTAGTGGTAAACAACCTTGCCATACAATTTAGTTCAGAAAAGGTTAGTAATTCTGTTACCGACCTTATACTTTCAAATACGCAGGCTCTTCCAGTAGACAACTTGTTCGTCTGGGGGACATTTGCACTGATTTTTGTCAGCATAGTGCTGTGCCTTGCAGACCCTAAACGTATACCGTTTGCGCTCTATACCACTGCACTGTTTTTTATTATCCGTTCGGTATTTACCTCGCTTACCCACCTTGCACCGTTTGCCCCACATTTGGCAGACGACTTTGGCACAACCGTAAACCAGGCTTTTTTCGGCGGGGACCTCTTTTTTTCTGGTCACACAGGCTTCCCGTTTTTAGGAGCACTGGCATTTTGGAATGAAATCCCTGCGCGCTATTTTTACCTTGCCTCTTCTCTATTTTTTGCAACCATTGTGCTGCTTGGGCACATCCACTACTCTATAGACGTCGCGTCAGCATTTTTTATCACCTACGGTATTTACCACATAGCACTGTGGCTGTTCCCTAAAGAACGCGAATTATTCTCGAGTAAAAATTAAGTACTATGCACACTAAAAAATGGATACTTGTTATTGTTCTCTTTTTCATTATTGTCGCCGGACTGTTGGTACTTGTGTTTGTCCCGTCACATAAAATAGCCACCACGGCCATTCCTGCTTCAATCGACGACATCATTACAACAACTTCACCACTGCCCCACACCACGATCGTATCACCTCTTGTGGTTACCGGCACAGCACGCGGTAGCTGGTATTTTGAAGCCTCTGCCCCCGTTGAACTACGCAGTGCGACAGGTGCAGTTATTGCACAAGGTCACGTCACTGCACAGGGCGACTGGATGACAAGCGAATATGTGCCCTTCACCGCAACGCTTACGTTTACCGCACAGCCTGCCGGCACAGTAGGCACACTGGTACTCAAAAACGACAACCCCTCGGGCGACCCGGCACGCGAAAAAGAATTGGATATTCCTGTTAATTTTTAAAATCTCCCCGGTGGGAGGAAGTCTTCATTTTCGAGGTAAAAACAGCCTTTAGCGAGGCTGTTTTTTGCACTTGATGCGTATAAATTGAAAAGTACAGTTGCTTTTTGCCAAAAAAGTTCTCGGATTTGCTATTCACAGCGCTTTTTTCGATTTTAAAAATAGGAAAGGAGTATAATGTATCTCCCAAGCAAAAATTATACACGTAGGTATTAGAATTTTATTACTTAAGGCACATGGTATGGCGATAACACAGAAAATAAAGAAGCGAAACGGAGAGATTGCAGACTTCCAACCAGAAAATATCACCATTGCCGTGCAAAAGGCCTTTGCCGCAACCTTGGGCGACAGCCACGAAGCTGACGCAAAAGACATCACCCGCGTTGTTGTCGACTCTATAGACTTGCAGTACGGCAACACTGCGTTTATCCCCTCGGTAGAAAATATTCAAGACCTGGTAGAAACAGCATTGATGGTCCGCAACTACTTTGGCGTTGCAAAATCGTACATCATTTACCGCTACGAGCACGACAAAATCCGCGAAGAGAAAAAGGAAGAAATTGCCGAAAAAATTGCGGACAATGCCCTCCTTATCACCAAGCGCGACGGCTCAAAAGAACACTTTAGCGAGCACAAACTCTCACGCACCCTTGCGCGTGCCGCAGAAGGTATGGAGAATCTTATCGACGCAGGCTCTATCATTGCAAAAGTCCGCCAGGAAATGTACGACGGGATGAAGACAAAAGACATCCACGAAGTGCTTATCATGGTTGTCCGCTCGATGATCGAACGCGACCCGGCCCACTCCACTATTGCGGCGCGCTTGTTGTTGCAGTCTATGTACCGCGAAGTATTGGGCGACATCGACTACACCCAAATGGAAGAGGCACACCGCCAGGGCTTTGCACGCACTATTGCGCGCGGCGTAGAAATCGGGCAGTACGACCCACGCCTTGCCGACTTTGACCTTAAGGCGCTTGCAGAGGCGCTTGTACTTGACCGTGACCGTGACTTTAGATATTTGGGACTCCAAACACTGCAGGCAAACTATTTGTCTAAAGAACACAGCACTCGCAAACTGCTTGAAAGCCCTCAGATATTCTGGATGCGCGTTGCTATGGGCTGTGCACTTGCAGAAAAAACTCCCGAAGACCGTAATGCCCAGGCAATTGAGTTTTACGAAGTGATGTCGGCGATGTACTACACACCGTCTTCCCCCACGCTCTACCACGCAGGGCTTAAACTCCCACAACTCTCGTCCTGTTTCCTCTCCACAGTGCCCGACGACTTGCACGCTATCTTTAAACAGTATTCCGATGGTGCGCAGTTGTTGAAGTACGCGGGAGGCTTGGGTACCGACTGGACCCCAATACGCGCAACAGGCTCACTTATTAAGTCGACCGGAGTGGAGAGCCAGGGTGTTATCCCATTCCTTAAAATTGCTAACGACGTCACTATTTCTATTAACCGCTCGGGGCGCCGCAGAGGTGCTGCCGCAGTGTATTTGGAATACTGGCACGCAGACATCGAAGACTTTATCGAACTCCGCAAAAACACCGGCGACGAACGCCGCCGTGCCCACGACCTAAACACTGCAACCTGGATCCCTGACCTGTTTATGAAGCGCCTGGCCGAAGACGGCCACTGGTCGCTCTTTTCGCCTTCTGACGTACCCGACTTGCACGACTTGTACGGAAAGAAGTTTGAGGAAGCCTATATTGCCTACGAACAGTTGGGTGAAGCAGGCAAGATGCCAATGTTTAAACGTGTACGTGCCGCCGACCTCTGGAAAAAGCACCTCACCATGTTGTTCGAGTCGGGCCACCCATGGATCACCTGGAAGGACCCGTCGAACGTCCGCTCACCACAAGACCATGTTGGCGTGGTGCACTCGTCTAACCTCTGCACCGAAATTACACTCAATACATCGGCAAACGAAACAGCGGTGTGTAACCTAGGCAGCATTAACATGTCAGCCTTTGTGCAGGGCGGAAAATTTGACCGCGAGCTTGTTGCGCGGATTATCCCGGTTGCGATGCGCATGCTCGACAACGTTATCGACGTCAACTTCTACCCAACAGAAGACACTAAGCGCTCCAACATGCGCCACCGCCCAGTAGGCCTCGGGCTCCGCGGCTTGCAGGACGCACTGTACAAACTAAACATTAACTTCGACTCCGAAGCAGCGGTCCGTTTTTCTGACGAAAGCATGGAAACTATCGCCTACCACGCAATCCTTTCTTCTTCCCTGCTCGCAAAAGAACGCGGTACGTACGAAACGTACAAGGGTAGCAAGTGGGACCGCGGCATTTTGCCACAAGACACGCTTGCACTACTTGAACAGGAGCGCGGCACAAAAATAGATGTACCTCGCCACGAGACACTCAACTGGCAGTTGGTACGCGAAGCGGTGCGTATGTGGGGCATGCGTAACTCCAACACTATGGCAAACGCGCCAACAGCATCGACCGCAAACATCGCTGGTTGCTACCCTACTATTGAACCTATCTACAAAAACTTGTACGTAAAGTCCAACATGGCGGGTGACTTTATGGTCGTCAACGAATTCTTAGTAGAAGACTTGAAGAAGCTAGGGCTTTGGGGTGCCGACATGCTCGAAAAGATAAAATACTACGACGGCAGTATCCAAGAGATTTTGGAAATCCCCGAAGGTCTCCGCAGCAAATACAAAGAAGCGTTCGAAATTGACTCACAGTGGCTTATTAAAGCAGCTGCACACCGTGGCCGTTGGATAGACCAGTCGCAGTCTTTAAACATCTTTTACAGTGGCACCTCTGGCAAAGTCCTTTCCGACATCTACCAGTACGCATGGGGCCTCGGGTTAAAAACAACGTACTACCTGCGCACTATGGGCGCGTCACGTATTGAAAAAGCAACAGTCGATATGAACAAGTTTGGCGGCACCAGCAAAAATGACTCTGCTGGCAACATCGGGAGTGGTACTCCATCTACTGTAATGGTTGAAGAAACGCTTACCGTCACAACCATAAGCGACGTTGCTGGCGTCCCTATGCCGTCGCCACTTATTATGTCTACCGCACCAGAAGTTGCAGTAGTGTCTGCAGCGGCAGTAACCGGGGAGCAGTCACAAGGCATGACCGACCTGCTTGCAGGCGAGGCGGCACGTGAGCGGTTTAGCGCACCAGTGCGCATGGGCAAACAGTCTCCTACACTACGCCGCCCGGTTGAAATACTCGGCGAGTGCGAAAGTTGCAGTGCATAAATTTAGAAAAATAAACTTTTATTCTCTCACTCACTAGATTATGGGTATCATCAACGGCGGCAGCAATACAGACCCGAATAAAATCCTCCCTATGCGCTACCCGTGGGCGCGCGTGCACTATAAAAAAGGCGTTGCAAACAACTGGGTGCCTGAAGAAGTTTCGATGCAGCAAGACGTCGAGTTGTGGAAAAAACCAGGTGCACTTTCGGAAGACGAACGCCGCATGATTTTGTGGAACCTTGGCTTTTTCTCTACAGCCGAGTCGCTGACCGCAAACAACTTGGTGCTGGCAATTTACCGCCACATAACTAACCCTGAAGCACGTCAGTACTTGCTGCGCCAAAGTTACGAAGAGGCCGTGCACACCGACACGTTTATTTACTGCTGTGACACGCTAGGCCTCGACCCCGACGAGATCTACAACATGTACCAGACGATTCCGTCGATTAAAGAAAAAGATGACTTTGTTGTCGAAATTACTAAGTCGGTGTTTGACCCGAACTTTACAACTGTCGGGACAGAAAATATCCAAAAGTTTGTGCACGACCTGGTTGGCTTTTACGTCATTATGGAAGGCGTCTTCTTTTACGCAGGTTTTGCCATGATGCTTTCGCTCTTGCGCAAAAACCGCATGGTGGGCATCGGCGAGCAGTTCCAGTTTATCCTCCGCGACGAGTCCATTCACCTTGCCTTTGGTGCGGACCTCATAAACACCATCGTGCAAGAAAACCCAGAAATCTGGACACCGGAGTTTAAGGCAACACTTAAAGCAAACATCGTAAAAGGTGCCGAACTTGAAAAAAAGTATTCCGACGACGCACTGCCGCGCGGTATCTTGGGGCTCACCCCTGCGTCTGTAAAGCAGTATGTAGAGCACGTGACCGACCGCCGCTTGGAGCGCATTGGCCTCGACCGCCACTACCATAAAGAAAACCCGTTCCCTTGGATGTCAGAAATTATGGACGTCCCTAAAGAAAAAAACTTCTTCGAAACCCGCGTGACCGAATACAAAACCGGAGAACTCGACTGGTAAACAAAAAACCCGCTTTTCAGCGGGTTTTTTGTTGTTATTTAAGGCTTTTTGAGGACTCGTAGTCACCCACTTTGGTGCGGAGGATATGCAGGGCAAGGGCTGGGATGCCTAGGTCTTTGCCCAACCCGTGCGCGATGGAGCGCGCGTAGGTGCCCGAGGAGCATGAAATTTTAATTGTTGCGCAAGGGAATTCGCGGTCGCCCGACGCACTCAACTTACGCTTCCACCCTGCGACAATTTCTTCTTGTCTAAAGTCGCCATGCACTTTGTCGATAGCAGTTTCAATATAGGAAAGTAGCGCCGGCTCTTTTATTTTGTATATTCCTTGAAGTGAGATGTCGTAAATAGTTACTGTTTTGCGCGGCAGCACAAGCGCCCCCAAAGCCCCCGCACGCGCCCATTCAAACAACGACTTCCCTTCTACGGTTTTAGACGAATAGGGCGGATACTCTTGGGACACGTGCCCGCGGAATTCGTTTAAACCTTTTTCAATTGCTTTTTTTGTAAGTGCGGCAGTGTCGCCATTTTCCATAATGCGGCCAAGCGCGTCGTAGGTGTCTGTCGCAAAACCAAACAACACGTCGAGCACATACTCTTTGCTCATGTCCAAGTAGGCCTCGCGCATTTTGTTTGCCGAACCTACCAAGGTAATCATCACGCCTTCAGCCATTGGGTCGAGGCGCCCCGCGTAGGAAAGCACTTCGTGCGCGTATTCGGGCTTTTGTGCACGCAAACGGTCGAGCCTCTCGCGTGGTGTCTCGCCCAGCTGTTTGTATAAATTAAGTACCTTGCCGCCCACCGTGCGGGGCACTACGTCCGTCTCTTTTTTTATATCATTCTGCATATATCGTGTACTGGCTTTGTTTCTGTTACAATAACCGATATCACCTATATCGCCAAAAAAATGACTGTATGAAGGAAAAACTCTCAACTGAAAGCTACAAAGGCGTCCGCGACTTCTACCCCGAGGACCAGGCATTTTTAAATTATTTATTTGCAACCTGTCGCACTGTTGCCAAGCGTTTTGGCTATGTCGAATATGGCGCGTCGATCCTCGAACCGGCCGAACTCTACAAAGCAAAGGGCGCCGACAATGAAGAGCTCGTAAACGAACAAACGTACACCTTTACAGACAGGGGCGGCCGCGAGGTGACACTGCGCCCTGAAATGACACCCACCGTTGCACGCATGGTTTCGGCAAAGCGCCGCGAGCTTGGCTACCCACTACGCCTCTTTTCTATACCAAACCTCTTCCGCTACGAAAGGCCGCAACGTGGCCGCTTGCGCGAACACTGGCAGCTAAATGTCGACCTCTTTGGTTCACAAACGCGTGCTGCCGATGCCGAAATTATCCAAGTTGCGTACGAAATATTAAAAGCCTTTGGTGCTGAGGAAAAAGACTTCGTCATAAAACTTGGCAGCCGCGCGTACATAGAAGCACTTGCTGCGGAATGTGCGTTGACCGAAGAAGACACTAAAAAATTGGTAGGGCTCCTCGACCGCAAAAATAAAATTGAGAAGAGCGAATTTGAAGCAGGTCTAGCAGAGCTTGGTGTCCCTCTAGAGAAATTAAATGGCGAACAAGTACCGGCAGATGTGCAGGCAGTACTCGACACGCTCGCAGCAGGGGGCGTGGGCAATGCAATATTTGACCCGTCTATTGTCCGTGGCTTTGCCTACTACACAGGAGTGGTGTTTGAAGTGTACGACACACACAAAGACAACAACCGCGCGCTTTTTGGCGGTGGCCGCTACGACAACCTGACAGCACTTTTTGACGACACTCCAATTGTCGGCGTTGGCTTTGGTATGGGAGACACGATGGTCTACCACTTTTTGGAAGTCCGCGGCCTTCTGCCAGCGTACAGCGCACCTACGCACGCATACCTGGCAGTTGCCACAGAAGCAGAAGTACCACATGCACTGGCAATTGCTGGCGAGCTACGTGCCGCAGGAGTAAATGTTGCAGTGGACTTTGGAGAAAAAAAGCTCGCCGACCAAATTAAAACAGCGGTTAAACACGCAATTCCCTACCTTATTGTTGTCGGAGCGAATGAGATAGCATCAGGTACATTTGGTATCCGCAATTTACTAAACGGCACCGAAGCGCCTCATACACGGGAAGAGCTTGCTGCATTTTTCCTTTCGCTCTAATCTAGCTCTTTTGTTGTATGAGGATCATTACCTTTGATATTGAAACAACTGGCTCGACCGTAGGCGGCGCGTTCGACTTTGCGAGCCAAGAACTGACCATTTGTTGTGTGCATGACTCGGAGACCGGCGAATATTCGAGCTACCTAAAAGAAGAGCTGCCAAAGATGTGGGGTCTGTTTGAACGTGCCGACATTTTAGTTGGATACAACTCCGACCACTTTGACATCCCAATTTTAAATAAATACTACTCGGGCGACCTGACAAAAATAAAAAGTATCGACCTGCTTAAGGAAGTACGCGCCGTGCTTGGCCGCCGCTTAAAGATGGACAACATTGCCGAAGCAACGCTTGGCCGAAACAAAACAGCAAGCGGCATGCAGGCAGTCACCTGGTGGGCCGAAGGCAAAGTCGACTTGGTGCGCCAGTACTGTATCGAAGACGTTAAAATTACTAAAGAGTTGTACGACTACGCCAAAAAGCATAAGTCTCTAAAGTACAAAGACTTCGACGGCCCTCGCGAAATTAAACTGGACCCGTCGGGGTGGGAAAAACTGACCGAAGTAGCGGCTCTAAACCACACCCTGCCGTTTTAGGGCCACTGTGGTAAAATGCCTGTACTAGCTTAATTATAGACATATGAAATCCCAATACGTACTTCCTATTACTATTGTCGTTGCAGGGGCGCTTATCGCAGGAGCAGTCTTTTTTGTTGGTAAAAGTGGCGCTCCAAAAACAGACGGCACGTCAACCAAGATATCGGCACGCGAATACGACTCCTCAATTGACCACATTCTAGGCAACCCAGCAGCAGAGGTAAAAGTTGTTGAATATGCCGACCTCGAATGCCCGTTCTGTAAAACGTTTAACACAACCATGCACCAGATAATGGACTACTACGGTACGTCGGGTAAAGTCGCGTGGGTGTACCGCCCGTTCCCTCTTGGACAGCTCCACTCTAAGGCACCAAAAGAGGCTGAAGCAGCTGAATGTGCTGCAGACCAAGGTGGTGACGTGTCGTTCTACAAATATATCGACGGAGTGTATGCAATAACCCCGGGCGAAAATAACTTAGACCTCGCACAGCTCCCCGTTATTGCTAAACAAATTGGTTTGAATGTCGACACCTTTAACCAATGCCTTGCCAGTGGTAAATACACCAGCAAAATACAAAAAAGCTACACCGAAGCAATTAACGAAGGCGGCCAGGGCACACCGTTTATCCTTATCATGATAGGTGGCGAAGCAGTAACCCTAAACGGCGCACAGCCATACGACTCGATGCGCGCAGCAATCGACGCAGTCTTAGGTAACCCAGTTACAACAGCTTCAACAACGACGCAGTAGAGAAAATAGAAGCTACGGAGCGACAAAGAGCTTAAAAAGAGGGTTAGACTTGGGCTAGCGGCCCCGAGCGCCCTCTTTTTTGTTTTGGAGCGGATATTTTTATATCTTTATTGATCAGGCCTAAAATGTGCGTCGTACGCTTCAGGCGGTAAGTTGATACGGTAAATGTCGAACGAGTTCTCCCCTTCAAACATGTCCGACGGGTTTGGCAAAAACACCGGGTTGCGTTCAAGCGCTGCTGTGGCGTCACGCACCAGGCGGTTAAAGATAATAAACTCTTGTTTAAAGGTGCGGAAGTCGATAACGTATTTGCGCATCTGTGGTTTGCCGTCTGCGTTGCGCGACTTTTTACATTCCCATACCACAAAACGCCGCACTGGTTTATTAAAACTTTTTTTGACTGTGTAGTAGTTAAATATCGCCTGTATCACAAAGAGCGACTTGTTTGCCCCCAGCCCGCTAAAGTGGTCGACAAACTTATGGTCAATGACATCAACCCCTTTTGGGTCCACTGCCGACTGCACCACCAGGTCAGACACCGCCTTAATTGGCAACGGCAGCCCTTCTACTTGCGCCATACCCTTAAATTCGACCCCAAGTACTTTTTTATATTTGGGCGGCTTGGCCAAGTAAAACCCAACAGCCTGCAGGTAGTCGCGTTCCATTTGTTCGCGCTTCTTTTTCAGTGCAGTTTTTGTTTTTGCTTTGCCAAAGTTAATTTCAAAGTCGGCAACATTGCGCAGATATTCTAGTCCCAGTTCCACCGCACCCTCCTTAGGTATCCCGCCGTAGTAGTGTTGCAGGGCCACGTGCCCTGCCCGTCCCACAACGGAAGAAGGGCCCGACGGCATGTCGTACACCTGTTCGACGTAGCGTTTGTACCAGGCGAGCGGGTTCCGCAGATACGCCATAAGCGAGGAGTGGCTCCAATGCTTAATAGGCACTTCCAGTAGTTTTTGTTTTTTCTTCGTACTGCCCTTTTTTGCCATACCCTTAGTATACAAAATTAGAACCGTATAAACCTCACAAAAGAAAAACCTCGCCGATATATCAGCGAGGTTCGGAAGATACGTTCAGGCGCCCACGCAGCAGGAACCTGAACATTGCGAGTGCCAGGTAGCTACTGGCGGAAAGTTTTGGATCTTTTACTGCGCGCCCTAGCCGCGAGCGAGTGATTTCCACCACTTTGCAGCCGCGAAACATGACGGTCAAGGGTTCTTTGCCGACACATTCGACTTTTGTCTCCTCGAGCGCCGTACTATTGTTTGGTTTTTCAATGATCTTGTAAAAGATCACTATCTCAGGTCCATTGAAACGAACGCTCGTTGTGGTCCAAGGGCCAAGTTGGTAGTTGAGATACTTGACTTCCAGCGTAACATCTTCGCCAACCAGCTTTGACAGACTGGCGAAATCGATCTTCGGTGTACCCCAAACCTTCCGCCACAGTCGGCCGGCCCATGAAAACATCCACAGGAACATGCCTCCAACGTAGGCGACAAGAATCAAAGCCCAAGCATTGCGGAAATACCAACGCTGGAAACGATTCTGCAAAGACTCTAGCGACATGGTCGCCCCCTTTCGGTCTTTCGACCTGTTGATGTACCTAACGGTATCTTACAACAAAAAATTATGCATGTCGATAGATCTAGTAGCTCCTCAAACGTTTTGCTTTGTCGTGAGTGCGGATGCGCTCCAGAGCCTTTGCTTCAATTTGGCGAATACGCTCGCGGGTAACACCAAACTTCTTTCCTACTTCTTCAAGTGTATGGTAAATGCCGTCTTCCAAGCCGTGGCGGAGTTTCAAAATTTCGCGCTCTTTGGGTGAAAGTTCGTCCAAAATTTCATGCAGCTGGTCGCCCAAAATGCGGCGCGACACTTCCTGGTCTGGTGCCAAGATTTTGTCGTCTTTTATAAAGTCCCCAAGGACTGACTTTCCGTCGTCGTCGTCGGAGCCAACTGGGCTTTCGAGCGACACGGTGTCCTGGTCGATTTTTTCAATTTGGTAAATTTTGTCTACATCAACACCCATCTCCAAGGCAATTTCCTCAGCAAGTGGGTCCCGACCTAGGTCCTGTGCCAAACGGCGCGACACTTGTTTGTACTTGGCGATTGTTTCCACCATGTGCACGGGGATACGGATAGTGCGGCTCTGGTCTGCGAGCGCACGGGTAATAGCCTGGCGGATCCACCAGGTCGCATAGGTCGAGAATTTATACCCCTTGGTGTAGTCGAACTTGTCTACGGCCTTAAAGAGGCCGAGGTTCCCTTCCTGGATAAGGTCGAGCAGTGTTAAGTCAGGACTGCGGCCGACGTATTTTTTAGCGATAGACACAACAAGGCGGAGGTTGGCGCGGGCAAGCAAGTTGCGCGCTTCGCCGTCGCCGTCGACAATACGCTTTGCGTAGTCGCGCTCCTGCTGGGCATTAAGCAGCGGGTAGCGACCGATTTCGCGCAAGTACATTTGAATGGAGTCGTATTGCGAATCGCTCCTTGCATAGCCTTTTTCCGGAGTCTCTTCGGCAATTTCGAGCATTCCGCCGCCTTCAAGCACGTCAATGTGTGCGGTAGAAAATTTGTCGTACAACTCTTCCAAAAACATCACGTCCGACTCAATGGTTGGGAAGCTCTTTAAAATTTCGTCATAGGTAACAAAGCCGCGTTCACGC
This sequence comes from Candidatus Adlerbacteria bacterium, assembly GCA_037135035.1. GTDB lineage: Bacteria > Patescibacteriota > Minisyncoccia > Phycocordibacterales > SBAW01 > GWA1-54-10. Next base: position 120,420 of record JBAXLB010000001.1, on the reverse strand, counting down.
CCGCGCGCCATCAATTGTTCGGCTTTTTTGCCTTGCTCGTCGGCTTTTTTAGCAACTTTTGGATTTGCCTTAGCAACTGGAGCTGCTTTTGTTTTTTTTACTACAGCTTTTTTAGGAGCCAACTTGGTGCGGCGCTTTGCAGCTGCAGCACGAAATTGTTTTGCTTTAAGGACAGCGTTTTTAGCCTTTTTTGCGGGCTTTACCACTTTCTTTACTGCCTTTGGTGCCTTCTTCTTAGGTTTTGCCATTGGCACACAGTATATCACAAAAACCTATTTCCGCAATTCCTGCTGGCGCTTTTTAAGCGTAGAGAGTCTCTGAACTAACTCCCCTTCAGTCCCAGGCGTCGCCACATGCAGTGCATCGCGCACCTGCGACATTTCCTCGTCGAGTGTTGCTCGCTCTATCGCGTCAAACAGTGCGTGTACGATGGCGGCGTGGTCGTCGCCTAGTGTTTCAAATTCAAATTTAAAGCGTTCGGCATCGTCTTTGTATTTTTGCTCAAGCAAGCTGTAACGCTCTGCACCTACAAGATGCGCGAGCTTTTCCTGTACGTCCGCGTCTGTAGGGAAATAAAACCGCAATAATGCGGCGGCACGTTCAAGCTGCGTTGGGACGGCAGTATGTGTCGGCTGGGTAGGCGCAGGGTCTTCTGTAACATCTTCCGTGGGCAATGCGGGGCGCTTGGCGACCTCGGCACGTATAGCATCTTCAGGGACTCTTAAACGTTCGGCAATAATGTGCACAAAATGCGCCTGCTCTATTTTGCTGCCTATAGCCGCAACAAGCGGCAGGACCTGCAACTCAACTGCTTTTTTATACATACGCTCGTCCCGCGCAGCAGGGCGCAATGCGTCTAAGAAAAATTCGACAGCCGTTTTCGATGTCCGTATCGCAGCCCTCAAGAGTTCCGGATCTTCTTTTGCTAAGTCGGCTGGGTCCTTACCTCCAGCAAATGTTGGAACTTTTACATCAAACCCCATCTTAAGCGCCATCACAGCACTCTTGAGGCCTGCACGCACACCAGCTGCATCACCGTCGAGTGCCAACACAAGGCGTTTGGAAAGCCGCGAAAGTAAATTCAGATGTTCTTCCGTAATCGCGGTACCCGAGGAAGCAACTGCAAACGTCAGGCCAGACTGGTGGGAAAGCACGACGTCAAACTGGCCCTCAACAAGCAGCACACAGTCGGCTTTCCGTATGGCGTTTTTTGCACGGTCGTAGCCGTAGAGTACTTTCGACTTTTTAAACAATGGAGTCTCCGGAGAATTTACATACTTTGCAGGCTCGCCGCCGTCATCTTTCTGGCCTTCAACTTTTTCGAAGAATCTTCCCGAAAATGCAATAACTTTCCCGCCCGCGTCAAACAACGGGAACATAATCCGCCCACGGAAGCGGTCATACACTTCCCCCGGCTTGTGTTGCGAATGCGCAACAAGCCCAGCCTCTGCCATCAAATCTTTTGTATGCCCGAGCTTTGCTAAATGCTCGGCTAGGTCGTGCCACGACGCAGGCGCGTAGCCTATGCGCCACGAAGAAACAGTCTCTTCTGTTGCCCCTCTCCCCTTCACATATTCCATCACATCCGCGCGTGCTGTAAGCTGTGCTTCAAAAAATGCGGTGGCATGTTCGCACACATCGTACAGCTGTTCGTTCTTTTCTTTATTTTCAGGTTTTTGTACAAACCCATTTTTTAACACCACTCCCGCTTTTTCTGCCAACTGCGCAAGTGCAGTTTTAAAGTCGATGTTTTCCATTTTTTGCACGAACGAAAAAATGTCGCCCTTTTCGCCGCAGCCGAAACATACGTAACTTCCCCGCTCGGGTGAAATCATAAATGACGGCGTTTTTTCTTTATGAAACGGGCACCTCGCACGCCAATTGCGTCCTGCTTTTTCCAGCTTTACATAATTCCCCACCACTTCATTGATGGACAATTTGTCTTTAATTTCCTGTACCTGCGAGTCCATAGATACGACCAGTTTACAGCTTTTTGCACGAAAAAACCCGCCCTTGTTTTAGGGCGGGTTTTTTCTCTACAAGGCTTACAGTACTTCTTCTTTTTTAACTATCGGTGCTGCTTGCTCGCCGGTGCCTGGGGCGTAGCGATTGACCAATTTTTCTTTTGGAGAACCCTTAAATCCAGTACCTGCAGGGATAAGCCGACCGATGATAACGTTTTCCTTCAAGCCTTCGAGTTTGTCGACACTACCGTACATCGACGCTTTGATAAGCATACGGGTTGTGTTTTGGAACGATGCCGCAGAGAGGAAGCTCTGGCGTGACAGCGAGACATCCAAAATACCCATGACAAGCGGCTCGCCTTTTGCCTCATCGCCACCTGCCTCTGTAGCTACTACGTTTGCAGCGTTCAAGTCGCTTTCGTTTGCAACATCACCCACAGAAAGTTCTGTTCCGCCCGAGCTTGTCACACGCAAACGGCTAAACATCTGGCGGATAATTGTTTCCAAGTGCTTGATAGAGATACTTGCACCCTGGAGTTCGTAGATTTTTACAATTTCGCTGATGATATATTCCTGCGCGCGTTCTTTGCCCGCGTACTTGAAGAGCTCCGAAAGGTCGGCCGAACCGTCGGTCAACAACTGACCCTTGGTAACTGGGTCGCCAACTTTGACAGTCGGTACGCGGCGTACGTGTGCCGAGTATTCGATAAACTCTTTTTTGCTCTTCGTGCGGTACTCGAGGTCTGGAGCAATAACAATAACTTTTTCTTTTTGGTCGTTTCTAATTTCAGTCACATGGCCAGACACTGTTGCAACAACGGCTGGGTTGCGAGGCATACGGCGTTCGAAGATTTCTTCAACACGAGGCAAACCTTGTGTGATGTCGCCTCCAACACTTGCTGCACCTCCGGCGTGTTTTGTGTTCATCGTCAACTGCGTACCTGGCTCGCCGATTGCTTGTGCGGCAACGGTACCTACAGCTTCGCCGAGTGCGACAGGCTTGTCAGTTGCCAAGTCTGCGCCGTAACAGTGGACGCACAAACCGCGGACAGACTTACATGCTACTGGTGAGCGTACGTAGACCGACGGCACTCCGAGCTCTTCCAAGTGGCGCGCATCTGTTGTTGTAAGGAAGTGGCCCTTTTTGTAGAGCACTTTACCGTCGTGTTCAATGTCTGCGGCTGCATAGCGGCCCTTGGTGTTTGTTGCCAAGAATGTGCCGATACCCGATGCCGACTCGCGCTTAATGGTAAGACCTTCTTTGGTACCGCATTCGTCTTCAACAATAACCACGTCTTGTGCGACGTCAAAGAGGCGGCGTGTAAGGTACCCGGCTTTTGCTGTGGAAAGTGCAGTCGACGCCAAGCCCGAACGTGAACCGTGCGTGGTGATGAAGTATTCAAGCGGTGAAAGACCTTCTTTCATCGACTTAGTAATTGGGAACTCGAGCGCGTCACCCATTGGCGATGCGATAAGACCTTTCATACCGGCCATCTGCGTTACTTGCGCAATAGAACCGCGGGCACCCGAGTGAAGCATGTCCGACACCGAGCCGTTGACGGCAAGAGTGCTTGGCATAAGTTTTTCAACTTCTGACTTTGCCGCGTGCCATATTTCGATGTTCATGCGGTAACGCTCTTCTTCCGACAGCAAACCTTCCTGCCAGTGCTTCATAATCTCGCCCGACTTCCCTTCTGCACGTGCGACAATTTCATCTTTTTCAACTGGGACACGGATGTCGTCGAGCGACCATGTGATACCCGACTGTGTCACGTAACGGAAGCCGAAGTTTTTGATGCGGTCCATTATTTCGGGGATCCTTTCAAGGCCGTAGCGGGCAATAAGGTCGTCGACCAATTTTGCCAAGCTCTTCTTGTGAATTGGCGCGTTGATAAATGGGTAGTCGCTTGGGAAGACGGTGTTGAAGAGCAAACGTCCAACGGTAGTTTCAAACAACTGGCCACCGAACGCTGCATATTTTTCTTTTTCAGACGGCATAACTTTAACCTTTGCCTGGAAGCCTACGTGGCCGTAGTCGTATGCCAAGATTGCCGCGTTTGGTGTTGGGAATGCAAGCCCTTCGCCCTTCATGCCCTCTACTTCTTTTGTCATCCAGTAGGTGCCGAGCACAATGTCGAGGAGTTTAAGTGCGACGACAGGCTCGCCGTTACCAGGCTTCAAGATGTTTTTAGACGCGGACATAATCTCGCGTGCTTCTGCCTGCGCTTCAGGCGAAAGCGGCACGTGGACTGCCATCTGGTCGCCGTCGAAGTCTGCGTTAAATGCAGCACAGACGAGCGGATGCAACTGGATAGCGTTACCTTCGATAAGAATAGGCTGGAAGGCCTGGATACCAAGGCGGTGCAGAGTTGGTGCGCGGTTCAACAATACGTACTTGTCGCGGATGATATCTTCAAGTATTGCCCAGACTTCTGGCACACCTTCGTCGATAAGACGGCCTGCACCGCGGATGTTGAACGCCAATTCTTTTTCAAGCAGTTTGCCGATAACAAATGGGCGGAAGAGTTCCAGCGCCATGTGTTTTGGCAGACCACATTGGTTGAGTTTAAGTTCTGGACCCACAACGATAACTGAACGGCCCGAGTAATCGACGCGCTTGCCGAGCAAGTTCTGGCGGAAGAGACCGTGTTTACCTTTCAAGTTGTCAGAGAGTGACTTGAGCGGACGTGTGCGAGCCTGTGTGGTTGCGCTAAATGCAGCACCACCGTGGCGGATAGAGTTGTCTATGAGTGCGTCAATTGCTTCCTGCAAGATGCGCTTTTCGTTGCGCAGAATCACGTCTGGCGCATGGATCTCGATAAGCTTCTTCAGGCGGTTGTTGCGGTTGATAACGCGGCGGTAGAGGTCGTTAACGTCTGACGTTGCGTGGCGGCCACCGTCCAAGGCAACCATAGGGCGAAGACCTGGTGGGATAACCGGGATGCGTGTGAGGAACATCCATTCAGGACGGACGCCAGACTTGATCATGCCGCGGAGTACCGAGAGGCGCTTGCCGAGTTTTTCGCGCTCTGCTGCACCACACTTAACAAGTGCTGCTTCGGTTTGTGCGACCATCTCCTTCAAGTTCAAGTTTTTGCAGAGGTTGTAAATTGCCTCGGCACCGATGCCTGCTTCAAACATTGCACCGTACTTAATAGCGTAGCGGTGATATTTTGGCTCGTCCAAAACTGAACCGACAAAGATATTGTCGATGTCGTGCTTTGCCTCCAAGAACAATTCTTTCATCTTGTCCTTCGACTTTTCGTCCTGGAGGTTTTTAACCTTCATTTTGTATTCTGCTTCGAGCTCAGAAATGATGCGCTCTTTTTCAGACTTGTGGACCTGGCTCACAATGTAGCCTGCAAAGTAGACAACTTTTTCAAGCTCACCACCGCTAATACCAAGCACCATAGCAAGGCGTGACGGAATTGCGCGGAGGAACCAGACGTGTGCAACTGGCACGGCCAAGTCGACATGGCCCATACGTTCGCGGCGGACAATTGCGCGTGTGATTTCCACACCGCACTTCTCGCAGACAATACCTTTGTAACGGATACCACGGTATTTACCGCAATAACATTCGTAGTCTTTTTCAGGACCAAAGATCTTTTCGTCAAAGAGTGAGTTTTTCTCTGGGCGCTGGGTGCGGTAGTTGATAGTTTCTGGCTTGGTAACTTCACCGTGCGACCACTCCAAGATTTTTTCAGGTGATGCTGGGCGGATGCGCACTGCATCGAAGTCAGCGACTTCGGCACCTGGAGTTTTGCGTGCATTTGTAAGTGCAGAACCGCTGCGCATCAGTTCGACATCGAGCGCCAACCCACGAAGTGTGTGGAGCAAAACGTTAAACGACGCCGGTGCGTAGTGATGGGAAATGCGTTCGCCGCGGACGATAGAGTCAAAGGCAGCTGAACGGCCCATGATGTCGTCGGACTTAATAGTGAGCATCTCGCGGAGCGTATATGCCGCGCCGTACCCGAGGAGTGCCCACACTTCCATTTCTCCAAAGCGTTGGCCACCGCCTTGTGCTTTGCCGCCGAGTGGCTGCTGGGTAATAAGAGAGTACGGTCCGATAGAGCGCATGTGGATCTTGTCTTCTACCATGTGGTGAAGTTTCAAGATGTACATGTACCCAACGGCAATGTCCTGCTCGTACGCCTCGCCGGTGCGGCCGTCGTAGAGTTTTATTTTTCCGTTTTCGTTAAAGCCAGCTTTTTTAAGTTCCTGGCGGATTTCAACTTCTGTTGCACCTGCAAACGGTGGGCAGATTGCCTGGTAGTTAAGTGTGTTTGCAGCAAGCCCCAAGTGGAGTTCCAAAATCTGCCCCAAGTTCATACGGCTTGGCACACCGAGCGGTGTCAAAATGACGTCAACTGGGCGACCGTCTGCCATGTATGGCATGTCTTCTTCAGGCAAGATGCGCGAAATAACACCCTTGTTTCCGTGGCGGCCTGCGAGTTTGTCGCCGACTGACACTGTGCGGAGCTGTGCAATTTCAATATGGATGCGCTTAATGATGCCGGACTCCAAGTGGTGTCCTGCTTCACGTGAGAATACTTTAACGCTGATGATGCGGCCACGCTTGCCGTTTTCCATGCGCAAGCTCGAGTCTTTAACATCGCGAGCTTTGTCGCCGAAGATAGAACGCAACAGACGCTCTTCTGGTGTGAGCTGAGTTTCCCCTTTTGGAGTAATTTTACCAACAAGGATGTCGCCAGGGCGGACTTCCGAACCAGTGCGGATAATACCGTCTTCGTCCAAGTTGCGGAGTTTTGTTTCAGATACGTTCGGGATGTCGTGGGTTGTTTCTTCGGGTCCAAGTTTTGTGTCACGTACGTTGCAGACGAACTCTTCAATATGTACCGACGAGAACTTGCCGTCTTTTACGAGACGCTCAGAAATGATAATTGCGTCTTCGTAGTTGGCACCCGACCAGCACATAAACGCAACGAGCGCGTTCTGTCCAAGTGCGAGCTGGCCGTCTGCAGAGCTTGAAGTGTCTGCAAGCAAATCGCCTTTCTTTACTTTTGTTCCAACAGAAACTGCCGGGCGACCATGCAACATGGTAAAGCCGTTGGTGCGGACAAAGTTAACAAGTGGATACTCGAGGTCTTTACCTTTTGCATTTTTAACAATGATCCGCTTGCCGTCTGCTTGCACCACGACACCTTCTTCTTTTGCAACAATAAGGCGGCCGGTGTCACGCGCAGCGCGTTCCTCCATACCGGTTGCGACAAGCGGTGCCTCGGGCAAGATAACAGGCGTTGCTTGCTTCTGCATGTTCGAACCCATGAGCGAGCGGTTTGCGTCGTCGTGTTCCAAGAACGGGATCATCGATGTCGCGATAGAAAATGGCTGTGCTGGGTCGACGTCGATGTAGTTAACTTCCTTTTTTGGTACGCGGGTTGGGGCGCCGCTCAAGCGGACTTCAACCATGTCTTCCGTAATCTGTCCGTTGTCTTCAACTTTTGTGGCACCGTGCGCGATGATCTGTTTTTCTTCCTCAGCTGCGTTTAAGAACACAACTTCGCCAGTCACCTTACCATTTGCAACTTTTACATACGGTGTTTCGATCATGCCGAACTCGTTGACGCGTGCGAATGTTGAGAGACGCAAAATAAGGCCGATGTTGGGGCCTTCTGGAGTGTGAATTGGGCAGAGGCGGCCGTAGTGGGACGGATGCACGTCACGGACTTCAAAGCCTGCGCGTTCGCGAGTTAGACCTCCCGGGCCAAGTGCTGAAAGTGTGCGCAAGTGCTCGAGTTCTTCAAGCGCGTTCGTTTGCTGCATGAACTGCGCAAGCTGGTTGGTGGTGAAAAATTCTTTAATACGTGCCTGCAGCGGGCGTGGGTTTACAAACTGCTGTGGCATCGTTGCGTCGGTGTCGATAGTCGACATGCGGTCCTGGATGTTGCGCTTCATGTGGGTCAAACCAACACGGAGGCGCTGCTGCAACATTTCGCCAACGTAACGGACACGGCGGGAGCCAAGGTGGTCGATGTTGTCTTCCATCGCTTCCGGGTCGTTTTCGAGCGTCAACACATGGTCGAGCACCATCGCAACGTCTTCAAGCGACAAGGTTTTGCGGCCTAAGTCTTTTTCATCGAGCGACTTGCCAAAGCGCTGGTTAAAGCGGTAACGGCCAACACGGGAAAGGTCGTAGCGTTCTTCGCTAAAAATAGAGTTGATATATTCGCGGGCGTTTGCAGCTGTTGCCAAGTCGCCGTCGCGGAGGCGCTTGTGGATTTCGACATAGGCGTCGTCTAAGTTTTTAGCAGGGTCTTTTTCGATAGAAAGCGCTGCCCATGTCTTGCCATGTTCAGACTTAAAGAGTGCCTTGATGTCAGCGTCGGTGTGGGCACCAAGAACACGGAGCAGTGATGTTGCGGGGAATTTGCGCTTGCGGTCAATGCGCACTTGGAGCATGCCGTCGGCATCTGCCTCAATTTCTATCCATGCGCCGCGGGCTGGGATCACTTTAGCACCGAAGTGGCGCTTACCCTTTACTTCGTCAGCGGTAAAAAACACGCCGTATGAGCGTGCGAGTTGTGGGACGATAACACGTTCAACTCCGTTGATAACGAAGGTGCCGTGTTCGGTCATCACAGGAAAGTCCGCAAGGAAAATCTCCTGCTCTTTTTCTGTGCCCTGTGCTTTGTTCTTCAAACGGACAATTGCGCGGAGCGGGATGTCGAGCGACATCTTTTGTGCTTTTGCGTAATGCTCGTCGTACTTTGGCTCGCCGAGTTCGATTTTTACAAACTCCAGGTCAAACTTTTTGCCGGAGTAGTCTTTAATAGGTGTGAACTCTTTAAAAATTTCCTTCACTCCTTCTTTTAAAAGAAGGGAGAAAGAGTCGACTTGCGCCGCTACGAGGTTTGGAGTCTCGGTGCGGGGTGCGCGGAAGCGGCCGAAGAACTTTTGTTCACGCATATGATTGTAGAAGAGTGAGCTTAGTAATGGAGCACGGGCTAATAAAAGTGCGCTGCGATACTAACATGCAAAAAAGTAGGCGCGTAAAACGCTCCCCTCGCTTGGGCTCTGTGCCTTTTGCTTGCGCGACCTACTGTCGCTATGTGGTTTTGAAACTAGCGCACTCAAAACTCACTCTGTCCCCGGTTAACCCCTTGGGACGCCCCGCCTGTTTCAAATATAAGTATACTCACACAAAATTCATAGTCAAGGTCCAAAAGGGGCTTATCCCCAAAGAAAAAGGCCGCCCTACCCAAGAATGGGTGGGCGGCCTGACGCCTATGCCTACTTGCCGGCTGAAACGGCCCTCAGGACGCCTTTTGCCGAAGTTTCGCACGTCCCGCACGTGGGCGGAAACATGCCACCGACCTTCTCCTTAACCTTGCCGCAACGGCACTGCCAGATGGGACGCTTTGTGTGACCGGAGTCGATTGAGACGCCGTTTGATGCAAAAGCCATGACTTTTCAGTTCCCTTAACTTAGATTGAGAGTTTGTCTTGGTTGGATTGAATGGGCTACTTGCCGCTACCAGCCCTCTTGGGCTGATATTCGAGCGCACGCTTGTCTGCCTCCACATTCGCCGACGCACCCTTGCCGGGCACCTTGTTCATACCTTTGGCAAACTTTGGCTTGGCCATCTTGAACTCTCCCTAACGAGGTCCTCTGCGAGAGATCCTTGCGGCTCGCATTACCGCTGAAGATACTCTTCATGCATTCTTCAGTCAATATGGGTTATGCACCTTTTCCACTGCGGCGTTTTTCTTTCCACGCATCCATTTCCGCATGATTACCCGAAAGGAGCACTTTGGGCACACGATAGTTTTTGCCTTTATGTATCAAAACTTCAGGGCGAGTGTAGACGTCGTGTGACGCAACTCTCCCCTCTTCAAGCGACTCAAATTTGCCGAGCACGCCGGGGATCTGCCGCGCAGCCGCGTCGATAATAGCCAAGGCTGGCACTTCGCCCCCGGTCAAAATGTAAGGACCGACTGACACTTCTTCTGCCTTAAGTACTTTTTTAACCCGGACATCAATCCCCTCGTACCGGCCGCATAAAATAATTACCTCTTTTTGTTTGGAAAGCGCTTTTGCGTAGGCGTTGGTAAGCAACTTCCCGCCCGCTGACGTTATCAAAACTTTTATTCCTTTTTTATTCTTACGGATTTTCTCTACCGCTTTTATAAACGGCTCAGCTTGCAGCACCATGCCTGGGCCGCCGCCGTACGGGCGCTCGTCTACCTTGCCCCATTTGTTAGTAACAAAATCACGCAGCTGGTAGCTTTTTACTTCCAGTAATTTCTCCCTCGGCCGTGCCCGGCCTACGGGCGAGGCCTTTTGCGCGCGGCCCAAAATAGACGCGCTCGTGTATGCGTCTATAACCTCGGGAAAGAGTGTCACTACATGGAATTTCATTTAAAAAATACTAGAAATTGCCGAGGTCTTCCATTGCTTGGTCGACTGTCTTCATCACAGGAGACGAAGAAGTTGCGACTTCTGGCGCATGTGTACCGTCCCAACCTGTTGCGGCGCTTCCGCCGCCAGCTTCAGCACTGCGTGTGCCGCCTGCCGGTTCGTTAATTTTGAGGTTTACGCGGGCGTTGTGCTTCATCCCTACAACGCGGAGCAGTGTGCGGATAGCTTTTGCGGTATTGCCCGAGCGGCCAATAACCTTACCCATGTCGTCAGCGTTTAGGTCGAGCATCAAGAGCACACCCATCTCGTCGACAGTACGTACGATTTTTACATCGTCTGGGTTGTCCACCAGCCCCTTGACTACGAACTCCAAAAATTCCTGGTCCTTTTCTGTCATCTCAGTATATTTAGTTTTTATAAACTTCGTTTATATAATCTTCGCTCGCTCGGAATCAAAAGTGAACTTTTGTTCTCTCACTCGCTCGATTATAAAGCCCCTTCCAATTTTATTGTGCAGGAGTCTCTTCTGCAACGGAGTTATCCTCTGTTTGTGCAGGCGCTTCTTCTGCTGCTGGAGTTTCTTCTACTGCTGCAGGTGTTGGAGTTGCTTCGGCAGGAGCAGCTACAACTGGTGCTGCTTTAAATGCAGGTAAAATATTTATCTTTTTAGCGTCGATGATTTTATGTGTGACAAGCAAGTTGTGGACAGTGTCTGAAATAGTTGCACCCATCGACATCCAGTGTTTGATGCGGTCCGCCTTTAGGTCAACAATGCTTGTTTTTGGATTGTACGAACCAACCATTTCAAGGTAGTTCCCTGGCTGTGGTTTGCGCTTACTTTCAACAACAATAACCCGAAAACTCGGGTCGTTCTTCCTGCCAACGCGGCTCAGTCGTATGGTCAACATAATGTAATTTAAAATGCCCCACACGGGGTCAGGGACACTGTAGCAGCGGGCTGGCAATAAGTCAATTATCCTGCTATACTCGTGTTTAATAGAGTCTCCCCATAGGGCGTGAGGCCCTTTAACAACAGTGGTCGCCAACAAACATATACAGGGCATTGTACAAGTAACTCGCAAAGGCGTGGGCTATGTTGCATGGCCCACTCTAGACGCAGAAATTGCACCCAAAAAAGGAACCAGTAAAGAGGTAGCCTCGCCCGTAGGACGGGAACGGCCGAGGGAAGATATTGAAATAGATACAGCAAACTTGGGTGGTGCCTTAAACGGCGACACCGTGTCTGTTGAAGTTATAGACGCAGGTTCACAGCCCAAAGCCTCGCCTGTAGGACGAGCACGGCCGAGGGGCAAAGTACTAAAAGTAGAAGTCCGCGCAAAAACAGAATTTGTTGCGACAGTAAAAAAGGCAAATGGGGTGTGGGTTGCAACCCCAGCCGACCAGCGCGTGTACCGCCCAATTACCTTGCACACTGTGCAAGAAGATTTGGCAGAGGGCACAAAAGTGCTCGTGCAACTTACGTCGTTTACTGGCACCGAAGACCCACAAGGAAAAATTATCGAAGTTATTGGCACCGCAGGCGAACACCGTGTCGAGATGAACGCCATTGTCTTGGAACATGGGTTTAAAACCGAATTCCCTCCCGAGGTACTTGCCGAAGCTCGAGACATTGAAAAAAATCACGCATCTATTATTGCTTCAGAAGTACCGAAACGTGCAGACTACCGCGACACAACTACGTTTACCATCGACCCGTTTGACGCTAAAGACTACGACGATGCACTTTCTATAAAAACACTAGACGCAGACACGTACGAAATTGGCGTACACATTGCCGACGCAACGTACTTCTGTGCACCGGGGACCGCTATAGACGATGAAGCTGTTAAACGCGGCACGTCGGTGTACTTGGTCGACGCAACTATACCCATGCTCCCGCATGAACTGTCGGGCAATGTATGCAGCTTAAAAGCCGACGAAGACAGGCTAGCATTTTCTGCCACGTTTACTATTACAAAAGATGGCAAAGTGCTCGACCGCCGATTTGAAAAGTCTGTTATACGTTCGAACAAACGTTTTACGTATGAAGAAGCTCAGGAGATTTTAAACAGTGTCGATGGCATTAGTGCCGATGAAGGGGCTCCACAGCGCGACGGCGCGAGGACTGAGCAATTTCCTAGCAAGGAAATTGTGTACCCGGAATCGGCAGCTGGTGCCGAGAATTTTGCGCAGGAACTAGTAGTACTCCGTGACCTTGCGCGTGTCATGCGCCGTGCCCGCGAACAGGAGGGTGCGATAGATTTTGGTGACAACGAAGTAAAGTTTATTTTGGACGAAAAAGGCGTGCCCACCGGCGTTGTCCGCAAAGAACGTATCGAGACAAACCTACTTATTGAAGAGTTTATGCTCTTGGCAAACCGCGAAGTAGCCAAATATGTTTCTAAACTTGCCGAGAAAAACCCAGAACACGGGTTGGTATTTTTGTATCGCATCCACGACGACCCAAAGGAAGACCGCATCAGTGAGCTCAGCACCTTTGTCCGTGCGGTCGGGTACGAATTCGGGCACGGAAAGAAAAAGTCTGCCCGCGACATCGCACACTTGCTTGAGCAAATTAAAGGCAAGCCAGAAGAACACTTAATCCGTACTGCAACGCTGCGGAGCATGGCAAAGGCGATTTACTCGACCAAAAACATTGGCCACTTTGGGCTAGCGTTCGAATATTACACACACTTTACGTCACCCATTCGTCGCTACCCCGATATGCTCGTGCACCGCATCCTTGCCTCACACCTAAACGGCAAACCTATAACTCGCCGCGAATATGCGACGCTGGAAAAAATGTGTATTACCGCAAGCGAACAAGAGGCAAAAGCAACCTCGGCCGAGCGCGACTCAATCCGTTACAAACAGGTAGAATATTTGAGCGCACGCGTAGGACAAGAATTTGATGCAACAATTTCTGGCGTGACCGACTGGGGCTTGTACGTGGAAGACAAAGTAAGTGCCTCGGAAGGGTTGGTCCGCGTCCGCACCATTGGCAACGACTTTTATACTCACAATCAAAAAGAATATGCGCTGGTGGGCCAGCGTACGCAAAAAAAATACACGCTCGGGGACACCGTGCGTGTAAAGTTGGTGGCGACCGACCTAGGGGCTAGGACGGCAGATTTTGAGCTAGTGCGAGGTTGAATCTCGCTGAGGCAATAGGTCCAAAATGTGCCGTGGAAGAAGGGGCAGATGTTCGTCGGGGACTTTTTCACGCCCCACTTCGTTAGGCTGGGTCGAAAACCAGCGGCAGAGTACACCATTGACGAGTGCGTAGGTGTAGTCCCCGTACACAATTGTTCTTTCCGCCACTTTCGTCTCCTCCGTTGCAGTTCCTTAAAAACTATACAACTTTTTTATTATTTTGCCACTGCAACAGCTTCTTCAAATTTAACTGAAAGGAGTTTGGACACACCGTCTTGGCCCATAGTGACGCCGTACAAAATTCCGGCACGGCTCATGGTTTCGCGATTGTGGGTTATCAAAATAAGCTGCGACTTTTCCGCCAAGCTCTCTATCATGTCGCCATAGCGGCGCGAGTTGGCTTCGTCGAGCGCCGCGTCTGTTTCGTCCAAAATAAGGAACGGCGGCGGGTTAACTTGGCTCATTGCAAAAATAAGTGCAATAGATGTTAGCGCACGCTCCCCGCCCGAAAGCATGTGTAGGCCTTTGATGCGCTTGTGGGGCAGGGCGATAGTAATTTCTACCCCCTCTTCAACCCCAGAAATGTCTTCATCTTTTTCCCTAAACTGACCAATTTCTTGGTCAGTCGGGCGACCACTCCCACGGAGTGGTTTAGTCTCTTTTATACGTGCGAGTACTGCCGAGCCCCCGCCAAACATCAACTTAAAGAAGCGGTCAAACTCGCTGTTTATTTTTTCAATTCCTTCAACAAATTTTACCTGCAACGTTTTAGTCAGCTCTTCAATAAGCTCACGCAAAGACTGGGCCGACACTTCTAGGTCGGCAATTTCGCGCGCCAAAAATGCATCGCGCTCGACGGTTTCCACATGCTCTTTCAACACTTCGGCAGAGTTGCCCGCGCCAAGTTCTTCTAAGCGAATTTTCATGCGCTCTAGCTTGCGGCGCCTGTCTTCCTGCACACTTCGAGCCTCTTCAGCAATGTCTGCGTCAGACACTATTTCCCCGCTTGCCGCACGGACTTCATACTCTTCGTAGTTGCTTATAGCACGCCCAATAAGCACGGCCGCTTCGCCCAGTTCTTGTTTAAACTGCTCGCGTTCGCGAGTAAGTTTTTCTTCCCCTGCACGGGCTGCAGCCAGCACAGTTTCCAGCTCGCTGCGGCGTGCCATAGCAGCAAACAGTTCGCGCTCGGCTTCTCTGTTTGCGTCTTTTTCGCCTTCGATTTTTGTCCGCAGGGCACGCACCGCACTAGCAACACGCTCACTTTCGGCTCGGAGAGTCTGTACTTCCTGCTCCAGTACTTCTTTTCTTTTTCGTAGTTCTTCCAACGAATGTTCAGCAGCAGTGTTTGTGTGCGTCATGCGGCGCAGAAATTCTTTTGCAAATACCACAAGTGCGGACAGGCGGTTTTTTATCTGTGTCGCATCAAGGTTTAGTGTTTCTTCCAAATCTTTTTCTACCTGCTCTGCAAACGCACGTACGTCAGCGGCCGGGACAGACTCTTCTACTGTTTTGGAAATCCGCTCGTGCGCGTGCATCTCGCCTTCAATACGGCCAAGTTCGCGCACGACCTCCCCTTCACGAGCGCCAGCCGCGCGGCCAGCCTGTTCCAGCCCAACTAACTCCGACGCACCGCTGTCGCCCTGTTTTTTAGCAACTTCACCACGCAAATGGGCAATCGTTTGGTTTAGCTGTGCGTGCTCTTCTTTTGGTGTATCGTTTTCTTCAGCAAGGATACTTGTCGCAACGCGCAAGTACACACTTTCGCGTTTAAAATATTCGAGGTACGCGTCGGTCGTCTCGCTTCGCAATTGTTCCGACTGTTCAATTTTCTTTACCTGGTTTTGCAAAAAACGCAGGTGGGGTGCAAGTTCGCGGCGCAAACTACTTACCTCACGCATGTTCTCGGCTGTCTTTTCCAACTTCCTCTCGGCCTCAACTTTTTTATATAAATACGCGGTCAACCCAAGCGCATCTTCTATCATCTCTCTGCGCTCGCGTGCACTGGCAGACAGTGCACGGTCGGCCTCGCCTTGCGAGATAATATGGTGGCCGGTTGCACCAATGTTTGCCTGCGAAAGGAGTTCGGAAATGTCACGCAGGCGCACTTGGCTGCCGTTTAGCAAGTAGTCGTTGCCCCCGTCTCGGTACACAACGCGCTCGAGCGCAACTTCGTCAAAGTCTAAATTTAATGCGCGGTCACTATTGTCGAATACAAGTTTGACCGACGCTCTCCCGCCACGGGGCACCGCAGCCGAGCCGTTCCAGATCATGTCTTCGCCGCGTTTGCCGCGCATCGACTTCATCGACTGCTCGCCAAGTACAAAACGAAAGCTCTCTGCAATGTTACTTTTGCCCGAACCGTTAGGCCCCACAACAGACGTAATAGCCGACGCAAATTCTAGTTGCGTCTTTTTTGCAAACGACTTAAAGCCGCTTAGTTCTATTGATTTCAATCGCATTGAGTTCTAAGTATACCAAAAGAAACACCACTATTGACAATTTGCTATTATTAGTTCAAGCTACTAACTAGCTAAGCGTACGCGTACCTTACACAAAACAACCCACTCAGAAAGACGGTGTACTATGGCTAACTCTAGCCCGACTCCTCCCTGCCCCGGCAATGTCACGTTCACACACGTCGCAGGCATCGCCTCTGGTTACCTCGTGATGACGAAGGACGACAAGCGTGTCTTGCCGACTTTCAAGCTCGGAGGAAACGATTTCTTCGCCCAAAAGCACGTCCGTGACAAGCGCCTATTCTGGCGAGACATCACGGAACTCTTCGCCATATCGGGTCTCGGCGGTCAATTCCAGATGGTCGTCAAAGGCAAACTCCCCGGCCGGCACCATACCAAAGGCCTCACTCTTGGCATACCTGCTGCCGGCGGGGCGATCTTCAGTATCCACTACGGGTCCAACGACGACCGGTTCGAATCCATGATCGTTGCCCCACACGGTATGGACTCGAATCACTTCACCGGCCTCCTGAAAACCGGCAAGGGATTGTTGGACAGGGAGACTGCCGACCAGGCGCTGGAACGTAGGGCCAGGTACGGCCAAGCGGGACAAGACCTCTTCGCACCCGAGGCGAAGAAGTTCGCGGAAAAGAAGCCCGTTGCTGCGGCCCCTCCACAGGCCAAAGCTGCGCCAGCTCCTGTTCCGACTCCTCCGCCGGCCCAGCCACCCGCACCAGCGGCTCCTACTCCGACAACCCCTCCAAAGGTTGCTACTCCTCGCAGTAAGGCGCTCTCTTCCGATTCCACCTCCATGACGCTCTATATGGAGGAACTCGGAAAGCACGCTACACCCGACGGATACGTCAGCCGGGCAGACTGTCTTCGGGTTCTCGTGGACCAGTCGTTCGTCCAAGGACAGGGTGCTGGATCTGTCTTGGCCAGCCTCATCCGCGACGAACACCTTGTGACGTCATCGCAGAGTGAGAACTGGCTCAGCTTTGGATCCAAGTGGCAGAAGTTGGCCAACACGCCTTCACTGCCTGCAGCTGGATTGAGCGACATCCAGCAGCTCACTGTCCTGCTCACCGAAGAACGGGGACTCCGCGCGCAACGGGAAGCCGTCGCCACGGATATCGGCCGTGTCGAGTCGGAAGTCGCCCGACTCGAAAGGTTGTTGCAAACGCAGCGCGAGGTGCTCTTCACTTCACAAGCCGGACTGCAGGAAATCGACGCCAAGCTCGCTGACCCGAAGTACGCATCAGCACGTGAACACGTCGAGCTGATCCGCAAGATCCTTTCGGAGGGTTCCACCTCCTAGACCCACTACCCCCAGCCATTCCAGGCTGGGGTTTTCTTTTCTATAAATTAAATTGTTGTAGCAGTTGACGTAAAAAATATCTTTGGTATATGTATAAGTGGTGTCAGGAGTTGGCGTAGAATAGGTGTTGCGGACCCGGGGGGGCAGTACCCGGCGCCTCCACCATTAACCCACCCCTCGTTCTTTCTACCCGTGGGCGTATGGGGGCGAAACAGGATCGACGTGCACAGTAATAACGTCACGCGGTCGTTTACTCGACCATCAGGACACCATACACAACTGTCAAGGATAATCCTCCTGACGGTGCGAGCGCCTAAAAAGCGCCACGCGGGGTCGCTCGGAGGGGCACCTCGCAACAGAAGCCCCTCCACTATATTTGTTCTCGTTAGCACGCTACCGAACTCGGCCGCCAGTCACACCTGGCGGCCATCCTTCTTTATATACTCAGGATTTATTTTGTATTACCACCCCTTTGTTTCAAGTGCGGCGCGGGCTGCGGACTGCTCGGCTTCCTGTTTTGACTTGCCTTCGCCTTGTGCCATCAGCGTGTCCTTAACGTATACGCCAACAATAAAATGCTTGTCGTGGTCGGGGCCTGTTTCTTTAACAACGCTGTAGTACGGGGTTGAGCCTTCGTGTTCCTGCACTTTTTCCTGCAGCCCAGACTTTGCATCTTGCCACAAACGCTGCTTTACAATCTCGTCAATTTTTGGAAAGAGGTGTTCGGAAATAAATTGTTTGGCAGAGTCGTATCCAAGGTCCAAGTAAATTGCCCCCACAACTGCTTCAAACGCATTTGCCAAAAGCATCTGTCGTGCACGGCCGTTGTCTTTTGCTTCACCTTTTGAAAGTAGTAAATAGTCGTTCATTCCAATTGCTGATGCAACTTCGGAAAGCGTAATAGCGTTTACAAGCGCCGCGCGGTACGCGGTTAGGTCACCTTCATTACGGTCGGCGTATTTTTCATACAAAAAGTGCGTCGAAATAAGTTCGAGTACGGCGTCGCCCAAAAATTCCAAACGCTCGTTGTGGCCATGCACTTCGCCCCGGTGCTCGTTTATATACGAACGGTGGGTAAACGCCTGCCGCAGAAGGTTGGAGTCGTTAAATGTGAGACCTATTTTTTCTTCAAACGACCCGAAGTCTTTTTCCATGCGGTTTATTTTTTAGTTAATTTCTGTATTGCGACTGTCACAATGGGGAGCATGTCGTCATAAAAATTGAGTTCGAGCGCATCTTGCATGCGGAACCATTTTGCATCGTCGAGCCCACCCTTTTGTTCGAGCTGTAATTCTTTGTACGGCGACTCGGCCAAAAAGTACGTTACGTGTTTGCGCTTTTTACCCACCTTAGGGTCGCTCGCAACATATTCGTTTTCGCCAATTTTTTCTTTTATCTCAATGCTCAGACCAATTTCTTCTTTAATTTCACGCATCGTACCCTCTTCAATAGTCTCGTTTGCTATTTCTGGGTTGTCGCCGATTTTACCTTTCGACAAGGTCCAGTGGCCAAAGATGTCGTGCACCAGCGCCAAATAAATGTCGCCTGCGTGTTTTGCATACACAACGGCACCACCCAAATGTTGGACGGGCAGTTCTTCATACGGGACATCTTTTCTTTTTTTAGAGACCTCGTCTTTGCCAGGTTCGCCCAGTTCTTTATACACAGCGCCGAGCACGCCGTTAACAAAGCGCCCGCTGTTTTCGCCGCCGAAGTTTTTGGCAAGTTCAATGGCTTCGTTTATAGCAACTTTTGCCGGCACCTTTTCGCGGTCGGCAAACAAAAGTTCGTACAGCCCAAGGCGCAGAACATTTCTGTCGACAAGTGCGATACGGTCCAAGGGCCACTCGGGTGCGGCTTTTTCTATCACTAAGTCGAGGTCGGTTTTGCGCGCAACTGTGCCACGGAGCAAGTCTTCCATAAATGGAAGGTCGCCCGCAGCCGGAGCAAATTCGCCCGCGTTACGCGCAAGCGCATCTTCGATAAGATCGTTTTTACAATCACGAAAGTCCCACTCGAAGAGAGTCTGGAGAACTACTGATCGTGAGAGGTGTCTATTCGCCATTGTAAAAAAGAACTGCGTTGCTGCCGAACCTTAAGTAGTCTGTAGACCCAAGAGCCAACCGGGGAGTTACTTGCCTGCCTCGCTCTTGCTTCCAGCTTTTGCTTTGCGTACTGCCTTTGCCTGTGCTTTTGCAGCAACATCGACAACGACGCGTCCGCGATAGCGGCCACATGTAGGACATGCGCGGTGTGACACACGCGTTGCACCGCACTCGCATTTTGCGAGCGTTTGCGCCTTAAGCGCGTGGTGCGAACGGCGGTTTGCCGTATGCGCCCTCGTGTGTCTCATCCTCACTACCATGCCCGAACCATACCAAAAAGAGCCTAAAAAGACAAGGTGCTAGGCGTGGATTACTCGAGTTATACCCGACAGGGGCTTTAGTGACAAAAGGTCTTACGGTGAACCTCTGACACTCCAAACCTTTCTATTGCGTGCTGATGGGCTTTTGTCCCGTACCCTTTATGAACCTCAAAGCCGTAGTTTGGAAACTCCTTTGCCAACTTGCACATCAACCTGTCGCGCGAAACTTTTGCAACAATAGATGCCAAAGAAATAACTGGCTCGCTCGCGTCACCTCTAATTATTGTCTCTTGCGCATATTCGGGCGGCGCATGCAGCAAGCCGTCTAACAAAACCTTCACACCCGCCGCTTTCGGCGCAAGTTTTTTTATTCCACTCCATACTCCCCGCCTAACAGTTTTTGTAATGCCGCTAGTATCTATTGCTTTTGCACTACCAAATTTCACGCAAAAATTGATCTTCCCCGCCCTTCTATATATAAGAGCCTGTTTATAAATTTCTTCCCGCTTTTTTTCGGTAAGTTTTTTTGAATCTCCAACTCCCGGAAATGCTTTTTTGATATTAAAATTCTTCGGCACAGCAACTACCCCCACCGCAACCGGCCCGGCCAATGGTCCACGGCCGGCCTCGTCGACTCCAACTACTATTCTTTGCATTGCAACATTCTAACGCAGTTGGCGGAAGAGAGTACCGCCGCAGTATACTAGCTGTAATTATGCAGAAATTTGTTCATCTCCATGTCCATTCGCACTACTCGCTGCTGGGCGCACTGCCCAAGTTGCCCGAGTTGGTTGCTGCGGCAAAAGCGCAGGGGTGCGAAGCAATTGCTCTTACGGACTTGGGCAACATGTACGGGGCCATTGAGTTTATAAAAGAATGTAAAGATGCAGGGATTAAACCAATTGTTGGCGTGGACATTGCACTCGAAACTGGCGGTCGTGTGGTGTTGCTTGCCGAAAATAATGAAGGTTACAAAAACCTGCTCGCCACAGTAACAGACTCTTATTTTAAAGAAAATGCGGGAGCTATAGCTGTCAGCTACGACGTACTGCGCGCACGCAGCGCTGGGGTTATCGCTATTGCAACAAGCAGCCAAAGCGACCCCACACTGCGCGAAATTTTTGGAGAGAAAAATTTATATACCGACGTTGCGTTGCGCGAGATATTTTATGTACGCCCTGAAGACCGTCGCGCGTGGGAGACCTTGCGTAAAATTGCCCACAGCGACGGCACAGACAATGCCCGTTTAGAAGAAGAGGACTTCCATTTCCCTACCGCCGCCGAAATGAAAGAGCAATTTACGCCAGAACAACTTGCACAAACAGTCACAATTGCCGACAGGTGTAATGTCGAATTAAAACTTGGCTCGTGGGTGTTCCCCGACTTCCCTATTCCTGCAGGCACCACCTACGACAGCGAACTCCGCCGCCTTATGGAAGAAGGGTTGGTGCGCCGCGGCCTGCACGAAAGCGCCACCGTGCGCGAACGTATTGAATATGAGTACGGGATTATTTGTACCAAAGGATATTCGCCATACTTTTTGGTGGTGGCCGACCTGTTAAACTTTGCACGTACCAACGGGATTTTGACAACCATCCGCGGTTCGGTCGCAGGTTCGATGGTTACCTACGCACTGGGCATTACCAACGTCGACCCGCTCGCATACAAACTCCCCTTCGAGCGCTTTCTAAACCCGGAACGCCCTTCAGCCCCCGACATCGACATGGACTACGCCGACAACCGGCGCGACGAGGTCATAGAATATGCACGCCGGAAATATGGCCAGGACCATGTGGCACAAATTGGTACGTTCGGCACCATGTTGGCTCGCGGCGTTGTGCGCGACGTAGCACGCGCGCTTGGCTACCCCTACGGCCTGGGCGACCGTATTTCAAAAGAAATTCCTTTTGGGAGCCAAGGCTTCCCCATGACACTCGAGCGTGCGCTTGCAGAAAACCCCGAACTCGCAAAAATATATAAGGAAGATGAAGACGCAAAAGAAATAATTGATCTTGGCAAAAAACTGGAAGGCAGCGCCCGACACATTTCTGTACACGCAGCGGGTGTAGTTATATCGCCCCAGCCGCTTGTAGAATATTCGCCACTCCAAAAAGACCCCAAGGGCGGCAAAATAATTACCCAGTACGACATGCATTCGGTCGAAGATGCTGGGCTTTTGAAGTTCGACTTCCTTGGTATCCGCAACTTGGCAATTTTGGCGCACGCAGTTGCCTTGGTAGAGCAAGCCACCGGGACAAAAATTGATATTGAAAATGTTCCTATCGACGACAAAAAAACATTCGACATGCTTGCCCGCGGCGAGACTGAAGGCACCTTCCAACTAAACGGCACTGGCATGACGCGGTATTTGAAAGAATTGAAACCTTCGACCATACACGACATCAATGCGATGGTTGCACTGTTCCGCCCGGGACCGATGGAAACTATCCCCCAGTATATTGAACGCAAACACCAACCACACCTGGTGCACTACCTGGACCCACGCATGAAAGAATATTTGGAATTTTCCAACGGCCTACTTGTGTACCAAGACGACGTGCTGATGACGTCGATAAAGCTCGCTGGTTATTCGTGGCTGCAGGCCGACGTGTTGCGCAAAGCCATGGGTAAAAAAATTCCCGAAGTAATGAAAGCCGAAAAAGAAAAGTTAATTAAGGGCTTTGTCGAATTTGGCAAACTAACCCCCGGGTTGGCAGAAAAATTGTGGTTACTTATTGAACCCTTTGCCGCGTACGGCTTTGGTAAAGCACACGCTGCAAGTTACGGCAAAGTTGCGTACCAAACTGCGTACATGAAAGCCAACTTCCCTGCACTGTATATGGCCGCAGTGCTTACGGCAGAGTCGGGCGACTTGGATACTATTTCTGTGATGGTTGCCGAATGTAAACGCATGGGCGTGGCTGTATTGCCGCCCGACATTAATGAAAGCTTCGGCGACTTTACCGCGATACTTGCAGAGGGAGCGACATACTCGGTTGCGGAGCCGAAGACCGACGCAGAGAGTGTGTCGCGAACTCCCAGAGACTCCATCCGTTTCGGACTCTACTCAATAAAAAACTTTGGTGCAGGTGTTGCCGACGCCATACTTGCCGAGCGGAAAGAAAACGGACCGTTCACGTCGCTTTCAACGTTCCTCACGCGCGTGGGCAAAACAAGTTTAAACAAACGAGGCTTGGAGTCTTTAATAGAATGCGGCGCACTCGACTCGCTTGGTGAGCGCGGACAAATGCTCGCCTCGCTTGAGTTGTTGCTGCAATACCACCGCGACGCAGGAGCGGAACAAAGCCAAGACTCTTTGTTTGCAGACGCAGGTGCATCGAGCGAAATAAAGCTTCCAGACGCACCTGTCGCAACTGCCGAAACTCGCCTTGCGTGGGAAAAAGAATTGCTCGGCCTCTACATTTCCGGCCACCCGCTCGACAAATATCGCGAAAAACTGCTCAAACGCCCCATGACAATAGGCCAGATGAAGCAGCGCATCATGCCCGGCATGACCGCTGTTGCCGCCGGCATGATAGAAGACGTTCGCATGATACTTACTCGCGGCGGCGACCAGATGGCGTTTATCAAACTCGCCGACTTTGACGGCTCTATTGAAGCGGTTGTATTCCCTAAAGACTACGCCACCCACAAAGACATGTTAAAACCAGAAACCTGTGTTGCCATGAAAGGCCGCGTCTCTAACCGCAACGGCGAACTTTCCATGGTTGCCGAAGCAATGAAAGCTCTGTAGTATATACGTATCGGAAATTGCTTCGGCCACCAACCGAAGTCCCACGTGGGAGCACACGCCTAATCCGAACATGAGTGCTCTGTAGCAATACAGAGAAACTAGGTGGAACCGCGGTCACAGCAAGATCGTCCTGGTGAGCACACGAGAAATCGTGTCTTCACTAGGGCGTTTTTAATTAACAAACAATATAAATTATATGGAAGAACGCGACCACCGAGTTATCGGTAAAGAAATGGATTTGTTTACGTTTTCGGACCTTGTGGGTTCAGGGCTCCCACTGTGGACACCAAAGGGTACAATTTTTAGAAATGAAATAGACAAGTTTATCTGGGAAATGCGCGAAGCCCGCGGATATGAAAAGGTAACTATCCCCCACATCACCAAACGTGAGCTGTACGAAACATCCGGGCACTGGGAAAAATTTGCCGAAGATTTGTTTAAAATCACCGCGCGTGAGGGTCGCGAATATGCGATGAAGCCGATGAACTGCCCGCACCACACGCAGATTTTTAACCGTCACCCGCATTCATACCGCCAGATGCCGCAGCGGTATGCCGAAACAACGATGGTCTATCGCGACGAACAGTCGGGTGAACTTGGCGGTCTGACACGCGTACTTTCTATTACCCAAGACGACGCACACGTGTTCTGTCGCTCAAGCCAAGTACGCGAAGAGTTTCTAAAAATTTGGGATATCGTCGATACGTTTTATAAACAATTTGGCTTTACATTGCGCGTGCGGCTTTCGTTCCGCGACATGCAAGCACCTGAAAAATATTTGGGCACTCCTGCAATTTGGGATAAAGCAGAAGGCGAACTACGAAGTCTCGCGCAGGAGCGTGGCGCTGACACGTTTGAAGGCCCTGGCGAAGCAGCACTATACGGCCCTAAACTCGACTTTATGGCAGCAAATGCTGCAGGCCGCGAGTGGCAAGTCGCAACCATACAGCTCGACATGAATATACCCGAACGCTTTGATCTTACGTGCATAAACGAACAAGGCGAGAAAGAGCGCATCGTGATGATTCACGCTGCTATCGCAGGCTCACTCGAGCGCTGCTCGGCAATACTTATTGAACACTATGACGGCAACTTCCCTACCTGGCTTTCGCCGGTGCAAGCACGGGTGCTGCCAATTGGCGAAGCGCATTTTGAATTTGCAGAAAAAACACGTGCGGCATTAAAAGCTGCAGGAGTTCGCACAGACATGGATATGTCGAACGAGTCGCTTGGCAAAAAAATCCGCCAAGCAAAAGTCGAAAAAGTTCCTTACACGCTTGTTATTGGTGATGCAGAAGTTGCCGCAGGCACTGCAACACTCGAAAGCCGCGATGCCGGAAAAATCGGTGCGCTTTCAATTGAAGAAATAATTTCAAAGTTACAGGGAGAAATAAAAAATAGAGCCTAAAACAAAAAACTCCCCGGATATCCGGGGAGTTTTTTGTTTATGAACGGAATATTTGCGAGATAAGGAAGCTGTCTTCCGTAGACGGCTCACCGAAGAGAAATACTTTAAATTTATTAGCGAATGAATTTTGCACGCGCTTTACAAACATCAAGTATGCGGCAAAGACTGCCCATAGTGCCAAAAACATCCAGTACGCAATTTCTGCAGCGGTACCCAAGTCGAGGCCAGTGTATGGCACTGCGGAAAGGGTGACGTATGGGTTGGTTTGTGCTTGTGCGTAGTAAGCAGATGCGTATCCATAGTTGTAGTTGTACGCAAATGTGCTGCTACCTCCCCCACCTCCGCCCCCACCACCTGGCGGCACTATGCAGTTAGGGTATGTGCCCGTGCTGCCAGGAGGGCAAACACCCGGAGGTACTACACAGTTAGGGTAGGTACCGGTTGTACCAGGAGGACAGACGCCGGGAGGGGTCGTACAGTTTGGATACGTGCCTGTGGTGCCCGGTGGGCATACGCCCGGCGGAGTTGTACAGTTTGGGTAGGTCCCTGTTGTCCCCGGAGGACAGACGCCCGGCGGAGTCGTACAATTTGGATATGTACCGGAAGTTCCGTTTGGACACACAGGAGAAGGTGGGATTACTGGTGGGGGTGTCCCGCCGCCAGTGTCACCTTGAGTAGGCGAGGGAGAAGCTTCAGCAACTGTTACTGTAGGAGTATCAACTGTAGGTGTGTCGACAGAAGGACTGTCTTCACCTTCACCTGGGCCGCAGCAACCAGCGTCATTACCCGTACCCCCCGCTCCGCCATCATCTCCAGCAGATGCGCCAGCACCCGCTCCGTCTCCAGAGCCATCCCCCGCTCCGCCGCCGCCATCACCTCCTCCGCCGTCTCCACCACCATCGCCACCTCCTCCGTCTCCGTCCGCATGTGCAATATGCGAGTCAAATATTGAAATTGTGTTGCTGTGATTACCCGTCGATACAGAAACAGCCGAAAGCAAAAACAAGGTGCCAAGCACCAAACTGCCGCTAAGACGGAGTATGAGTCGGATATTCTGTTTTTTGTCGAGTCAGGTAAACATAGTAATTTTGTAATTAGATAAAGTGATTAAAGTTTTAATAATGGTTTGATGTAAAAAGTGTGGTCCACGGGTTTCCTTAAACCCGTGGTTGCCACTTATATTGCCGTCGCGGTTAGCGAACTCGGAGTCCGACTGCGAATTGAGCAGGCGAAACATGTTGGCCGTAACCCAGCCGCGGAGCGATTTGATCGACCCCGGTCCTTGGATGCTGTGCGTAAAAGATGTAGGTGTACTTGCTGGCGTAGATGACCTGACCCGTCTGAGGATCCGTCTCCACGTCGATGCAATACTCAACACTTCCACCTCTAGCATGGGCCCACTGCCAAAAATGGCGCCCGACGCACATCTCTGCCCCATCCGTCTTTTCAGAGGTATGAAGTGGATTGTCGAAGTTGTCGGGATGCAAATTGCCCGCAGAGTCCTTCACCACGAAGGTTACTTTGCGCTTGCCATTCACATGTATCGGCATACACAGCAATTCCGCGTTGGACTGAATCGGCGGATGCGCCTGACGCATGTGCATGATGCACGCTGCCGTGTTGACGTAGACCTGCAAGTTGCAGTCCACACCTTGGGCAACTGCCGGACTCGCCGACATTGCGGCAGGCATCAACCAGCCGAGAAAGCCAGCCAAAAGAATAGCCAGTGTCGTACGCATCGGTCGTCTCCTTGGTTGTTGTTGGAACTTAAAAACTCTCGTCCTGCAATGTTTTAGATATTGCGAGAGCATCTCTGCAAACCTCTATTTGAGATTTCCAATACATGCGCTCACAAAAAACTAAGCCCTGCTGGTGCAGAGTACCTCTTCATGAATGAATTTTTTATGAACAGCCTATTGCCCGGCTACAGCGTATGCCCCTACAAAGTCGGCCGTGACAATAAAACGGTTGCTCTTTGATGCGAACGAGTCGCACGTTACCAAGGTCAAATGTTTGCCTGTGGTCTTAAGTTCGATGCTGTCTTGTGTCGCGTCGGCAACTTTTACCTGCACTACGCTGTAGCGATATTCTGTCCCCTCCGAGTAGACGCTCACCCGCTCGCCCGGCTTCAAGTTTTGAATACCGTCAAAGGCTTTGTATGCCTGGTTGTGGACAATAGGCAGGTAGCTGCTGTGCCCAAACAACAACACCGTGCCTTCGCTCCCGAGCAACGCGCTGCTTGGGTAGCGCACCGCACCTGTAAGCAACGCGTCGTCGAGCACCTTCAGGTCGGTTGACCCGGGGTTTTTAATAGACACATCGAGCCCGATTTTTTTTGCGACAATGCGCACCGGAGCTTCAGGTGTGCTGGTTGCTACACCTGCAACAACAGCCATGTTGTTTGTGATAGCCGGCTCGCTGGTAACCAGCGGGTGCAATGGTTCAGGCACTGCGTCGACACTTTTTAGGAAAAGCACCGTGAGCAAAAACATGCCGAGAAACATAGCAACAAACGCGCCACGGCGCTCGCCTATCTCACCTACAATGCCTTTGTTTGTTTTTTCCATATCTCCATCTGACTGCAACGTACACTTTATTATGCTACTTGTCAAGACTCCCCTACCTCACGCGCAAAACGCGCGTAGTGTTTACGCGCGGGCCTCGCCCATAGGGCTACGGCCGAGGGCGCGGCCCTGAATTTGCGAGAGTATGAACGAGTCTACGGTGTCGAGAGTTTCAGTAGTAGCAACTACTGCATGTACCGGGTGTACTTCAGGAGCGTGGCCATGCTGTGCAGGCGCTGCGTGTGTAGTGTGTACAGTGTGTGCTACTACAGCCTTGCCACCAAAGAGCGCTGTGACACGGCGAGCAACTATGTTTTGTACGCGCTTAACAACAACCAAGTATGCGGCGAGCAAACACCACACTATAAGGAAGCTCCAGTAGAGAGCAGTTCCCCAAAAACCAAGTTCAAGGCCGGTGTACGGAAGGCTCGAAAGAGTTACGTATGGGCTGTTTGAATTTACTGCAACCGGGTAGCCGCTTACATACGAGACCGGAGCTGTGTAAGTCGAGTAGCTTGTAGAACCAGTGTACGCAACTGTTGGCGACGGAATAACAATGCTGTTGCAGCTATTGTTTACACAGTTACCAGAGATGTTTGTGTTGGTAGTAACAGGAGTTGCTGCGGGGTAGGAATATGTCGGATACGTGTAGTAAGGGTACGAATAACCACCGTAGTAACCGCCACCGTAGCTGTATCCGCCGATACCGTAGCCACCAACATAGTACCCGTCTGATGTGTAGAGATACGATGGGTTTGATGCGACTGTGGTGTATGTGCCAATTCCGCCGTTAACATATGTTCCAATACCACCGTCCACGTATGTACCGATGCCACCCGCTACGACGCTAGTGTTGTATGTACCTATTCCGCCGTCTACTGTTGTTGTGTAAGTACCGACACCTCCATCCACATATGTACCAATACCACCAGAAACTGATGCAACTTGGTACGAACCGACAGCGCCGTCAGAGTATGAGCCAATGCCTCCAGATACAGCTATAGGAGTTGTCTGGTATGAACCAACACCGCCGTCGACATAAGTACCGACGATACCCTGGACACTTGGGGAAGAATAAGAACCTACTCCCCCGGTGGCATATGAACCAACACCGCCAGTAGCAGATGCAACTTGGTAGGAACCGACCCCGCCATCTGTAGCGTAAGAACCAACGCTACCATCCGTATAACTTCCAACACCACCGTCAGTATAGGAACCGACGCCTCCATCATAAAAGTCCTGCGCATGTGCAACAGGTGCAGTTGTAAAAAGCATCACAAGAGTGAGCATTGCAAAGATACCGAAAGAAACCGGACGTACTGCTGAAATATTTTTGAGTGTATTCATATGGTTCTTTTTATTGCTAATGCTTGGACCTTGTGCAGGTCATGACATCCACGAATATTTTTTAGATAATTCGCGGAGGCTAGATTTGCACAAAATTGAAAGTACTTTTTCCCATGGAGCGAGTGCCAAGTTGCACTCGCTCCCGGATCACCCTTTTTACGGGGTGAGTCTGACCTCTGCCGAGGCCCGGCCGATCAGGCGACCCTGCCCATCGGCGATGATCACGTAGTAGGTACCGGTGTCATGCGGAACCGCGTACAAGGTCATACCCGACGGACAGTCCTTGAACTCGTCGCCCATGGCGACGAACGTGAACTCGCGGACGTTGCTCATGGTCAGCTCAGAGCGCACGCCGATCGGACGCTTGCCCTCGACGCCGACCTTCTGACACGGGATGATCTTGCCGGCGAGAACTTTTTCCGCCGTGACGTTCATCCCGGTGAGCTGGCTCATCTTTGCCAGCATCTCGTCGGCCGGCGCGTTGAGGATACCCTTCTCGATACCCTTGAGCGCCCCGGCCAACCTGGCCATGTCCACGGGCGTGAACGCCCGTATGACACCAGCAGCCTGGGGTGCGGGAGCCTGTGCAACCTGCACGGGCGCACCGACGTGGGGAGCACCTTGCGGCGCACCACGGCGGTTGATCTCGCGATCCCGCACCCCTTGCTCGACCAGCTCATTGAGCTGACCGGCGGTGAAGGTGCTGCCCGGAGCAGTGTGCGCCGGAGCCTCGCTGCGCTGACCCGGCGACTGCCGCGGGGTCACCACACCACCACCGTGGTAGTTGGGGGTCTTACGGACCACTGGGCAGCGGCCGCCGATCTCCACCGGCTGGGTGCAGTAGCAGGGGTTGGTCCCCGTGCCCTGCACCTTCGTACCATCAGCCATGCAGCCGTACTGGTAGGTGGTCTGCGCCGAAGCGACACCAGCGAGGAACATCATGGCCGAAGCCAGGATGATAGCGAAGATGTTCTTATTGGTCATGACGGTCTCCTTTCAAGAGACTTGGGTTTAAGACTGATGGGTTGAGCCCTACAAAAAAATTGACTTCCGTGAGATTCAGGTTCTAAGGCCTTAACTCACGGTACTTCCCCATTATAAACCCATTTAAGATATTTGTCAAGGGGTGTCGTTTGGGACACATGTGGAGGCCCTTGACAAGCGGTTTTGGATATGCTAGGGTTCCTGCATATGTCAGAACACACAACCTTTAAAGACTGGGCGCTCCGCGTTATTTCTATACTCGGTCTTATCGCTATTTTAATCCTCGGCGCATGGGGCATTATCCAAATTGCGTTCGTACTTGCCGGCTTTTTAGGCAATGCAAACGAATCGGCATCAAACACTCCTGCTGTTACAAACACTGTCGTTAAAGTAGAACAGGTTATTGTCACTTCCCCATCAACTATTACCTCGGGTGTTCCCTTTACACTTTCTTTCGCACATGAAAATGCAACAGGCAACTACAGCTACGGTATCTCATACTCATGTGCAGCAGGCTTGAGCATTGCAGCCCCACTTCCAACCGGCGGTACACAAAACGTGCCGTGCGACACTCCGTTTAACTACACAAACGCTACTGCGCAGCAGCTCACCGCAACACTTACCGGCAAGACACAGGTAAACACTACCTTTAGCGTTGCAGCAAAAAATCTAAGCACTCTTGCTATAACTGCAACCGGCACGGCCGGCGCAACTGTGTTGCCAACTGTATCAACTACTATTGTAAAACCTGCAGCAACTACACCAGCTGTAATTAAAACTTCGAGCAACACTGGCAGCACCTACATTGCTGCAAAGCGCACAACAACTTTGTACGGCCAGCCAGACTTGGCAGTGTCGACAGGCTCGATTACACAAAACAATGGTCGCTACTCGGTGCAGTTTACTGTGCAGAACGTGGGCACCAATGTAACTCCTTCAAACTGGGTCTTTAACGCAGTGTTGCCGACGTCACCTGCATATACCTACACGTCGGACGCACAGCGTGCACTCTACCCAGGAGACAAAATTGTCTACACTCTTGGCTTTACGATGCAAAACAATTCGTACTCGGCCTATACTGTAAACAATCCCTCATACGGCTACCAATATCAGTACGGCAATCAAAACGGCGTGTACACCTACCCCGCAAACTGCGCATACACAAACAACTACACCTACAACGGCCAGTACACCTACCCTGGCGCTGCGTTTGGATGTGCCACAAACAACACTGGCTACAACGCCAACTACAATTATGGATATTCAAACGGTACGATGACAGTGCAGGTTGACCCGTACAACTACGTGTACGAAAGTTCAGAAAACAACAACGCGGTAAACATCTCGCTCTAAATCGAGAAATAGAAAAACAAAACACCTATAAAAGTGTGCGCTCCGGGCCGGCACGCCCCGCGTCCTACCCACTTTTATAGGTGTTTTGTTTTTGATTACTTAAATGTCCAAGTTCGCGCTGCGTGCATTCGACTGGATAAACGACTTACGTGAGGGCACATCTTCGCCCATCAAGATTTCAAATATACGGTCAGCGTCGGCTGCGTCTGTAATGTTCACCTGCTTTAAGATGCGGTTTGCTGGGTTCATCGTTGTCTCCCAGAGCTCGTCGGGGTTCATTTCTCCAAGACCTTTGTAACGCTGGATACGAAATTTATTTGAACTCTTTTTAGACTTCGCAGAGCTCTCCGCGTCAGCCTCGGGCTCCGTATCCGAGTTCTGCTCAGCCGCCTCTTCCTCACCTTCACCTTCTATTTCAATCTCAGCGTCTTTGCCAAGCACTTTGTTTTTTTCCTCGTCAGAATATACATACTGCGCGCTTTTGCCACGGGAAATTTTGTACAGCGGCGGTTGGGCAATGTAAACAAAGCCCCCGTCCACAATCGGTTTAAAGTGGCGGTACAACAATGTCAAAAGAAGCGTGCGGATGTGTGCACCGTCCACGTCGGCATCGGTCGCGATAATTATTTTATGGTAGCGCAACTTTTCCAAGTTAAAGGTTTCGCCAATTGCGGTGCCAAGCGCCACAACCAAGTTTTTGATCTGCTCAGACGCCAACATTTTGTCCAAACGTGCACGTTCAACATTTAAAATTTTACCGCGGAGTGGGAGTATTGCCTGTATACGGCGGTCGCGACCCTGCTTGGCCGAGCCACCTGCCGAGTCTCCTTCCACCACAAACAACTCCGACTCCGAAGCATCTTTGCTTTGGCAGTCGGCAAGCTTGCCCGGCAGTGTCATACCTTCGAGCGCGCCTTTGCGGAGCACCGAGTCTTTTGCAGCTTTTGCCGCTTTGCGAGCCTTAAGTGCAAGGATAGATTTTTGGATGATTGCCCGCGCATCGTCGGGGTTTTCCTCCATAAACTCGTTAAAGGCTTCAGCAAACACACCGGCCACAGCAGCCTGTGCTTCCACGCTGCCAAGCTTGCCCTTGGTCTGACCTTCGAACTGAATTTCTGCAAGCTTTACGGAAATAACCGCGGTCAAACCTTCAAGCACGTCGTCGCCTGTTAGGTTTTCCTCGCTTTCCTTCAATACATTATTTTTGCGGCCGTACGCGTTAAGTGTACGTGTCAGTGCAGTTTTAAAACCGGTAACATGCGTACCGCCTTCGGCGGTATAGATGTTGTTTGCAAATGGAAATACACGAGACGAAATGTCGTCGGTATATTGCAAAGCAATTTCAACAGCAACGTTGTCCTGCTCTTTTTCAATATAGAAAATATTTTTATGAACAGGCTTTTGGTAGCGGTTGTGGAACGAGATAAGCGAACGCAAGCCGCCTTCGAAATAAAATGTCTGCGACGGATAGTCGGACAACTGGTCGCGGATAAACAGTTCGTCTCCTGCTTTCGGGAGTTTCATCCCGCTTTTGCGCGCATCGATGATAGTAATGCGCAGACCCTTTACCAAGTACGCCTGTTCGCGCAGGTGCGACACTATTTTGTCGAAGTTATATTCAACCGTTGAAAAAATGCTCGGGTCAGCCTGGAACGAGGTAACGGTGCCGTGCAATTTTGACGAGCCAACTTTTTTGACCGCAGCTTTCTTTTTACCTATGGCATATTCCTGCACATGGGCGCCGCCGTCGCGATGGACTTCCGCACGCAAGTAGGTCGAAAGCGCGTTAACGACAGACGCACCCACGCCGTGCAAACCGCCCGAGACCTTGTAGCCTTCGCCACCGAATTTACCGCCAGCGTGGAGCGTGGTCATGATAGTTTCAAGTGCCGAAACTTTGGTTGCTTTGTGTACGTCTACCGGGATACCGCGGCCGTTGTCGGCAACACGGATGGTTGCAGCGCCGCCTTCTTCTCCGGGTAAAAGCACAACTTCAATATCGTCGGCAAAGCCGCCCATGGCTTCGTCGCGTGAGTTGTCAAAAACTTCCCAAATGAGGTGGTGCAAACCATCGGGGCCCGTGGTCCCAATGTACATACCCGGCCGGCGGCGTACGGCCTCCAAGCCTTCAAGGACGGTAATAGACGACGCGTCGTAATTAGATTTCTTCGCTTTTTCAGCTGCCATAATGTCCCTTTATTCTACCAAATTTTTAGCGAACCTCAAAGCCCTTTCCCACCAAAATATGGCTTATTTCTTCCATTATTTTGTTGACTTCTACCTCCGTGAGTGTTCTGTCAAACGATTGGAAAATAAGGCGAAATGCGAGCGAAGTTTTTTCACCTTTGCTGAATGTGTCGAAGAGAGAAACTTTTGAACATAGTTCCCCTGCTTCTCTTTGTATCATCTCTGCTACATTTTTTTCATCGGTTCCAGCAGGAGTCCACACAGCAACATCGCGGACAATGTACGGGTATTTAGAAAACGGTTTGTATTGCACAGCTACTGAAAGTGGCAGGTTTTGATATTCAGCAGGAAACACACCTGGTGCATGCATGGCGAGCGGCTCTTCTACAGCTGGTTGTTTTTCTGTCACGATTCCGACCATCGTTGTTTCCCTCGGCCGTAGACCGTCCACGGGCGAGGCTTTCCCATCTTTCCAAACAACTCCAATCTCGAAGAGTTTTACTTCTTTCAAACCCAAGAGGTCTTTGTTGGGGATATTTTTCTTGAGTGCAGCATTGAGTCCGTCGACAAGGGTCGTGCGGAGGTATGGGTTAACACCGTCAACTTTATTGAGTACAACGCGCTCCCCTTTCGGTGCAAAAACACTGGTAAACACTTCCGAATATCCTTGCGCGAGCAGTTCTTCGCGGACTTTTTCTGCTGTATAAAAGTTTTGGTTTAACTCAGAAGTTTTCTCAAATGCCGGAAGCGGAGTTGCAGGGATTTTGTCGTAGCCAACAATACGGCCGACTTCTTCGATCAAGTCTTCAGCAATAATCAAGTCGAGCCGCTCAAATGGTGGCTGCACCTCGAACACACCGCTCTGCTCTTTGTATGCGAGGCCAAGTCGAGTAAATACATCAGCAATGTCTGCACCAGTAAGTTCGGCACCCAAAACTTTATTCACTTGCTCAACTGTGACGGACACATATGTTTGCTGTTGCGGCTCAGGGTACACATCTACAAATCCGGCAACTTCTCCACCGATTTGGTGTGCAACAAACTCCAACATCCCTTTCATACCTTCTGCGGCAAGTTCGGGAGAAATGCCTTGTTCGAACCGTGCCGATGCGTCGGTGCGCAATTTCAAAGTTCCTGCACTTTTACGCACAGTAACTCCGTCAAAATTTGCTGACTCTATAACAATATCTTTTGTATCTTCGGTAATCCCACATGCCATACCGCCCTTCACGCCGGCAATACCTACGGCCACGTCTCCCGCAGTAATAACAAGGTTGGAGTCACTCAGCCCATATTCTTTCCCGTCGAGCGCCATCATTTTTTCGCCCGCCTTTGCCAAACGCACCCCAATGTCCAAGCTTCCAAGTTTGTCCGCATCAAATGCGTGCAAGGGTTGGCCGGTGTTAAACATGACGAAGTTTGTCGCATCCACAACATTGTTGATGGAGCGCTGGCCAATTGCTTCCAATCTATCTTTAAGCCATTTTGGCGAGGGTCCGACTTTTACGCCTTTTATATATGCCGCAAAATAACGCTTACAAAGGTCACTCTGTATTGAAACAGTAACTGTGGCACTTTTTTTAGAGAAGTCGCTACTTACAACAAACGGGTCATGTGCAAGCGGCAATTTCAAAATCGCAGAAAGTTCTTTTGCGATACCGCGGTGCGAAAGCGCGTCGTGGCCGCGGTTTGGGGTGACTTTTACATCCAGTACTTCATCCCTAAACGGACTTACGTCCGTCGGGCGACCGTCAGACGGTTTAGCCTCGCCGACCTTTTCAACCCCATCTATTTCAAATGCATGGAACGTAAGTGCATTACTCAAAACATCCGCGCTTGGTAGCGGTGTATCAAAAAATTTATCGAGCCAGAGTTTGCTTACTTTCATATATTAAAACTGATTTACAAACCGCAGGTCAGCCGAATGCATCAGGCGGATGTCGTCTATTGCCCAACGCAAAATAGCCAAACGGTCGAGACCCATGCCGAATGCAAACCCACGATATTTCTGTGGGTCGAGGCCTGCATTTTTAATAACGTTCGGGTGCACCATACCAGCGCCCATCATCTCTATCCAGCGGCCACGCAGTTTTTCGGGAGCTTTTTCACCAATCAGGCGCACATCCACCTCAACACTGGGCTCCGTAAAAGGAAAAAAGCTCGGACGGAAACGAATTTCAACACTGACCCCCTTAAATACTTCTGTAAAATATTTTTCCAGTGTTCCTTTTAGATGTGCGAGTGTAACATCTTCGCCAACAACCAAACATTCCATTTGAAAAAACTCTGCTTCATGCGTCATGTCAGTTGCTTCGTTGCGGAATACAGGCC
The DNA here is from genome assembly GCA_037135035.1 of Candidatus Adlerbacteria bacterium. Taxonomy (GTDB): domain Bacteria; phylum Patescibacteriota; class Minisyncoccia; order Phycocordibacterales; family SBAW01; genus GWA1-54-10. The sequence goes on along the minus strand of JBAXLB010000001.1, from coordinate 84,848 downwards.
CAGGAACTATTACACGATACGGCGGCTGGATATTTTTTTTCAACTGCTCTTCTATATAACGCACCTGCACTGGCGAACAATGTGTACGCAAGACCATCTCTTTTTCATCCTTAATAAAAAAGGTGTCCTGCATATCGCGGGCTGGGTGGTCCTTGGGTACGTTAAGCGCGTCAAAGTTGTACCATTCCTTTTCCACAAGCGGTCCTTCGGCAAAGGTAAAACCCATCTCGGAGAAGATGTTATTGGCTTCGCGTATGAGCGAGCTTATTGGGTGCAGGTGTCCCCGCCGGTCGGCGGGCAGGCGCGCTTCAGTTTCCATAAAGAGCATTATACGGTATAATCGTCAAATGGACATTGGGTCATTTGGCATATATATATTCCTGTTTGTAGGCCTCTATTTCGAGGTTTTTTTGCTTATTTCATTCTTGGAAAAACGCCCCCAACAGAAGACTGCTACTTTGCCGAATTACTACCCAAGTACGACCATCATTATCCCCTGCTGGAACAAAGCAAAGACACTTGCAGGTACTGTGGAGTCGCTCCTTGCAATGGACTACCCAAAGGACAAACTGTCTATTGTTATAGTCGACGACGGTTCGACCGACAACACGTATGAGGCAGCGCAAATTTTTGCACACAACCCACAAATTAAGATCTATCAAAAAAAGAACGAGGGTAGTAAATATGCCGCGCTCAACTACGCCATTAACCGCTCAGAAAGCGACCTTGTTGGATGCCTCGACGCCGACTCGTTTGTAGCAAAAGACGCATTGCTTGAAGTCGCCAAAGAATTTGAACGGGACCCCGAAGCGATGGCTGTTGCACCTGCGATGAAGGTTAACCACCCGCGCAACCTGCTCGAACTTATGCAGTCGGTCGAGTATACCTTCGGCATATTTTACAAAAAAATGTTTGACAACCTGAGTGCGATTTCTGTTTTGCCGGGTCCATTTTCCATTTACCGCCGCAGTGTGTTTGAAAAAATAGGCCTCTTCCGCAAAGCCCATCATACTGAAGATATGGAGATGGCGTTCCGCATGCATGCCAATGGACTCAAAATCACCAACGTACACACAGCACTTGTGTATACCAATGTCCCCCCAACGGTCGGGGCACTTGTTCGCCAGCGCACCCGTTGGTCGCGTGGTTTTTTAGAGAATTCCCGCGACTATTCATATATGTACTTCAACCGGAAATATGGACACTTCGGCGTACTCGTGCTCCCCTTTGGGCTCGTTGCTTTTTTAGGTGGCCTCTATACTGCATCCTACACCGTATGGCGTATTACAGAATTCGTCTCCACACATGTGTTGGATATGTTGGCGACGCACGTGCCGCCCCACGTCTCCACAAATTCCTTACAGTGGTTTTACATTAACACCAGCATGCTTAGCTTCCTTGTCATTGCAACACTTGGTATGACGCTTATGGCCGTTGTACTTGGACAACGCATCGCACAAACCCGCCTTCCGCTAAAAGCTTTTATCTCCTACTTTGCGCTGTTTGGCTTCATCGCACCTTTGTGGCTAGCCCGCGCACTGTGGGACACTGTGTGGGCACAGGAGCGCGGTTGGTTGGTTTAAATTTAAACATTTATTTTTTATGCACTGGCAGAAATATATCCTCGCATTTGTCATCACTGGGGCGATTTTTGGTACCGCATTTTATATCGCACAACGGATCGACACACAGCGCATTGCGGACATCCGCGCAACGGAAGAAAGTATTTCCATCGACATCCTTTCGAGCGAAACACAGTTTGAACTGCTCGGGCATCTCGACTGCAAAATAATTGCCGAAAACCCGGTGCTTTCCGATGAGCTTAACTCTCTCGCAAGCCGCCTTTCTGTCGCAGAAGAAAACTTGGGAGCTACCAACAAAGAGGTTATCAATTTAAAAGAGCAGTATTCCCTACTTGAAATTAAAGACTATCTTTTGCTGCAGCAAATTTCAGAAAAATGCCATTCAAAGCCAGTCTTTGTGCTGTACTTTTACTCTAACAGAGGTGACTGCAAAGACTGCGGCCGCATGGGGCAAGAGCTTTCCTACTTGCGGGAAACATACCCGGGGCTCCGCGTATATTCGTTCGACTACAACCTCGACCTCTCGGCAGTAAAGACACTTATTGCATTACAAAAACTACAAGGCCCGCTGCCTGCGTTTATAGTTAACAATCGCGCACCAGTGTATGGCTTTAAAACTCTCGACGAAGTCGAAAAGCTTATCCCAGAGTTAAAAACCCTCGCAACCTCAACCGCCGCAACTTCTACAAAAGCTTCAAACTAACTTTTTGGAGCCGCCTCCCAGATTTGAACTGGGGACCTTCTCTTTACAAAAGAGTTGCTCTACCAACTGAGCTAAGGCGGCGAATTGTTATTATAACTGAGCCCCGACGTTTCAGTCGGGGTCCCGACAGCACTTGCTCGTCGGGACTAAGGCGGCACTGTTTTACCGTAACGCTATCTTAATATAGCCGTCTTTCAGTATCTTTTCAATGTAATCTCTTCGTTTCAGGTTTTTGATTTTGCCCTCAACAAAACGAGCTTCTTTGAGCGTTTTATATTCCTGTTTCAATAATACTTTTTCCGGACCCAGACTTTTTGTTGAAGGAGTGTGCCCTCCCATGTGATGTTTGAAACGCTCATCCATGTCAGTAGTACTACCGACGTAATACTTCCCTGATTTCGTTTTGAGTATATATACCCAAGCCATTTTTTTTCTGAGTCCCGACGCTCCGTAGGAGGTCGGGAGGCCGACTGAAACGTCGGCCCTAAGGCGGCACATGCTACTATTCTTTAATCTTTTTTTCTCTGGGCTTCCGGCGCAGTAACCTGCGCTTATGCTCGGCTACCTCGCGTAAAAATGCCGACGCTTCCTTGCTGCTTTTTGGGTGGTCGGTTGCACCGCGTATTGTGTCGAGCGTATGCTCGAGCCCACGCTCGGCCGCAAGCACCCCGCGTGCAATTGTCCTGTGTGTCCACGCACGCACTACAGCAACTGTTCTCTGCCCGTGGTGCGCCGCAAGCGCCGGGAGTACGCGCTCTACCCAGAGCAAAAATACATGCGCCATGGTGCCCACCGTGGGCCGCACTCGTGCCAAGAATAGCACGTTCCCTGTCTTTAGCTCCCAGCGTTTAACCGCCAAGAGCGACAAGAGCCCGACTATCGACACAAACAGTGTTGTGGTGAAAAAGAGCACCATAGAACCCAGTATATAGTACTATTTAACCGAAAAACAACCGAGCTTGCTTACCTCGACACGTTCGCCAAACTTCTGTGCAGCATCGAGCAAGAGCTGTGCCACAGTCTTGCTGTCGTCTTTGATAAACGACTGCTCGAGCAGCACTATTTCTTTCAAACGCGACTGCACTTTGCCGGCAAGAATTTGCTCGCGCAAATTTTCTGGCTTGTCTTTAACGTCTGGCAAAAAGATTGTTTCAAGCTCTTTAAGCGCAGCTTCGCCCACGTCTTCGCGCGCAATATATTCGGGCTTTGTTGCAGCCGCATGCATCGCAATATCGCGGCAGAGTTTTATAAAATCTTCGTTCTTTGAGACAAAGTCAGTCTCGCAGGAAAGCATAACCATAGCACCAACCTGGCCGGTGTTGTGGATATATGAAGCAACAGTACCTGCACCAAACGAACGGTCTCCTTTTTTGCGTGCAATTTCTGCACTGCGGCGTGAAAGGACAACAATAGCTTTGTCCATGTCACCACCTGCTTCTTCAAGCGCCTTTTTGCATTCCATGACAGAAATGCCTGTTTTGTCGCGGAGCTCTTTTACTACATCTGCACTGACTGCCATATATATTTTATGTTAGGGCTAAAGAACTACGCTGCTACTGCAGGTGCTGCCGCAAGAGAGTCTGCGGTGGGCACTGCGCCCATATTGCTTTCGTATGTTTTTGCAACTTCGTCGAGCACGTACGCTACTACCTGGAGAGACGCGTCGTTTGCAGGAATTGGGTATGTGATAAGGCTCTTATCGCAGTCGGAGTTAAGCAACGAAACAATTGGGATGTTTAGTTGGCGCGCCTCTGCAACTGCGCCACTTTCCTGACGTGGGTCGACAATAAACAAAGCGTCGGGGAGTTTGTTCATGCCCTTCAAGCCTCCAAACATTGCTTCCAGGTCGGTGATATTGCGGTCAATAAGCAAACGTTCGTGTTTAGTAAACTTCTGCAATTCGCCCTTTTCGCGCTGGTCGGTTTGTTCGGTCAAAAGGTTAAGGCGCTTTTTGATTTCAGAAAAGTTGGTGAGTGTGCCGCCTATCCAACGTGACGCAACGTACGGCTGGTTTAAGCGTTCTGCGGCGCGCTTCAAGGCTTCGCGAGCCTCAGCTTTGCTGCCGACAAAAAGTACCGTTTTACGCGCTGCTGCGAGTGTTTTTATATATTCGAGCGCGTCGGTAAAACACACCGATGTGCGTTCGAGGTCAAACAATTCAGTACCTCCTTTGCTACCGAAAATATACGGTGCAACAGACGGGTGGCGGCGTGACGGCGCGTAGCCAAAATGGGCTCCGAGCGAAAACAACTTGTCTATAACTGATTCGTTTTTTTCCATATAAGATACGGGCTAGAATAGCACGGCCACACTGGTTATGCAACCGCCTCCACCCCGGTCTGGGCCGCGGCCAGGGCGTCGAGCATGGGGTTAATGTTACCGGCAAAAATAAGCGGTAAGTTGTGCCAACTCTCTTTAATGCGGTGGTCGGTGATACGGTCTTGGAGCACGTTGTAGGTGCGCACTTTTTCCGACCTGTCGCCAGTACCAATTTGTAGCTTCCGGTCAGCCGAAAGCTTCGCCCGAGCCTTTTCTTCTTCGTGCTGTTCAAGTTTTGCCAAGAGCACGGCCATCGCCTTTTCGCGGTTACCCAACTGGTTTCTCTCCGACTGCGAACGCGCTTCCAAGCCTGTTGGTTTGTGCACAATGCGCACCGCAGTTTCCACTTTGTTGACGTTCTGTCCGCCCGCACCCCCCGCACGCGAAAATTCCATTTCGATATCGCCAGGGTTAATTTCTATAGTGTGTTTTTTGCGTATCGGCAAAATAGCAACCGACGCAGTCGACGTATGGACGCGACCGGACTTTTCTGTTGCAGGTATTCGTTGGACGCGGTGCACACCAGTTTCGAACCGGAGGCGTTTGTATACTTCGAGGCCTTTTACTTCAAGCACAACTTCTTTATATCCCCCAAGGTCGGTCTTAGACTCCGAAAGCACACGCACCTGCCAGCCACACTGGTCGGCATATGCGCGATACATGTGGGAAAGCTCTTCAGCAAACAATGCAGCCTCTTCCCCACCTACGCCTGCGCGGATTTCCAAAATCGCTTCGTTGGGGAACTCTTCCTCGAGTTTTTCTTTATCTAAAATTTTCTCTATCTCCGCGAGCAAGGCTGCTTTTTGTTCTTCAATGCGTGCAAGGTCGTCCTTGGCAAGTTCTCCCAAGTCGCCCGTTGCCATTTCTTTAAGCTCCTTTTCTTCTACAGCCAAGCGTTCGAGCTCCGCAGCAAAATATGCGGTCTTTGGGTTTTCTTTATAGAGGAGCAAGTCCGCCTCTGTAGCCATCTACTTTTTTGCGGCTGCGCGACGAGCTCTGAATTTTTCTACGCGACCTGCGGCATCCAAGATCTTTTCGTTACCGGTATAGAACGGGTGGCATGCGCTGCAAATTTCGACAGAGAGTTTTTCCTGCGTTGAGCCCACAGTAAAGGCCCGTCCGCATGCGCAGGTAACTTTTGCCTCAGCAAAATAGGTTGGGTGCGTTTCTGTCTTCATATACCTACACTATAGCACAGGGTTATAGATCGTTCAAGAAGTCGATATTTTGCTGTATCGCGGCCACTCGCGACATAACTTGGCTTGCATAGGTCTTCCCAGCGGTTGCCCAGGCTCCTCCAGCGTAGTATTTGGCAGCCGCAGTAGACTCCGCTGTGTATCCTCCCTTGTCTGCCCCCAAGTCGCCGAGGTACACAGACATCGCGGTTATAGCGTCTTGCGGGTTCCAAGGGTTTGCGGTTGACACGCCGTCAGCCGCGGCAATACGTTTTGCGTACAGCGCCCAGGTTGACGGGATAAATTGCGCAGGACCCATTGCACCTCCCCACCCGCCAGCACTTGCAATAGGACACGACACCACCTGCCCGTGTGGGTCAAATCCAAGCTTGTCTGCGAGCGCCAAAAACGGCGGCACATCGCGGGTCGGGCTCATAACTTTTGCAAATGCTTTCCCACTATTTTTACCCACCCCTGCACCAGTTGTTTCGTCTTTTAAATAGCACTGCCCTACATTTGCGCCTAAGTTTGACTCTTGGGTAAGTATCGCAAGCACCAAAGCTGGGTCGACGCCGGTCGACTTCTGTGCAACCTGGGCAAACTGCAGCGCCGCACCGAACTCAATAGCGGCCGCGTCACGCAGGGGAAACAGCGCCGCACGAATAGCTGCGGCTTTTGCCTGGTTTGCGGCAAGTACTTTTTGATACTGCGTTTCTTGGTTAGTAGTTATAGCCAAGAGCTGCTTTTTTTGCTGCTTGTCAGCGTTTATCTGCTGCTGTGTCAGCTCCACTTTGTAGCGGGCATCAACTTGTGCACTTTGCTTAGCTGCGAGGGCGTCTTTTTCGTTTTGTGTTTCGGTTTTTACACCGCGCAGCTGGTTAAAAAGGTCTTGGAGCTGCTGGTCTATAGTGTCGATAGACTGCACGTCATCAAAAAAACTGGACAGTGTTTCTGAAGAAAGTGCAACCATCGCAAGAGGCGTACTTTCTGCCTCGTTCTTTTCACGAATAAGTTTAGACAACGAATCGTGCCCCGCCTCTATTTTTTGTTCGAGCGTTTGTATTGTTGCGGTCTTTTTTGTTATCTCACTACCGAGTGTTTTTATCGTAATGTTGCGCTGGTCTATTTGCGCTTGCGCTTTGTTTATCTGCGCAGTCAAAGAGGTAACGTCGCCGGTAAGCGTGTTCTTTTTTGCCTTTGTGTCGTCGAGTACTTTTTGCCACTGCGCAATTTCAGCCTGTAGCTGGTCGTACTCGGTTTGGAGTTGGGCGCGTTGTTCAGGGGTTAAGTCTTGGGCGTGTACGGTAGGCACCTGAAATACGGGTGCATGTGCCGCGGACACAAACAGAACGGCAATAGTAAAAAAACCTATGTAGCACAGCAGTCGCTTCATGTATCCTTCTATTCTACCAGACCAAAAAGCTCCCTGCCGGGGACGAAATGAATGACCCATATAAAACAAAACTGCCCCGCGAGCGCGGGACAGTTGGTGTTATTCTGCTGATTCTCCTTCGACGGGCGCGTCTTCTGGTTTTTTACCACGCTCGACGCTGGTTTCAATTGCAGAAAGGTCCATCGGTGCACTTTCTTCAGTTTCTTCTTTTGCAGTGTCCACCATGGCGACAACTTCTTCCACGTCGACGCTGATTACTGCGCTTTTAGGAATATCTAAATCTTTAATTTTTATCTGGCTATCAAGGTCTGTAAGCTTTGAAATATCAACGCGGATTGAGCTCGGCAAGTCTTTTGGCAAGACTTCCATTTCGAGTTCGTGCATAACCTTAACCAAAATACCACCGAGCTCTTTAACTGCAGGTGACACGCCATCAAATTCGAACGGCACCGACACAGTAACTGTCTGACCTTTTTCAATTGCGTAAAAGTCGGCGTGCAGTGGTGCGCCAGAAACTGCATGGAACGATACGTCGTGGATGAGCGCATCTTTGTCTTCGCCCACACCGGTAAGAGTAATAACAGTAGACGAACCTGCTGTTTTAAAAAGCTTTTCGAAGTCTTTGCGGTTTATCGAAATTGGAGTCGACTCTTCGCTACGGCCATAGACGACCGCTGGCAAGACTCCCGCCTCGCGGAGGGCCTTGGCTTTTTTGGTTATATCGCGCTTTTCTATCGTCAGTTGCATGCGAGCGAGTATACCAAAAGTACTAGAAAAGGCAACCTTTACTGCCCTGCAAAGAGGCGGATTTTCTGGGAGACGTATGCCTGCATTTTTTGGACTGAGGGGGTCAGGAATTTGTAGGGGGTAGTCTCAGTTCCCGTATCAAGCGTGTTTTTTAGAGTGTCGTGGTAGAGCACGCGCAGGTCGGTGTTGATATGTATCATCACAACCCCAGCCTGCACTGCTTGCACAAACTCTGTGTCAGACGAGCCAGACCCGCCGTGCAATACAAGTGGCACTCCGGCTGCGGCATTAAGTTGAGCAATGCGCGTGATAGAAAGTTTTGGTTGGCCCTGCAACACAATACCGTGAATGTTACCGACTGCAGGCGCCACCAAGTCTATACCCGTCTCTTCCACCAAACGTTTTAACTCGTCCGGGTTAGTCATCATCTCTTCTGTTATGGCAGCGCCTTCGGGCAGCGTAGCCATTACATTTGACGACGTACCAATATAGCCAAGTTCGCCTTCCATAAGCACATCGCGTCCGCTGGCACGTGCGTACTTTACGCAGGTCGCGAGCAAATGTTCGTTTTCTTCAAAGGGCAGCTTTGCACCGTCAACAACAACCGAGTCGGCGCCGTCGGCAATGGCATGCTGCACTTTTTCCACACTGTAGGTGTGGTCGGCATTTACATATATTTGAATTCCCTGTGCTTGGTAGAGGTCAACCAGTGCACGCGCATGCGCAAGTGGGAAAAATGCGCGCTCGCCTTCGGAAAGTCCTGCAACAACCGGCAGCCCACATTCTTTTGCAGCTGCGGCAATTGCTGCCAGCTGGTTTGAGTCGGAAAAATTAAAATGCCCGAGCGCTTTCTTGCTGTCTTTATATTCCTGAATTGTCTCCCGTAATGTTTGCATAGAATCAGTATATACTAGTTGATATGGAGCCGATCGATTTTTTTGCTATTGGAGATATTGTGACGGAACCTTTTATCCGGCTGAAAGAAGCGAACGTCCATTGCAAATTAGACTCCGAACAATGCGAAATTTGCATGAAGTGGGGTGACAAAATCCCCTACGACTACTTTATATTGATGCCTGCGGTGGGTAACGCGTCCAATGCTACAGTCGCAGCGGCACGTTTGGGCTTAAGTTCCGCACTCCGTGCATATACCGGCGAAGATAGGTACGGCGAGGACTGCTTAGCAGTTTTGAAAGCAGAAAAAGTGGACATCACGTTTATGGTGAAGGACCCTAGCCGCCCCAGCAATTACCACTATGTGCTGTGGTACGAAACGGAGCGCACTATTTTGGTAAAACATGAAAACTACGACTATCGCCTACCGGAAATCCCTACATCAGTGAAGTGGATATACCTTTCGTCGCTCGCAGACAATTCGCTTCCCTACCACACGGCACTGGGCGAATGGCTCGAGAAAAATCCAAACACAAAACTCGCCTTCCAACCAGGTACATTCCAGATGAAGTTGGGAGTGGAAGCTCTAAAAAGTATCTATAAGCGAACCAGTTTGTTTGTCTGCAACAAAGAAGAGGCGCAGCGGATTTTACAAGTCGAAGCAACCCTCGGCCATAGCCCGGCCACGGGCGAGGCAGACGATATAAAAAAATTACTCGAAGGCCTGCACGCGCTCGGTCCAAAAATTGTAGTAATCACCAACGACAGAAAAGGCGCGTATGCGCGTACAGAAGACGGCACGTTTTGGTTTGTACCAATGTACCCAGACACCAGGCCGCCGTTTGAACGTACGGGCGCAGGAGATGCCTTTGCGTCGAGCGTTACTGCAGCACTTGCACTCGGAAAGCCACTACAGGAAGCATTGCTCTGGGGCCCGGTCAATGCAATGTGTGTCGTGCAAGAAGTCGGCGCACAAAAAGGCTTGCTGACACGCGAAAAATTAGAAGAGTATATACAAAACGCACCAGCCGAATACAAACTAGAAAAAATGTAGCTCTGTGGTTCAGCGCTACTGTAGCTTTCGTGCAAAAACAGTTTTAACGGCCTCTTTAATTGCAGGGGTGTCTAGCTTGTAGTGCGCCAGCAATTCTGCCGGCTCCCCCGACTGTCCAAACTGGTCTCGAACGCCAACAAATTCTATTGGTACCGGGTAAGCCTGCGCGAGCGCTTCAGCAACAGCACTACCCAAGCCCCCAGCAATTTGATGTTCTTCAACAGTCACTACTGCGCCTGAGTTTTTTGCAGCGGCGAGGATAGCTGCTGTGTCGAGCGGTTTTATAGTGTGTATATTAATTACAGAAACTGAAATTTCGCTTTCCAATTCTTTTGCAGCTTGAAGCGCCTGGTACACGAGCGGTCCCGTTGCAAATATAGTGACTTGTGGGTTTTCGCCCAGCCAAAGCAAATTTGCGCGTCCAATAGCAAATGGTGATTCTACTGTGGTCATCACCGGTGTCTTTTCGCGCGCCAAACGGATGTACACAGGGCCGTCATGCGCAGCTGCCGCGAGTGTTGCCTTGCGAGCTTCTTCCTCGTCGCACGGAGACAACACCGTCATGTTTGGCTGTACACGCATGAGTGCAATGTCCTCAAGAGCTTGGTGGGTTGCGCCGTCCGGGCCCACTGAAAGCCCTGCATGCGAACCTACAATTTTGACAGGAACGTTGTTTAGGGAAATTGTGGTGCGAATTTGTTCGTTGTTGCGACCAGGGGAAAAGGCAGCGTACGACGCTATAAAAGGAATTTTCCCGTAGTTTGCCAACCCGCTTGCGACCGCCGCCAAGTTTTGCTCGGCAACGCCAAGCTCAATGTACCGCTCGGGATATTTTTCTTTGAAGGCAAGCATGCGGGTCGACTCGGCCAAGTCGGCGCACAGTGCGAGGACGCGCGGGTCTTTTTCTCCCAGCTCCAACAGGCCTTTTCCAAACCCATCACGAGTAGCCGCGAGAGAAGGGGTTTGGGAAGAAAAAGTCTCCGTATTTAATTTTGCAGCAGGGTTTAACATATTATTCGTGTTCGCTTGCTATCTTTCCTTTCAGTGTGCGCAGTTCGGCAAGGAACTTCTGCGCTTCCTCTTTACTTGGCGGTTTGCCATGCCAACGGTAGTCGAATTCAATTTCTTTAATTCCCTTTCCCGGTATGGTGTGTGCAATAATTACCGTCGGGCGCTCATAAATGGCTTTTGCTTGCTCTGTTGCATCGACAAACTCGCGTATGTTATGCCCGTCAACTTCAATCACGTGCCAGTTAAATGCTTCGTACTTAGCTCGCAAATGTTCGAGAGGCATCACATGTTCGGTCATACCGTTTATCTGGATATTGTTGCGGTCCACTATTGCAGTAAGGTTTGAAAGCTTGTTGTTGCCGGCAAACATCGCTGCCTCCCACACGTTCCCTGCATCTTGTTCGCCGTCGGACATTGCACAGTAGACACGGAATTTTTTATCGTCCATGCGTGCGCCATATGCGTATCCTGCTGCTTGCGAAAGCCCCGAGCCGAGTGGCCCCGACGTAGTTTCCAAGCCCGGCAACCGCAAACGTTCCGGATGGCCTTGCAGGCGGCTCCCAAATTTGCGCAGAGTTAAACATTCAGCAACAGGAAAATACCCTGCGTGTGCCATTGCGGCATAGCGCACCGGCACAATATGCCCGTTTGAAAGTATCAGTCGGTCGCGTTCCTCCCAGCCCGGGTTATGCGGGTCATGTTTTAAAATATAAAAATACAATGCAGCAAAAATGTCGGCCATGCCAAGTGGCCCCGCCGTGTGGCCGCTACCTGCAGCCGTGAGCATTTCAACAATTGTCTCGCGCACGGCTTCTGCGCGCAGCTCAAGTTCTTTTATTTTTTGTTCGGTCAACATTTATATACGTGACTCCCCTCGCAAGCGGCTAATTTCTTCGAGCGGGTCATCTGCCTCAAGTATATCGTGCCCGACCACAAGTCGGTTAGCGCCGGCCTGCGTAAGCACGCGAACATGTTCTAGTGTGATACCTCCGTCGACTTGTATAAAAAGTTCTGGGTGTGCTGCGCGCAATGTTTGCACCAAACTTAAACAACGCTCATCAAACTCTTGGCCTTGGAAGCCAACACGCCCGATACCCATCACCTGCACAAAGTCATAAAGCCCCTCAAAAGGCAGGAGGGCGTCGAGCGGGGCACCTGGCATAAGTGCAATGCCGACCTCAACCGGCACCAGTTCTGTCCCCCGGTATTGTTGTAGCAGATGCATAGCTGCAAGTGCACCCGCAGCTTTTGCGTGCAACACAATACCCGCAGCACCTGCACGGACAAAATTTTCCACATCAAGTTCTGGATGTTCTGCCATCACGTCAAACTGGAAGTCGAACTGCCCCCAGTGCGGCAGACCCTCATCACCCGACACAAACGCTTCAAACGAGCCTGGCGCAGAGTACGGCCAGGTTTTATTTTTTGCATACACGCCGTCGACCATGTCGACTTGCACCGTACCTCCTGCGTTTTCAATACGCACTAGGTTAATTTCTAAATCAGTAACACTTTTTGGAAGTATGGCAGGGACGATCTCAATCATGCTGGTCGAGTTTAGCTATACGTCGCACGTGGCGCTCGTCGCCACTAAAGGGAACGCTCAACCAAAGCTCTACAGCTTCTTTTGCTTCTTCGTCAGAAAGAAATCGCGCACCTAAAGAAAGAATATTTGTGTCGTTATGCTCACGTGACAGCTTTAGAATATCGAGATTATTTCCGTAATACACAGCCGCCCTTATTCCTTTTACACGGTTGGCGGCCATTGCCTCCCCTTGGCCCGAGCCCCCAACAGCAATACCAAAACTCCCGGGTGTTTCAGCAACTTTTTTTGCAAGCGGTACTATATAGTCTGGATAGTCATCGTCTTCTACTCGCGTATGTGGACCCACATCTTGCACCTCGTCTCCCCTCTCATGCAAAAAAGAAGCTAGAGAATTTTTTAATTCAAAACCCGCGTGGTCGGACGCCAGATAGATGCGCATACTATTTAATATGCTTCGCGAGGCGCTTTACATGTTCGACAAGCGAATGTGTGTACCCCATTTCGTTGTCGTACCACGCCAGTACTTTGACCAGGTTGCCGTCCACAACACGAGTGAGAGACAGGTCGGCAATAGAGGCATGTGCGTTCCCAAGGATGTCGCTTGAAACCAGCGGCTCGGTCGTGACTGCAAATACCGGTTTCCATCGTTCGTCTGCTGCAGCGTTTGTTAAAATATTGTTTATCTCTTCCACACTTGTAGGACGCTTTGCGATAAACGTTACGTCAGCAATAGAACCTGCAACAACCGGCACGCGCAAGGAAATGCCGTCGAATTTACCTGCAAGTTCGGGCAGCGCTTTGGTTACCGCAATTGCCGCGCCGGTTGAAGACGGCACAATATTGTCTGCACCTGCACGTCCGTCACGGAAGTCATCTTTACCTTTTGCTTTTTTAACTGGTCCATCGACTATGTTTTGAGACGCCGTGTAGGCGTGGGTAGTGGAGAGTACTGCTTTTTCAACTCCGACAGCCTCGTTCAAAATTTGTATAAGCGGGCTCGATGCGTTTGTGGTACACGACGCGTTTGACGTAATAATAGACGTCTCAAATTTATCGTCGTTAATTCCAACAAGTATAGTCGCGCCCGCAAGGCCTTCGGGCGCATCGTCTTTAACAGGTGCGGTGATAACTACACGTTTAGCCCCCGCAGCTATATGTACTTTTGCTTTTTCATAACTTGTAAAAAACCCCGTACTTTCAACAACAATATCAATATCTAAGTCTTTCCATGGGAGGTTACTTGGGTCAGCTTCCGCGTAGACAGGAATTTTTGTACCGCCGACAACAAGTGCGCCGTTTTCTGTAGCAACAGGAAATTTTGCCTGCCCGTAGACGCTGTCATGTGTCAACAAATACGCCAAATTTTCGGCATCGCTCAAGTCGTTGACTGCTACCACTTCTAGTTCCGGATGCTCCTGCACAACCCGCATAAACGCTCGTCCAATACGCCCAAACCCGTTAATTGCTATTTTTATTGCCATACTACGAGTATACCAGACTCGGACTACAGGCTACTTTCAGAAGAGCTTGCGGTGGCAGGGGGCGAAGACGCATCCGGCACAACGGGTGGAGGTGTACCTACAACAACTGTACGAGTTGCCTCTGTCGTGTTTCCTGCACTGTCTACAGTAACGTATTTTATAGTATGTACGCCGTATGCTTTGGTGTTAATTTGAATTTCGTACACTTTGGTGCCGTCGAGGTAGAGCGTGTAGCCAAGTTCGTGTCCAACATTGTCTGTTGCAACGGCGCCCAGGTCTATATATGAGTCACCAACGCTAAGCTGTGCTGGATTGTTGCCGAGTATTTGCAGTGTCGGCGCTCCTCCTCCCCCGGTTTGAGGCGCAGGGGCTGTGCTTGGCGAGTCTCCAGACGAAGTGCTGCCCGAGCTAGTGGGTGCTGCGGAAACAGTTTCATCGACAACAGGCACGTACCCCGGCAATGTCTCCGTCGTGTCATCGAGGAATTTGCCCACCAGACCTCCGTAGCTTGTTGCAACAACTTTTTGAGAAACTTGCGCTTTTTCTATTTGCTGTGTTTCGCGCAAAATATCTACCTCGTGCGCAATGCGCTGTACTAGTTCGTGGGTGACATATATCCCTAAGTCTTTTCCTTCCAATACCGTTTTTTGAACTTTCAACGTTTCATTTTTTGTGGTGTCTTGCCACACAGAGTCTTTAACGTCGATAGTAGACAGGGAGTAGCCGACATAATAAAAATCATCATCTTCACTTACTGCCAAAATGGTTACGCGAGGAGTATACGAGGAAAGATCTTTATGTGCTAAGTAGGTATTGTCGACTGACAGAACTTTAGTTTCCGACGACAACACCCCTGCAGCAACGTCGGAACGAATTGCAGGACTTGCAGCAAATGCTGAACCTGCAGAAAGCACCAATAGAGAGATAATGATAGGTACCGCGTTATTGTATTTTACAAATTTCCACCACGACATATCTTACAGAATACCACGCTCCCAGCGCTTCTTTTTCCTCGCATACACATACAAAGCTGAGGCCCCCATACAAAAACCAACTGCACCCGAAGCTATATACCAGAGCCATAGATATGCTGTCGTTTCTCCAGCAGCAACAGGTATTTGAAATGTTGCCTCGCCTAGCGTATCGTCAGCTGTTTCGTATCGCACCGAAACGCTGTACACGCCGGGCGCTGCAAACGTATACACAAGCCCTGTTGGGCCAGTCTCCATATGCGCAATGCCGGCTGCAAACAACGTGACATTGTCTTGGTAGATACGTACCCATACATTGCGGTACGGTGCGTCACCCGGTGTAGGGCCGTTTTGATATATTTTAAAATCAAAATAGGTAGAGTCCCCCGCAACAACTGGGTCCGGGTTATAGCCCACGTCTAGTAAGTACTTTCCTACGGTTTGCTCTACACTTTTGCCGGTTGTATGAGCAAACACACCCAAAGGTACCAATAGCAGCGTAATACTTAGAAGTAAAAACTTTTTCATAACGTGGTAGACGAATTGTTCTTTGCGCACTGTTGCCGCATGCTCTCGGGCAAGACGGCGCAGAGCTTCTCTCTGTTCACTGTATCACTTCCAAATGTAAAGTTTGCAAGGTTTGCCAGATATCCAAAACAACTCTCCGAGTACTGCTCCCCTGCATGTGTACAGATAGCTGCAGCGGCCGGGCCTTGTGTTCTGTCTTCTTCGACAAATGCCTCGGCAAGGATGCCAAAACATTCCTGCCCAAGTGCTCCTGGCAAAGCACTGCAAACTGCCATTTGTTTTTCTGGCTGCCCAAGCGACGTCCGCGCACCAATAGTAAGTGCGGTGCGGTAGCAATTTGTTTGTGTTGCGGAGTCTTTTACTGTTGTACAAAATGCTTGTACACCCGCAGCAGTTTTTAAGTCGTCACGGAACAGTGGCCATCCTTCACCAAAACATAAACTGCGCTCTTCTTCTGTTTTGTACGCACCGCAAAATTGCGCAAGTGTGTCGCGCGTGGGTTTGGCCGGAAGTCTCTCGATAAGTTCGTAGTCTTCTGGTTCAAGCGGTTGGAAAATTTGCATAAACACGCCAGAGATACACGTTTGACTATAGTCTTCGCCATTAGTTTTTATGGCTATTTTTTTACAGTACGAAACTGCTCGAGGCATGTCGGCACCCGTTATAAACGTGAGCACGTGCCCCATGCCGTGGTAACACATTGCTTTGTCGAGGTTTGTCGGGCTCCAATCGGCAGCAGGTTCGCATGCCCGGGCCAGGTCAGGCTCAATTGCATCAATTTGTTCGGGAGGTAGCTCCGCCGCATGGAACCTACCAACAATAATGCCGTGGATATACCCGTTAGAACACACACTGTCCGGTGGGTTTTTATGCATCAAGCTCACCCATGCACCCGTGTCCCTAGCAACTTCGTCTTGTCCTATGTTGTGCGCAAGCACGTGGCAAAAACGATACGAGGTATCTTGCGTTTGAATTTCACGTATGACCGAAAACACATCTGTAACAGGGACTACATATAAAAGACGCGGCACGGTGCGTTCGTAGCATCCGGCACTGTCTGGCTTCTGTGCACAATACCAAACAAAAAATGTGGCTGTCGTGCGAGCTAGTGACCGGGACAGCCCAGCGTTTGCAGAAACAACAAGAAACAACGCCAACAAACCTACCAAGACTGTCGCTGCAACATGCGCCCACCTATTATTTTTTCTCTGCGTATTCATAGTATTTAGTCGCGACCCGCAGGAGGTACTTCTGACCTACCTGAAGCTGCCTTGCCACACATTGTGTACCATGGCTCAACGAGACCTACACACAAGCCTCGAGCGCGACTGCGAGCGGACACCTCCGCAAAAAAAGAGTCGGCGGCAGTTACTCTACAGGGGCTTCGCTCATCGTTGCGCGCAGACGCAAGAGTACATAGCCTGATTGTTTCTGCAACGTCATAGTCTGCAGCCATAGCAACAATAGTACCTACTCCTTGAAAACATTTTGTATGCACACTCATTGCTGTGCCACTACATAATGCTCCTATACGAGCAACTATGTCCCTAGAGCTCTTTCCTTCACTTTTAAAAGTCTGATACCACCATTGCGGCTGCCAATAATAGCAAACCTCCGCATCACCGCCCGTAAATATACTGCACGGATACTGTAGACCTTCTGGTTCAACACTCCGTGGCGGCATGCCAGAAAACGAATGCATAGTGCGCATATTAAATTCCATAAAAACTCCTCCTGGACAGCCACCAATAGGGTCACTGTTTGCAAGTTTCTTACATACATCAAGGCTTTGTATCAACGCGTCGTCTGTGTATCCAAGATACGACTCGATACCATGTCCAAGACCGTGAGTACAGGAAAGTGCTTTCCCGGGACCCAGTGCTTTAAAGCAAGCCTCGTTGAGCGTCCCAACAATAGTAAGACCTTCCTGTTGTATAGCGCGCCCTAAAAATTCGTGGAAACAACCGTACGCAAACGAGTCGTCACAGGCAGAAAGTCCCGCCACTCCTTCCTGCGCATATAAACTGCCTCCAAAAATATGCGCCATTGTGTGCTGGTCTCCGGGTGTCGAACTTGCGTACGTCCGAAGAAATTCTGTATAGGCTTTTTTGCCACCTGCTCGCGCTATTTCTCCTTTCCAAAATGCCCCTGCCTCTCTAAAGCCTTCATTGGTATACAACGCAAACACAGGCACCTTCAAGGAGCTTGTGCGCATGTGCGAAACAACAATACTTCCAAGAACCAGTGCTATGCAGAGTAGGGCAGCACTATGGTAGCCCAGCGGGTACTTCATTTTGATGTGTGGGGTGTATATCTGTCAGTAAGGACCTGTAAATACGAAGCGCACGAGCGTTCTGCTGCCGGGTCTTGTACACCAAGAAGTGCGCAGAAATGTACGGAAATTTTTGGATCATTTTCTCCACCCCAATAGAGAGAATCTTGTATACTTTCAAGACATAGTGTTGTGTCATGCGCATTACCAGAACGTGAGCACCACAATGCCATACGTCCGAGCTCCTCGTCGGTCAGTGTAGTAATATCGCGCGCATCGCTCTGCCGTGCCCACCAAATAAATTCTTTTCCGAACGACCCTATACACACGTCGCGGTCGTGGTCGCCCACTGGAAGTGCACGACACAGTGAAAAGGCTTTCGGAAATACCGCAGGGTCAGGGTGATTTTTGTCACCGCCTGCAGCCTCAATTAAATGTGGTGTGATGTAGATATAACAAAAAGCGCGAACTTCTTTTGGCATATACGGCTTGTCGCAAGGAGAGAGAGGGTCGGCAGTGGTCAAATACTGTGGGCGCATCGTACTCCACACTTCAGGACTGTGGCCTCCACCGGAAATTAATTCCATAATAGCACCGCCAACACACTGTGGATATTCTTCAAAACCCGCTGCTTTAGTGCCCACCTTTTTACAGAGCGTTATTGTTTTTTCTAAGTTGTAATTTTCGTACGCAAGCACACCGTGCCCAAGACCATGGAAGCACATCGTGTACGCACCTATACCTCCCGGAGCTTTTTTGCAGGATTCTGAAATATCGTCTAGAGCTTTTTCACCATAGTCGAGCAACAGACCAACTACAACTGTGTGTGAGCAAGCATTGCGAAATTCATTCGTACAGTATTGAATTGCATCTTTGCCATATTGTTTATACAGCTCGTCCCCAACTGTGTGCCCAAGCAAGTGAATGTCTGTTTGGGGTGGTAAAGGCGCACGACGTAATATTTCAAACGCATACAGCGCGCCCTTTTTTACTGCAATATCTTTAAAATATGCATTTAATTCATTAAAAGTACTTTCATGATGTGCTATCTCAGTCACTTCCGGATATGGAGTCGCCATACGTACATAGTATGCGTATCCAACAATTGTACACAGCAAAAAAAGTGGGATGAGTTTTGGCAACATGCGCCGCAGTTTCGTGGAAACCTGCATACTATTTAGTATACTTGACGGCAATGCAAAACCTCAAAATGGCAGGACTATGCTTGATTATGTTGGTCCTGCTTGCCAGCATAGGCAGCCTGGCGCGCCTCCGTGAGATGAAGATGTCAGTTGGAAACCCCGCAGCATATGCAGAAGCCCATGCACTTGACCCACTGTTTGCATTTCCAGGGTTTGAAACAGCAGACCTAAAAACCCAAATAGCAGCATTTAAAATATCTGCCTCTGTAGCACTTCCTGCCTTTCCAGAAGGTGCCTATGTGCGAGACCATATATACCCATTTCGTTTTTTAGATCTACTCCCACAAACAGAAGAGGCTAGGAGGCAGATGCTTGCAGAGCCAACGCTGGAACATGCTACGTTGTATCACACACTACTTCTCTCACTTATTGCGGCACACAAGAAAGACCTAGAAGATGCTGTCGCCCTGCTCGCCCGCGACATGTCGGGCTCGCAATATGAATTGTTTAGCGGACGAACAACAGCTACTCATATACGAAATGTGCTCGCAGACACACTCCTGACAGACACAAGAGCAGAAGAAAAAGAAAAGGCTCGGTTCGCATGTTTTGACGGTACAGCCGGAGCCTGCGAGTCGCTGACAAAATTACAGCTGCAATTTGGACCGCACGATGTCGGCCAAAATCTGCCCCCCACCGAAAGCGTTCTCAGCAGCGTGCTAGAAAACCGTGACGCACTTACAGTTGCCTATCCATCTATTGGTACTCGACCTCTTATTTCGCTTGCACAGTCTTCCTGCTTTACCGACTCACCTGCTTTTTTTGCAGTTGTTGGAGGAGTGTCGCGACTTTCAAACTTACCGACGACACAGGCGGTCTATTTGAGTGACTTATATTTTGAAGATGTACGAACCAGCACACAACCTTTTTATGCAGCACTTCGAAAAGAGGGCGACTCTTTTACCTACCAACCATTCCGCGCATACTTGTGCCCCGACGCAGGTATAGATTTTGGGAAAACAGTAACTATACAACGTGCATACGATACGCTGAGACAGAATCCATTTACACCTACGGCACCTACCTCTCCCCTTTTCGAAACTTTAGTGAGTGCACAAAAAAACTTTACAGAAGCGCCTTTCCTTACAGACACTGCATACTATGCATTTATTAGGGCGGCGACAGAAACTGTTCGCGGCACATCTAAGAACATACTTACAGAGAGGCTCGGCGGACAAACAGAAGTTCTGCGGCTTATAGAACTTGTAACAGAAGCCGAGACAAACAGTGCTGATTTTGCTGGCACGGTTGGATATTTTGACGACCTCCAAATTGGCGGCTCTATTATCTACAACCTGCAGTCAAGCCCAACACTTGTGTACTTTATCTCCCGTGGCGGCTTGTCGCAGCTCTATGCGCTCAACAACAAAACTATTTCTCCCACACCAGAACCTTTAACTACACAAAGAGCAACGCCCGCCGACCAGATATCAAAAGGACAGGGAGTACCGTATGTTTCGTATATGCAGATACGCGACACTGAACCTGCGTTTTCCGATATCCGCACATTACTTACACGAGACATTCCTGCGCGCGCACGAGTACTTGTCCCGCCACTTACACAACTACAACAAAAACGTGCAGAATATGTTCGTGCGCGTATGCACTAACTATCTAGATACTTGAAGTCGTTTGCGTTTGTCTGTTGGTAATGTGCGCAATACTTCTACCGGCTCCACAGTACATACAAGTGGTGCAACAACACCGAGCTCTACAAGGTCGGCATATGTTCGCGTAGAGCTTACCTGGATAGCAGGGCCGAGCAGCTCTGTAGTGGTATCAGCCGGGGCAGTGTCGGTATATAGAACTACCGAGAGGCTTGGTGGTTTTATACGCTCGTCCCACGCAGCAGTAAAGTCTGTAACTTTATATGAGAGCCTTAGCACTGCTTCTTCAAGTGCGGCACTACTTATACCTCCGTACGGCAGGAGTTTTATCCTGTCTAAGCCAACACGGCCGAGTATTTCAAACACAGGATCTGTACTACCACACGAACAGATCCCGTGCTGGCGCACCACGGCGTAGTCACCCGTGCGGTAGCGCACAAGAGAAAACGCCATCGGTGTCAGTGCTGTTATCACCACTTCGCCTTCAGCACCCTCCACCTGCGGAACTACATGGCCGGTTTCTGGGTCGACAAGTTCTAGCTGGTACGTTGGGAATACGTGCATATAGTTTGGTGCAGTGGTCAGGTGGCTCGGGCAGGTATATGCAACAGTGCCATGGGCGTCTACGGTAGCGTAGACGGCAGCAATAGTTGCATGTGGAAATGTCTCAACTAATTCTCTACGCAGCGGCTCTGTCACGCGCTCACCCATCAAAACAATAAGGCGCATACGCGCAGCAAGCGGCCCCCCTGCGACATAGTGTCCGACACCTGCAAGAGGTGAAGGAAACGAATACATCGAGTCGACTCCTGCAGCTTCGGCAAGCGCAAATGTTTTTTCTTGGTCGCGATAGTCGCCCGACACTGCGACGTGCCCACCCTCCTCTACTACATATGTTTCGTGCACAGCATTTGACGGCGAATATATGAGAATAGAATACGTATCTTCTTTTTTAAAATAGGGTCCAAAAAAACGGCCCGCAAGTGCTTCTTCCCCGCTAAAGCCAAGCGACTTCCGGTAGCGCATTAGCTCTGGCTCTTCTGCAAGCGGGAACGCAATAACTCCCCGCCCCGATGACCCGGACGTTGCCCGCACAAAATGTATCATTTCCTTTGGGATAAAAATGCGGTCAAAAAAAGGAGTTACATCTATTTCCTCCCGTGTCAGCAAGGGGATGTCAGCAAGATCTTTTTCTATATATGTTTTGTACTCACTGCCATACTTACGGCGATAAAAATCCGAATACGGATTTAAAATTGCAAATTGCAGTGCACGAGAAAGTGGGGTCATAGTAGTGGGTCAAACACGACCACCCCTTTGGGTGGCGTGTACGGAGAAACTTCGCCAGACGTAGTGACAATAAGCCAACCTTTAATAGAGGAGAGAATTCCAAGACCTTCAAGATGAGGAACAACTTCCCGCGCGAGAGCCTCTGTTGTTACAAATGCTTCTATAGAAATTTCTCGTGCAAGACCTGTAAGTGCACCAAGCTGCGAAGGAAACGTACTCGCCACAACAATACCTCTCGCGCGCGCTTCTACATACGCGAGGCCATGTAGCTGTAATAATGGGGGCAACAGGAGCCCGAGACCCTTTGGGCGTACATCATCAAGCAACCGACCAAGCGCTTCCCATGACTGGCCAGACACCAGACCTTCTGTTAGTACACGCCGCCGCACCATACGTAGTAGACCTTGTCTGTAGATTTTCCTTGTGTTTGCTTTTCTGCCTCTTGGTTTGGAGAAGGCACAACAGGGCAAAATAGTTCCTGTTTGCCTTTATTCGAAACAAACCCAAATGTCAGGACAGGAAGAAGGAACCCGAGTCCTATAAGAAATTTCTTAATCATAGTCTAATGTCTATAGTATAGCGTACGCCGTAGCTAGTGGAACAGCCCCGCAAAAAATGCCGCAAATGAACTAAGCGTGCCAAGCGAATTTTTTGTATATCCGGCGGAGTAAATATACTCCCCTTTCTTTACTAATGTTGTGTCGGTCTTTTCAACTTCAGGAACTATTGGGTTGGCGAGTATGTAGGGGTCGTGGCGGATGCCGGTAACTTGCCAGGAGACGCGCCCGCCCGGGGCGCCTCCGCTAATGCCGAACTGGTTATTTTGCACTTCGCCGCTTATATAGAGGTTAGGCATGGGTTGCCCGAGTGGCCGCACTAAGTAACGATAGTCTTTGTTAAGTACTTCGAAGTATGCCGGAAGCTTTACTGTTACCTCTCCCTTGCCATCCAACATAGCAACACCATCGTAGATATTTTTTACATCAGGTGACTCGACGAATGAGTGGAAGAGAAGTTTGTTAGCAGGGTCCAGTGGATGGTCAATGACGAAGGTGCCGGAGCCTTTGGAAATAGAACCTGTTACTGCAACAGTTTTCGATGCAGTAGCATTTTTTGTAAAGGTTGTCTGATACGTTGACTGTGAATAGTACGTACTTTGTGAGTAATACGTTGACTGTGAATAGTACGTTCCTTGGTAGTACGGCTGCGAATAATATGCCGACTCAGCATAGTAGTCTCCTTGTGAATACGCATGGGTAGTATGCGGAATAAGCACACAGGCAAGTAGCGAGAGCACCGAGACCGTATAGGTATATATATTATTTTTCATATCCTTCAAATAGATACTCGCCTTTCTTCACAAGCGTTGTGTCGGTCTTTTCGACTTCCGGGACTATAGGATGCGCCAAAATGTATGGGTCGTGGCGGATGCCGGTGACTTGCCAGGAGACACGGGCTCCCGGAGTGCCCCCTGCAATAGTAAACTGATTTTTTGTTTTGTCTGCCCCCACTTTCAAATATACATTTGGGTCGGCATGGTCGAGTGGGAAAAATTGATATCTAAAATCTTTATTGAGCGCGTCGAAATACTCTGGCAGCTGTACTATTACCTCTCCCTTGTCATCCAACGTTGCAATACCATCGTAGATATTTTTTACATCAGGTGACTCGACGAACGAGTGGTAGAGAAGTTTGTTAGCGGGGTCGACTGGGTCGTCGATAACGAAGGTACCGGAGCCCTTGGAAAGGGCGCCTGTAATAGCAAGGTTCCCAGCAAATTTTACATTTCCTTTTAACGTCACCCCGAGGGCAACTACAGGCACACACAGCAACAACGTTGCAAACAAATATACTCTGGCTTGGAAGTTACTTTTTCTCATATCCTTCAAATAGATACTCACCTTTTTTCACTATAGTTGTATCGGTCTTTTCAACTTCTGGGATAATTGGGTTTGCCAAAATATATGGGTCGTGGCGAATACCAGTCACTTGCCAGGAGACTCGAGCTCCGGGCACTCCTCCAGATATTTTAAACTGTACCGCGCCAAAGAGACCAAACCACCGCTTAGCTACTTCTTTTTTTAAATACAAATTTGGCATAGAGATTGCAATTGGAGTCGCCAAATAGCGGAAGTCTTGGTTAAGAGCTAAAAAATAATCAGGTAAGTCAACCACTGCTTCCCCCGCGCTGTCGAGTGTTGCAATACCGTCGTAGATATTTTTAACGTCAGGTGACTCGACGAATGAGTGAAAGAGCAATTTGTTGGCAGGGTCAAGCGGGTCGTCGATAACAAAGGTACCGGAGCCTTTGGAGAGGGCGCCTATTACGCTTGCGCTGCCGGTAATAGACACTGCCGTGGTAAGTGTGACGGCATGAACAAAGGAGAACGACAGAAAAAATATTGCTACAAAACTGGCAAACGTAGAAACCACCGTCTTCATACAAACGCAGTATACCACGAGCCGTTTCGTACTATACTAACGCCACATGCGAGGCCCCGGAACACGTGTCGGCAGTGTTGTTGCACTAGTTCTATGTGTATGTGGAGTATTTTTTTACCTCACTCACCACTCACATACGGTGACCATTACTCGCACAGAGCAAGGTTTTATCCCAAAGACAGTACTCATACACAAAGGTGACATCGTGCAGTTTATCTCCACCGCGGGCGCAGCCTTCTGGCCTGCTTCGGAGTTATATTCTTCACAAAGCCTTTCTTTTGTTTTCGACCCGGGACATGCCCTTCTGCCAACTGAAATCTGGTCTCATACATTTGAGCAGGCAGGGGTATGGAACTTTCATGACCGTATAGTGCCCGAAATGCGCGGCTCCATATTGGTTGAAGGAGCGAAAGACGAAAGCATAAAAAATTGTCTTTCCGCGTCACACGACATTACACGAGGGTATTGTTGGGCTGCTGAGATAACAGCCACGATGAAACAGAGCGGTCTCTCTGCAGGGTTCGACGCTGTAAGCCAGTACTACCAAACAAGTCCCGAATTTCAAAACCAGTGTCACGACGTCATGCATGTGCTCGGCAGTACCGCCTACAGTGAGTATAAAAAAACAGGTGTGCATATCGCCCGCCCAGAAACGAGTTACTGTGGGTACGGTTTTTACCACGGTTTTATGGAACAAATGCTTATAGAACTCGGGAGAGATTATTTACACGAAGCAAACTCTTACTGTATAGGGCTACTCACCGACCCTGTTCTACCCTCGCGAGCAGCAGGCTCGTCGGCAGCGGCTGCGTGCTTTCACGGTATTGGGCATGCACTCTTTGACTCATTGCCCGGGGCATCTTGGGGCAATGAAAAAACAATGGCGATGCAGGCAATTGGAGAATGTGAGACTGTTACAACAAACACACAGTGGCGCGCACGGTGTGCATCTGGAGTTTTTAATTCCCTTTCTATCGCTGAAGGTTCAAACGATTATAATCTTTCCTATCGTGCAAGCGACCCCGCAGCACTCTGCCGCACCCAGACACCTGCATATAGGCAGTCATGTTACAGCGAACTCGCAATGGGCTACATACACTATGTTGGATACGACTACACACATGCAATTTATTTTATAAATCAGTTGCCCGGAAATGCACGGTATTCTGGCCTTATGGCGTTGTTTGACGACACCGTGCGACACAACTTGCAAGACAAGACACTGGAACAATTGTACGAAGAAACTATTGCATTTCCAGAAGAAAAAGAGCGGGAGGCAGTTATTGATGGTGTAGCAAACGCACTCTCATCTGGAGGCAAGCCCGGAGCAGAATATCTACAGATGCTCGCCTACTGCTCGCTCTTTCCAATATCTGATGCACGGACCCATTGTTACAGGCGCACGATAGACACATTGAGTGCCCTGTATAGCAACACCGCCCTGAGTGCTATATGCAAGACTATCCCTGTTGGCGACCAAGCTGTATGCACTTCTTCACTTAGAACAAAAAATTTATAATTGTATGCCCCGTGCAATAAAAATATTCTTATTCCTTGGAGGAATTCTAGTAGTTTTTTTTCTCTACCATACACTACACTCACCTACTGTAGTTGAAAACGCGAGAGTGAAGTATTGGGAAGAACGTATACATTCCACAGGAGCGGCGCCCGCGTACAGGGAGTTGCTCTCGAGTACTACCGAACATTTTGAAGGTCATTATTTTGGCACAGCGCTGTATCAAGAACAAGGAATTTCTGGAATGACTGTGTGCGATGACACATTACAGTATGCATGTTTACATGAAATGTACGGCCGCGCACTTGCGGAATATGGTCTCCCTATAATAAAAAAGCTCGATACTATATGTGCGAAGAGCGCAGACCCTCTTGTGTGCGAACATGGGATAGGGCACGGTCTGGTGGGATATTTTGGGTACACCAAAACTTCTGCGCTACAAAGTGTAGCTGCGTGTAAAAGTATTTCTAAACATGGGGACGTGGTGGGAGCCTGCGAGTCTGGTTTGTTTATGGAATATTTTAACCGGACTATGCTTCCAGGCACGGAACCCTTTCCTGTATCGCAGGCGGCGCCGTATGCACCATGCGACGAACTTGCACTTGGGGAACATGACATGCCGCAATGCGTATTTGAATTTCCTCGTCTGTGGTTTTCGTCACTATTTAAGAACGAAAGAACCCCTGAACATTTGAAGCAACTCGGCCTGTATTGCCAGAAATATGACTCTATCCCCGCCCTACGCACAGTGTGCGCGCGCGGAGCAGCCGAAATAGTTGTACACGCACAAACTCTAGAGGAATCAAAAAAAGTTTGCGGCCAAATCTTTACTGTTGATGACAAAAAAAATCTCTGCGAAGGCCAAGTAGAAAGATTGTTTAATCTCCAATGAACACAAAAAAATGCCTGCAACACATATTCTGGGTAGCACTACTTGCAGTAATTTTTAGTGTTGGAATATATTTTTTTAGCCAACAGTCTTTCGTATACCATGCGGCCGTATGTGACTACTCTCATACATCTGCGCCGGACAAAATTGAATGTTGGTATGGACTGCTCGATACATCTCTCGCAACAGGAGGTGCGGCAGACATGCTCCACGACTACGCATACTTATATAGTCATTACCCCAACATATTAGTTCCCGAAAATTGCCATGCCGACGCCCATTGGATGGGAGACCAAATGTATTCCAAACTACTCCATAGCGGAGGAAGCCTGGAAACAGTCGACTTCCCCGAGACCGCAAACGTTTGCACCTTTGGCGTTCCTCACGGTTTTTTTATGCACTTGTTTGCAGACCATCCAAACGTGCCGTTTGTAACTGCAACATGTAGTAGTTTTGAAACGCGCTTCTCGAATATATTTCCAACAATAAACGTGCAGTGTTACCACGCTGCCGGGCATGGGTTTGTCCTTGCGCATGCACACGACACATCCAAGGACGCACGCCAACTTGCAGTAGATACGCTCGGGCAATGCGACACTCTGCCCAACACACTGACAGACATAGAACGTCAGACATGCTACCGGGGTGTATTTACGGCCTTACTTGAATGGGCTGCCCAAAAACAACACGGCCTTTCCTTTGACAAGTTGCACCCGTTTGCACTCTGCACAACGCTCGCCAAATCATGGAAGCGTATGTGTTACGCAGGCGTTGCCGACCGGTTTTTTAGAGAAGCTAGTCTTACGGTACCTTCCCTTATAGAACACATTGCTCAGGTAGAAGACCCCTCACTGCGCGTCCAGGCGTTTCGACCGGCAATGCGAGTACTTATTTTGCGAGCCATGCCGCATAACTCTTACCTGTCTCTTATACCTGCATGCGCAACTGTCTCAAAAGAGTTATTTGTTTCGTGTATTACTATATTCCCGAGCGCACTTTTTACCGGAGGTTTTCCAGAGCAAGAATATCCAAAAGCACTTGCCTTGTGTGCATCAAACCAAATACACGCACTGGACGCTGAAAAAGTTTGTTATCTTTCTATAGCAAAACAGCTAGCCCTCTTTTACCCACCAGAAAAACTACAGGCCTTCACTGACCCTCACGTACAGCAAGCAATTGCACAGCTGATAGAGGCGGGGAAATTAACCACGACCGAATTAGACTTGCCCAACATCCGCTAACTACAGAATGTTATTTAGCCTTCACCGCAGCCAAAAGATCGCTTGCTTCGGTATAGGTCGGTCGCAGCGCCAGGGCTGCTTGTAGTGCGTCTCCGGCCTGCTGCTTTTGACCAGCTAATATATAAAGTTGCGCTTGGAAAAATAGTACCGAGGGATCATTGGGCGACTCTGCGTGCGCGCGTTCGAATGCCGCCTTACTTTCGTAAAATACGTCTTCGCTTGGCGCAAGCGACATTTCTTCAGCAAGGGTGATACCGAGTAATTTCCAACTTTGTGCATTCGCGCTCTCGGTTACTGTTGCTGCGCGTGCATAGATGCTTGCACGATGAAACAGCTGCCCCACCTGCACCTGCGACGCAGCCGCATTACCCAGTGCGTGGCCACTTGAACGGAGTATCTGTGCGAGCAAACGGTCAGTTTGTCCCGTGGGCGAAAGTGCGTATGCATATTCTCCTGCACTGCGCGCGCGCAAAAGGTCCTGCTGCTGCATGTTTGCATATGCGTAAAAATAAAATGCAGCTGAAAGTCCGAGATACAAAACGCCAACAGTAAGTACCGCTAAAATTCCAAAAAGTATCGTTCGTACCAAAGGACGTACACGAAGACACGTAGAATCTTCGTATCTACACGAACCAAGCGCGACTGCCACCGCAAGCAACAGCGGTGCTGAAGGTTCTGCATACACGAGCAGTGCGAGAGCAAAAAAAATAACGGCGACTGAAGCGAGCGCAACCACACGACGACGCATTGTATATGTCCGTGTAATGACCTGCAAAAATTCTTCAGCAACAGCTGAAAAAAAACTAAGGGTAAACAACAGCGCCGCTATAGCCCCACATTCTACGAGCAACGTGGGGAGCAGGCCGCTGCCGACGGAAAAATCTTCGTTCCAAAAAGGGGTGGCGAGCACTTCCCCTGGGCGATATTTTTGCCACGCATAAGTAAACGCGCTCGGCCCTATGCCGGCCACAAGTACTTTGCCACCGAGGTCCGTATACGCCGCCGACTCTACCCGTAGTGTTGTTGTAAGTGACGGTCGCACAAGCTGTTCGGTGCGTAGATACGGATACACCAAAAGACCTACAAGCACACAGGTTGATGCAATAAAAAGGCCTTGACGCACCACGCGCGAAAAGCCACCTACGAATAACGCAAGGATGCACATAAGGACTATAAAACCCCCCGACGTCATGTCGAGTGCAAAGCCAAAGAATGCATGCAAAAAATTTCCAGAAAAAATCGTAGTACACAATACTACAAACACAAATGCGACAAGCAGCCACTGCGAAGGCTTCCACTCCTTGGGGTGTGGGATACCCGCATAGAGTATAGACAAACCACACAGGTACAGGGCGCATAGACTTGCCGCAATGGATGCCATCGTGTCTGCATAGGTCTGTCCGACACCTATATAGAGAAGGAATACGGCAACCACACTTATAGCAGGAACATACAAGCGGAATGTGCGCATAGAGTTCTAGTATACTGCACAGTATATGAGAGCACTGGCCGCGCTAACCCTAGTCCTTGGTATTACACTTGGGGTGTGTGCAGGAATCTATATATGGCCGGTAGTGTCACCAAAACAGGTAGGCGGTTCGTGGGCCCTTGCGTCTCCACACAGTGCAACCCTGCCCTACCCTCTGTCGCTTCAAGGAACAATTACTGACGTGGGGCCACAAACGTTTCTTCTGAATATACCAGCAGGAAGTGGCTCAGCCGAAAAAAAAGTCCGCATACGGTACGACGCTGACACGCGCGTACTAGTACGAGATCCTCAAAAAACACCGGGCGGAGTTATCAGTAGTACTCGACTTCTTGTAGCTCCAAAGGAACATAGTATTATTGACGGAGAAAAAGTCCGCGCGGACATATGGATTACCGGAGACACATCGGTGCCATATGCACTTATACTATTACAGTCATCGTTTTAACCTCATGAATACAAAAGACTCACTAGCCATACCTCTTCTGTTTATCTGCACATTCTTGCTTGCAGCAAGCTGTGTGGTAAATATGCTGCAATTTCAACAAGCACAAAACGTGTCCGTAAAAAAAGCGCAAACGAACCTCCTTCTCAAAATTCCTGATGTGCAGAGAATCGCAACACTGGTAAAAAATAACTCTGACGAACGGTGGGTGCGTATCTCATATACAGATGGAGAGGGGCAGACCGAACAACTACAAGCATGGGTTACTTCTGCAACTGTCATACAACGCACACGCGGCACAAAAGTGTCGGGAGTGACTGAACGTGCCTCCGTAGAAGACATCGACCAAAAAGACTTACGCGTAGGTGAACCTATCTATATAATTATGCGCAATTCGTCCGACCAACAACGCCTGGAAGCAAGTCGCATTACTGTCGGCGACCTGCTCCCTATCTCCCTATAGAGAAAACATAGGTGCCAACCAGCCGCGACGGCGTTCGTGTTTAAGCCAGCGATAGTCCCAATGCCACGCACCGCTGCCTTCCCTGCTCAGTATTAAAAAGTATCGGTACCCGCCGTCGTGACACATCACCGTACCCGGGATTTCAAACCAGGTGATGCCGTGGTTGTCGTAGAGCCAGCGCAGTGTTGTCTGCCCCTGCTCTAAAAACAATCCTATTCCAAATGCAAAGTCAGGACGCACGTCGGGGAGCACTTTTAAGCGTTCTAGTTTCTGCTCGCCATCGATAGAGTCTTCGCCATCTTTAAAACCGTGGACAAATTTCATGCGGCTAAAATCAAAAGCGTTCACTGCAGTTGCGCGAGCGTCTTGGTCTTCTTCTCCTTCAAGGCCTTCACCTTCTTTCGGCCCCTTCCATACCGTCCATTCATCACCGAGAAGGTCCGTTACAGTCGGGAGCTTCGTGCGGTCTACAGTAAACACAGGGCCTGTTGTGACAACAACGACCGGGTCTTTCGCGGTAAGCTCGTCGTGATGAGATACATGTTCCATATGCACTCATTGTACTCATGCCCTACTGTGGTGTACAGAGTTTGTCCGTTCCGGGAATATCCGCTACGAGGGCACATGCCGCAGCACGGGCCACTTCGCCATAGTTATTTACAAGAGTCGTAACAAGTGTCTTGGCACAGAGCGTTTTTTCACCTGACGTGAGTGTACGTACGTGACACAACTCCGCGCCTCGCGCACCTTCAGTTCCCGGCGCGCCGTTAAAAACAACTCCGCGCAGAAGGCCAGCAATACAATATGAATGGAGCGTTGTATCAACAACAGAGGCACATAGCCCTACAAGTTTTTTATCCGACATGTCGACATTGTTTGCGGCTGAAACAAACGCAACGCTTGTTATTGCAGAAAACATGTATGTCCCATCTAACCACGTGCGCGCAGCACGCATAACCGACTGCAGTGAGGTGCGCGTATTATGGTTAGCAATAACAAGTGTTTCTTTTGCCATTTCCCATACGCAAGCATCCCTCTGCCATGTTTCGTGCAAAGGTGTACACAACGCAAAGGGGTGGTCGAGCGAAAAAACATCTGTATAGACAGTCTGTAAACTCTGAACATTGACCCATGCTTTAAATACGTCGAACGCCCCGTCCGCACAACGGAACTTCCCTTCTGGGGAAGGCATCGCGGCACATTCGGCAACTCCCAGACCCAGAAGTATTTGTAGATTCCTGCTGTTGTTACTTAGGTCAGGACGTGTCGTAAGCAAATATTCCATAACGCTGTGTCCAATGCCGTGCATGCACTGCAAACCCGCAACAGTTTTTTCGCCAAGTCGTTTAGCTTCTGCTGTACAAAATGCAAGTGCTGGTTTTATATCGCCATGTCGCTCCATAAGAAAACTTTCTAAGTAACCGTGATAGAACCCTTGCCCGCAATACATAGTATTGGCCGGAGGAACATGCTCGCCATACTTTTTATATGCCATAAGCCCCAGGTCATGCAAAAACGAATGGCATTCTGGGCGGAACTCCGGATAGTTTTGATACACAGATGCCACTTCATTCATCGCACCATCCAAACCTTTTTTATCAAGCGCAAGCAATATGTGTTGGCGGTAACATGCCGCACGTCCGCTTTGTTCTGGCTCATCACAGACCCCAAGCACATCGTATTTTGCGTCTCCTGTAGCACCAGGAGGTACCACAATAATCACACCGGTCGCCAAGCCTATGTGGTCATGAAAGCTCCAGTGTCCATCTTTGTCGAACGTAAAACTCCAGGTGCTTGTGGCAGCAACTGGGCCCTTGGGGTCAAATGCGGAATATATAGTGTGGAATGGATGCAAGTCAGACGCGGGCCAAAACGGGTTTCCTGCTGTTGTATTAAACACAACAGTTGTGCCCCGATTAATGTATATCTCATTTGGAACAAAACCGTTTTTTGTAAGGGTAATAGTAACAGTGCTCTGGCCGGTTAAGTCGAGCGGCCCCCGATGCATATAGGCGTATATGCCGTATCCACACAAGCCAGAGACTATCATTAAACACACAAAAAAAGTCGCGTACTTCCAGCGCATGCAGTCCAGTGTAGCGCATGCTATTCTCTTACGCATGAACCTCTCTCCCAAAGACACTCACGAGGTATCGCGACTGCGGACACTACTGAGTATATTTTTAGGGCTTTATTTTGTTATTGGACTTTCTACTTTTTTCCTTTTTTCTTCAGCACACGACAAAAGCTTCCCACCTTTTTTTCATTGGTTTTTATTTGCACTTGTCCCAAACGAACACTTCAGCACGCAGTACACCGTGCGGCTTGTAACGTATAAAGGAAAAGCACTCACTCCCCCAGAATTATTTGGCGAAGCGAATGACATTATTGGAGACGCACAGACAAACCGCGCACGCGATGGTATCCGCCGTTTGGGGAAAGCCCTTGTGGCGGGCGACACTGCAGGGGCCGACGTAGTACGAGCAGAGCTCGAAGCCGCGTATTTTCCAAAAGATCTTTCCTGGCAAGTGGTTAAAATAACTTACGACCCCATAGAGCGCTTTAAAACAGGAGCACTTGAACGCGTCGACATATTAGGCACATACCACACACCATGAAATATCTAGTTCAACTACGCGAATATATTTTTAAAGACTCGCCCCTCCGACGTCTTGAACACTATGCCGCAGACATGCAGGTGTTTTTTTCTGCACGCACGGTAGTGCAGATGTATTATTTTTTCCTGCTCTTTATTTCTGTTGCACTTTTTACCTGGGACACATCATTTGGCGCGCAGACCCAAATAGAAACACCCTGGCCTATACGCTGGTTCCCTCTTATCGGCTTCGCCACAGCATATGCGTGCGTGCGAGTATTTTTTATCACCACCAGCATACTTGCTGCGTGGAAGCCCCACTGGCGTCTTGCGCGCATACTTTCGTTCCTGGCGTTGTTTGAATTTTGCGCGCTTTATATATCGATACTGCAGCTCGACGTAGACGGATATGGGTTGCTGCTCACATCGTTTTTATTTATTTTTTTGCCATACGGATACGAAAAAACTGACGCACCTGTTGTTGTACGGATGAAATTTTTACTCGTTTTTTTTGCTGTCCAGGTGGAAAACCTGCTTACCTACACAATGGGCGGGCTCGGCAAACTCTATGGTGCCGCGGCACAGATAGTAGCCGGGCAGTCAAACTTTTTCGGGCTCCATTCGGCAGCGCTCCAAATCGCCGACCGGCAGCTGCTTACGGGTGTGCACACGGCGCTTGGGCCTTGGGCAGTCGAACACTACCTGCTTATATACCCGTGGTACCTTTTTACCCTCTACTTATTACTTTTTTCTTTTTTTGTCGCATTTCGCCCAAAGCTGCATCGCACCTGGGGACTACTGCTTATACTCTTCCATGTAGGTAATTACTTAGTGATAAACATTGGGTTTGTGTCCCATATATTTTTGTGGTCACTGCTACTACTCGCGTCGCCTTTTGCACCTGCAAAAACTTCTGTAAAAGAATTTCTGTGCAGCCTGCCGGTGCTTGATGTGATGTTTAAAAAAATTCTGCGATGACACGAACACACATTATTTTTATTTCTGCCGCAGTACTCCTCGCAAGTAGTGCATGCGCACTATATTTTTTTCTGTTCTCAAACTCGTACACACTTCGTACTGTTTCTATACACGTTCAAAATCTTGAGCGTGAATATTTAATCTACGCACCACAACACACAAGTTCATCTCTCCCCGTGGTACTAGTGTTCCATGGCGGCGGCGGGCCACTTGGCTCTGCTGAACTGATGGCGCAGTATTCGGGCTGGAAGGAAAAAGCACAGCGCGAAGGCTTTATTGTAGTGTTTGCACAAGGCACGCTGGAAGACCCTAGGAAGCCTCTCAACCTCACGCTGGGCGACCCAGCGCGTAATATCCGCCTGTGGCATGTGGGTGCAAACATTCCCCCTATTACGCACGACGGTGTGGACGACATTGCCTATGTACGTGCAATACTCGGCGATATTACTTTTAGTAACAACGTTAATCGGGAACACATATTTGCCACTGGTTTTTCAAACGGCGCTACATTTGCCTACCGTTTAGGGAGTGAGCTCTCGGACACACTCGCAGCCATAGCACCTGTTGCAGGCCTTTTGTATACATCCTTCCCTGCCCCACAAAACCCGATATCTCTCCTTTCTATCGTTGGGACATCCGACCCAATGCCGCAAGCAAAAACTCGGCAAGAACCTATTCCTGCAAAAAATCCTGTTGCACTATGGGCAGCGTTTGAACATTGTCCTACCCCTGCCGAGCAACGCAACGATCAAGGCGTACGGACAGAAACTTTTGTGTCGTGTGCTAGTAGCACTGAAGTACGCGGCATATATATTACAGGGCTCGCGCACACATACACTGCAGCCGCTACCGACCGAGCCTGGGACTTTTTTAAGAACAATCCAAAAGCAGCGAAATAAAAGGTACCTATTTCTAAAGCGCTGCGTCGAGCGCAGAGCTTATCGGCTCTGTGCCCAGCGGCATACCTTGCCCTGCACTTGTCTCAAGCTCATGGCCCTTATACGGACCACTTTGGTCTGGGCGGATGTTTGGCCACTTGCTCGAGTCGTAGCGGTTTGCAATAAACCGAGCGGACACTTCCCCTGGTTGCGAGGTAGAGATTATAACCGCTGCTTCGTTTGGTACTTTGGTGTAGAAGACACTACCGTCAAACGATGCCGTGAGGTTAATGACCAAATTCTTCCAGTTGGTACCGAAGTCTGTCACTTGGTAGAAGAGCCAGAGGTCCGAACCCTTGTCGAGATCTTTAAACGAAATCTTTATCTCAAATTTGCCGGTCTTTGGGTTTTTGTTTGTCACTTCAAGCACCTCGACAGCCTCTTCTTTAATACCAACAGTTGAGTGACCGTAGGTTGCATACTTCACGCCGTCAATTGTGTAGACCGGGTCGATAGTACCAACATCGAGTTTACCGGTGATTTTTATGTCACCCATA
Organism: Candidatus Adlerbacteria bacterium; assembly: GCA_037135035.1. Taxonomy (GTDB): domain Bacteria; phylum Patescibacteriota; class Minisyncoccia; order Phycocordibacterales; family SBAW01; genus GWA1-54-10. The sequence goes on along the minus strand of JBAXLB010000001.1, from coordinate 49,581 downwards.
AAGGTCGAGGTTGCTGTACCCATGCCGCTTACGCCCCCGGCACCGACAAAGAGCCTGTCGGAGATGGAGAACTGACGTGTTGGCGTGGTAGTACCTATACCCACACTGCCGTTCCGGTCGACGATAAATACTTTTTGGTTCGACGATGTTGCAATTTGGAACAAGTCTTCCGAAGTGCTTTGTGACTCTATAGTAAGGCGATACTTCGGCGTGGTGGTACCGATGCCGATGTTTGTCTCGGCAATAATGTTACCCGTACCCGTTGGTGTGCCTGTTGGGCATGCAACACCTGAGCAGATCCACAAGTTGCTGTCGTAGAGCGTAGCATCTTGACCTTGTGGGGTGATAGTTAAGTCACCTGTCGAATTTGTCAGGAAGTCGGTATAGCGGCTGGTGTCGTACGCAACTGTCATCTGTGCAGTCGACACTGCCGACTGTATAGACATTGCACGCGACGGCGATGTGCTGCCAATACCGACATACTGATTACTACCGAGAATCGTCATTGCATCTGCAAAACTGCTTCCGTTAGCTGTAGCGAAACGAAGATCCCCTTGATTGGCATTGACGGCGTAACTGTAAATACGAGAACTCTTGTTATATGCGCCAAAATAGAAATCAATTGCCGCACCCGACCCGACAGAGCCATTTGTATTGCTAAGCAACAGACCAGGAGCTGTACCCGCTGTTACCGCAGCCTCTATCGATAATTTACTTGCAGGCGTAGTGGTACCAATACCAACGTTGCCGCCACCTGGTTCGAGTGCCAAGTTGCGGTATCCGGTACCGTTCTTAACAGCTTGGATCCAGCTGTAGTCGCCGTCGTGGACACCAAAGACGAGTTTTTCGTCTGTGAGCAAACCCGTACCGGTTGAAAGCTCAAAATGTGTACTGCGGTCGGTGGCAGCTTGCGATGAGCCTACCACTTCCAGTTTTGCAAGCGGGTTTGTGGTTACAATGCCAACACTTCCTCCAAAGGACGTAATTCCCGTACTACTAAATGTATTTGCCACGTTCAAAAGTGGCACATTGGTACTTAGTACCCCGTCCGAAAGTGTGTGAGAACCAGTAACATTTGCAGCGGTCAGGTTGGTCAAGTTTGCGCCGCTGACTGCACCAAACGAACCACTCCAGGTACCGGAAGTAATGGTGCCAACAGTAGTTATATCGGTGCCAACGAGTTTTGACGCAGCGATACTTCCGGCTAGGTCAGCGTTCAAAATAGCACCTGTCAGTGAGAGCTTGCTGTAGGCAATTGAGCCTGCAAGCATCGCGTTGGTGATCGATGTATTTGCGATACCGAAGGTACCACCTACTCCGCCTACAAGGCTTCCTAGGGTTCCCGAATATGTGAGCACTGAGCCAATGGCCGGTGCTGTTGTTGCAACGTTTGCGAATGTATTTACTCCAGAGAAGTACGGGATATTGCCCACGACTGCGGCAGTTGATGTTGAGAGGCCACCGAAGGAGATTGCTGGTGTTGCACCACCTGACGAGATGATAGGCCAGGTGCCAGTAACCGAAGTGACCGTGCCCGAACCTTTGTTATTAAAGGTCGTCCAGTCGGTTGATGTCAAAAGGCCAGAGAGTGTTGCGCTCGCATTTTGGAACAACGACGACGTCGCAATGGCGGTCGGTGCCGCAGAGCCGGAGGTATTGTTTGCAAGCACCGTGTTTGCGGCAATTGCTGGGAAATCTGTGAGGGCTGCTGCAGAAATTGCAGTGCCGTTTCCTTTCAAGAGTCCTGTAACTGTTGTTGTAAGCGTAAGTGCCGGCGTTGCACCACCAGACGACGAGCCCGCAAAGCCGTTTGCAGATGCGACAGAAACCGCAGTGACCGTACCTGAACCCTTGTTGTTGAAGGTCGTCCAGTCAGTACTCGAGAGAAGTCCGCGGTTAGAAGCCGAGGCAGTTGGTAGGTTAAAGGTTAGTGTTGAGCCAGATCCTGTGATAGTAAAGTCAGTACCTGTCGTTGATGATGCAAACGTTACTGCAGGACCTGTTGTTGTCTGTCCTGTAGGGCCAATTGATGTGAGTGCGCTCGTCAAATACGTGCTTGTGTCTACAGACAATGTTCCGTCGCTGCCGCTTGTTTTTACAAAACCGTTTGTTGTGAGGTTTGAAAGTTTTGCAACATTCTGTGTTGTATTTACGTTAAATGCATTACCTGTGTATGTAAGACCAGTGCCTGCAGTTGTAGTTGCACCTGATGAGACGAGACCGCCAAAGACTGCGAGGGCTCCGTTTGAAAGTGCCGAAAGAGTAAGCGTTGATGTTGCAGTGATTGCTCCACCAAAGAATGCAGTACCTGAATGATATGAATTACCTTGGACAGAAAGTGCAGAGGTTGGAGTCGTAGTGCCAATACCGACACTACCTGCACTTGTCGCAAAATACGCATTACCTGTTGAGCCTATTTGTGTGGTCGATGCATTTCCAAATGCGGCATTGCCACTGAACGTCGGACTTCCTGCGAGAGCCACTGCACCACTTCCAGTCGTACCGTTTGAAAGGTCAGACGCTGCAAGTTGCGAGACAGTGATAGCACCGCCTGATGATGACTGGCGCAGTACTTGCGATGCACCACCGGTCGCAGAAAGGTCTGCGTTAGTGCCGCCATATGCAAGACCAATCTTAGTTCCCTGCCATACACCAGTGCCGATTGTTCCTACAGTTGCAATGTCACTACCAACCAATTTTGATGCAGCTATAGAGCCCGCCAAGTCTGCGTTAAGTATTGCGCCTGTTAATGAGAGTTTGCTATAGGCAATCGAACCCGCGAGATCGGCATTGAGAATTGCACCAGTCAAAGACAACTTGCTGTAGGCAATGGAGCCTGCCAACATCGCATTCGTAATCGACGTGTTTGCAATACCGAAGGTACCTCCTACGCCTCCTACAAAGCTGCCGAGTGTACCTGAGTATGTTACGACGGAGCCGATAGCTGGGGCTGAAGTTGCAACATTTGCGAATGTATTTGCACCAGAGAAGTACGGTATGTTACCGACAACTGCAGCTGTGGAAGTTGAGAGGCCGCCGAATGATATCGCTGGCGTGTTGCCGCCTGAAGAAATAATCGGCCAGGTGCCGGTGACGGAGGTGACAGCCGAGGTAAGGTAGGTACTGGTATCAACTGACAGCGTTCCATCACTTGCAGTCTTTACAAAGCCCGCTGTTGCCAAGTTCGAGAGTCTGCTGATGCTTTGTATGCTGTTTACGTTAAATGCATTGCCACTGTATGTAAGACCAGTGCCTGCAGTTGTAGTTGCACCTGATGAGACGAGACCGCCAAAGACTGCGAGGGCTCCGTCTGAAAGTGAAGATATATGCAAAGAATTTGTGAAGGTAGATGAGGCCGTTGAAAGAACGCCTGCGAGGGTAGAGATACCCGCAACATTCAACGTACTGCTAAACGCATTTGCAGCGTTCAAAAGAGGCACATTCGTGCTTAATACCCCGTCTGGGAGGGTGTGCGATCCCGTGACATTTGCAGCGGTGAGGTTGGTGAGGTTTGCACCCGATACTGTGCCAAAGGAACCACTCCACGTACCCGAAGTTACTGTGCCAACAGTAGTTATATCGGTGCCAACGAGTTTTGACGCAGCGATACTTCCGGCTAGGTCAGCGTTCAAAATAGCACCTGTCAGTGAGAGCTTGCTGTACGCAATACTGCCTGCCAAGTCTGCGTTCAAGATTGCGCCGGTCAACGCAAGTTTGCTGTAGGCAATGGAGCCTGCAAGCATTGCATTGGTTATAGACGTGTTTGCAATACCGAAGGTACCTCCTACACCACCCACGAGGCTTCCCAATGTGCCTGAGTATGTAAGTACCGAACCAATTGCCGGTGCAGACGTTGCAACGTTTGCGAATGTGTTTACGCCTGAGTAGTACGGGATGTTGCCCACAACTGCGGCTGTAGAGGTTGAAAGGCCATTAAAGCCCACTGTTGCACCCGTAAGTGTAATAGGCCATGCCGCAGCAATTGTTGCTTGTTTGTTGTTGAATGTACTCCAATCGGTACCGCTAAGGCAGCCCGCAACACCGGCCGAGGCAGCCGTACAACTTACGTTTCCGTTTGAAAAGACAAGTGGTGCGCTGTAGGTGGTGGTAGCAGCCCATGTAGGAACTCCTGCAGACCAGGTAAGTACTTGGCCACCCGTGCCTGTACCAAACAACGTTGATGTTGCAACGGCCGTAGGTGCTGCAGTCCCGCCTGTTGCGTTTGCAAGTATTGTGCCTGCAGCAATTGTTGGGAAGTCGGTGTATGCCGCGGTTGAAACAACACCTGATGACGCCTTAAGGAGGCCCGTGAGTGACGTGGCGAGTGTGGTTGCGCCAGTAACATTCAAAGAGCCTAGTGTAGAGAGCCCCGTTACGTTAAGCGTCGATGTTGCTGTCACTGCCCCACCAAAGAAGGACGTTCCCGAGACATAACTGTTGCCTTGTACTGAAAGCGCTTGTGAGGGAGTGGACGTACCAATGCCCAATTTATTTGAGATGTATCCGACAAGAGCCGTCGGGTCAAACCAAAACGCTGCACTAGTTGTTGCGTTGTTACCAATAGTTACAATGTCAGTCGAATTGTTTGAGTAGTTTATAAGTTCACCCGCAACTTGTGACGTCGTTGTAGACCAGCTCCCTCCACCCGAGCCGCCGCCCGTTGCGTCGAGTCCCCATCCAGGCAGACCTCCAGCAACTTTCAACACACTGCCTGTGCTGCCAATCCCTAATTTTGCAAGATGGTTGGTAGCGTCTGCATACAAAATATCTCCCGTTGTATACGACGTAACTCCAGTACCGCCGTACAGTGTACCGACACTGCTTGTTGCCGACACAAGACCTTGGTTTGCTTGCAGCGGCCCATTGAGCGACGACGCAAGCGTTGTTTGCCCGGTCACTACAAACGTACCGTTAACTGTCGAAGAGGCTGCAGCAAGGAACCCTGCAGAAAATGTTTGCAGCGAACCCCAAATATTTGCGGTGGTAGTACCAAACGCAAGCGACAATGTGCCGGTGTTTGTAATAGGGCCTCCAAGCAACGGATATATTGTAGCAATGTTGGTTACTGTACCCGAACCACCTCCACCACCACTCGGTGTTGTCGTGGCAATAATCTGTCCATTTGCATCTACTGCAAGAAATGCTCCAGCCGCTGTTCCAAGTGTCGGCAATGTAAACGTTGTTGCCCCTGTAATAGCCGCACCGAAGTACGCGTTCGCAGTTGTTGTTGCACCACCGAAGATAGTAAGACCTCCACTTTGTGTGCCGCTTCCAATAGTTGAGGAAGCGAATGCAGTAAGACCTGCATTAAATTGTGTGAGAGTTGACGTTGCATTACCCGAGAGAGCGAACGGATACCCAACATTTCCCTTGTTGTTAAATGTATTCCAGTCAGTACTCGAGAGAAGTCCTCTGTTAGATGCAGACGCAGTTGGAAGGTTGAACGTAAGTGTTGAACCCGAACCTGTGATAGTAAAGTCAGTTCCTGCAGTTGACGACGCAAGGGTTACGGCAGCGCCTGTTGTTGTTTGTCCTGCCGGACCAATCGATGTAAGTGCAGACGTGAGATATGTCGCTGTGTCTACCGAAAGCGTTCCGTCGCTTGATGTTTTGACAAAACCAGCAGACGCCAAGTTAGAAAGTTTACTAATGCTTTGAATACTGTTTACGTTAAATGCATTGCCACTGTAGGTAAGGCCCGTACCTGCAGTTGTTGTGGCACCTGACGAAACAAGGCCTCCGAAGACTGCGAGGGCGCCGTCTGAAAGACCGCCAATATGGAAGGTGCTGTTGATTGTTGATGATGCTGTTGAGAGGAAGCCGCCGTTAAATGTCAGCTGTGTTGACGTTGCATTACCTGGGAACAAATAGCTAAATACATTTGCCGAGGTTAAGTAGTCGACACCTGCAGTCGCAGTAGAGACAACTCCGGCCGTTGCTTTAAGCAGGCCACTGAGCGACGTAGCGAGTGTTGTCTGCCCTAGTACGTTCAATGTCGAGCCAAGCGTCGTTGCACCCGTAACAGCAAGAGTATTGTTTACAGTCGATGATGCAGCTGCAAGGAAGCCCGACGTAAAGGTTTGGAGCGCGCTCCATGTGTTTGCAGTTGTCGTACTAAACGCCAGCGAAATAGTTCCCGCAGAATTAAGCAGCGGGTACGCAAATGAAAGTGCCGACTGTTTACTGTTAAACGTTGTAAAGTCAGCCGCAGTCAAAAGGCCGCGGTTCGATGCCGACGCGGATGGCAAGTTAAATGTATGGATGTCGCCTGCCGAGGTGATAGTAAAGTCGGTACCAGAGGTAGACGTTGCAAGTGTTTGTGTTGCACCAGTTTGGGCCGTACCATACTGGGCTTTTAGTCCCGATATTCCGCTTCCCGAACCTCCTGCGTCCGTACCGCAACCAAATTGGCCCGTTGTCGCGTCCCATATAATTTTGTCTCCCGAGCCAATACACGACGTAGTGAGCCCTCCGCCGCGCACTGAACCTGCTATGTATAAATTGGTTGTTGTGGCATTTGTAGTTGTTGAGTTACCAAAAATATTTCCTCCAGTAAAAACATTGTCGCTATACGTTTTTGGTATCGTTGAAGACGCGTTGACGTAGTAGTCGGCAGACGTTGTAGAAAAACCCGAGCCGCCAGACGCAGTGAGCACTCCGTTTACAACAGAAAGCCCAGTACCCGTAAAACTTGAAATCGTGGCACCTCCAATAGTTACCCCAGAGAGCGAAATAGTGTCAGGGATGTCCGCATCAGTTAAACCGCTAACTCCATGTACGGTTACGTTTGAAAGATTATTTACTGCTTGAGAAAAATCAAAATTCCCACGCGGGCTTCCGTACCCTGGGTTTGCAATGGTGGAAATTTGCGACTGTAGTTTGTTGTTAAGTTGGTTCAACCTATCCGTAAGTTCTGCATCACTGATGCCACCAACCGACACGACACGCTCAAGCGTGCGCTGGATAACAGGGTACGTATTTTGCTGGACTACAACAGTTTTAGTCGGGGCAACTGGCGCGCCAGGGCCCGGTGCAGAACTTTGTGTTTCAGTAACTTGCTGCGGAACATATGCAGTTGGGTTTTCCGGTGCGACAACATAGTGCGCTGCTGGTGCAGCAAAAAAATATGAAATTACTCTTGAGAAAAAACTACCGACCGCCGCGGCAGCGGTTTCCCCAACTGCCGCAGACAGTGCAACAGATGTTGTTGGCGTTCCAAAAAAGAGCGCACTATGTTGTGCAACAGATGTACCTACCTGCTGCGTATGTGCGGCTGTTTCCTGTACAGTGTTTACCTTCCCGTGTTCTCCCGCAAATACAACCGAACCTAGAAGCAGCGCCGACCCTGCAGCAAAAAACACACCCGTACGTACCGCGCCCACAGCCCGTGCGAAAAATTGTTTTTTAAATTCTCCCGCGCGCTGTATTTGATATTCTTTATTTTCCTTTCGGCGTTGGTCTGCGAGAGCCTCTGCACGAGCTATTTTTGCCACCTCTCGCATTTTTTCAAATGTAGAAATTGACTCCTGTTCTATAAACCACGCTCCGTCAATTTGTTTCCCCGCAAGCTTGCCTTCACGGCAGAGCTTGGAAACATAGTCCTGGGCGCAACCCAAACGTTCAGCTACCTTACGGGCTGAAAGCATTTGCTCACCATGTTGTGAAAGTAATGTGTTCAAGGGCGATGTGTCTTTTGTTTACTCAGTTATTTCGGAGGAAGCACTGCCCTACATTGTACGAGCAAAACGAATATTATTTTACAAAAAAATTTCAAAAAACTGTGGATAGAAATAAAAAACTTCATCTACACATAAAAAATATTTTAGTGAAACTTTACAATCTATATACATACTAAAACTCAACAGTTGTGTAAGCATTTTTATCTGTCTCTAAGTTTTTTACTTCTAGATTTTTTATAAAAAAATGATTTATCTCTACTAGACGAGAACTGAAGCAAAATAAACTTTTTATACCTTGTTTAAACGATATCTCGGCTATCAGAGGTGAAATATAAACATTAAAAACCCTCCCGAAGGAGGTTACGTATGTCAGCAGCTCTGCCCTACATGGAAAAACTCTCTTTCTGTTCAGACAACAAACTGCTCGTATCTATATCTTTTGACAAGTATTAAAAATGAAGCAGAGTGCGTTATTTCCTGAAAGAACTACACTTGCTGATTTCCCTTTCTCAACAATAAGCGTTGTAGTAACGTTCAGTGAGCCGTACAAAGCAACAGCAAATAAAATACCACTCAACACAAGAAACGAAAAGGCTGACACTACTATTTTTTTATTTGATTCTTTTGCTCGTTTGGTAGGCACTCTTTCTACCAAAACTTCTCTGTATATTTCTTCAGGCTCTTCCACTACAGCTACAGGAAGAGGTTTTGTGCGTCTGGAAATTGCAGGAAACAAAGGGCTCGAGTCTGCAATATAGGTAAGGCCTGTTTTTTTTATTGGAGGCGTGTACACCGCAACAGGTGTCGATATTTCTTGCTCAAGAACTTCTTCCACTTTTTCCTCGGGCATAACATGCAATTGGATTATATTTTTTTCTTCAGCTTCTTTTGCTTCAAGGTCTACGGGAAGTGGAGTCTCTTCTACAGTCACAGCAGCGACCGAGGGTTTTTCAGAAGGGGTGGGAGCAGAATAGATCTTGTGCTCTTTGTTCAGATACTCTGCAAACGACGCTTCCTCCACGTACCACGCCCTGCCTACCTTGGTACCAGCAACTTTACCTGCACGTATAAGCTGGCCGATATAGTCGGAGTGGTACTTGTTTTCTTTAGCAATACGTTTAGACGAGATGTATCGCTTACCCGAGATTTCTAGCTCATCCATATACAGACTAGTATACAGCATCAAAAAACTCGGGGTTACCCCCGAGTTTTTTGATGTATTTTGATATCTCCTACTTGAGAGCCTTTTTAAATTCCTCGGCCAATGTGCCCGGGTTAGCGGAACCTTTGGTCTCCTTCATACCTTGCCCTACTAAAAATTGAAGTACCGCTTCCTTCCCAGCTCTGTACTCCGCAACCACTACAGGGTTTGCATCAACTATTTTTTGAACAAGCGCCGGGAGCGTACTCTCGTCTATAGTCGCAACCAATATCCCCGCAAGGATCGACGCCTTTGCTTGCGGCGATGCCAACTTCCCTTCAGCATATTTTTCTACCACCTCAATGATAAGTTCAGTGCGCGGCAACCATTCTGGTTTTTTCTTTCGCTGTCCAGCGATGTCGTTGAGTATAAAGTTTGCAGCAATTTTGAGTAGTTCGGGTTGGGTCAATTTTTTTTCTATCTCTGTAAATAGGACCGACAACTCAAAGTCGCCCACCAACTGCTCGATGTCTTGCTCTTGTAAAAATCCGAGACTCTTCAAACGCTCGCGTTTTTGCCACGGCAGTTCAGGTAACTCTTTTGTAATAGAGTCGGTAGAAAATTCTGGTAGTTCCGACAGCACGAGTTTTGGCAAGTCGGGGTCCGGGAAATAGCGGTAGTCGTGACTCGACTCTTTTTTACGTTGAGAGAAAGTTGTCTGGTTCCCTTCATTCCACCCGCGGGTCTCCTGGACCACCTGTCCCCCACCTTCAAGTACCTCGACTTGCCGAGCAATTTCAAATGCGATAGCTCGCTCAACCGAGCGAAACGAGTTGAGGTTTTTAACTTCCACTTTTGTACCGAAGGTATCTGTCTTGCTGACAGAGATATTGGCCTCGACACGCATCTCGCCTTTTTCCATATTTGCCTCCGAGGCACCTAGGTAGCGAAGCAACAACTGCAACTCGCGAGCAAACGCACCGGCGTCTTCTGCGGTGTGTATCACGGGCTCAGTCACAAGTTCCATCAACGGCACACCTGCACGGTTAAAGTCTACGAGACTCGTCTCGCCGACATGCTGCGAACGCGCTGTGTCCTCTTCTAAATGGATGCGGGTAATCTCTATCCCCTTCAGCGACCCGCCTTGCACTAGCGGGTATGCAAATTGGCTAATTTGATATCCCTTTGGGATGTCTGGGTAAAAATAACTCTTACGGTCAAACTCGGTATAGTCAGCAAGTTTTGAGCCAAGCGCCACGCCCATACGCAACACGTGGCTGACGGCCGCTTTGTTTATAACGGGCAGTGTCCCTGGGTGCGCCATACAAACAGGACAGATGTTCACGTTTGGGCTCTTTTCGTCCGCATTATTTAGGCACCCACAAAACATCTTGGTGTAGGTGTTCAGTTCGGCATGTATTTCCAAGCCTATTGTGGGCCTATATTCGCTCATTTCCTTACTATACTACCGCAAACCAGGGCTTTATGCAGACAGAGTTGCAACAAGGGTGTCGCGGAATTCTTTTACCGATTCGTCGTCCAAAATAGACAGGATACTCACCTGCTTGCCTTCGTGTATAAAAAGCTCTTTTATTTCTTGTATATAGAGAGAATCTCGGGTATCCGACTTGGTCAAAACGATTATTTCTGGGTTTGTCACAAGTGCGCCCTGTTCAAAACGAGATAACTCGTCACGGATAACCTGATAGTCTTCAAGCGGAGTATCCGACTCGAGTGAGACACAGTGCACAAGAAGCCGTGTGCGGGAAATGTGGCGAAGAAATTTAAACCCCAAACCCTTCCCCGAAGAAGCTCCCTCGATAATACCGGGGATATCGGCGAGTACCAGGCCGTACAGGGCTCCCAAGTTTGGGTCGAGAGTAGTAAATGCATACGAACCAACTTTTGCCGACGCTCCTGTAAGCGCGTTCAAGAGCGACGACTTACCTGCGTTTGGCAACCCTATAAGCCCGGCATCGGCAAACAAACGCAACTCGATATGCAGTTGTGCTACTTCGCCACGGGCGCCCGGCATGCTCTCCATAGGGCTCTGGTTTGTCGACGACTTAAATGCCGTGTTCCCTGCCCCGCCACGGCCGCCTTTCAAAATAAGTATTTGCTGACCTTCGCTTACAAGCTCAAACTCTTCACCTGTTGTCTTATTACGCACAATCGAGCCTACAGGCAAGTCGAGATAAAAATCCTTACCTCCAGCACCTTCTTTGTTGCGGTTGCCCCCTTCGTCGCCATCGTCTGCTTCAAACTTTTTCTCACCCCGGTAACGGGCAAGGAGGTTGATGTCACGTACGCCACGTATATAAAAATCGCCACCGTCTCCGCCGTTACCCCCGGCTGGGCCCGAATATTCTTGGGACTTTAAGTGCAACCAGCGGACAACACCATTGCCACCGTTACCCGCCCGCGCGTTTATATCTAATTCATCGACAAAAGACATATTAAAAACCCTTGTACAACCACCAGGCTATAAGGACAAGCGCCACGAGTGCCACTACCTTAAACAGTGGCTTTACAAGGAATTTGAGCACTAAAAACCCCACAACAACTAGTATTCCGATAGTGAACCACGACATACGTTATATGCTAGCAGGTTACAAGTACTGGAGCAACGCATCTGCCCCAAATGTCCTGCACAACTCCGCTACCCACTCGGTAAACACTCCCATATATCCAACCATCATAGAAAGGCCAAATACTACAAGGAGCCCGCCTGCGAGTTTTGAAAGGAGCGTAATGCTACCCTGCATACGTGCAAAAAATTTCCCTGCGCTTCCTATTAAAAAAGCAGTAAGTAAAAATGGGATACCGAGCCCTAGGGAAAATACCCCAAGCAGTAGCGCACCTTGTACCGAAGTTGCAGAACTTGAAGCAAACAAAAGCACCGTCCCTAAAATTGGCCCGACGCACGGTGTCCACCCCAGCGCAAACAGCACACCTATTACAAAAGAACTTTCAGGCCGGCCAACAGTAATAAAGTGCGGCGTGCGTATACGTTTTTCAGACAACAACACTGGGATTTTAAGTACCCCGAGCATCGTCAGCCCAAAAAGTATAATTACCGCCCCAGCGGCACGGCTTATAAACGGGCGCCAGGCCCCGAGTATGCCCCCAAGAGTCGCAGCAAACAACCCCAATATAATAAACACAACAGAAAACCCAAGTACAAAAAACAGTGCATTACGCATCACACGCCTGCGACTTTCAGTAAACCCCCTCGGCCGTAGCCCTATGGGCGAGGCAGTTTTTGCTAACTCACGCTCTGGCACACCCGCAATAAACGCCAAATACCCAGGGATTATCGGCAGTGTGCAAGGAGCTAAAAACATTAATACACCTGCCAGAAATGCTGCAGGGGTTAGTGCGAATGCATCCATGCGTCTATTCTACCGCGAACACTAGTCAAAAACTCGCGGTCTTTTGGATGGGTCAACATCTCGGTTGCTTCGTCGAGTGTGACATAACGAGCCTCAGTAACCTCGCTGTCGTGAGGTTGGAGTGCGTGCTGGTTAGTAGTGTAGAGAAACAATGTTTTCTTTTGTAGGCCCCATTCTATATGCTCGCCTATCCCATCTTTTCCTATCGAGGATCGCTCGTACGAGCCAAGTTCTTCTACAAACTCTAGCTGTGTGATGCCCGCTTCTTCATATATTTCTCGAGTAGCAGCTTGTGCAGATGTCTCCCCCTCCTCTACTCCACCCTTAGGGAACGACCACGAATTACCGTGTTGAAATACAAGCACAATACGCCCGTCCGGCCCCACGACAATTCCTCCTGCACTTTCTCGCATAGTATTACTTTTTCTCGGCTGTCAGCTTCTGATGCTCCTCAGTATTTTTAAGGCCGCAGTTTTTATATTTTTTACCAGAACCGCATGGGCACATATCATTGCGGCCAACTTCGTCAACGACGCCGTCGGGCAATGCAGAAAGTGTAACAACTGGTGTCGGTAGTGGCATCGGCTGTACTGCATTTTTTACCAAACCGTCCAAAATTTCAAACACACGGGCGGCGAGCATATATTCCAGCTCTTTGTACATACGCGTACCTTCCTTACGGTATTCGGTCAGTGGGTCACGCTGGCCGTAGGCACGCAAGTTAACGCTGCCCCGCAAGTACTCCATCGACTCCAAATGCTCCACCCACAGCAGGTCGAGTGTTTGCAGGACAACATTGCGTGCAGTACCCAAAAACTCTTCGCGACCAAATTCAACTTCTTTTTTGGACAGTAATTGCACTGCTTCTTCACTTGTAGCAGCTAATTCTTTCAATACGTCTTCAACTTCGTCGAGTGAACCGACAAGCACTTTACGGCGGCGCTCATACACGGCACGGCGCTGGCGGTCGAGCACGTTGTCGAATTCGAGCACATGCTTGCGTGCATCAAAGTTAAAACCTTCAATTTTTGTCTGCGCACTTTCAAGCGCACGGGTCACCAGCGAGTTTTCAATAGGCTCGTCTTCCGGTATACCAAAGCGGCCCATCAAACCTTTTATAGAGTCTGGGGCAAATACGCGCATCAAAGAGTCCTCGAGCGATACAAAAAACTGCGTCTCGCCCGGGTCGCCCTGGCGGCCAGAGCGCCCTCGGAGTTGGTTGTCGATACGACGAGCTTCATGCCGCTCAGTGCCGAGCACAAACAACCCACCCATATTTTTTATCTCGTCCGACTCTTCTTTAGTTGCAGAAATTCCACCCAGTTTAATGTCCACACCACGGCCAGCCATGTTAGTTGCAACAGTAACCTTACCTTTGTGCCCAGCAGAGGCGACAATTTCGCCCTCACGTTCGTGGTTTTTTGCATTCAAGATTTCATGCGGGACGCCTTCTGTTTTTAAATATGCAGAAAGGAGTTCGTTCTTTTCAATAGAAACGGTGCCCACCAACACCGGCTGCCCCTTTGCATGCAGCTCTTTAATTTTGCGTGCGAGTGCTTTGAATTTACCTTGTTCCGTTTGGAATATCTGGTCGTTGCGGTCGGCGCGCACAACGTCCCGGTTAGTCGGGATCTCTACTGTCTCCAACCCGTATACTTTATAAAATTCCTCAGCAGAGGTTTTTGCGGTACCGGTCATGCCGGCAAGCTTTTCATACAGGCGGAAATAGTTTTGGTACGTAATAGACGCAAACGTGCGCGACTCTTTTTGTACGGGAACATGTTCTTTTGCCTCAATTGCCTGGTGCAAGCCTTCCGACCAACGACGGCCCGGCTGCATGCGGCCTGTAAACTCGTCGACAATAATAACTTCCCCATTTTTTACCACATAGCTTTTGTCGCGCATAAACAATGCACGTGCGCGAACAGCAGTTTCTAAATGGTGCACATACTTGATACCTTTTTCGGTGTAGATATTTTCTATACCCAGCAATTTTTCTGCATGTTCAATACCAGTATCGGTGAGTTGTATCGCTTTTTGTTTTTCGTCGACGGTGTAGTCAGTGTCAGAGTTTAACTTGGCAGCAATGTCGGCAAATTGCCGGTACAAGTCCTCCGACTCCTGCGCAGGAGCCGAAATAATAAGTGGAGTGCGCGCTTCGTCAATTAAAATCGAGTCGATTTCGTCGACAATAGCAAAATAGTGTCCGCGCTGACGCAGCTCGTTTGAATTATACGAAATATTATCGCGCAGATAGTCGAACCCAAATTCGCTATTAGTGCCGTATGTGATGTCTGCTTCGTATGCCTCGCGCCGTGAACACGGGCGCAAAAATTCGTACAGTACACGGAAGCTTCCTTCTTCGTCACGTATCGCATCATTTTCCGAATGTGATGCATCATAGACATACGACGCATCCCCGTTAATAACACCGAGCGACATTCCCAGTGCGGCATATACCTGCCCCATCCACACAGCATCGCGCCGTGCGAGATAGTCGTTAACAGTAATAACGTGGACTCCTTTTCCTGCCAGAGCATTTAAATATGCAGGGAGTGTTGCGACAAGCGTCTTACCTTCACCTGTCTTCATTTCGGCAATGCCGCGGTTGTTGAGCACTATACCGCCGACCATCTGTACATCAAACGGGCGCAAATGCAGGGTACGGCGCGCACTTTCCCGCACTGCAGCAAAAGCTTCTGGCAACAAGGCGTCAAGTGTTTCGCCCCGCTCAAGGCGTAGGCGAAATTCTACAGTCTTATCTGCAAGGGTCGTGTCTGAATAGGCCTGATATTCAGCCTCGAGAGCGCCTATGGCAGAAACTGTTTTTTGGCTCTCTGCAATGACCTTTTTACTGGAATCACCAAAGATGCTGCTAAGCGAAAACATGTGCACAGAATAACATATTGCGTATTTTTTTGCCCGAGAAACGCCATAAAGAAAAATCCTCCGCCTGAGGCGGAAGACTTTTCTTTCGAGAGGATCAACGTTTTCAATTGTATATTGAAAACGGAAACGCGACTATTTGCGCTTCTTTTTTGCTGCTTTCTTTTTCTTTGCTGCCATAATTTTGGCGACTCGCGTCGCAAGTTGTCTGGACATCGACCGACCTTGTGTATGTTTGTCCGCGGACAAGGGCATATACAATCTCGATGCTCTACACACAAGTATCGAATACATACGATACAGATACAATGAAAAATATTTTTATTCTGTGGATAACTTTTTTATTTTTTAAATTTAAAAAAAATAAAAAATTAAATTATTTTTACTTCTGGTTCTATTTTTATTTTTAATTCATCAAAAACTTTTTTCTGTACATCTCGCGCAAGTGTTACTACATCTATTGAAGATGTCTCTCGATCTGCCGCAATAACAAGTATTTGTTTTTCAAATAACCGCGCACCGCCCACGCGTGCACCGTGCAAGCCAAGTGCGTGGTCAAGTAACCACGCAAGCGGCACTTTAACACCGTCGGTTTCGGGCATAGCAAACAGAGGCATGTCAGGGTACGCCTGCTTAAGCGCACTCGCATCAGCAGCTGACATAATTGGATTTTTAAAAAACGACCCAGCAGTACCTTCGGCAGAAAGGTCCGGAAACTTCCCCTTTCGGATATCAAGTACGGCAGTGCGGACAGCCTGTATGTCTATCTCTTCTGCAGAGGAGTCACTAAATTTTGCTGCCAAGTCTTTGTATGAAATAGTTGCGGCCGCCGATAGCGAAAGCGTAAACGCAGCACGCAAAATAATATGCTTCTCGTTATCATGTTTAAAAAAACTGTCCCGGTAACCAAAGCGGCATTCGGAATTCGACATTTTTTTTATTTCTCCATTGTCACGGTCAAACACCTCAACCCACGAAAGTGTTTGTCCTACTGCTGCGCCGTATGCACCAATACCCTGCACCACCGCACCACCAACGCTCCCCGGAATACCCGAAAGGTTTTCAAGCCCCCAGAGTTTTTTTTCGACTGCATACGCAACAACTCTGTCCCAACTTTCTCCTGCGCCCGCAACAAGCGTATCTCCGTCCTGCACAATTCCGTCCAGTTCAATTTTTATAACAATACCGTCGAACCCTGCGTCGCCAACCAACATATTGGAGCCCCCGCCGAGTACAAGTACGGGAATATTTTTGTCACGCGCAAACGCACATGTGTCCCGCACATCATCGACTGTTTTTGCGTGCACAAAAAATCGCGCTCTGCCCCCAATAAAAAATGTGGTGTGGGGCGCGAGCGCGATATTCTCTTCGATACGCATTGCGTGTTGCCGGACTACTTCGGCACTGCGAGTGTTCCGTTTTGGATTTGTGTGATAACCGACTGCACCTGGGCAGCAAGCGCCGGGTCGAGCTGTGCAGCACGGTTAAGCTCTGCAATTGCAGCTGTTTTATTACCGGAGGTAAAGTACGCTGCTGCCAAACCTAAATGGCTTTGTGTATTTTGTGGATTTTGTTCGATCCGCGCTTTCCATATACCAACCACGCGGTCGTACAGTTTTTTGTTGGTGTACACCTGCAACAAACGCGAGTCATCTACTAACACCGTACCGAAGGCTTCAACTAAAAGTGCGTCAGCGCTTTTCTGGTTACCGCTGTAGGTAAGCGCCGCTGCATACAAAATGCGAGCGTCACGGTAACCTGGAGCTTCGTCAAATGCAGTCTTAAGCACGCTCTGGGCATTTTGGGTATCGTTTGCGTTTAAGTACACAACCCCTTTTTCGAACATTATTTGTTGTTTGAGTGGAGAGTCGACAAGTGCACTCGTCAACGACTCTAGCGCTTCAGGATATTTTCCAAACGTGTCGAGGAATGCCCCATAAAACAATTCGAGGCGGGCGTCATGCGGGCGCGCCGCCAACATCGCTACCGTCGCGTTTTGGGTCGCCGTAAAGGTGTCTTGTTTTACTGCAGGGTCAACTGACGCGGCTGCCGCGATACCCGAAGCATACTGGAGCATTTGTTCAGTTGCTTCTTGACGGCCAAGCGGTGTACCCGGCCATACACCAGCATCAAGCGCTGTTTGGAATTCTTGCAGACGTGCTTTTGGGTCTTTTTGTGCAGCACGCATACCGCCCTGACCGTCTGAGACTCCCACCTGCGGCGTCAGTGCGACAAGCAACCCTTCAGCGCGGGCAAGGCCGGGGATGTTTACTACCCATATAAGGAGAAGCGCGCCACCCATAACAAAGGGCGCTGCAACAGCAATTCCCTTGTCACTAAGTGGGCGCGAAAGGGCAACCGAACCCGGCAGTGCACCTTTAGAAAGCGAATGGAAGAATGCGAGGAACGTTACAAAGTAGACCGAACTCACAAGGTCGTCGAACACAAAAAGGTTGTTAAACGCGTATGCAGCAAGCAACCCTATCAGCACAGCTTGTTCGGGCACACTCAAACGAGAACGGAATATAACCAGCACCGAGAGTACGAAGAAAGCTATGTAGAGCGCAAATGCTGGCAGTCCGCCCGCAATAAGCCAGTCCAAAAATTGGTTGTGCGCGCGGTCGAACCACTGCTCCTGACTGTACATTTCTGGAGAATAATATTTATTGAACACGAAGTTAAAGTTTTCCTGGCCCCAACCCACAAGAGGTTTTTCCTTAACTCCTTGGAGAGCCATGTTCCACACCTGGAAGCGCGCGGTTGTTGTCTGGTCACTAAGCGAGATAGAAGAAAAGCGCGAAAGCGTCCCGCTGTTTTTTACAAACGATGTTGTGCGGAGTGCAAAAAAACCAACCACTACAACTGCTATAACCCCAATGCCAACAAGAGCAACTTTGCGGAGCGGCTGCCACTGCGCATCCCTTCCCTTCCATACAATATATAGACCGGCGAGTATCAGCCCACCAAGCAAGCCAAGGAGCGCACCGCGCGTTTGAGTGTAGTAAAGCGTCGTAACCTGCAGCACAAGTGCAACGCCGTAGAATATCTGTGCCCACATAGACTTCCGCTGCCTCACAAGCATAAAGAGTGTGATAAAAACACCGAAGAGCATAAACACTGCCAAATAGGTTGCGTTACCAAATGTACCGTCAACACGCGGGCCGCTCTGGCTACTTATAGGAAGCGCGCCCGCAAGCTGTAGCAGCGCATAGACTCCCATAAGTGCCGAAGACACTATCGACACTTGGAACAAACGGTCCCACCATTCTTCTGCCGAGGCGACCGCACCCACAATGAGGAAATATACAAACAGGTGTAGCACTGTCAGGTACCCTTCCATACGTTCGAAGTTACTCCAAAAGCTCTTGGTAGGGTCAACGCTAAACATGGTTGCAAAACCCATCCACAGAACAAAGGCGCCAAATACCCACAACAGAGTCGACGTGCGCGGTCGGTACTTTGGTTCACGCAGTGCAAGCACTATATAGAGGCCTGCCAACAATTCGACCAACATACGGAACATGAAGTTCTTCCCCGTGATAAATGGGAAAAAGCTCCCCGGAAACGGAATATACATATTGAACCCGTTTTGGTAGGCACCTCCTCCGTCAGCGATAATAAAAGGAACAAAGAACACCAGGGCCAGGCCGCCAAGCAGCGCCCACTTCAAGAATTTGGTATACGACATATAAAGGGCATTGTAGCAGAAGTACCTTTTTACACCAAAGAACAGTTATACTTCTGGTACCGTCATGATTAGAAAAGCAAAACAGGGCCTATACGACCTCCTTCGCCGGAGCGAAAAATACACCAAAACAGATATGGTGTACTTTTTTATGAGCAATGTCTGGTTCAATCTGGGACGTGTAATAGCTATAGCAAGCGGTCTAATACTCACAACCGCATTCGCCAACCTGTTTTCGCCTGAACTATTTGGTACCTATAAATATGTGGTGGCCGCAGCGAGTGTTGTTGGTGCATTTAGTCTCAATAGTATGGGGGGCGCACTTATGCGCGCCGTAGCCCAAGGTAAACAACACGTAGTACCCGCACTTGTGCGTACTATGATGCTGTGGAGCGTGCCAGCAAGCCTTGTAAGTACCGGTATTGGTGGATATTACTTTTTACAAGGAAATTCTACGCTTGGATACGGTTTTCTTTTTATTGCAGTATTCAACATCATTTCAAACGGATTTGGCTTAGCAAAATCAATCATTGTTGCTAAGGGAGACTTCAAACATTCTTTTTTTTATAGCATCCCTCGATTACTATTTCCTATAATCGTTATTGTAGCCACGCTCCTCTTCACGCAAGACGTCGTGTGGATACTAGCTGCCTATTTTTTTTCCAATGCGCTAGGGAGCTGGGTCCAATATTTATGGACAATACGTAGATTTAAAATCACAGGGTCAAATCAAGACGTTTCAGAGACTATCACATTCGGCAAACACTTAAGCGCATTAGGTTTTTTCCTTCTGGTAAGTGGTCAAATAGATCAATTACTTCTGTTTCATTTTTCAGGAGGTACGGAGTTGGCTATATACGCACTTGCCTTGGCACCAGTCCTTGAAACGCGTAACATACTCGACAATGTTCTTTCCATTCTCTTTCCAAAACTTGCCGCAAAAGAAAAAAATGATGCGAAACAAAGCCTTTCACTCAGACTGCGCCAACTTACAATAAGTGCAATTCTACTCACTGGAATATATATAGCATGTGTTCCTTTCTTGTTTACATTCTTGTTCCCTAAATATCTTCCTTCCATCCTGGTAAGCCAAGCTCTTGCGCTTATGATACTTTTCCAACCACGCGGCGTAATAGACTCATATATCGTCGCACATGGAGAAGTTAAGAAACGCTATATTGCAGTACTTTCAAGCCAAGCTGTTGAATTTATTTTGTTTTGCGCACTAATTCCCTTTTTTGGCTTATGGGGCGCAGTGTGGGCAACAATACTTTCCGAAGCGGGCGCCTCGCTGTCGTTATATATGATTTATAAAACCTTATAAAATAAAATTATGTATTTGAAAGAAAAATCTACTGAGGAGTTGGCGCAAGAACTACTGGATCGAACTGATTTACTTACCTCGGAGGGAGTTATAATTTCAAAAGCCCTCTATACTCTTATTGAAAGAATAGTGCCTATCATGTGCGTTGATATGGTTCCTGTTCGCCGTAACAGATCTGGAGAACTTGAAGCGATGGCAATCGTGCGCAATACCGGTAAATTAGCGGGGAAATTATGTTCTGTTGGCGGACGCATTAATCGTCGACCGGAAAGCCATCCGCCTGAAAGTATAGAAGATGCATTGCGTCGTCATGCTCGCACCGATCTTGGCTGTGAAATTAAATTACTTGTTGATTCTGAAAGACCGGTAATTCTAGGGCAATTTGCTCCTCGAGAAAAGGAAGAGAATTGGATACATTCGAAGGTATTCCTTCCAGAATCTACTAAACACGCGATTTCTTCTTATTTCCCTGTTGAGCTTATTGGAGAGGTCCATCTTGGTGAGACTCTGCATGGAGGCCAAGAAGCTCGTGATATACAATGGTTCACCCTTGCAGACATGCCGGCACCGGAGAAATTTATTTTTGGAGTAGATCTACGTTTTAAAGCTTGCCTTGAGGTAGCCGAGAGATTAATACTTTAGCTTCTTTAGAGCACTATACCTTGACCTCGTGTCTCATATATCGGAGTATGATGGAACCTCAATGAAAAAGGCCCTCATTACCGGCATCACTGGACAAGACGGATCGTATTTGGCCGAATTTCTCCTCGAAAAAGGCTACGAAGTGCATGGAATCATTAGACGCTCCAGTACGTTTAATGCTTCTCGGATTCAACACCTCGAGAGTCTCCATAAATACCAACACATAGGACCTTCGCGTTTGACACTCCACTATGGCGACCTTACCGATGGGAGTAACCTCAACCGCATCCTTGAAAAAGTACGCCCTGATGAAATATATAATCTTGCTGCACAAAGCCATGTGCGTACAAGTTTTGATATACCGGAATATACAGGCCAAGTCACCGGTCTTGGGACATTACGACTACTGGATGCTATCCGCGAAGTTGGAATTAAAACAAAGTTTTACCAAGCATCTTCTTCGGAGATGTTTGGCAAGGCGGTCGAGTTGCCCCTGACAGAAAATTCTGCATTTTATCCTCGCTCACCCTATGGAGTAGCAAAAGTCTATGCGTATTGGATTACAAAAAATTATCGAGAAAGCTACGGAGTATTTGCAGTAAATGGAATTCTTTTTAACCATGAGTCCCCTCGTCGCGGTGAAAACTTTGTAACACGGAAAATCACACGCGGTCTTTCTCGTATCAAATTAGGCAAAGATGAAAAACTTTTCCTCGGCAACTTGGATGCTAAGCGCGACTGGGGTCATGCACGAGATTACGTTGAAGGGATGTGGCGCATGCTTCAACACAAAGTTGCGGACGATTATGTGCTTGCCACCGGCAAAATGTATTCAGTGAGAGAATTTGCAGAACATGCAGCAGCTAGGTTGGGGTTTGAACTGGCCTGGAAAGGGAAAGATCTCAAAGAAGTTGGAATAGATACAAAGACTGGAAAAGAAATTATCGCTATCAACCCCGTTCACTTCCGTCCCGCCGAAGTGGATGTATTGCTTGGCGATTACACAAAGGCAAAAAAAGTACTTGGATGGAAACCTGCAACTCTTTTCCACGAATTAGTGTCTGAAATGGTAGAACACGATTATGTCGGTGAGGGTGGAGCAATTTCCGACATCCCCCACCCTACTGCCCAAATTAAAAAAAGACCCAAGACAAAGAAGAAAAAGGTCTCAGGACGAGTTCGTCGCACGTAAATGCGATATCATACAACAATATGGAACTCAGTAATAAAAAAATACTCGTGACCGGCGGAGCTGGTTTCCTTGGCACTGCGGTCGTGCGAGCACTGATTGCACGTGGAGTTCCAGAAGGAAACATCCGCATTACACGTTCGAAAGAATGCGATCTGCGTATCCGCAAAAATTGTGAGGAGGCCGTCAATGGCGTGGATATCGTGTTCCATCTTGCGGCTAATGCAGGAGGCATCGGATATAACCGAGCACATCCTGGACTCCTGTTTTACGACAACATAATTATGAATACCGAGCTCATGGAAGCTGCTCGTAAGGCCGGCGTTAAAAAATTTCTTGGTGTCGGGAGCATCTGTTCGTATCCAAAATATACACCTGTCCCTTTCAAGGAAAGTGATTTTTGGAACGGATTCCCCGAAGAAACAAACGCGCCCTATGGATTGGCAAAAAAGATGATGCAGGTGCAAGGCGAAGCGTACAATCATGAATATGGTTTTAATGCAGTTTCAGTACAGATAGCAAACCTCTACGGTCCAAACGATGAATTTAGTCCTGTTTCTTCGCACCTTATTCCCGCGATTATTCTAAAAATTGATGCGGCGGAGAAAGCCGGCCAGCCTTGGATAGAAGCATGGGGCACGGGAGAGCCGACCCGTGAATTTTTCTACGTAGATGATGCTGCCGAAGGAATTATTCTTACTATGGAGAAATTCGACAAGCCGGAACCCATTAACCTGGGGTCAGGCCAAGAGATGACAATCAAGTCCGTAATTGAAAAGATAGTCGAAATGCAAGAATTTAAGGGGGAAATCAAATGGAACCCGGGGCAGCCGGACGGCCAACCGCGCAGAACATTTGATACAACAAAAGCAGCGCGCGAACTTGGATTCCAAGCAAAAACTACTTTCGAAGAAGGTCTCAAAAACACAATTGAATGGTATCGTGAATCTAAGAAATAACACATTGACCGGCTCACGTACCATATGGAAAAAACAAAACCAGTAATTATACCCAAGATCATCGGGGGTTTGGGAAATCAAATGTTCCAGTATGCGTTTGCGCGCATGTTGTCGCTTAAGACTGACGCGGATTTGAAACTCGACATCCTAGATTTTAAAACGTATGAATTTCACACATACAGCTTGAGCCACTTCAACATCCAGGAAATATATGCAACAGAGCGTGATGTAGCACCCTTCAAGCGCCATAAACGCCAAAGAGGGATACGGGGCAAACTCCTTAACCCTTTCTTCTACAATCCGCGCCGCTACGTTGCAGAAGATATTTCAACATTTTCACAGAAAATGACGGAACTTACACCTCCCTGCTACCTCGATGGATATTGGTTATCTGAAAAATATTTTCTCCCCATCAAAGACATAATCAGAAAAGAGTTTGCGCTCAAAACTCCTCTCAGCGACTATTCAAAAGACATAGCAAAAAAAATACTCGATTCACCTGAATCGATTTCATTCCATATACGCCGCGGGGACTTTGTTAAACATGCGTCAGTAAGTAAGCACCACGGTATCTGCCCTCCTGAGTATTACGACGAAGCGATACGGATATTGAACGAACGTTTTCCGCAAGGAGAATATTTCGTTTTTTCGGATGATATAGAGTGGGCCCGCGAAAATCTTGTTACAGGCCGACCAACGACATTTATTGGGCAAGGCCCCGACAAAAACTATGAAGACCTTGGGCTCATGAGCCTCTGCAAGCACCATGTACTATCAAACAGTACATTTGGGTGGTGGGGTGCGTGGCTCTCTGAAGAAACACATACCGGCACCACAATTGCACCAAAAAAATGGCTTGCGAAGCCCTTTGACACAAGCGACCTCATTCCTGAACGCTGGATTACTCTCCCGTATTAGGTACTATTCAGCTATATGAAAAAAGTCATTGTTACAACAACAATCAACCCTCCCACTGAAGCAGTTCTTAAATTGTCACAGATGCCAGGATGGGACAATATCACTATTGGTGATAAAAAATCTCCCCCGGGGTGGCATCAGGATGGCGTCACATATTTCTCAGCTGACGATCAAGCAACACTACCCTACGCCCTGATACAAAAACTCCCATGGAACCTCCCGGCTCGCGCCATGGTCGGGTTCCTTCGTGCGATAGAACAAGGCGCCGACATTATCTCCCAAGTAGATGACGACAACATTCCTCTTGGGGCTTGGGAGGTTCCTTCCTTCGATGGAACGTACGGACACATATCGGAACAAGGATTCGTAAATATCTATAAATATTTCACCGATGAGTTTATCTGGCCCCGCGGGTACCCGCTTGATAAGATACTTGAGCAAAAAAAACCTGCTGAAGAAATGCTCGGCGGGTCTGTCGGAATATGGCAACATCTGGCCGATAACGACACTGACGTCGACGCTATATATCGCCTTACAAAAGGTGCCGCAATTACATTCAACAAACGAGGCCCTCTTGTATTGTCTGCGGGGGCTTCGTCACCTTTTAACTGTCAGAGTACGACATATGAAAAAACAGCGTTCCCCTTGCTCTATTTGCCCGCATACATCTCTCCTCGAGAAAGTGATATCGTTCGCGGGCTTATTGCACAACCAATTTTGTGGTGTGCAGGAAAGACCCTTGGATTTACTGCCTCGACTGTTATGCAAGAACGAAATCCTCATAATTATCTAAAAGATTTCGCTGCAGAAATGTTAATTTACCTCCACTCGGAAGATATATTCAATACAGCGAAACGAATTGCAACTCCCGAGCGAGGAGTTGCTGAAAATCTACGCGCAGTGTATGTAGAGCTTATTGAACAAAAATTTATTCCAGCACAAGAACTGGAGCTCCTCGACGCATGGCTCTTTGACATTATTAACATAAAACCAATTGCATGATTTCCCTCATCAAAAACACCTTCTATAAGGAAGAGGAGACAAAAAAGGCACTATGCGACTTTGTAATGGGAGCAAAACAATTAAGTATGGGCCCGCAGACTGTTGCATTTGAAGAAGTGTTTGCGGCATGGCACGATAGGAAATTTGCTGTATTTGTAAACAGTGGAAGTTCTGCAAACCTTGCGTTATTCCAAGCACTCATAAACCTTGGAACTTTGAAATCCGGAGACAAGGTAGCATTCTCTGCGGTCACCTGGGCAACAAACGTGATGCCCATTATACAAATGGGTCTTACTCCCATGCCTGTCGATGTTGAATTGGATTCTCTCAATATATCGCGGGCAACGCTCGAGCAAGCCTATGCAGCTGAGGCATTTCAAGCGCTCTTCATTACAAACCTTCTAGGGTTCTGCAGCGACATTGATGCCATCAAAAACTTTTGCGCGGAAAAAGGTATTTTGCTGTACGAAGATAATTGTGAGTCTCTCGGCTCGGTTTACAAAGGCACGCGTCTTGGAAACTTTGGAACCGCATCAACATTTTCTTTCTTTGTTGGACACCATATGTCTACCATTGAAGGTGGGATGATACTTACCGATGATGCAGAACTATACGCCATGCTTAAAATGGTTCGTGCACACGGATGGAACAGGAATCTCTTGCCTGCAGAGCAGACAGGTCTTCGAGAGACACACGACATTCCAAACTTCTATGACCGTTACACATTTTATGATCTTGCCTACAATCTACGCCCAACAGATATCCAAGGATTTATTGGGCTCACACAACTACCTTATTTGGATGAAATGATTAAAAAACGTGTAGAAAATTTTAACATCCTCTCCAAAGTATATAAAAATCCCGACTTCCATCCGATCAACGTATCAATGGACGTATGTTCCAATTTTGCGTTCCCGGTACTGTGTACTTCAAAAGAAATCCAGGGGAAATATGTTGCGCGATGCGAAGAAGCAGGTATCGAGTTGCGCCCAATTGTCGGCGGTTCAATGACCGAGCAGCCGTTCTATAAAAAATACTCGTCTACCGTACACCCACTACCAAATGCAAAGTATATCCACAGCGTGGGGTTCTATATAGGGAACAATCCTGAAATGACCGCGGAAGACCTGCGATCAATGGTGTCTGCACTGTCGCACTAGTCTCTATTTGCCTTTCGCCAATATGCGCTTGCCGAACTTGATGAGGGGTAATGGCACTTTCCAAATGAGTGGAGCAATTTTTGTCCATCGACTCTCGTAATACGTGTAGAGTTGCGGATGCACGAGTGAGAGGGCAACGCCGTGGCCGGTGCGAATTTCTTCAGCAAGATTGGGATACTTTGGAAGCTCAGTTTCTTTAACGTAGATCATCACATTTTGCGCATAGAAAAATGAAACTCGTGTATCACCCAACACATGACGGCGAAGACAATCGACTGGGACATATCCTTGTTCGCGGAAGCGTGTCTCCCAATAACTGGGCCACTGTTCATTGATGTGGTGCACACCACCTTGTCCTGGTATCGCCGCAGAAAATAAGATGGCTGGCGCAGCATCAGTTAAGTTTTTAACAAACACACGAGACGCCTTATCGGAAAGATGCTCCCCTACTTCCAAAGAAACTGCGAGGTCAAATTTTTTATGCAGTTGGAGCGATTGCTCTAAATTAGCAGCTACAAATTTATCTGGCGGAATCTGAAGTTTGTCGCGCTCGACGTACTCACCATCATAGCCAAGCACGTCCTCAATGCCCTGCTCCATAAAAACTTTAAGCCACAGCCCTTGGCCACAACCAATATCGAGCACGGAGCGAGGGTGAACAAACTTCAAGACGAGTGGCACCACCACGCGTGCTGACGAGAGGTTAGAATCCTCCATTTCTTGATAAAAACTCCCTGAATACACAGCCTCTGCCATAGATAGCAGTAGTATAGCAGGCTGCCGTGCGTCGGGTATACTGGCTTCACGAAATACTATGAGCTTTGTCGAACTCCGATTCCTTCTCTTTTTCCCAACTGTTGTAGTGCTCTTCCTCGTGCTCCCAGCCCGACTTCGGTGGATGCTTCTGTTGGTTTCAAGCTATATATTTTATATGGCCTTCAAGCCTGAATACGGCTTATTACTTTTTGCAATAACATGTATCGACTTCTTCGCAGGATTGGCAATGAAAAACGATGCGCGTCCACACTACCGCACGTTGTATCTTTTACTCAGTCTATCAGCCAACCTTGGAATTTTATTTGTATTTAAATATTTCAATTTCTTCTTCTCGTCGCTTGGGGACATTTTCCAGCACATCGGACATCCGACATCCTTTCCACTTCTCTCTATAATCCTTCCTATTGGTATCTCATTTCATATCTTCCAAAGTTTAAGTTACACAATCGAGGTATACCGCAAGAAGTACGAGCCGGTCACACACTTCGGGAAGTTTGCGCTCTACGTGAGTTTCTTTCCACAACTTGCGGCAGGGCCAATTGAGCGACCACAAGGATTACTAACACAAATAATGGAAGGACGGTCGTTTGATCTTGAAAAAGCAAAGAGCGGCATCCGGCTGATGCTGTGGGGATTTTTTAAAAAACTAGTAATTGCAGACACGTTGGCTCCATTTGTAAATGCTGTCTACGGGAACCCAGCTGCCTATCCGGGGCCAACCTATATCCTTGCCACTGTGTTGTTTGCCTATGAAATTTATTGCGACTTTTCGGGGTACACCGACATTGCCCGTGGCGCTGCACGTGTCTTTGGATACGATCTGATGCTCAACTTCAATCGCCCATTCCATGCGACATCAATGGCAGACTTCTGGCGGCGTTGGCACATCTCGCTTTCCAGCTGGCTGCGCGACTATCTTTACTTACCTCTCGCTTTTTCAGGCAAGCATCGCTCGCGCACAAAAGTGTATGTAAGCCTATTTGTCACGTTCGTTCTCATTGGCCTGTGGCACGGCGCAAATTGGACATATGTTTTTTTTGGTGCGATTCACGGCGTATTTCTCGTAGTAGAGTCGCTCCTTACCAAACTCGTACGGAAGCTACCCATAGCAGTACCTCTTTGTATAAAACGTATAACAGTGTTTTTGCTTGTATGTTTTTCATATATATTTTTCCGTGCACCAAACGTGAACGAAGCGTTCTTTATTATTAGAGGACTCGGAAGCGGTTGGGGAGCGTTTATTGCGGATGTATTCTCAAACGCAGGCCGCACGCACGTGCTTGCAATGGACATCGGCTGGAAAGGGCTCGTAACAGGAATTCTTGGCATGTGTGTTTTAGAACTTGTGGAAATGCTTAATGAACGCATCTCGTTTGATATACGGCTTACGCGGATATCTACTGCTGCCCGAATTGTCCTGTATGCAGGCGTTATTTCAATAATTTTACTATTCGGAGCGTTAGGTGGAACACACCAGTTCATCTATTTCCAGTTCTAATACAACACTCTATACTGGCGCTATGAAAGGCATCGGTATAGACATGGCCCCCGTGGCGCGGATGGAAGCCGCCCTTGTACAGCAGCAGTTCATGGACAATACGTTTTCAAAACTCGAGCAGGAATATTGCAATTCGTACAAAAATGCGGCAGTGCATTTTGCAGGCACCTTTGCTGCAAAAGAAGCCGTGAGAAAGGCCACTGGCAACTATCCCATATTAAAAAATGTGGAGATACGTCGCACACAAGACGGTAAACCTGAAGTTTGGATAGGCGGCAAACTCGAGGCTTCGTTGTTACTTTCAATAACACATACCGAGACCGACGCGTGCGCTGTCGCACTTGCACAATAAACTATTATGGCTGAACTTAAAAAATGCATTGTGCTCGACCTTGACGGCACCCTCTGGGGAGGGGTTATTGGCGAGGACGGTAAAGACGGGATATTACTTTCGATGGACGAAAAAGGAGAACATTTTATTGCGTTCCAGCAAGGACTGCGCGACTTACATGACCGCGGAATCATTCTTGCTATAAACAGTAAAAACAATCCGGACGATGCACTGGATGTTATCCGCACTCATCCGAACATGGTATTGAAAGAACATCACTTTGCCGCAACTCGCATTAACTGGAATGACAAAGTGCAAAACATGCGCGAGCTTGCAGAAGAGTTGAACATTGGTCTTGATTCGATGGTATTTCTCGATGACAGTACTCTACAACGCGAAGCAATAAAATCTGCACTTCCTGAAGTCGCTGTGCCCGAAATGCCTGTCGACTCTGCTCTCTATACAGAAATGCTTCTCTCTCTTCCCTACTTCAAGTCGGACGTCCTTACTGACGAAGACAAAATGCGCGGGAATTTTTATGTAACCGAACGCCTACGTACCAAAGCAGAAACGCGGTTCGAGAGTCGACAAGCATTTTTGGACAGTCTAGGACTCGCCGTGCGTGTCGTCCGGAACGACAGAAATGCTGCCCCACGTATCGCACAGCTGACTGAAAAAACAAATCAGTTCAATACAAACAAAATACCAAAAACTGAAGAAGAAATTCAGACCCTTATGGAAAGTCCGGATACGGAGGTTTTTTATGCGGAAGCGCGCGACCGATATGGGGACCACGGAATTATTGCAGCAGCACTCGTGCAAAAAAATGGCGTCGTGTGGAACGTGGATACTCTTCTTATGAGCTGCCGGGTGTTTGAGCGCGGTATTGAGGATGCGTTTGTATACGCCATAGCAGAGGCTGCGCAGAAAGAAGGCGGCGAGTCTCTTGTGTTTGACTTTACTCCAACAGAGAAAAATGACCCTGCAAAACTTTTTCTGCAAAGCCGTACGCAGGGCGGTATACTACACAATGCAGATGCAGCACTACCACCTTGGATAACCATTTTATAATTATGAAAACGTTCGAACACATAGTCGAAGAGATGCTGCATATACCCCCACAAGAAGGGATGGATGCATTAACCCCAAAAGATATTCCCGACTGGGATTCGATGAATTACTTACTCTTTATTGCCGAACTTGAAAAAGAGTATGGTGTGTCTTTTACCATGGACGAAGTGTTGTCCGCTCAAAGTTTGGGCGATGTTCGGAAAGCGCTCCAAGCAAAAGGAAAAGCGGTATGAGTGCACACCAAGCAGTAGACCGGTCCCTTTCTTCCATATCCGTGGGCGAAGTATGTGTGCGCGAACATATGATAACGGCGGAGATGATTCAAACATTTGCCGAGCTTTCTGGCGACCATAATCCCCTTCACGTAGACGAGACTTATTCCGCAAAAACAAATTTTGGCAAACCTGTGGCGCACGGCATGCTGCTGGGAGCACTAGTATCTGAACTTGTTGGCATGCATCTGCCAGGCGTGCGCTGCTTGTTGATAAAAGAGTCGCTCGAATTTAAACTCCCTGTGTTTGCTGGCGACGCTATTCGCGTTGAAGGAAAAGTCATGCACAAAAGTGAAGTCACTCGCTTGCTTGAAATTGCTATCACAATTACGCGCGGAAGTGAGGTTGTCGCCACGGGCACTGTCCACACAAAAGTATTAGAGCGTCATGGCTAAAAAATATGCCATTACAACCGGAGGCACCGGGTACGTTGGCAGCGCAGTGACAGACATGCTTGTCACCCACGGGTTTGAAGTCACTAACATGGGCAGAGCCGTGTGCGACCTTGCTGACCCACACGCCACACACAGCGCTGCAGAAAAAATCCTAGCCGAAAAGGGCGCGCCTGACATTATTATCCATATGGCATGTCCTCCAACCACACGTAAGGCGCTTGAAGATACTGCAGAGGAAGAAACGCGCATTGAGTTTGCCGTTGCCATGGGTGCTGCTGAAATTTTAGCTCATACTTTTTTACCACACATGAAGCAAGGCTCTGTATTTATTGGCATGACCACCGCGTCGCTTGAAAAGGAAGAACCTGAGAAAAACATTGGTGCATATATCCCTGCAAAAGCTGCACTACGTGCATTGCTGAAAAATCTCTCGAGCGAGTGGGGTAAAAAAGGTATCCGTGTCTTTGATGTCGCTCCAACTTTTTTACCTGGAGGCTTAAATAAACATATCCCCGAAGGTGTACGCAACCTGCTTGCACGACAAAAGGACGGCACTATACCAACTGCGGGGGACGTAGCAAAAACTATAGAAAAGCTGATACAGGGGTAACTTTTCTACTCGAGCGGAAGTCATATATACTGAAACCACCATGTGCGGCATTATCAGCATAGTCGGAAAGGGTGCTGCCCAAACCCCGCTTGACGCGGCATTAGGAGCCCTTTCCAAACGCGGACCTGACGACCATGGAAGCATGGCGTTTGACGGTGCCGTACTCGGCCAGACACGCCTTGCTATTATCGACCTCTCGCCTTCTGGCCACCAGCCAATGCGCGACAATGCAAAAAATGTTGCCATTACATTTAACGGCGAAATTTACAACTATAAAGAATTGCGAAAAGAGCTCGAATCAAAAGGCCATCGTTTTTCCACCCAATCGGACACTGAAGTTATTTTAAAAGCATACGAAGAATACGGAAACGAGTGCCCAAAATATTTGGACGGCATGTTTGCGTTTGTTATTTGGGATGATGAGAAAAAACAGGCCTTTATGGCGCGTGACCGCTTTGGTAAAAAACCACTTTTTTACGCACATACACCCGACGGAAAATTTGTCGCAGGTTCGGAAATAAAAGCACTCAAAGCGGTTGGTGTGCAGCCCGAAATCGACCCGGCAGGTATCGATGCGTATTTAACTCTTATGTACATCCCTCCATGGCGTACGGTGTACAAAAACGTGCACACCATACTTGGAGGCCATAGCGCAACATACACGGCCGGGCAGGCAGGCAAAGACAGCACTCTCGATATACAGCAGTATTGGAAACTTACACGCACACCCATTTCAATCTCCTACGATGACGCCAAGGAGAAAGTGCGCCAGCTTTTTACTGAAAGCATACGTAAGCGCATGATAGCCGATGTTGAAATAGGCTCCTTTCTTTCTGGCGGTGTCGACTCAACCATTGTTACCACCTACGCGCAAAAGTTGACGAGCAGCCCAATAAAAACTTTTTCACTCGGATACGGCGCAGACATAAACGAACTCCCCTTTGCAGAAGAGGCTTCAAAGAAAATTGGTACCGACCACTACACGCTCCAGGCAACAAGCGAACTTACGGATGAACTTGAAAAAATACTTACCTACTTTGATGAGCCCCATGGGGACTCAGCAAATTTTCCGCAACATTTGGTATCAGAGCTTGCATCAAACCATGTAAAAGTAGCTCTCTCGGGCGATGGTGGCGACGAATTGTTTATGGGCTACGGCTGGTACTTCCAACATTGGCACCGCCCAAAAATTATGAAACTCAAAGCCGCACTCTTTTCTAACCCCTATAAAGAATATTTAAAAAGTATCACGGTGTTCCCTGCCTCTATGCGCCGGGGTCTGCTCAAAGATGCAAAAAATATCAAACAGGAAGATATTGATCAACTAGTCTCTCCTGTTTCTGATGCAACTCAAAACATAAATGCATACGACCTGAGTACGTACCTGCCCGGCCAGCTGCTTACAAAAGTTGATCAGGCCAGCATGATGCATGGCCTCGAAGTGCGCTGCCCTCTGCTCGACCACCAGCTTACAGAGTTCGTGGTGAACTTACCGCAGGAATATAAGATCAATCGCGGCACAGGCAAATTACTACTTAAAGACTTACTTCGCGAAACAATGCCCGACGCATTTGTTGACCGAAAAAAACAGGGCTTTGGGGCACCGGTGCGGAAATGGCTCTCCCAGGAAAAAATGCGGGCATATGTGCACAAAGAATTTGCCCCCGGTGCCCCCATATTCGAACATATTAATGAAGAATCCGCTCGATCATTCGTTGAAAACACCTTTTCCGGACAGAACCCAAAAAAATATTACCAGCTTTGGGTATTACTATGCCTAGCGATTTGGCTCAAGAAACATGTATGATGTGTACCGTACTCAAAATTTTCATATGAATGAAGTAACTTCTCCAAAAAAGAACATGCGTCTGGTGGTGACCGGAGGTGCTGGTTTTATTGGAACCCACCTTACACAGTTACTCGTGAGTGAAGGGCATGAAGTGCATGTCGTGGACACATTGGTTGGGACGATTAAACGAGGAATACACCCTTCCGCTACCCTACACATTATCGACGTGCGCGATCAAGAAAAACTCACTGCACTTTTCAAAAGCCTTCCCCACATTGACGGCGTCTTCCATGCTGCAGCATTACCGAGTGTCCCTTTTTCAATTGAGAATCCTCTCGTGTCTCATGATGTAAATGTCAACGGAACATTATCCGTACTGGCCGCCGCGCATGCCCATGGAGTTGGTCGCGTTATATTTTCCTCATCATCAGCCGTATATGGTGACACTAATGTTATACCCTCAAATGAAGAAACTTCTCTATCTCCTCAGAGCCCGTATGCGCTGCACAAATACATTGGGGAGCAATACTGCGCGCTATACAGCGCCCTCTATGCACTGCCAACGGTTGTGCTGCGCTACTACAATGTCTATGGTCTTGGCGCAGATCCCAATGGCCCCTATGCTTCAGCGATAGGCAAATTTATCCAAATGCAGCAGAATGGACAACCAATAACAATAACGGGCGACGGCGAACAAACTCGTGATATGGTGCATGTGCGCGATGTGGCGCGAGCCAACCTCGTTGCACTTACACATCCCCACCTTGGGAATGCTGAAATATTCAACGTAGGAACAGGCACACAAACTAGCATAAACGAAATAGCCCATATCATCGGAGGACCTACTTTACATATCCCTGCACGGCACGAACCAAGACATTCGTGCGCAGATATTACTCGCATACAAGCACTTGGATGGCACCCTAGTGTGAAGTTACATGAAGGGATTCACGAACTGAAAGCTGAGACACATCTACAATGACAATCAACGAAATTTTTAAAAATATTAGCTATCGACTCGCTGGGCGTGTTATTCATCTTGCACCAAAGAGACGTGCAAAAGGTGCCATTCTGATTTCATATTTCACCTATCCGTTCCTGACCAATAAACCACTTACCGGTCATACCAACTACTGGGAGGTACGCAGGATGGCCGAGGAATTTCTTGACCGTGGATATGAGGTTGATGTGATTGATACAGCCAATGTATCGTTCGTCCCAAAAAAGAAATACGATATCTGCATAGATGCCTACGGTAACCTCGAGCGCTTTGCCCCTCTTCTCGAGAAGGACTGTATAAAAGTTTTTCTTGCAACAACGTCAGATTGGCTCTTCCAGAATACGGCGTCCTACAAGCGAAGTTACGACCTGCTTCAGCGACGAGGTGTTGTGCTCCCACCCGAGCGTTTATTGCCACCCTCGAGAACGCTTACAGCTGCAGACATGATACTGCTTATGGGAAATGATGTGACGGCATCTACGTATGCCTACGCCAAGAAGCCTATTTCCCCTCTTTCTGTATCAGCTGTTCGCGAGTACCCGTCCCCCGTGGGTAAAGATTTTGATGCGTATAAAAAAAATTTCGTATGGCTTGGAGGTGCAGGGGCCGTACATAAGGGCGCTGACTTGACGCTTGAAGCATTCGCGCGCGAGGCAGATTTACACGTTTCAATGTGCGGGAAATATCTCTACCCAGAATTCGAAGCGGTGTATTGGAAAGAACTGCATGAAAGTGACAACATACACAGCATTGGACACCTAGACTTAGGTGGTGAGGTGTTTGAGAAGATCCGTTCACAGGCGATATTTCTTATCTTCCCTTCATGCGCTGAAGGCCAGTCGGGCGGTGTTGTTGCAGCAATGCATGCCGGCCTTATTCCGATTATAAGCAAAGAGTGCGGTGTCAGTGTGGACGACTTTGGTTTTGTATTGAAGGAAAACACTATTGAAGAGATCCAAAAAACTATACGGTATGTATCATCTCTGCCCGCCGAGGAACTTGCATCACGAGCGCGGCGCGCATGGGAATATGCCCAGGCCAATCATACGCGCGAGGTTTTTACCATGCAATTTAAAAACTTTGTAAATCTACTCGAATCAAAAAATACAAAATAATGGAACAGGAACTTATTTCAGTCGTCATACCCGTGTGGAACGAGAAAGATCGCATCGCACGAGCCATTGAGTCGATGCAGCGTCAGACATGGCAAAATCTAGAAATTATTGTTGTGGACGATGGCTCGACCGATGGGACACAGGAGATTGTTAAGAAAATCTCAAAACAAGATTCTCGTGTTTCTTTCTACGATAATCCACACAAAGTACCACGTACAAACTGGCGCGGATACGATATCAACGCAGGGTATGCGGCCCGTAATTACGGCTTTTCAATTGCAAAAGGCCGATGGATTACAACACAGGATGCCGACGACGCTTCGCTTTTAAATCGCATCGAAGAACAGTGCGTGCTGGCGAAGAAGTACACTGCCACAATGGTTTTAGTACAGTACCAGCGGTTGCGGCCAGAATTGTTAGATAAAAAACTTGATGTCGAGAGTATATTTAGCGAACATGACGAAGGCATGGTCGTTATACGACCAGAGGAAATACTCGAATTTATAAAAAATCAGAAAGGGCCACTCATGGTTGAGCCATTCCATAAGTACATCCCCTTTCCTATCAAGTGGTTTCCTTACACTCGTAAGCTTTTTTACCGCGGCATCAAACCAATACTTGGCGCTGATAACTGCATGCTGTTCGACAGAAAGGTCATCGATGCTGGTGTATATTTCCGTACACGTAACAAACGCACTTTGGGCTTGCCGTCGGGCCGGGGCACGGGACGTGATTTTGTATATCAAGTGAGCGTAAAGTTCAAAAATACCTGGTCGTTTAAGCTACCCTTATATCTATGGAATGCAAACGACGAGAACCCGGACTACATCGGATATGAAAAATACATTGTATGAAATTTTCTATCATTACACCTGCATATACTATTGCGAAATGGTTACCCCAGACGATCGAAAGTATTCTGTCACAACAAGGTGATTTTTCTATTGAATACATAATTGTCGTGAATGACTCTCCTGACAATACACTTGCAATTGCTAAAGAATACAAACAAAAAATTGAAGACGGCTCATACAAAATTTATTGCAACAGTGTTTCGATGAAGGTTCTAGAATTCGGCAAGCCCGAAGGTACCCATGTTGCAATCAACCAAGGGGTTGAGCACGCGACTGGCGATGTGTGTAATTGGATAGGAGGGGATGATCTATATGAGCCGGGAGCCTTCGCGGCGATGGCACGTGTATTCACAGCGCGACCCGACATTGCGTGGCTTAAAGGTTTGACTTCAACCATTGGAGAACATGGCGAGAGGATCAAACCCGGGTACTGCCAGCACTACCGCCGCGACTGGCTCCGTATGGGCGTCTACGGCATGGAGGCCTACCACGTTGAACAGGACAGCACATTCTGGCGGATGGAACTCTGGAATAAGGTCGGCCCCGTTCCTATACAGTTCCAAAAGGCCGGCGACTACTGGCTCTGGATACGGATGGCGCGGTTTGAACACCTTATAAGTATGAACGTCCCTATTAGTTGCTTTCGCAAGCGCGAGGGGCAACAAAGTCGGCTCGGCTTCACACAAAGTTTAGAACAACGCTGGGAAGCTCGTGGTAAGCGCCCTATTGGCGCATGGATACCGCGTCTCTTTTTCTGGCCATATTTTCACAGCCCCCAAAGTATCAAAAAAATACTTGAGAAATTGTACCCCTTCATATTCCCTTTCACTCCACGGCCCTATTTAGAAATTCAAAATGGTAGCGTGGTTCAGAAAAATATGAAAACATTTTTTGTACGCTAATATACAATGCAAGGTCGTACCATATGAAATTCTCTATCATTACACCCGCATACGATATCGCAAAATGGCTACCTCAAACTATTGAAAGCGTATTCTCACAAGCGGGAAACTTTTCTATTGAATATATTCTGGTACTCAATGATTCTCCTGACAATACGTGTGAAGTTGCAAAAGAGTACAAACGTAAACTCGACTCGGGCGAATATGCGATTCATTGTAAAAGCATTTCAATGCAGATAATTGAGGCGGGAAAGCCCGAGGGAATGTACGTCGCTATCAACCAAGGGTTTGCGAACGCAACGGGCGATGTATATGCCTGGATTGCTGGCGACGATATCTACCGCCCAGGCGCATTCCAAACGATGTATGAGGCGTTCTCACAACATCCAGAAATTGCGTGGCTCAAAGGAATTACTTCCACCATTGGAGAACACGGAGAGCTTATAGGAAACAATACATGCAGTGTGTACCACCAAGACTGGTTACGTTTAGGCGTATATGGCGCAGAAGCCTACCATGTTGAACAGGACAGTAATTTTTGGCGCGCCGAGGTGTGGGAAAAAGTAGGCAGTTTTCCTTCGTATTTTAAGAGCGCTGGCGACTACTGGTTGTGGATACACATGGCAAAGTACGCACGCCTGTGGAGCATAAACGCCCCTATAAGCGCCTTTCGCAAACGCGCGGGCCAGGACAGCCGGGCAAACCACAACCGCCTCTTGGCGCAGAAAAAGGCAGCCCGTCCAAAACGCCCTTTACTAGCTTGGGTTCCCCGCCTCTTTTTCTGGCCCTATTTCAACATACCTGTATTACAGCCCCTTCTAAAAAAACTCTACCCGTATATATTTTTCTACAGATCACGGGACTACCTCGAGAAGGAAGGTGGTGTCTGGGTTATTAAAACAATGCCTTCATTTTCTCTCTAAAACTTTTTACGTGCCGCAACAAATACTCCCGCAGCAAGCAACACCGGCACCACTTCGCTGCGTTTAATATCGCCGTATCTCTCGATAATGAGCGGGTCTAGT
Organism: Candidatus Adlerbacteria bacterium; assembly: GCA_037135035.1. Classification (GTDB taxonomy): domain Bacteria; phylum Patescibacteriota; class Minisyncoccia; order Phycocordibacterales; family SBAW01; genus GWA1-54-10. The sequence continues at coordinate 11,965 of JBAXLB010000001.1, read as the reverse complement.
TTGTTTAATATAAGCGCAAGTATGTATACCAGCCCCTTCGTTACCTTCCCTCCGCGTAATTTGGTTTGGAACATAATACGTTGCAGGAGTATCGCAATAGTACTAAACGCATCTCCCTCGACTCCTTCTTCAAGAATTTCAAAGTCTTTTAACACCGTGCGTAAGCCGTACGGCGTATAACGCCAGTAGTCATGCGGCGCGTCGTGCACAGGAAAGTTGAACCGTGTGGTGATAAAAAGTAAGCCGCCAGGTTTGAGAATACGTGCAATCTCTGTAGCTGCACGAAACGGGTTATGAAAATGTTCAAACGTTTCCGAACACATAACTATATCGTAGAGCCCGTCTGCAATGGGTAGGTCGTGTACGTCACCAACAATATCCGGTTTCTTCTCTTCCGCTATATCAAGAGTTGTTATATTGGGGAAATACCCTTTCCACATACTCCGCGCCCCCGCCCCAATGTCGAGTGCTCTGTATGTATCGTCGGTACGATATTTTGCAAGAAATTGTTTTGCCTGCCAGTCGTTTAATTTTTTCATGCTGTGGGTGTTGAAATAATCTTCCTAAAAAAATCTGCCAAATGTCCGGTACACGTGTCGGCGTCAAGATGTTGTTCTGCAAAGAGGCGCGCCTGTGTACTTAAGCGTTCGCGCAGTTCTCTGTCACGGAGAATTCGGGAGAGTGCTTCGTGCAGTGCCTCTACGTCACCTTCAGGTACAAGCAACCCGTTTACACCGTCTGTAAGATACGACTCCATCGCAGGTGTTTTTGACGCAACAATCGCCTTTCCCATTGCAAGCGCTTCGTAAAGTGCTGATACTCCCATAGCATTGTTAAGGCCGGTCGAAGTGTCCAGCGGAATAACGACTATGGAGGCATCTGCGTACGCCTGCTTTAATTCAGGGACTGAGAGTGTCTTGTGTACAACATAGTCAGGAAGCGGTCGAAGTTTTTCGAGTCGAGAGAGATGCGTTGTAGTAAGAACATCTTTGCCCAATCCTTCTGCTGCAGCAAAAAGTGCTCGTAGGTCGCGGTCAGGGTCGCGGCCAGGTGCAAAAATAGCTCCCTCGCCCAGGGCTATGCCCGGTTTGAAATACTCTAGATCAACGCCATAGGGAATAAAGGCGATATGTTCTTTGAGATGCGGAAAGCGACGTTGCAACTGTTCGGCTTCGTCTCTACTAAGTGTCACTATTCCTGCACAGCGCGAAACCATCCACGCAAATAGTTTTTGACGAAAGGTTTTCTCGTGTCCCAGCAAACCCATAATACTAAAGTCGTGCATTACCCACCGCGGCCGGTGCAGGTGCAGCAATGTGTGCAGTAGTTGTGTCCCATACCCTGTTGAAGTAAAAACAAAATCGTATGCAAAAAAGAAGGGGTACAGTGGCAGATGTATCCAGTACACGTTTATGTGTTTGCGCAAAAAGGTTGCGGCCGACAAAGGCATAAAATCTTCGAGGTCGAGATGCTTCGCGGTTATCCCAAACGTGTGTAGACGAAGCATTCCCCAAAAGCCGTTCCCTTGTTCTTCCCCCGCCTTCACTTTTGCCAAATGGGGGCCCCGGTAGCCTGTAAAAAGATAGAGAACCTTCAATTCCATTCGCCCATTGTGGCCGCTGTCGAGCCTTTTTGCAATGTAGAAAAAAGGGCATAATAGCTCCAACGTGAAGAGCGAACTATTGCGAGCAGGGCTGTGCGGGGTCGCTATATGTCTCTTGGTATTGGTCTTTGGAGAAATAGGCGCACGAGTCTTCCAAGTGGACCCGGACTCTCTTATCACTCTCGACTCCTGTACCGGATACAAGTCAATTCCAGGAAGCCGCGGCGTAATACGAGGGCCCGGAGGTCTTGTGCCTATACAGATAAATAGTGCTGGCTTCCGTGACATTGAACATACTCTCCAAAAACCCAAAGGGGTGTACCGCGTACTGTTTCTTGGAGACTCTATGACCGAGGCCACACAAGTTCCTGAAGAAGAAACATTTGCGCGACAACTACAAAAACTAGCAGATACCAACAATCTTTCGCTAGAAGTTATAAACATGGGAGTTTCAAGTTTTGGCACAGCACAGGAAGTACTCGCCTATGAATGTTACGGCCAGCACTACCACCCTGACCTAGTAGTGCTGGCGTTCAACGGAGGCAACGTACTAAATAATTATTTCCGTAGCGACCAGTTCACTCCAACGTTTAGCGAAAAAGACGGACATCTTGTGTTGGACGAAAGTTACAAAACAAACGTCGCACAACGTCTGCACCAAAAAAAGACTCTCTTCCCAGGCAGTTTCTATTTTATTAAAGACCACTTGATGTTTGTGAGGCATCTTTTTTTCGAAATGCAAAATGCTCTGGCTGGCCGCGCACTTGCAGGGGCCGCAGGTACGAGCGAACCTATTCTCGGTGAATTTACTACCCCATATACCCCAGAGTGGGAAGCAGCCTGGGCGCGGACCGGAAGTATACTCGCCAGACTACAAGCCGATACGCAAAAAAATAACGCACGTATGCTGGTAGTACAGTTCCCCGCACTACTACAAATGGAGAGCGGAGAAACACCTGCTGGCGAACACCTTGATTTGGAACAACCGAACATTCGTATCACTGCCATTGCAACCTCACTTGGAGTCCCCATACTAAACCTATACAAACCTCTCCTGTCCGCACAAAAAACAGCCCCGGTCCATTGGCCAGGCGACCCTCACTTAACCGCTTACGGGCACACTGTCGTGGCCAAGCTTTTGTTCGACAAAGTGCTATATTTACGCAACAAATAATATGGGACAATTTCCAAAAATCAGCGTGGTGGCGATGTGTCACAACCGCGAACAGTATGTCGAACAGATGATCCGTTCGATCCTTGAACAAAATTATCCAAACCTCGACTTGGTTATCATCGATGACGGCTCTACCGACAAAAGTTGGGAGATAATCCAAACCTACAAAGACCGGCTTGGATATTGCGAACACATTGATACAAAAACAACATCAGCCCAAGCCGCGCTCGAATATGGGTTTGCACATTCCACAGGAGACGTGATGATGCAAATGTCTGAAAAAGGTTTTATGTTGCCGGGCAGCCTCCACACTATTGGGCGCGTATTTGCGGAATACCAGGATGTTGAATGGGTCACTTCTGTTGGATGTGTTGCTAACCAAGATGGCTCTATTATTTCTATCTCCCCCATCCGCAAAGACTTGCATGAACATTTGGTCGATGTGCCCTGGAACTTACAAACCGAGTCGACCATATGGCGCCGTTCACTATGGGAGCGTACAGGGGCAAAATGGGACAATGGCCTCGGGTGGGCTGCCGACTATGGGCTCTGGTGTTATTTTTTTGCTGCGGGTGCAAAACTCTATCACATAAACACGATACTTGGGGCGTATCGTAAAACGCCTACCGCAAATGGTGTAAAAAACCCAGGGCAGTACTACGGAAGTGCCGCAAAATATCGTGCATGGTTACGGACCCGCGTTTCAAAAAAAGAGCTTGCGTACGCGGCACTATATTCTGTGCTGCGCTATGCAAAACCAATTCTGCGGAATATACCCGACACAGTGTACCAACACATTCCTATACTCAACCATTTTTGTAACGAGGCAATTGCATTCAAAGATATGCATACGCTGAAGCGTTACAAGCGCAACCCCTTCCGTACTATCTACCCGCGGTAGCGTGTGCGCCAACCCGGTTTTCTATAAACCGAAGGATAGCCTGCGCGCGCACCTGCCAGTCTAATGTAGAGACGCGGGCAAATGCGTGTTCGGCAACAGTAGGGTTTTGTAGGGCACGCTGTATACCTTCTGCAAGCGCCTGCGAATTGTCCGGGACAACAAGCACTGCAGAGCTCTCGTCGACTAATTCGCGAATACTTGGGAGGTCAGAGGCAACAATAGGCCGGTGCGATGCCATGTGTGCAATAAGCTTAAGTGGTGAAGTAAAGTGCACAGACACGTCAACTTTGGCCGTGTTGGGCACCACAAGCACATCGGCTGCGGCCTGGTTGCGCGGCAATTCGCTGTAGGGACGGTACCCGAGGAAAAGGACGTACGGGTATTTTTTTTGTAATTGGGCTATTTGTTTTTCTTCCCCACCGACAACAGCAACCTTCCAGTCGGAAGGCAGCACATGTGAAGCGTCAAAAAGAGTGTCGGTTCCCTTCCAACCATCAAGCCTCCCGACATATAACGCTATTTTTTTATCTACGGGGATACCAAGTCGCACGCGAGCAATTTCTTTGCTTTCTGGATGCGCGAAATCGGCGAGGGCAATGCCGTTTGGTACGGCTAGAATTTTTTCTATGGGGACACCTTTTTCCTTATAAAAATCTTTCAACCCTTGCGACACACACACCACACCCTTGGCATGTTTTGCAATATAGCGCGACGCTATATTCCACGCACCATCGTGTGATTCCCAAAAGATATTTCGCACGCCTCCCATATACAAAATAGAAAGCACGAGTTCGTCACGGCCATATACCGCATCAGCACGACACGAGCGCAGGTAGCGGAGGACCGAAGAAGCAAACGTGAGCGACTGGATCCAAAACCCTATTTTCCCTGCAGAAACTAGGTCGATAGTGAAAAGTTTTTTAATAGCAAACGGTGTTGTAATTCCATAGTACCGGGGCGCAGGTTCTGTAATGTCTGTACGGCGCGACGGGACAATAAGAGTTACCTCTTTCCCATTTTTAACAAGCGCTTCGCAAGCCTTGGCAATTTGTACGCCATGCGCTTTCTCCGTCGGGAACCGTATGTTTGCAACGTACGCAATGTTCATACAGTTTTTTTCTTAAATAAAAAGAAGCGGTGCCCCGGGTCGTCTGCATATTTTTTATACGACACAAGTTCAAGCCCAGCCTCTTCTGCCGCGTGGATAAAGCGACTGACTGGATATCCTTTTTTCCCCAATTCCCAATAATGCTCACCGTTAAAGATGTGTGTTTTCCAAAAAAATGGGATTTGGAACAACAATTCTATCCGTGGAAACAACGGGAGTTTATATATGATGGAAAATATCCACCCTGGGCGTGGTACCGAGATCATTGCATGAGTACCTGCCACCCGTGCAATTTCGCTCAATGCTTTTGATACGTCACTAAATTCTATATGCTCCAAAATTTCTGCCGCAAGCACAAGGTCAAATGATGCATCAGCAAACGGCAACGCGGTGACAGAACCAACAACGTCGGGGTGCAAATCTTCTGCAATATCTACAGTTGTCACTGTGATACCACCAGACTGTAAATGCCGAGCAACCACACCTTCCCCCACTCCAACTTCAAGCACGGACGCGGGCTTCGCACTACGTACCAATTCGAGCTGATGCCAATACGAATTCCAACGCTCGCTCGAGCGGTATGCAGACCCTTCGTAGTGGCTTTTTTGTACTTGCGGTTGATAACTCATGATAGTACTGCGATAATTTTTGGAATAAGTTTTTCGAGGGAATGGTGTTCACGTACGTAGTCGGGACCGGCAGTTTCGAGATGTTTAAGTGCTGAGTCGTTCGTCTTGACCGGCAGCCCGCACGCAAGTGCCTCGAGTACAACCTTGTCCAAACTCCCTGTTTCGCTCGTGTGTATAAAATATGCAGCTCTGCGATATTCATCCCGCAATTGTGTTTGGTTGAGTCCTCCTAAAAAAACAACTCGGGCACCCAATTGGCTTGCGAGTGCCTCCAAATGAGATTGTTCGGGTCCTTCCCCTGCTATGCGGAGCTCCTTACCCGCTTCGTGCGCAATGCGAATAGCCAAGTCGTGACGTTTGCTTTTGGTAAGTCTACCCACCGAGAGCGCCCAGCCTCCACGGGCAACCACAGGGTCCGGAGTAAAAAAGTCAGTATCTATGCCGTGCCCCACCACGTGCACCTTATTACTTTTTATGCGAAAACTCTCTTTTGATGCAGTAAAAATAATATGAGCAAATTTTTCAGCGATACGCAGCTTAAGGTCGACGTTTTTATGTGTATACCAGAGGGCAATTTTTTTACCCCGCAAACGCCAATACCACCCGGCTACAACTAAGTACTCGGGGTTCATATGTACAAAAACTGTTTCGTATTCTGACCGCCGTACAAGGCCGAGCAACTTCCACGCGCGCGCGAGTTTACCTCCCTGTCCGAGGTCCTTAAGAGCAATCACTTCCACCTGGCAATGTTTTTTAAATTCCTCTACCCACCGAACAAAAAACCCGAGACGCGGGTCGTTTGCATCAATAATTTGCGTTGTGATAAGGAGCTTCATGTTAACTGTGCATGTCTTTAAGGCCGAGCAAAAAATCTTTATGTTGCAAAAACCAGCTCGCAAATTCTGACAGACCTTTTTCAAGCGGAACTTGTGCCGAAACTCCCAACTCGCGCTTTGCTTTGGCACCCGACGCGCGCGTCATCATGACGTCGCCTTGTTGGTGTGGGAGTAATTGTGTTTTAGCAACCACGTTAAGCTCTTTTGAGAGCAGCCCGAGCATCTTCTTTGTTTCAAACGTCCTCTCGTCACCGAGGTTATATATAGTATGTCCGCTCTGTATGCGGTCGAGTGCACGAAGAATGCCGTCTACAACCAGAGAAATATGCGTATAACTTCGCTTGCCCTTTCCTTCGGCATACAGCGGGATAGTTTTACCCAACAGTAGCAAACGGGCAAATTTAAACATTGCTAAGTCGGTGCGCATCCACGGTCCGTATACGGTAAAAAAACGCAGTCCTGTCATAGGAATGCCGTATAGCCGGTTGTATGTTGCAGCAATTACTTCAACATCTTTTTTTGTCGCAGCATATAACGACATAGGGGTGTCCGTTGGGTCACTTTCTTTAAATGTGCCTTCGCGCTCGCCGTAAATAGAGCTTGACGACGCGTACACAACCGGAGTCTTGTCTACACGCGCCGCCTCAAACACATTTAAACTGCCCAGTACGTTAGCGGTGATGTACGACTGTGGGTTTTCGTGGCTATAACGCACACCTGCCTGTGCCGCCAGGTGGATAATGGCGCGAGGTTTTTCTTTATCTACAAGTTTTTTAAATGCGGGAGCCTGTGCGAGAGATCCTTTTACAAAAGAAAATTTTTTGTCTGTTGTCAGTAGGCCTAACCTTTTTTCTTTAAGCTTTGGGTCGTTATACGAAGTCATCGCATCAAAACCAACTACCCGCTCGCCGCGGGCAAGGAGAGTTTTACACACATGCATACCAATAAACCCAGCTGCGCCGGTTACAAGGATTGGTCGGGTGTCTTTTTTTATAGTGTTTGTAGCCATCGGTTTGTCCATTCTTCTGCTGTCGGCATATGCATCAACAGACGCCCAGCAGTGCCATACTTCAGGGCTGTACCTATTGCAGTACTGAGCTCGTTACGTTGCACAACTATAGCGCCTGCCTCACGTGCTGCACCGACGTCCGGCGCAACGACAGGCACACCAGCCGCAAGAGCCTCAATAATACTTGCCCCAAAGCTTTCGTGCCACGACGTACACAGCACAACGTCTGCTGTCTCAAGATATGTTACCGGGTCATGCCATCCGGGAAAATCGACTGGCAAACCCGCCGCATGTTCTACCAGTATTTTTTGGAGACTCCCCCGCCCCAACATGACAAGTTTCGCGGAAGGCTCGCCTTTTAGTACTTCTCTAAAAACAGCAATGGCTTCAAGAGGATTTTTTTCTTCTTCAAAACGGCCGATCCAGAGAATATGTTTACCCGTGTGTGGTGTGCGAACAACAGATTGGAATTTGGAAATATCGATAAACACCGGCAACACAGACACTACCGCATTCGGTACCATGTCATGCACCTGCTGTTTTATTTTTTCCGACACAACACGTACCGTGTCCGCACGCCACAACTGCAGACGTGCAAACATTCGTTTCCACAGAGGATACGCAGAGAGGTCAGTGTGAACCTGGATATTAAGCCGAGGAGCAAGAAACCACGACAGATGCCATGCCAAGTGACCACGCCAAAATGGGTCTTGGGCTGTGATAACATCGAAACGCTTCCAAGGTATGCGTGGGATGAGCCCCCCAGGACCCCAATACACTACGGTGAGTTCTCCTACGGCAGATTTTTGTAATTCAAAACGCGGGTTGCCCGGCCCGAAACTTTTGTCACCAGTAATCATTAATAGTTTCATATAGTTTCAAAAAGCGAACGCAAGCTTTGCAGCGCAATGTCTGAATTAAAACGCAAAAGTGACCCGTGAGCAGCTTCTGCTAGTTCCGCAGCAAAAGCTCTGTCGGTGAGCAGGTGGATAATCGCAGCAGAAAGTGCTTGTACATCGTTCGGCAACACTAGGAGCCCCGTTTTTCCATCTTCAACTAGTTCTGTATTTCCACCAACTGGAGTTGTAATAACGGGCGTACGTGCAGCAAACGCTTCGAGCAATACGTGCGACAAACCTTCATACATGGTGTTCAAAACAAACAGGTCGGCTGCAACAAGCCAGGTGTATAGGTCGGCATGGGGCAATTGTCCACGCAGGGTTGCAAAACTGTGTGCGTGAGTTTTTTCAATATGCGTCTGTAATGCCTCACTATGTGGACCACTACCCACAATAACCAACCGTACTCGTCTCTGGGTCTGTACGCGAGCAACAGCATCCACAAGACCTTCGTACCCTTTCCACGGCACGAGCCTCCCAGCAGAAAGCACCAACTCTTCGTCTTCCTTCAATCCTAATTTTTTCCGTGCGTCACTTCTTGAAATATACGCAGTAGACACGTCGGGCTGGCTGTAGATTACCTGTATTTTTTGAGGTAGCACTCCCCACGTTTGTATAATTCCGCCGAGATACTTACTTGGCGCAATAACTACAGCCGCACGGCGTGCAACAAACGACTGTACACGTTGCAAACATCGCACAGAAAAAGAAGGTTGTTTTTTTATTACAAACTCGTCCAATGTTTCAGTGACGCCAAACCGCTGGGTTCCCTGTTCCCACGCATAGTCGCCGCCAACACGCAGTACAAACTTTTTTCCTAACAGTTTTGCCGCACACAACGCAGGTAGGCCGACACTTACCGGGTCGAGTGCATATACAAACTCCGCTCCCCACGCTGCCTTGAAGACTGCAAAAAAATACACACTGTGGTGCACTATTTTTGGCAACTGTTGTACTGCAGAAAATTTTACAACTCGCAGCAAAAAACCACTCTTTGGGAGCCCTTCTTCAAGTAGAGCAACATGGGTTGCGGGGCCGCCAATTTGGGGAGCATACAGCGGCGTGGCAACGCAAATTATTTTTTTTGCCATAGGGGTTCAAATACTTCTTTTCGCATACGCTCTGCCAGGATACCCCATTCATAGGACTTTGAAAGCTCCTGTCCAGCATGGGCAATACGCTTTGTCTCTTCGGGGTTTTGCAATGCACTCTTCACCACAGCGGCGATATTCTGCGGGCTGTCTACGTCTATCACAAACCCAGTCTCTCCGTCTTGTAAAAAGTCAGGGATGCCACCGACGGCAGTTGCAATAATGGGGAGCCCTGCGGCCATCGCTTCAATAAATGCATTGCCCATACCTTCTGACCGGCTAGGTCGGATAAATATATCTGCTGCATGCAACATCCCTGGCAATTGTGCATGGTCAACATGACCCAAAAACTCGACTCTGCTTTCAACCCCTTCTTTCTTTGCAAGAGTTTTGAGCGTTGCCTCTTCGGGACCAGTACCTAAAATTTTGAACACTACATTTTGTGGCAACAATGGCAGCGCACGCAGTACATCGTCAATTGCGTTTTTGTGTACCAGACGTGATGCGGTAATCAATACAGTCCCTTCGTGCGGTTTTAATTCTCCAGAAAATTTTTGTATATCGACACCGTTTGGAATTACATGAATAGAGCCGACAAACCCTGCATTCTGTGCCCACAAAGCGAGAAAGTTTGAGATAGCAGTTACCACAGAAGCGTGTTTAAAACCATACGACAATAAGGGAGAAAAAAGTTTTATATACCAGCGATTAAATACTGTTTCGAACGGGTCACCTTCTTGCAGTGTGAGCACATAGGGTACGTTGACTCTGCAAAAAATCCGCACAAGTGCAATTGGAAAAGTCATATATGACATCATTGCCCACATACCGTCAAAATTTTGCACATCAAGCTTGAGCGCCAGAAATGCTGCGCGTGGTATAAACAAAATTTTAGAAATGTATGAAGCGCCATTTCCAACACGATGTACGAGTACATTTCCTATTTTTTCTTCTCGTGAGTCGGCAGCAGAAAAACGCATCGTCACCATATGGAACTCGATGTCTAGCATTCTGTCTGTGAGTTCTTTTACGGCAACTTCAGCACCTCCTACATGGGGGTAATAGGCCAGGGAAAATATAAGGATTTTACGCATAGAAAAAGGGTTGGGGTACCCCTATTCTATCTCAAACTCGTCTGCCGCGGTTTTGGTTGCACCTGGAAATCGCATATACGACGCACCCGCAACACCAATAAGCAGTAGACCTCCCAAACCTAGTACATACGTCCATAGAGGTAATGAAACGCCGCTTGCGCCAGCCCCGGCTAGACTTGTTGAAGCTACCGGCAGAACAGCAGCTACTGTCGATTTTACTGTAGGAATATTTTTAACAAGTGCCCGCGCAGCAGGAGCTTGGCTTACTACCGCAACGGGAATAGGTTGTGCGAGGACAATAGTTTCTTCATGTGGGACAGCCGTTCCAACCGCTGCGCCATTTGTGTACCGCAATGTTGCATCTGCATTCGCATACATGTGCATCACTGATGTAGCAAAACGCACACTTTGGCCGCTTAAGATAAGAGTGTCCTGTGGGATAACAAACGTACTCGTTCCCGACGAAACACTCCAAAGACCTATGTTTAATTCTTGCGACGAACGGTTGAGCACCATCAATGACCCGTCTGGTTCGGCAAGTAGCCCGACCTGCGCAGGAGCAGCTTCGATAGTTATTCTGTTCAGACCCGCTTGGTCGCCTGAAGCAACTGTCAGTATTACTGCATATTTGCCTGGGTACACATAGGTGTGGAAGACTGTTTGTCCTCCATCTGTTGCACCGTCTCCAAAATTCCAAATGTAACGGGCATTTGCTACCGCTGTGCCTTTTAGGTCAAACGCAGAGCCTGTAAAAAACGAACCGCCGCCAACCATCACCACACTTTGCGACTTTATCCGTGCAACCAGCGGTTCGGGTCCGATGTTTGAAATTGCACTCGCCTGTTGTGTGGTCGTATTTGATGTTGAAGTCGAAGAACTGCTCCCGCCAGTGTCTGCAGGAATAGGGTCAGGACTGCTAGCACCACCCGAATATACTCCTGGGTCGGCTACCCCTGGTGTAAACGTCGTGCCGCTTAAGTGAAGCGAATTACCGTCACCGGCAGCACCCATGCTACCGTCGTAGGTAACAGAATGCTGTACCACCAAGGCAGAGTCTTTAAGTGCGAGACTCTCGCCGGTGTTAGACAAAGAAAACGAGCTTTTGAGTAACACGCCTGAAAACGCGGGCCAATCTGCAGCAAATTTTGTCGCGTCGTCGACAATAACTGCCACGCCGCCAGGTGCCAACACCGCACTCCCTGAAAGCACCGTGATGCCGTGATTAGTGTTTGCTTCAAAAAATTTATACCCGCTGACGTCGACTGCACTACTGCCTGTATTTGTTATTTCAACCCACTCGCGGCCCGTGTCGGTCCCCGACACATCGTACATAATTTCTGTTATTTGAACTGCGGCCAATGCACTTGCGGGCGCACATGTCAGTGCGACACAAAAAATAAAACGTACAAAAAAATTGTTAGGTGTTTTCATCAAGGGTCTCGTCGACCTTGAGCATTTCCTGCAGTACCTTTTCCGGCAAGTGGGCCGCCTGCCCCTGCCCCACTATTTTACCCAGAGTTTCTTTTAAGTCAGGGGCATGTACAGCCGCCTGCTGTGGAGATGTTTTTGCTGGTTGGAGTTGTGTAGGCGCTCGCACAGGCTCTTGCACTACCCCAGCAGG